>JBLHOW010000109.1:0-17147 GCA_047623705.1 Crocinitomix sp.
TCGTTATTGACTTTTTAATGAGGGTAATGGCTGGATTCTTCATTTTTCATTTCGTAAAAGCAACTAGAAAATTTGGGAAAATAGGCTAGTATAAACTAATAATTATATTTTCAATATTAATCCAAAAACCTAGATATTAAATGGCAGTTAGTTCAAATACACTATTTCATTATACAGATAAATTCGAAACTCTGTGCAGTATATTCGAGAATGGATTTATTCCGTCCTATTGCATGGAGGCATGGGTGGCTATACCAATGGTATCCTTTTGTGACACGCCTTTGGCTCAAGCAAGATATTACATAGAAAACTATGGCAATTATGCAATTGGAATGACAAAAGATTGGGGGATAAGACATGGAATGAATCCTGTTTTATATGTTGAAGAAAATTCAATATTGAACGCACATATCCGCAAGGCTATCACTGCAATGGTTTCATTGACGGCTATTGAAGATAAGCATGATGGTATTGGAATAATTCGGGAGTACTTTATAGAAACAATCAGATATTCAAAACCGTATCAAGGAGAAATGATTAGAGATGGAATAAAAAGTAAAAATTACAAATTTTATGACGAAAGGGAATGGCGATATATTCGTGATGTAACTGGATCGAAAGATTTAGGATTAAGTCGCGAAGAATATAAGAATTTCAAGAGTAAAAATAAAAAACCACACTTTCCAGATGATGCAATAAAAATGAAATCTAAAGACATCAAGTATATAATTCTCAATGACGAATCTGAAATCCCCAAACTTTTTGAATTCCTCAATAATACAACTCACCTTGGAAGCCCGAATGATATCAAGATTCTCTTCACAAAAATTATATTAAGGAAAAATATAATTGAAGATATTTGATTTGAATACTAATAATTAAATTTAAAAATAACCCAATGAACATATTTATAAGCTGGTCTGGAGACCTAAGTAAGAAAATAGCAAAAGAAATTAAAGATTGGATTCCAATGGTCTTGCAATCAGCAAAGCCATATTTCACGCCTGAAGATATTGAGAAAGGAATGAAATAGGAATCTGAAATAACTGGAAAATTAAACGATTCTAGCGTCGGTATAATTTGCTTAACTCGTGAAAACTTGGAAAAACCATGGATTCTTTTTGAAGCTGGAGCCCTATCAAACCAATTAGAAAAAAGTAAAGTTTGTCCATTATTATTTGATGTTAAAAACTCGGATCTAACCGGTCCACTTTCAACATTTCAATCAACATTATTTGAAAAAACTGAATTCAAAAAATTGATGCGATCGATCAATAATAGCCTTGGGGATGCTAAGGTATCTGATACAGTTTTTGAAAACGTATTTGAAGCTTTTTATCCTCAATTAGAGAAGAAAGTTTTGCAACTTTTAAAAGATCATGAGTCATTAAAAAAAGATAGTGAAACAAAGCTAGTTGAAAGATCAGAACGGGATTTATTGGAAGAAATTTTGAAACTGACTAGGAGGCAATATAATGAGAAAAAGCTCGAAAGAACTCCTCTAATAAATATAGAAGATTATGAGTATATAGTTAGATTAATTCATGAATATATAGAATCCCAAGATTGGAATAAAGATACTCTGTCAAAGGATCAAATAGATAGTACTCATTTCTGGGCAATCGAAAATAAAGTATTGAAGGCAAGAGCTGGTTCTATGAATGCACTGGTAAAATACCTAAATTTTTACTTTTCTAAAAACCACCGCATTTATTAAACAGACCTACTACGCTATGTAATTAATTCCTTATATGATCAATAGACAGATTACGTAGCATATCTTGATTATAACTATCCTGCATCTGAACAAAAACTTTCTTAACGTCTGTTGAGGCACCGTATCTTTTTTTCTCAGTAGCGCCTGTCACCCCTAAATTAACCAATTCGAGTTTTAAAACCTTTGCTCTTTTTACCAACTGAAGCATAACCTGTTTGTAGTTTTTATGCGAATATTTATAACGATAATCTAAGCCCAAATAAAGCGGCGTATAAATCTGCCCAGTTTTATGACAAAAAACAATGGCCACCGGAAGCGGATCTTCTCCCTGCAGGTATTCATCAGGATTAAGACAAAGCTCTAAAAATTCCCATTCTGGGTTTCTGTTAATTGCCTGGAGAAATTCCACCGGCAGCGGAAAAGTATTAAGCGTATAGCTTTTTTCTTGAACGGCTCGGTAAAGTGTATAAGCATGATCAAGCTCTGGTTCCGACAAATGCTCCTTCACTTTCACCTGGTACTTATTTTCCATAGCCATTGCATCACGTCTAATTTCTTGTCGCTTTTTTTTTGGGAGTGCTGCATAATGTTCCAAGAATGTTTTTTTCTGGTCCAATTTCAACGCATGTGTGCTTGCTGGCATTTCTATTTTGGCAAAACCATTTTCAATAAAATAGTTGGAGAGCTGAACCTGAGCCGGATCAAAGTCACGCAAAATAATTGCGTTTATATTTTTCTTCAGCTGCAGCTCACTTAATTTTTGTACCAAAAGATCTAGTGCTTTGTCTGAAGAATTGCTGAGATACAAATTGCCACCTTCTGTGATCGGCGTCCCCATGAGCAGCGCTGTTGAGCATAAATAATACTTATCATGCTTTCGCAAACACTCTACACTTTCAGATATAGCGGCAGTTTTAAAGGCATCATCTTTCATTAAACACTCACAAAAAAAAGTAGCCAAAACAATTTGGCCCACAGGATCCTTCACAACAAAATAATGCCAGGTCCAATTGTGTTCCGGAAGCGAATTCTTTTTGAAAATTTGTTCGAACATTTGCAAATTGGACCAGCTGGCCAGCGGGTTATTTTTAAAGGCCAAATTCCATTCGTCAGGATCCAAACAAGCAATTGAATTTTGGACCAAAAGCGTAAAGTCAGAATTCTCCTGAAGGCGAAAATCAAATGCATGTTTAATTTTAAAAGTCTTATTGATCAGATCCGGATTAACCTGGTTATCTTTTAATGATTGTACAAAAGCAATTTTTAATTGCTGCACCATTGCCTTGATCTGATCAGGTTCATGATCGGCACTAATGCAGAAACGCAAACCGGACTTTCGTGGAGAAACCGCAGGATAAGCCGTTGGAGTTAAATAATAACCTTGATCTAACATTAACTTACTTACCTGGTAACTGACCTTTGGTAAAACGCAGGGGATAAAGAATATAGGTGAGTTGTTTTGAGAAATTTCAGGCAAATTTTGCCGCGTAATTTCTTCCCTGCAGGCACGTACATTAAAAGCCAACTTATTTTGCAGCTGGACGAGCTCGTCCTTCAGGTGTAATTTTGCTGAGGCAATTCCGGCGCCTAACATGGGCGGCTGAATTGGCGTGCTAAAAATTAAGGTACCACCACAATTTCGAACCTTTCTTTTCCACTCCTGGTTCTTCACAATTAAAACGCCACCGGCAGCCGCAAAAGCTTTGTTTAATGAGGCACACACAACCATTTGTTCGTGAGGATCTATTTCGTTGAGCACATATCCAGCACCGTTGGTTCCGCACCAACTAATTCCGTGGGCATCATCAATATATAACCTGAAGCTTGAATATTTGTCCAGGAGAGCCTTCAACTTTTTAATTGGAGCATAATCGCCATGCATAGAATAAACACCGTCACACAAATACCAAATTTGATCATAATGCTGCCGGTGTTTTTTAATGCGGTCCTCCAGCTGATCCATTTTGTTATGCCGCACAATTTCAAACTTTACGCCGCGCGCCGAAAGCATTTTGGTTGTGGCGTAAATAGAGGCATGTGCATATTGATCAATCAAAATTAAATCATTGTCACCAACAAGAACCGGCAGCGCTGCTTGATGGGCCAAAGTGGTAGATGGTGCCACAACAACATGCGCTTTAAATATCTGCTCTAACAGATCCTCGAGCTCGGAGTATAGATCTAAAGATAAATAAGCCCTGGAGAAACCAAACTGGGTTCCGTACCTGGTAACCGCATCAACACAGCCATTTATCAATTCCTCGCGCCGTTCCAAGCCCAAATAACTGTATGATGAAAAGGAAATCACTTGTTTTCCGTTAATCTGTGTAGCAGTACTTTTTTGTGTTTCTCCGGTAACGAGATGAATGACTCCTGAATCAATGGCGTGGGTAATATTTTCTTCAACACTTCGGATAAGACTGTTTTTGGACATAGGGTGGGATTTTAATTTACTGCATAATGTATCAAAAAAAAGTCTAAATTTGAGTATGGTCAAAAATAAACCTGTTCATGAATCTGAATATATTGTAATGGAACTCAAAGACGGGATCCTACATTGCAGTTATCCTAAAGATTTAATTGTAACCATGGATGTTGCCAGGGTAATCGTAGATGAACGTCGTGAATATACCAAAGGAATTCCCTACCCTGCTTTAATCGATATGAGTGGTATTAAGAATGCGAAAATGGACGCCATGAAATATTGGGCAAGCGAAGAGTCCTATGTTGGACTGAGTAAAATTGCAATTGTCAGCAATAAAGGACTTGTAAGCAAAATACTGATCAACTTTTGGTTTAAGATTGATAAACCATTCAAGCCCACCAAATTTTTTAAGGACGAGGGAACCGCTAGAATATTCTTAATGGATCTTGTTTCGAATTAGGATCCTAAAAGAATGTTCACCTTGTTTAGAATCATTACTTCTCGAAAATTTAAAGAGTCTTTTGCTGCGTATTGTTCAGCAATTAATTTTAATTCCTCAATTTGCTGATTTGGAGTCAGAGGTTTATCGACATAAATAGTATCAATGAGTTTTGAACTCAATTCACTTTGATATAAATCAGCATTTAAGCGCTCAATTTTATAACAATATCCATTTCCACCTTTTGACGCATAAGGTCGCAGAGAAACCCGCAAAACAATATCAGCCGTTGGATTTTTGCAATACTCCTTCACAATTCCGTGCTGGGCGCATCCATGAATAAAATCAATTCCATAATCAACCATTAAAAGCACAAAAAGTTGCGAGATATGTTTGTTTAAATAACGAGACAAAGGAACGCTCAGGTGTTTTTGAAAACTCTTATTCAAGTATAAAATATCCCCTTTTTCATCCGTCACGATCAAACTGTCCGAAAAGGAACCTAAGACAGCTTCAAACCGATTTGAGACATTCCACTGTTCTTTTAAACGTTGGTTCGTATGATTCAAGCTAAAGCCAACATAATCCAAATGATCGAACTCCTCTCCTACATCTGCAATTTTTTCAAAATTCAAATTCCCCATTTCAGAAAGGATCTCAATCAATGCCTCTAGCCTGTCATTGGTGTTGAATGCATGATTGTCGCCATTGTAAATATTCTCATTCAATATGCTAAACTCATTATAGAGCTCTTTACATTGTTTAATATTTATTTTCGGCGTTTGTTCTTTAGAGAATTCGCTATTTATGCCCTTTATGAGGCCTATCAACTCGCTAACTTCCGTTTTTTTCATTTTTCTTTTTCATTATCAATAGTGGTTTTGGTTAATCAACTGGAAAAATAAAAAGAAATAAAATATAAGTATTAATACCTAAACGATAAAATCCGGCAATAAATACGTGAGTAAAAAGCACTTTATTTCAACTGGATAAGTTGTTATCAATTTTCTTATTGCAACAATCGTTGCGGATCTTAATACCTTCTTGATCAAATTTTTCTTTTTCATAATATAAAATTTTGTTGATCCAAAGTAAAGGCCAAATTCGCACAGATCATAGCACGCAGAAAACGCGAACTTCGCGCAGTGGAACGGTGACAATTCGAATTGTCGCCGAATAGTCACTGTTTAAATTTGGAATTGTCCGCAAATTGTCCGGGTAAATTCTTGCATATGGAATAAAAATCTTTCGTAAATTGCGGTCATGCTTTGGTAGGCAATATTTTTTTTTATGAAATACACAAAGTACCTGGCAGGCAAAGTGAATGAAAGTGGCGTACCCAATTTTACCCAAAAAGGCTTCAAAAACTATATGAATGTTATTTACCTGGAGGGTAAATTAGCTGGATTTCATGACGCTAAAAAATTAACCCGGCCAGCTGAGCTTCATAAGTTTGATATGGAAGTTTTTAATGTAGGTAAAAAGATTACTGAGATAACTGGTAATTTGGAACCTGGGGAGTTTGTGAAGATGCAGGTGGAGGATGTTTAGTTTTATAGTGTATATTTGATTTTTAACCTAAAACAAACATTTGCAAACGAATTTCGGTGTTTTATAGTACACTTTACCTCTTATAAAAGGAATAAAGTGAATGTTCACTTTATTCGGATGTTGTGCGTCAGCTAAACAGAACCTTAAAAAATGAACGAACTTATTTCACCAAAATACCAAATGGAACTTACAACGGAAGTTGAAAAAGCTATTTGGGATGAATATTCTTCATACAAAAATGCTCGAAATTATATAGGGAAATGGCACGAATATGATGAGCAAAATTATTGGGAGAATTTCAATTTAATTGAAAAAGCTGACAAAAAAATAGATTTAAATGCAACTTTACATTCAATGCCTGGAGAAATACTTCTGAAAATCGCAATTGATTTAGGTGTTGATACGCCAGATTTTATTCCTTCAATTCCGACATTCAAAAATGAATTAAAGGCGGAATTTAAAACTGCATATGACACTTTTACAAAAGCATTTAAACAAATTGAAACTGACCCGAGTTTAGCTGTTGGACTTGCCAATTCAGCTCTGGAAAGTATTATTAAGGAAATACTAAAAGACGAAAGATTACAAAGTAAAATAACAGGAAAAGAAACTCTTTATAAATTAGTTCATATAATTCTTAAAGAATTCAATTTAACGAACACAGATAATCCAAAAGAGATAAAGACTATCGGAAATTCATTAATTTCAGCTTGTCAAGCAATTGAAAAATTAAGAAGTGAAAAAACTGATTTTCACGGAAAAACTGACGAAGATTATTTACTTTCCGAACCAATTTACACCTATTTCATTGTGAATTCAGTTACTACTGTTGGACTTTTTTTAAATTCATACTTTAAAACGAAATACCCAAAACCAGTTCCTGAATATAATGGAATTGATGATTTACCATTTTAATAGATGAATAAAAGCCGAACGCACAACACCGTATATAATTTATTGCTGGCTTTTTGCTTACTTACGAAAGTCCTCGCAGACTTTCTTGGTCGGTAATTATTTACTAAATTAGTTGCTTGAAACACGCAACAAACCATATACAATAACGTTGTGCGTCATTAGATAAATATGAACGAAGAAATAATAAAACCAACATATACAAAAAAACCTGATTTTGTAACTGGACTGAATAATTCAGAATTTTACACTTTTGAATGTTTGCCTTGTGGAAATAAACTACAACTGAATTGTAAGACTCAAATCGAGAATAGTTGGACAGGAAAAGGAGAAAACCTGAATCAACAAGAATATCTTGAGTTAAAAAAACATTACAAAATCGGAATCGTAAATAAATCAAGAGAAGGTGGATTTCCTGTATTTGATAAAGTTTCCTGTGAAAAATGTCAAGCGGAATATTATACTTATGTTGGAGTAGATGAACCCAGAAATTCTGTCTATTATGTTCAAATTCAAGGAATCGTGAGAAAATGATAATAGATGAAAAAATAACGAACGCACAACAATGGCTATAGTTAATACGGATTTTAGTGCTTAATCTAAAGTTTAGAACTTTTAACAAAGTCCGCCAAATCTTTTGATTTGGCTTTAAAATGAAAAGATAAAACAAAATAAAAAGTTTTGGCTAAGTGCTTAATCGAAAGTTCAGTTCTCTGAATTCCCGCACTAACCATAGCCGAGACGTTAGCAGTAATTAACACAATATGAAATTAAGTAACTCCTTTAGTGGTGCATTAAGAACATTCGCCTATTTTCTTTCTAGTGGGACTCATTACCAACTGAAAGGCATTGATTACATGAAAATTTATGGAGAAGAACCGAGCGCAATTGAGCAAGTGTTTGCGATATATGTAAATGTGATTGAATTAGATGAAAGTGGAACTGTATTAAACGCAAAATATGCAGAAAAAAGAGCTGTAGACTATTTACGCTCATATTGCGATTCTAATTTCGAGGTAACTCCTCCTTATGAAGAGTGGGAAATCGAACTGCATGAGTCCCCGCCATTGAATGACTTAATTTAATAGCGAATAAAAGCTGAAAAACATAAACCTAACCAACGATACTGTTCACAATAACAAAAAATGCCTAATGCCTTTTAATTTTACTATAGACAAACCAATGCCTCCACTTTGGATTATGTATCCAGAGATCACTCAATTTTCTATTGGTTGGAGAATGGGGTACGGTGAAGGCTATAAATGGGATTTATTTGATTGGTTAAAGAAGTTAACTGTTGATGATAAAAAAAGATATGATGAAATGTTTCCGCGACCTGCTTTTTGGAGAAATCCGAAGGATGCAAATTTTGACGAATACAGTTATGAATTGATCTCTTTTTGGAAAATGGAAGGAAAACCCAAATATTCTATTGGAAATTTAGCTACTGTAAGTGAAACATCAGAATATTTACACTTTTGGAAGCCTAAACACGAAATAGTTGATAAAGCCTGTTTGAGCCAATGGCAATACTCAAAGTTTGAAGTAGACATATATGATTATACATCTGCTGAACAATATATGATGGCTGAAAAGGCTAGACTTTTTGAAGATGAGGAAATTGAAAAAAAAATTATGAATTCTAACAGCCCTAAAGAAATAAAATCTTTAGGCCAAAAAGTTAGGAATTTTAAGCAAGACATCTGGGATAAGGTTAAATATTCAATTGTGTTGACAGGTAACTATTATAAATTCAGTCAAAATAAAGAAATGCGAGACTTTCTTTTATCGACTGACAACAAAATTCTTGTTGAAGCAAGTCCTTTAGATAAAATTTGGGGAGTTGGATTAAGTGCTGAAAATTCAAAAATTAATACCCCTCATTTCTGGAATGGAAAGAACTTATTGGGTTTTGCTCTCATGGAACTGAGAGATGACTTACAAAAGGTATATAAAAACGTTGATATTATTGATTGGGAGCACCTTAAAAAATATCGGATTAATCAATAACTGCGACCGACGGTTATAAGGTAATAATGAAAAACACAGAATTAAAAGACGGCTATAGGTATGAAGACCTTGACGAGGGAATAATTTTCAATCATTACTCTTTTTATGAATTGGTGAAACACATAATGGTAAAATATGGTCACTTAACTCAAGGTATAGCTGAGAAAAATCTCAGCCATTCTTTTTTGTCAGAAGTACCAAGATCCAAAGATGATGTAGAATATTTAGGACATGAACTCGAATTTCATTGGGCTATGATAGCAACCTATGGTGAAATGTATTGGACGAATGGAGTTCCTAGTGATTTTAACGACTTCAAAGAGGAATACTTAAATTGGGAATCACAAATTAGATTAAAGTATAATTTGAAACAACCATTTGAATACTATGAAATAAAAAAATAACTGCTAACACTATGTAAAAAGCATTAAAACGCCTTTTTACATTAAAACGTTATATATAATACGAAATTAATGATTTACCCAGAAGCAATGAGGAGCTATCCTCCAGGAAGTTACCAAAGATACATTCACAATAACTATATCAAAGATTTAGGATTTGATTTAACAAGTATTGGCAAGAAACTACTGACAAATAAAACACCAGTAAACCTGCAAAATGAAGAATTGGTTGATTTGGGTACACTGCGGAAGTCGTTTAAAGAAGTTATCGATTTTTTAAACTCTCCCTCTTCTACCAGATATGACAATGTAGTATGGTATAAAATGAACCTAATTGATCAAGTGTTAAATGAATTTATGGGAATAGGATCATTTAAACTCGAAAATGATTATTTGAAATTCATTCAATCTTATCTTTCTATTGAAAGAGCTGACCAAGCAGGCGATACTATTATAGTTCTTTTCGACAAAGATTTTAACTGGGCTGTTGAATTTACGCTCAATCAAGAAGACGAATTCTTAACTGCAGCAATATATGATTCAGGGGACAGAAAACCAAAAATCATTGATCACGCTAAATAAAACTATATATAACAAAAATTAAATTTCATTCCTGTTTCGTACCTTACAGCAACGAAAATTTAGCCAAACGTTGTGAACCATTGATTCTAGTAAATCAAATAAGATTATAAGTTGAACAAAAAGTATAAAAATTTGCTATATCTATTTAGCACATTAATCCTCATAATTGGAATATTTCAGCTAGCATTATCCTTTCAAGGATACCAATTATATCTATCTATTAAACTTTATGGACAGCATTCATCAACGCAAAGCCCAATTTATCAATTGGATTGGGAGACATTGTGGCGTGTTAATCATGGTTGGTCATTAGGAATTACAGCTATTTTATCAGCATTTCTTATTTTCAAAAACAACATCTTCGCATGGAGTTATTGTGTTGCGTCCTGTACTTTCCTCTTGTTTTCTTCAATATTCACTTTATATAAATTTCAACTGAATATTATGCAATATTCTGACATAGAAATAAGGTACGCAGATCTTTTTATTCCATATAAAATGGTTCTAATTGCCCTGTCAATTTTTGGACTTATTTTGCTTTTTAATCGGAAATTAATGAAAATGACGCCAAGTCATCCTATCAAATATTATTTGTCACTCGGAATGACAGCAGTGCTAATTACATTGGTTTACTTTGTGTGAAAACGGTTCATAACATAGTAAATAAAGTCCACGCCCATTCCTTGGCCTACACAAAATTCTCCCAGTTACTTGTACCAAATCCTGGGGTTCCACGCAGGAATGCCACCGACCTCGCGGCGGCATCTAAAAATGCCTAACTTTACTCAAACGTTATTTGCCTTTGTTTACTTAAGTGAAAATATCAATAAAAAGATTAATGTAATATCTGGGAATTTGTAAGAATGTAGGATAAAGCTATAATTGTTAGTACAAATGTTAGACCGTGAACAAATGAACGAATCACCTAAATATGACAGCATAAAAGAATTTCAAGAGGTTTTGTCACAAAAAAATATGAACCCTGACAGATCACACATTGTTTAAGAAGCCTTGACGTTAATCGTCGAGGCTTTTTTGGTTTAATAAACTTTAGGGCGAGAAGCGTTGCTTTGCCTAAGTCGAAACGAGACTTTTTTGGTTTCCACTTGTTCTCTTTGCTTTCGCGAAGCTTCAGCATAGCAGAGCGATACAATTTTTTATAATCTTCGATTATCTAAAATCACTCGAACTGACGTTACAAGCGTTTTACGAAGTGAAGAGTTGTCTCCAACTTAATAGATTTGTTGCAAATTTTGAAATTGAATTGGGTAGAATCAACTTTATTCAGACTAAGCTAGAACCCCATTTAATTTTTCACTTCTTTTTTCTAAGCAAAATTTATTTCATTTTTTTTCTCCTCTTTTCCTTTAGCCACTATCTTTAGAGAATTCAATCTGAATTTACGAGAATAGCACATGTCTAAACAACTAAAAACATACTTTAATTGGAGCACTGGAAAAGATTGCGCTCTGGCATATTACCATCTTCAAAAGGATGATAATTTTAAAGTGGACTTATTCCTCACTACCATTAACAGCCATCATAATCGGGTTTCTATGCATGGTTTACGCCGAGAGTTATTGATTAGCCAAACAAATGCGATAGGCCTTCCTTTGCATACGGTTGAATTACCTGAAGAGCCAAGCATGGAGGAATATAATAAAATCATGCTGCAAACGGTTGATAAATTAAAAGCTGATGGTTATACAGATTGCGGCTTTGGTGATATTTTTCTTGAAGACTTGCGCAAGTATCGCGAAGAGCAGTTACTTGAACATGGAATTAAATGCCATTTCCCAATTTGGAAAGTTGACACGAAAAAAGTTATTCAAGAATTCATTGCGCTCGGTTTTAAAGCAATTGTAATATGTATTAAATCTGATTTATTAGACGAATCTTTCATAGGTAGAGAAATAGATGCTGACTTTGTTCGTGACTTGCCTGATAATGTTGACCCATGTGGTGAAAATGGTGAGTTTCATACATTTTGTTATGATGGCCCCATCTTTAATCATTCAGTAAAATTTACGCTTGGGGAAAAAGTATTTCGGGCTTATCAAAACCCACAAAAGGATGAACAACACAATAATGAAAGCACAATAGGATTTTGGTTTTGCGACCTTCTACCGGTATAAAAGCATTGAACAATTAGTAGAAAGTTACCTTACCATTCTCTCATCCCCACACCAACATTCAATTAATACCGCTTACCCCTTACTAATCACTATTCATAAAATAATCCATAATCTCTGCTTATAAATTCTCTAAATTTGTACTTCAAACCGAAACAACATGATTTTTAGACATATACAACTAATAGCCAGTGCCGCTTTTATTTTATGCAGCGCATTTGGAGCACAAGCCCAATCCACTTATAATGTAGCAGGAATAGTTTCATCTGAAAAATCAGCCGTGCCTTTTGCTACCGTTTTGGTTAAATCTAGTAGCGATTCATCTGTTGTTAAATTTGGGGTGACGGACACCTTGGGTGAATTCAACGTTAGTGGCGTTCCGAATGGTGCTTATTTTATACGTATTTCGTCTATTGGTTTCGACAATTATATTTCGGCGGGATTTAATGTGAATGGTAAATCAATCGCATTGGGGGCCATAGAGATGTTGCCTGACGCGGATTTGGCAACGGTGCAAGTATTGCAATTGCGACCAATCATTGAAATTCATCCTGACAAGACGGTTTTTAATGTTGACAATACATTGAATGCTACAGGATCGAACGGATATGATTTATTACGTAAGGCGCCAGGTGTTATAATTGACAATAACAACAATATTATTGTTGAGGGAAAATCTGGTGTTCAAATATTTATTGACAATAAACCTTCCATTTTGGCGGGTGATGATTTGATTAATTATTTAAAAACACTGCAATCCGCGGATATTGATAAAATTGAAATAATTACACAACCCTCTTCTAAATATGATGCAGCGGGGAATGCTGGAATCATTAATATCATTTTAAAAAGAGATAAAAATTTGGGGACAAATGGAACCATTACGGCAGGATATGCATATGGCAGAAATCATCATGGAAATTCATCAATATCTTTAAACCATAGAAATAAAAGAACAAATGTTTATGCATCTTACAGCAATAACTTTGGTAGAAATTGGAGCTTTTTTAATATGGATCGTACACAGTATGGCTACCTCTATAATACCGAAACTACGAATAACAATTATACAGGAGCACATAATGGAAAAGTGGGAGCCGATTGGTTTTTAAATGATAAGCATACGTTTGGTGTATTGGCAAGTGGTAATTTCTTTGATTCAAAAAGTGAAGGTATAACGAATACGTTTATCATTCCGCTTGAAACGAATGTGCCCGAACAACAATTGATAGCTGAAAATAGCGGCTATGGAACGAATTATCAGTTGGCTGGTAATGTTAACTATCGTTTTGCAGATACTATGGGGCATGAACTAACTATGGATGCTGATTATGCAGTTTATAATAGAGATGCCTATAATTATCAGCCTAATCTTTATCTAGACGGAACAACTCAAGACACTTTATTTGAGAATAATTACCGCATGCATACACCGACTGCGATTTCTATTTATTCGGCTAAAATTGATTATAGTCAGAATTTATGGGGTGGAAAAGCTAGTATTGGCGTAAAATCATCTTTTGTAACAACGGATAATCACTTTAATTTTTATGATGTTACGGATGGCGTGGATGTCTTAAATACAGATCGAACGAATCAGTTTATCTATTCAGAAAACATTAATGCGGCTTATATTAATTATGCTAAAAACTTGAATCAAAAATGGAAAATGCAGGTGGGTTTAAGGGCAGAGCACACGAAATCTGACGGTGAATTAATAAGCACTCAACAAAGTGATGAGGATGAAGTTAAACGAGAATATTTGAACCTATTTCCAAGCGGTGGTTTAACGTATACGCCAAGTCATAAACATATGTGGGCCTTTACAGTTAGCAAAAGGATTCAACGTCCAAATTATCAATCTTTAAATCCATTTGTCAACCAATCTACCGAGCTTTCATTTATGAAGGGGAATCCATTCTTGCAACCACAATATGGTTATAATGCGCGTGTGGCACATACATTTAAATATCGTTTTACAACTTCAGTAAGTTATGCTTACGTACAGGACTTTTTTGCAAAAGTTACCGATACACTTGGGACAGATAAAGCTTTTTTAACTTCCTTAAACGTAGCTGACCAAAGTACTATAAACGTTGGTGTGAGCTTACCATTTCAAATTAAAAAATGGTGGAGTATTTATCTTTCAGTCAATGCTTCTTCAACTTCTTATATCGCTAATGATCCAAAGTTCAATCCAATTACACAGGAATCTGTCAATGGCTATGCGCAAAACACATTCTTGCTTCCTAAAGGATTTAAGTTAGAACTTTCTGGGTGGGTTAGTTCACCATCTGTTTGGGGCGGAACATATATAACACAGAGTATGGGCGCCTTTAATGCGGCAATTGAAAAGAAATTCTTAAACGACAAATTATCTTTGCGACTGGCTGGTTCTGATATTTTTTATACCTCATTTTGGAAAGCTAATGCAACTTTCGGAGATGTTTCTTTCGACGGCTCTGGAGGATATGAAAGTCAGCGTATCTCTTTCAACATAAGCTATAATTTTGGGAATAAGAATGTGAAGAAAACGCGTGATCGTGAAACGGGATTAGAGGATGAGAATAAGCGTACAGGTGGCAGTGGCGGAGATAGATAGAGTTTTTCATACCTATTTATTTTCAAAGACGACTTAATAAATTGGAAGCATGTTTTAATTAAATCCTCTTACTTTTTGTTTTAACACAAAAAGTTAAGGCCTGATTTTTTTTCAATCATATCACTCCTGAAAAACGAACAAGGCCGGCGATTCCCATGCTTCGCAATAGGAGTTCTATCAGTTGTTAACCGTTTTCAGTTCCTTGTATTCAATCAAAAAACATGGTCTAAAATATTTCTCTTTTATTAACTTAAACACCCATTTATAAAATTAAACCCGGATCTTTCTCCAAAACAAAACCCGCATAAAACGCACTTAGTCAACCAAGTAAAGCTTAACAACTCTTATTAAGTCAAAAACTAAAAGTTGCTTTAATCAAAATAAGTTTGCACAGTCCAAAAAGTATTTAGATATTTGTCTAAATATATAAATAATGAAGAACCTCTTCAAAGCGCTTAACGATCAAACGCGGCGTGAAATATTAGACTTATTAAAGGAAAAGGAAATGACTGCGGGTGAAATTGCGGAAAAATTTAAGATCTCAAAGCCTAGCATTTCTCATCACCTTGATTTATTAAAACGGGCTGATTTGGTTTCAAGCGTTAAAAAAGGACAATTTGTCACTTATTCTATCAACACCACAATTTTAGAAGATTTGGTATCATGGGTAATGACTTTAAAACAAGATAAAGATGAAGATGAAGACTAGTTTAAAAAGTGAAATGATGTGCATTGGCCTGGTGCTTTTGCCTTTTATTTATTTAGCAATTGTTTGGACGGGACTTCCGGCTATCGTTCCTATCCATTGGAATGCTGCTGGAGAAATTGATGGCTTGCGATCAAAGGCAATCTTGATTCTAATACCATTTATCCTGCCCTTTTTCATTTATGTAATTTTTCTCTTAATCCAGCGATTTGGACCGGCTGAAAAATTAAATAAGATGGGCAAAAAGTTTGCAGCATTGAAGTTTATACTGATCCTATTCACATCAATTTTAGCCGTATTTATTATCTATTCTGCTAGTCATGGAGAAGTTGCAAGACCAACTTTTATTTTCGTTCTACTTGGATTATTATTTACGGCATTGGGTAATTTTTTCAAAACCATTCAACCAAATTATTTTTTAGGAATCCGAACACCATGGACATTAAAACATCCATCCGTTTGGAAATCCACACATGAATTGGGCGGTAAAATGTGGTTCATTGGTGGATTGTTTATTGCGCTTATTGCATTAATCTCTACTTCATTAATTGCAATAATCAGCATGATTTCAATACTAGTTATTATCACCTTCGTTCCTGTAGTTCATTCTTACTTGGCTGCGAAGAAATTAAAAACATCACAATCATAATACCATTCTATGAAAATTCAACTTACCTTTTTCATCTTTTCACTTAGTTTATTAGCGAATAGTCAAACCTACCCTAATGTAGAAATAAAGGCTGCCGCGTTTTCAGAAGCGCTTGTTTCGGAAGATTACGAAACCGCTGTGGACTATTTTACTCCTGAAGTTTTGGCTCAGGTTGACGCCGCTAAATTGGAAGAAATTTGGAATCAAGTCCAAGGACAAGCTGGAACTTATGAAAGCAAATCCGCCGTGCATGTTTCTAAAGAAAATGATGCTGTTGTTTCTTATCAAGCCCTTACGTTTGCTAATACTTTGCTCGATTTAAAACTGGCCTTTGACGCTAGCGAAAGTGTGGCAGGAATTCTTTTTATACCACACAAAGTATTAAACTTAGATTTAGTGGAAACAGAAAAAATCTTCGAAGAAGAGATTCTAGTAAAAACAGGTAAAGACGTTCAATTAAGAGGGATTTTGACATTACCAAAAGGTGACGATAAAGTTCCCGCCATTATCTTAGTACACGGATCTGGGCCAAATGACATGGACGAAACCTTGGGACCTAATAAGTTATTTAAAGATATAGCGCATGGACTAGCGGAAAAAGGTATTGCTGTTATTCGCTATACAAAGCGCACAAAAGAATATAGCGCCCCACCCCAAATAGACATCACTTATATGACATTATTTGAGGAAACAATTGAAGATGCAATCTCTGCGGTTGATTTAGCAAAAAAGGATAAACGAATCGACAAAAAACAAATTTATGTTCTTGGTCACAGTCTAGGAGGAATGGCTGCACCACGAATTGGTACATTGGCAAAAAACACTAAAGGCATAATTATTATGGCTGGAAATGCGCGACCAATGGAAGAATTGATTTATGAACAATACAAATATTTAGTTGAAGAAGACGGCATTGTTACACCAGAAGAAGAGAGCATAGTGGTTAATTTTGAAGGTCAACTGAAAGTATTAGAAAAGTTTCGTAAAGAAGGCAAAACTGACTGGATTTTGCCAATGGGAT
>JBLHOW010000110.1:0-16813 GCA_047623705.1 Crocinitomix sp.
ACGAACTATTTCAGGTCTAGTTCACGCCAAAACTTGCATTTGTCATTTTTGAACTATACCTTCGACTTCTTAATTCTTAACACGTTACACGTTTACAAATCGAGATTTGACAGTGCAATCGCACTAAGAATTAACCAGAAGCTACGTCCGTAGCTGAGCGTTCGTTATTAACCCTTTTTCACCCCTCCATACACTTATACATTTTGTTTGGAATCCCTTGTCAGCGCTGCGATTGAATATAACATTCGAATAAAGTGAATATTCACTTTATTCCTTTTAAAAGTGTAAACACCACAAAATTATAAAAACAACTTTCAAGAATTGGGGTTAATCACACCTCCTAAATATAGGCATTTGCATCAAAACAACACCCCCAAAACCACCTAATTTAGACTCATTATAATTAACTACCTTTGGTCGCTGCCAAATTCTGGAATCCTATATCCCGTAAACAGCATTATATCTAAAACCAATTATGATAAAACAATCATTTAAGAATCCTTATTTGGTCATTGTGTTTGCCACAATTGTCATTTTACTTTCGGGGGTTCTTATTCCGCGAATGCCTGTGGATATTTTGCCGCAATTTGAGAAATCTGCCATGCAAATTTTAACGCTTTATCCAGGAATGCCAGCTGAGGTTGTTGAAAAAGATATTACAAGTCGAATGGAGCGGTGGACGGGTCAATCGCCTGGAATTGAAAAGCAGCTTTCTAAAAGTATAATGGGCGTTAGCATTGTTACTAATTTTTATGGTGCGGATGTTGACCCTGCTGAGGCTATGGCAAATACTTCTGCCTATGCCATGAGTGATATGTATTATCAGCCACCAGGAACGCTTCCACCAATGGTTCAACCTTTTGATCCTACGGCGAGCAAACCTTTGATGCTACTCACAGTAAGTAGTGAAACCAAGAGTGGTAAAGAGTTGTACGACATTGCATACTATAACTTAAGACAAATGCTAAGCAGTGTGAAGGGGATTGTGGCACCAGCAGCATATGGAGGTTCTAAACGACGCATTCACATTTATGTTGATCCTTCTAAATTAGAAGCACTCGGAATTTCTCAAACAGAGGTGAATGATGCGATTCAAGAAAATACAACCATGATTCCTTCTGGAATTGCGGAAATTGGAAGCATAAACTACGGAATTGATGCCAAGGGGATGATTATTGATGTGGAAGATTTTAATGATATCATTGTCGCTTATCGAGATGGGAAACCGATTTATGTGAGTGATATTGGTTATGCTTCGGATGCCAGTGTAATTCAAACCAATATTGCACGAGTTGATAGTCGTGAACAAGTGTATTTGCCTATTTTTAAACGACCTGGTGCAAATACAGTAGCGTCTGTTGAGGCTGTAAAAGAGGCCATTCCAGCGTTAAAAGCAAGAATGCCTGATGATGTACAATTGGACGTTATTTTTGATCAAAGTTCTTATGTAAGAAACGCTATTTCTGGTTTAACAAATGCAGGTTTAGGTGGTTTAGTTTTGGTAATTATTGTCTTAGTCATGTTCTTAGGGAATTGGCGTTCGGCATTAGTTGTGGCAATTAGTTTGCCTTTGTCGGTTTTATTTGCCTTTTGTATTCTATCCTTCAGTGGAGAAGCCATTAATAGTATTACATTGGGTGGAATAGTGCTGGTGCTTGGTTTATTGGTGGATAATTCAATTGTTGTAATTGAAAATATTGATCGCCATTTAAACATGGGTAAAAAGTCATGGGAAGCGGCTTTGGATGCTGCTTTAGAAGTAGCAACGCCAGTATTAGCTTCAACCTTGGTTATTATTGTTGTGTTTTTTCCTGTAATATTTTTAACAGGAATTGCTAAGTTCTTATTCTCACCTTTAGCCATTACGGTTGGTGCTGCAATGATTGGGTCTTATATTTTCTCTTTGACTTTGGTGCCTTTAATGGCTGCTTATTTATTCCGAAATCGCTTGCCGAAAGGAGCTACAGAAAAGAAACGGAATTTCCTTGGGTTTTTCCAGCGTTTTATAGATTATTTGAAAGGAAAATATCAAGCCAGTTTGAATTGGGCCTTGAAATTTAGATGGGGTGTATTAGGAATTACTGTTTTGGCTTTTATTGGATCGCTTTTCATTATGAATAGTCAATTAGGCTATGAATTGTTTCCTAAATCGGATGTTGGTCAAATGGAGATTCAAGTACGGATGGAATCTGGAACACCTTTAAAAACGGCCGAAGCTACGATTATCGAAATGGAAGATCTGATTCGTGAAGAGTTGGGAACCGATTTAGAGCAAATGATTTCGAACATTGGAATTTTTTATGATTTGCCAGCTGCCTATACACCAAATTCTGGAACGCAGGATGCTTTTATTGGATTACAATTAAAAGAGAATCATTCAGTCAGTACCTTTGAATATGCACGCAGATTAAGAAAAGTATTACGCACAAATTTCCCTGGAGTAGAATTAAGTTTCGATACAGGAGGATTGATTACGGCGGCATTGAATGAAGGAAAACCAACTCCGATTGATGTTCAAATCATTGGGAATGATTTACATGTGCTAAGAGAAATTTCAGAAGATTTAAAAACAATCATCACAGAAATTCCATCAACGCGTGATGTTAGAATCTTACAACGAATTGATCAACCAACCAAGGATATTAATATTGACAGAATTAAAGCCGCGCAATTAGGTGTTAAACCGGTAGATGCGATTAAAAATGTGGTTTCTGCGCTTAACTCATCTGCTACATTTGATAAATCCTTTTGGATTGATGAACGCAATGGAAATCACTATTATGTTGGCGTTACTTATCCGGAATATTTAATTAATGACGAGCATAGTTTAGATAATATCACAGTGATGGGAGCTAACGGAGTGCCAGTTCCATTTAGAAACTTCTCAAATATTACTGAATCACTTAATCCAGTTGAGATTAACCATTATAATTTACAGCGCGAATTCAATGTCTATGCCAATGTAGAAGGGCAAGATATAGGAAGTGTTTCGGATGAAATTCAGCAAAAAATTAGTGAAATGGAAATTCCAGAAGGCTACGAAGTGGTATTTCAAGGAGAAATTGCTACCATGAAAAACTCTTTTGGTGATTTAGGCTTTGGGTTATTACTCTCCGTTATTCTCACCTTCTTAATTATTCTACCACTTTTTAGATCGTTTAAGCAGCCTTTGATCATTATAATGGCATTTCCTCTTGGAATCATTGGAGTTGCCTTAGCTATGTGGATAACAGGCACCAATTTAAATATTCAATCATTGATGGGTATTATTATGATGGTTGGGATCTCAGTTTCCTATGGAAATATCTTAATTGATCGAATTAACTCATTAGTAAAAGAGGGAAGTATAATCAAAGATGCCATTTCAAATGGAGCAGCAGATCGTTTTCGCCCTGTCTTAATGACTGCCGCAACAACTATTTTCGGATTATTACCAACTGCGCTAGCGACCAATCCAGGTTCAGAGGCAAACGTGCCTTTAGCCGTAGCAGTAATTGGTGGGACATTTATGGCCACCTTATTGACCTTGTATATTATCCCGATCCTCTATTTAATGATGATTAAAACCAATAAAAAATAAAGCATGAATCGCACACGCATCTATCTTCCAATTATTGGTTTCAGTCTCGCTGTTCTTTTTTCCTGTGGATCAAATTCAGATGAGGGTGAGAACACTTCATCAACGCCTAACGAAGCCAACGATAAAGTACAATCCGTTGAGGTAGTAAACCCTCAGGAAAGATCATTTTCTGGAGAAATTCTAATCACGGGATCGGCAGAAGCCAACCAAAAAGTGATGATTTATGCCATGGAAAGTGGCTATGTAACCAGCATTAAAAAAGACATTGGTGATGTGGTAAAGAAAGGCGAAACCATTGCTTTATTATCCAACCCGAACATAGTGCGAGAACGCGAACAAAAACAGGCAGTTTATGATGGTAAAAAAGCGATTTACGATCGTTTGGCAGCTACGCATGAGCAAACTCCGGCTATTGTTCCTTTACAATTGGTAGACAATGCTAAAGCTGAGTTCTTATTGGCGCAATCAGAATTAAAGGCTGCAGAAGATCGTTTAGGCTTTCTAAGAATTCGGGCACCGTTTGCTGGTTTGATTACAAAACGCATGGTAGACAATGGTGCATTGGTTCAAAGTGGGTTAACAGAGGATAATCCGCAAGGAATTGTTGAAATTCAAGAAGTTAATCCCATCCGTGTTACCATTCCCATGCCTGAATCTGATGTGGCCTTTATATCTAAAGGGATGGAAGCATCTGTTAGCTTTCCAGAATTAGAAGGAAGTGCTTATCGCGCGTCTGTAAGCAGATTGGCTGGTGCATTAGATTCACAAACAAAAACCATGCAAGTTGAGTTGGATATTGAAAATTCTGATGGTAAAATAAAGCCCGGCATGTATGCTAAAGTATTAATTGAGATAAGCAGCAGGAATGACGTTGTTTCTCTGCCAATTACAGCTAAGTTGACTGGGCAGAATCAAGCGTATGTTTTGGTTGTAGTAGACAATATCGTTGAAAAAGTACCTTTGCGAATTGGCTTGACCAATAAAGATTATTTTGAAGTGCTGAATCCTGAAATTACTGTAAATAGCCTCATTATTATTCAAGGGAAAGGTTTGGTAAAAGCAGGACAATTTGTTAATCCAGTTATAAAAAACGATTAAGCATGAAAAACTGGAAAATACTATCATTGGTAATTATTCTGTTTTTTACAACAGGGTTTGCAGGAAAGGCGCAAGATGCACAATCCATTAATTTGGAAACGGTTCTTGAATTGGGGGGGGCTAATAATCTAACGATTCAAAAATTTCAATTAGAACGTGCCGCAGCTGTCGCAGATTTAGCAAAGGCTAAAGAATGGTGGCTGCCAGACTTGTATGCAGGTATTTCAATGCATCAATTGTGGGGAAATGCTATGAATGGGAATGGTGCCTTTTTTACGGATGTGAATCGACAAAGCTTTTGGGGCGGAGTAGGGTTTGATGCCAATTGGAATTTTGCTGAAGGCGTCTACACGTTAAAAGCCGAGCGTTTAAAAGCAGAAGCCTTACAGTATAAAAACCAAGCAGAAAAAAATCAGGTTTTATTGAAGATCATCAGCAGTTATTATGATTTTCTATCCGCACAGTTGTATTATAAAACGTACGAAAATTTGGTAAGTCAAGCCGATACAATTTCGCAACAAATAGCTGTTCAAGTAGAAGCAGGCTTGCGTTATTCATCCGAATTATTAATGATCAAAAGCAATATCAACCATTTGAAAGTAGAAATGTTGAATGCTAAAATCACATATAATGAAAAGTCGGCAGATTTGATCGCTTTATTAAACCTGGACCCAACGATTGAATTGGTTGCAACAGATTTGTACTTGGCGCCAATAGAGTTGCTTAAATCGGCTGATATGGCTACGAATTATGATTCAGTTTATGCCAATCGAGCAGAGTTGAAAGGAATGGCAATGGAATTAGAATCCATCAACATGCAGAAAAAGGTAACTACAACAGGTTTATTGATTCCACAGTTGAGCGTTGGTGCTTATAGTTCTGTATTTGGAGATGTCTTTTCGCCCATTAACCCAACGAGTGAAATTAACTTGGCACTAAGATGGAGAATCCCTACAGGGAGATTGGTTTATAAAGGTGAGCTATTGCAATACGACGCACATATTGCAATTCAAGAATTGGAGATGGATCAAACCAAAGCCACTATTAACGCCGAAGTATTAAAAGCCAGTCAATTGATAAAAGCGGCTAAAGCTCAAATGGATTTAGCAGAAGAAGGAACACAATTTGCTGAAGAAGCTATGCAAATGAGTATCAATCGCCAAAATGTAGGAACTGTTTTACCCTATGAGATTTTGCAAACGCAAGAATTATACATCAAATCAAAATTGGATTATTTAGAAGGAATTGCACGTCATAATAAGGCACAATATGCTTATTATGTGGCAGTGGGAAATGATTTATAAAGGTAGCGGTGCTCAAGCGCCACAATCTTTTAGAAGTGAAACGAAAACTAGCAGTGTCCTTTGCTTAATAAACTCAAGCAATCCTTAATTTTTAACAAGTAGTTGGTTGGTGTAAGCATTGTCATTCTTCATTTTCACGAAATACACCCCATTAGGTAAATGAGAGATGTCAAGACTGACAATATTCTCATTGAACATTACTATGCGACCTAAATTATCGACTAAGGTTACTTCTTGAATTGGCGCATTAAAATTTAAAGTATTATGGGCCGGATTAGGTTAGCAGTGGAGTAAATAAGCTTTCTCATTATTTTCGATTTCACTTGTGCCACATAAATAGCTTTCAGCAATGGTTATGTCAGTAGCAATGCAATCTAAATCTAAAAAATCGCTCGTTAATTCCTCGCTAACGCCAGTTTCTAATGTTAAAATTAGATCAGCTGTTGCGAGTGATCGCTCTTGCTGCGGGCAATGGGTTTCTAGATTTGGACCAGTTTTCATTAATGTTAAATGACCATCCCGCTCCCAAGTTCCGTCGGTTCCAAAAATTGTTAAACTACCATTATCATTCAAGATGCTGCCATATGGAAATGAATCTTCATAAGGATTAATTATCTTTGTCCATTCAAGATTACCATCTTGATCTATTTTTACAAGAGCAGTTTGGCTTTTATATGCGTTCCATGCTTCAGGTTCAGCACATATTATTATGCTATGGTCATGCATCTCATGTATTGAGTAACCTTCTTCAGGATGTCCTGAAGTATAATATTTTTTTGCCCAAATAAAATTTCCATCCTCATCTAATTTTATACAAAAAAGACTGTTTACAATTGTTTAAATATAGTTCCGTTGCTTTGCACGTTATAATAAGGCACAATATGCTTATTATGTAACAGTGGGAAATGATTTGTAAGGGTAGTGGTGCAGCTTTTGATTAAACCGGAAGAGATTTAATTTTACTTAATGTTTTTTTAGCCAAATTAATTTTTTCGGGGAAAAGTTCTTTCCCTTGAATATCTTTTGCAACACGTGCTATTTTTTCTTTTGTCGATTTAGACATGGCTAGAACTTTAGATGCTTTTAAAATTTGCTTTTTTTGTTCCATTAAAAGTGATTTTTTGATTATGAATAAAAATAAATCATCCACAACTCCAAACGAAGTTAAGTCATTTTTTCTTAAATAACAAAATTCCTGTATATTCATTTCTAGGTATATATTGATCTAAATCAGGTGTTTCACTATCATCAAATCCAAAGAAAGTATATTCTTTGGTTAAAGCTTCAAAATTTTTATCTACGTAATATTGATACGCTCTTAAACGGCGATTAAAATTTTTACAAAAGCAGCCACATTTCTTTCTGCAATTAATCTCACATAGTTTTTTATAATCATCAGCGCTGTCACTTCCTTGAATCCAAATTCCCGCATTGGGATTTTCTTTAAAAAATTTAGGAACCGTATTAATAACTGTACTGAAAACTTGCCGCATATCGCCATTATTGCTAATGACATCATCCAAAATGTTGCCATTTTCCTCGTTATAATCGCCAAAACCCAAATTATAGACCGTTTTACCGTCTTTTTTTTCTAAAGGTTTATATTCAATAACTTTAATAATTGATCTATGTCCTTCGCTTTCAAATAAATATTGAATTACGCGATTTTTAGCGTAAACTAATTCAGTTTTATAAGCGGGTATATTGTTCAATATTTTATTTGTTTGATATTATGTTTTTGTTCTATCTAATTGATCCTATGAACAAGCTAAATAGGTCTTTGTTAACAGTTGTTCTGAATAAATCAGTGATCCAATTATACTTGAGAAAAAACACGAAATCGGGGTTAATGTTGACTAAATATAAGAAGAATTATAGATGATTGTCTCGCTTCTTATACTCATTTCTTCTTGAGCATAATTTTCTTACTTGCTGCCATTTCTTCAAAAGTTGTTTGATAACCGCCTTTCAAATCAGTACTGGCTCCAGCATCTATTAAAAAGTCAACCATTTCTTGATTCTGAAACGACACAGCAATCCATAAAGGAGTTCGGTCGTCATTTGATTTAGCGTTGATGGAAACACCGGCCTTTAAAAAGCGCTTTATGAGCGGTATACTTCGTGAAAATGCTGCTGTATGAATCGCTGAGAAATTATAAGAACCCATGGTTTTATGCGGGTCAGCTCCACGATCTAATAGCAGGTCGACCATTTCAATGTGATCATAATTGGCTGCCTCGTATAAGGCATTTCTTTCATGCGGTTGCTCAGCGTCAATGTCGATTTTTGTATTGCTTAACAGCCAATCAACTGTTTCCAAGCCATTGTTCTTAGCAGCCTCGGTCAATGCTTTTTGCTGTAATTCAACTCCTTTTTTATATAGCCATTTGACAACTTTTAAGCGATTGTTTTCTGCCGCCATGGTTAATCCGTTATCGCCAACATAGTCACAATTTTTATCAACTAACGGAAATAATTCTTTCACTAAAAAGAGAACGCCACCTTTGCATGCGCTAAACCATAAGCTATTTTTTTTATCTACTTTAAGTTTTGCGCCTTGGCTAATCATATACTTCACAGCCCCTTTTTGACCTGATTCCGCAATGACGGCTAATGGGTTAGATTCATGATTTATTTCAGCTCCATTTTTTAAGAGTAAAGCAATGGTTTTTTTATTCTGAGCGACGTGTAATGGCCCTCGCCACCAATTTTCAACCTTAAGACCATTATTCAGCATTAATTCGACCAGTTTTGCATTTTCTGAAGCTGAAGCGGACTCTAAAAGTCCTTGTGTAATCTGCGGAAATAATCCATTTGCAATGCAGTTTTTGGCAGATGCATAGTCGCCAAGTATTACTGAGCGGCGAAAGCTAGTAGGGAATGCTTTATTTTCTATACGTGTATCTATTGATGGTGATAAACGAATTGTGCGCCAAATGAACATACTGGTATGGGGTTCAAACCAACCTGTTTTACTTTTTGTTTTAACGCCAACTCCCTTTAATGCCAAGTAAAGAACGTCTCCTTTAATTTTCGTCTTTTTTCGATTAATAAAGGATATCCGTTTTTCACCGTCTTCATCCAAAATGGAGGTATGATCTTTTCCAAAGATCCAAGCGTATTCATGCATATATTGGCCGCCATCTGTCTGGACGTTATAGTAAAAGGCTTTCGTCTTGCACTTTGTAATAAGTTCATGAATGCGCTCTAACATCCTTTTGGGCGGATGCTCTGAGTGTTTTCCATCCAAATAAAAATGTGTTTTTTGTCGCTTTTTCGACCAAACAGCATCCCATGGAATAATATAAGGTCCATCATTATACTGTGCTGTTGCAATATTTGTAACTGCAAAAAGGCCTTGCTTTGGAAGTTTTACATCCTTTAACGTGCCTGGTTTTATCCAATACAAATTATAACTGAGCACAGGATCTTTTTCAAGTTCCTTTTTTAATTTGTCATTGGCAACAAAGTAGATAGTGTTTGCGCTGAAGGGCATTTTTTTACAGATTTATTGATTAATTCCGATATGTAATTGAAAGGGAACACTGTCTTTCTTGGTTTCGAATCCTCGAATTGCCTTTAATTTATTATTTATTTCTGACGTTTTATCACGATCTACGCCATCAGTTAAGGATGTCGCGACACCAGGAATTCCAGTTTCGTTTAAAGTAAATTGGATAAGTAATTCTCCTATTTTATCACTGTTCTCAAATTCTGTATAAATGATTTCTTCTGCTACTTTGATGAATTCAGCCAACGTTTCTATTGAGATGCGTGCTTCCATTTGTGCATCATCCAATAATAAAATGATCTGCTTAGTTTGCACATTTCCATCATTGGTTCTTGGAACTTCCGGAGCATATGTTTCCCATTCACCTTCACTAATATAAATATTACTATCCACGGGATTCAAATATGCATTCTTATCATCTAAGCTATCAGGATTATTAGTTGCTGTAGTTTCTTTTTCCATATTTTGATCGTTATCAACTTGCTGACATGAAGTAAATGTACCTATAATACTCAGAGAAAGAATGGACAATGCAGGTTTCAATAACATTTCTATTTACTATTTTTGATCTTGTAAAAATAGGGAATTATAGTAATTTTGCTGGCAAACAGTATCCATTGTTTTTGCAAGCTTATCGAGAATCCGGAATCAAAATTATAAGAAGTTTGCTTTAATGGAATTATCGATTTTAGAGCTTAATTCAATCGCTATCTCATCTTTAGAGTCTGATAACTTTAGCAAAATAAATAACGTCCTTATTTTTTCCAAGTATCCCATATCTAATGTGATTAAAATGTCAAAATGATCATTAATAAAGTTAATGTTTTCAACTATTTGGTGGGATAAAAGGTCGTAAAGCTCTTTTCTGTCCTTTTCGATTTTAATGATAGGAAATAACAAGTCAAATCGATATGGAATTGTTTTCGTTATTTCCAAAACGACTTCTTTCTCGTTATTATAAACGCCATTGTTTGTATATCCTGAATATCCACCTAATATTCCTTGAATAAATAATTCTAACTGTTCTGTTGACCAATTATTCAAATCCAATGCTAATGCTATCCAATCATTTTGCGTAAAATCTTCTTCAAAAATTTGAATTAAATCGAATGAACCATGATCTTCATTCCAATAATCACTGTCGACGTTTTTGCCTTGTAAAACAACATTATAGACTTTAAGAACATTGTTAACCTTTAGAGTATTTTTTTTCATAAAGGATAAAATTTTCTAAATTATAGGAAAGCTTGTTCGTGTTAATTTATGGCAGATAATCTAAAGTAAGCAACAGAGAATAACTTTCACCCCAAAATTACATCACAATCAATTTAAAAACGAGCGTATTATGATCCAAGGCATTAACATGGACAAAATAGACACCAGGCTCTTGATTTAATTCAATTCTCAAGTTACGCGGTGTTTCATTGGCATAATAATTAGCGTAAACAACCTGTCCAGAAAGGTTAAATATTTCAATTTTACTTTGATTCAATACTTCATTAAATTCAAGATATACTTCATTATTAGCTGCAGGGTTAGGATAGAGTGCTACTTTGGGCAAATCATTTGCTGCTAATCCTATTGTACCACTTAGTTTTAAAAGAAAACCATCATAACTACCAGCCGAAGTAACAGTTTGAATTCCGCCACCTGGATTTAAATCCGCTGATTCGATAAAGGCACCGCAAACGTAGATACTACCATCAGCGTCCTCTTTAATATCTATTCCAAAATCAATGGAACTTCCACCAAAAGATTCTACCCATAAAAGATTCCCAGAAGGACTTATTTTCCCAACATAGCCATCAATACTGGAACTTGAGTTTAATTCAAAGACACCTTCATTTGGATCAAAATCTGCTGCGGATTGAAATCTACCAGTAATGGCCAAGTTTCCATCAGCACAGATATAAACCGCTCTTCCTTGGTCGGCTGCTAAACCTCCAAATATTTTCATCCATAAAAAGTTTCCTTCACTATCGAGTTTAGCTAGAAAAATGTCAAAACTTCCGTGCGACGTAAATGTTTCCTCCCCATCAGGAAGTGTAATTGTAAAAGAATTGATAAACTCTCCTGTAACGTAA
Source organism: Crocinitomix sp. (assembly GCA_047623705.1). GTDB lineage: Bacteria > Bacteroidota > Bacteroidia > Flavobacteriales_D > Crocinitomicaceae > Crocinitomix. The sequence continues at coordinate 11,578 of JBLHOW010000110.1, forward strand.
GTGTTTCCTTCAGTATCCAATTTTGCTTGAAAACACCTGTCTATTCCAGATCCTCCAAAGTGATTCATCCAAATAAATTCTCCATCTGAATTGAGGCGAAGTACAAAAACATCTGCTCCACCTACTGCTGTTACATTGTAAGTTTCTTCACTAAAATCAAAATCAACCGTTTCTGAAAAATGCCCTGTCAGTGTTACTTCCCCTAGTTCAGAAATTACAACCTCGTAGGCCGAGTTTCCATGAGCAGCGGTTATACCGTTAACGACATAATGCCAAATTAAATCACCATTTTCATCTAATTTTATGACAAAAGCCGAGCCAATGCCTGGTGCTGTATATTCTAAAATACTGTCTCCAGGGTCCAAATCAATTGTTCCTTCGAAAAAGCCAGCGCAATAAATGTTTCCATCTCCATCTACCTTAATTTCATTGTTTGCCTCATTTAACTCTCCACCAAATGATTTAGCCCATAAAAAATTCCCGTCCGAGTCTAATTTCAAAATGAAATTTTCATGAGAACCGTCGCCAGGTGCTGTTAAATTAAAGACACCTACTCCTGGATCAAAGTCAACTGTTGATTCGAATGATCCTGCAATAAAAATATTATCATCAGCGTCAAGCGTCATGCTAGTTGAGCCTTCGTCGTTTTCTCCGCCAATAGAAACTGCCCAAAGCAATTCTCCATCTGAATTTGTTTTATGTATGAAAACATCTCGGTCTCCGAAAGAAGTTAAGGATACTTCATCAACTCCAGGGTCAAAATCAACCGTCTCTTCAAATATTCCAACGGATATTATACCGTCATCTGACGCTACACCTATACTATATGTAGCATCTAGACCAAGTCCTCCGCTAAGGTTGCCCCATTCAAATGTTTGTCCAAATCCGGTTAGTATAAAAAATAAAGTTCCAAGTAAAATTTTTCCTTTTAGCATAATGGGTTATGAATTTTGTTCAAAGATATTGCAAAAAAAAGGATTCAGGTTATTAAATTAATACAGATTGAACTGGGTTATTGTTTTTATGAAATGAGTAACGGGAGTTTTGCGGAGTTATTTGTTTGGCAGGATTAAAGTTTTGCGATTGGGTTTTTTAGACCATGCTGTCTGGGTAAAGTGAAATTGCATCTCAGCGTAGCGGAAGTGATTTTACTTTGAGACACAAAAGGGCCGTTTCTGAATGCATTTTTCTTTAAGTAAGCTATGGAATCATTTTAAGTTTAAAGCGTTCAATTTGTCTTCTATGTCTATGCACGTGCATGATTGCGTGCTCAATTAATTGGTCAACATCATAGGTCTGTCCCCAACGGACTTTTATTTTCTTTGTTGAATCGTGTTCACATAAGACCAAATTCGGATAATCTTCAAATAATTGCGCATTGAATTGGAACATTGTCCTCAGGGCTTCTGCATATTTTTCTGTTGAGTTATGTACTACTTTATCTTTGTAGGTGATCTCTTCTCCTAACCATATTCTGATTTCAACAACATATGTATAACCGCTCTGCACAATATGTGTCAAAATTCCTTGAACAGATTTACAATCCTCATCATTGGTCTCTCGATCAATAATTTCAATTAATTGATTCGGGGAAAAGTTTTTGATTTCACGAATAAGTTCATTGATAGCCTTTTCATATTCATCTAGTATGGCGCCAATAGCTCCGTTGTTTCTATGTTTTTCCATGTTTCAACTTTGTTTGAGTAGATTAAGGCTGACTAAACCGTTCGCGAAATCAGCTGAGGATTTGTTGACTTTAATTGTTAGATAGCTTCAGGTATTCGATTCACTTATAAGATATGCGGCAAATATAGCTTTACTTGGATCTCAGTAATGGCTGCAGCATGTTTAATCAAAGCTTTTGTTTGTGCATCTTTTAGTGGCGTTAAATTAGTTGAAACAGTTCTTGCAATTTTTAATTCTTCGGCACTACAACCTTGCTCAACTAAATTGGGGACGTCTAGTTTATCTGAAACTTGTTGCTTAATTGCTGCCCAGTCTTTATCTGTGATTAACTGTTCAGAAATATTGTGCCCAGCGATTACTTCATTAGATAAGTGGCCAAATTGAAGTCTTTCTATAAAGTCATTCAATGATTCAGCAAGATTGTCTCCAAGTGATTGATACGCCACAATAGAGTCAGCAGCTTGAGGTATACTATGAACACTGTTCATCTTTTGTAGGTTCTTAATTCGCGCCATAAACACAGAACTTGTACGAACCAATAAGGTGAACATGTTTCTATAGTTATTTTCAAATGGGAGTTGAGTACCCGCATCACTCACGATTACATTTTTGCAAAACGTTCCACTCTGTAAATGTGTGAGTTTGTGTATACCTTGATTATCATAAACTCCACCATCAACTAGTCTTGGTTTAATTTGACTGTAGAATTCGGGCTTGCGAAAATATTTTTTCTGAATTTTAACTGGAGTAAAGGCAAATGGTACGCAAGAAGAAGCCATTACCGCCTTGGATACAGGGAAAGAGGGTTGGTTTTCGCTCTCAAAAGCTTTTTTGCCTGTGTACTTGGTATCTCCCATTTTATCTTTTGAAAAATGAAAAATTCTGCCTGTATCTAAATTGGTCGAGTTGATTACTGTTTCAAATTTTCCCGAAAGATCACCCAAAGTTGCTTTCTGATAGAAAATATCATCATAAATCTTTTCTATAATTCTACTAATGGGTAGGATTTCATATTGGGCATACAGAAATGCTATGATAAAAGCAGGTCCAATGAGAATGTTTAGCCAAGCATAACTGGTGAAAAACAGGCCAATAGAAAAAACAATAATTCCTAGCATTATAAGAACGGGGATGAAAAAGCGGGGTGTTCTAATCAACCTGCCAATGACACTTTTTTGAACGCCGTTTATAAGTATGTTTTCAAACTTGTCAAAATCAGTATGATTTAAAGAATAACATGCCCCAGCAATTGATCCTCCTGAGTTGGTCGATATCACATTAACCTTGTCTAAAACTCCCATTTTTTCCAAAGCTCTAAATGTACCAATGTGATAGGTCGCGGCTCTATATCCACCTCCAGAAAGTGCTAATCCAATTTTATCCTTCTTTTTTTCCATAGCCAATATTTAAGTTGCGGACACACTTTTATAGGTGCATCAGTTTATCCTATATTAATAGCATCAACCTCAAAAGATATTCACTTATGGTGAAGTAATTAAATGATAATCTGGATTAATGATGCTTAAATATAGTAAAGATATTAAGTGATAGAGTAGCCCTAACAAAAATGATCGTTTATAGACGGATACAATGTTATTCCTTATGATTAATAGAGGATAATATCGGAATGGTTTTACGCGAACGAGAATTTGTTTCTTGCTTCGGTCAAAATGTGTTTATGGCATTGTGATGTGCTCAAAAAAACATTCAAATTTAAACAAGTTTATACTTCTTTTTTAAATTTGAAATAATCTCATCCTCAGTAATTTTTTCCTCAGCTGTGCTATTCGTTCTAACTAACCAATTATACTCATTTTGAATATTTGCCGCTAATAGTGTTGCTTCCCAATCAATCGTGTTGTCAGAACAATGTTCTTGGACAATACTTTTAAACTGCTTAATATACTTTTCTTCGGTCGTCTTTTTTGTGAATAATTGAAGTGTCCATGCTGAAACATTTTTAACAACAATGCCCTTTGTCTCTTTTTCTCCTATTTTCCAGTCAATTGTATTTCCTATTTTCTTAACTGGAATTCTGTACGAAAAATCTATTTTTCCAATAGAAATATAGATTAGGTTCTCTTTAAGTGAGTGTTTTATCATAATTAGTTTTCAATGCGACGCCCTGAGTTTAGGTTAGTGAGCCTGTCGATCTATCGAATGGTTCAATTTTAAAAGCCTAAATTAAACTTAATCAATGCGTGATTACATATAAATTTCGGCAAAGGTAGGCATTTTTATATGGGGATGCGAAGCGCGGTGGAGTTCCTTGGAAATGACATTGTTTTCTCAAGGTTTTCAATCCTCCGTTTTAACAAAAATCAAAGAAGGTTTGCAAGCGCATGGCAGTTGTGTGGTTGAAAAATCGTGACTTAAGACATGGGAAATAGAAATCAGTGCCAGTCGACCAGTCGCTATGAATAACCAAAAAAACCTTGATTATGAATCATTTGCTATTCAATCTGAGTTTTTGTTTTACCAAAAAGCAGTAAAGTATAATTTTGAAATATTTTGTGAGGATATTTATTGCCGTTAGATAGTAGTTGACATGCTCGCGAGATTATACCTAGTCACAAAGTTGAACATGACCGTGCAATATGCTCTTTTCCTAATCTGAATATCAGTTTTTATTGGCGACTGACAATGAATCGTTCTACTTTGATGGCATAGTTTTCTTCATAATATAAAAAGTATTGGCCGTTTGGCAAATTAGAAACATCTATGAGGATATGCTCTCCAATGCTATAAGTTATATTCATTTTTCTACCCATTATATCAGCAATAAACAGTTCGGGTATCATTTCAAAATCACCACCGAGAATGAGTTGATCCTGTACAAAACTGTTAACAATAAAACTGTTTTTTTTACTCAATTCATCCGTATTTAAATGAGAATTAATAGGCGTGAATTTCATATTGCTAATTAGGATGTACCCTGGATTGCAGGTTATTCCACCAACACCATGGGCAATGGAGAAAGACGTAATATTTTCATAATTGATAACAACGTAGGCAGGCATCCCGCTCGGAATAATTGGGATAATGGTATCAGCATCAACTAACACATTATAAGGATCACTAAAAACTGGATCGCCAGAAAAGACTAACAAATCATTATAACAAGGGGTTTCAGTGTCAACATTAATATCGGTGATGATAAAACTGAAATCAACTTCTTGTGAAAAAGTATAGGTGTAATTATGTATTACTCCACCATTGACACCATTATTAATACCGGTCCGAATTGATATGCTATTACAGAAGTCATATGCCATTCCCGAAATGGTAATGTCTACGCCACTTTCTTCAACATTAAGAAATGTACCGCCGCCTGAATCAGTTTCATATCCAACATCTCCACAAACGAAATCGTAAGTTTGCGTGAGACCGGAATAATTGTATAAACAAAGGGATAGAATTAGGACAATAGACTTCATTTTTTTTATTTAAAGATTTAACAAACACCTTATTACCAATACTACGGTTGCATACTTGAATAGTTGGCTGGTTCAATTAAAACTTGTTGGAGCATGTTTTAGTCTTTCTCGAA
>JBLHOW010000111.1:0-16801 GCA_047623705.1 Crocinitomix sp.
GAACATATCCAATTTGAATTCGTTAAATTTGAAGGAAACCACTCCATAAATTCGGAGCTTTTGATTAAATTATTGCAATGAAAATACTTTTTTTAGGACTAGGCTTATTCTTGACACTTGGCGTTTTTGGGCAATATGATGTTGATGATATTAAAAATGACACAACTGATACGCCATCACGAATCAATTGGTTCGAACAAAAGCAAAAAATCTATGTTGGTGGAGAAGCGAATATTTCTTTCCGAAGTGGATCGAGTTATATTTACCTATCACCACAGATTGGCTATGATATTACCGAACGTTTCTCCGGAGGAGTAAGCACTATGTACCAGTTATTGCGTTTTCGTGATATAAATGCAACCTACAATTTTAGTTCATTCGGCGGAGGTGTTTTTGCACGTTTTCGCCCAATTGAACAAATTGTACTTCAAACTGAGCTTAACATATATAACACAGTTGATTTCTTAAATAACCCCCTTGAGGACAGGGTGAATGTTCTTGCATATTTGGTTGGTGGTGGCTACGCGAACTCTCTCGGCGATAGGGCTCATTACCAAATTATGTTGATGTATGACTTGATTGGTAATCCGAACATTCCCTTGCCAAGTTTACTACTTAATAGAGTTCACCTAAAAATGGGATTCTATTGGCATTTAGGTTAAACGTGTATCCCCGTTATCATACAACGAATTCCACCGCCTCCTATTTTTTCGAATACTTCAACATCAACCGTAACTATTTTCGAATGCTTTTCAATTCTACCTATCTGAGAAGAATTCAGACTATTGTAAGCAGTGTTACTCATAATCAAACAGGATTCATTATTTGCGTTTTTAACCTCTAACACATTCGCTGCAAAAGCATTCATTTGAGCATAGGAAATTGTAATCACTTCTTTACCTGCTTTTTCCAATGCAATCTCGCAAAAACTTTTTTCTAATTGATTTTCAATAGAATCTAAATTAATGATGCAATATTTTTCTGCTATTGAAAGCATAACGTTTGTATGATAAATAGGCTTCCCATTTAAATCTAAACTTTCAAAAGAAACTGTTCTGTAACCTAATTTTTCACAATGCGATTCAAAAAGCCGCATGTTGGTTCTTACCGATTCACAAGCAAAAGCAGTTTTTGAAAAATGATCAAAAATAATTGATCCTGTACCTTCTAAAAATCGTTCATGAACAACTTCATCAGTCAAATCTATTAACGCTCCACTCACACGATCCATCACCCAGTTGGCAATGTCCATTCGCACCTCTTTTCGTCGATTTGGCGTGAACATGGGGTAAAGGGTTACGCGACCTTCTGGATCTGAAGAAATCCAATTATTTGAAAAAACGACATCCGGCAAGGGGTCAACCTGGTCCTCAAAAATTTTATAGGAAATAGCATTCGCATCAAAAATCGCTAATACACTTTCAAATGAATTTTCTACTGCTTGATTTTGGTTAGCAATTGTCGTGTTATTTTGAAAATGATTAGAATTTGCTGTTTCAGTGTTGAAGCCAAAATGCTTGGGTTTTATCAACAGCAACAAATTCGGTATATTTGATCTCATTTTAATCTTCATTATGCGGTTATTTACCATCCTAACACTCTGTCTTGTCTTAAATTCATGCGGAGGTGAGAAAAATAGTGAAAATAATTCCAATTCAACTATTATTGACACCTTATCGGATGCGCAAATTGATACTGTATTAACGGATGAAGCTATTATAGTGCCAGAGCCAATTTACATTGTAGACAGTTTAGAGCAAAGGTTAATAGATAGTGGCTTAGTTAATATTGAAGATATTATTCCAGGCGTATTGACAGACGTACGTTATTCTGATACAAATAATTTCATGGCGGCAGATGTTTACGGTCATCTCAATCGTATTTATTTACAACCTTCTGTTGCCCAAGACTTAAGAAAGTGTCAAGATAAATTAAAAGAAATCGATTCCTCATTAACGTTATTGGTATATGACGGCGTTCGTCCACGAAGTGTTCAACAATATATGTGGGACATTTTAGACATGCCAATTGGTGAGAAGGCAAAGTTTGTTTCAAACCCAAAAAATGGATCTTTACATAATTACGGCGCTGCAGTAGATTTAACAATTGCAGATAGTAATGGTCTTGCTTTAGATATGGGCGCAGGATATGACGATATTCGAAAAATTGCCTATCCACGTCATGAGGCGGCTTATTTAGATTCCGGAATGTTAACCCAGCAAAACATTGATAATCGAGATTTATTACGCCAAATAATGCGTTCTGGTGGTTTTTGGGGAATTCAAACCGAGTGGTGGCACTTTAATCGATATAGCCGAGATAAGGCTAAAGGCTTATTTGATATTGTGGAGTAACCCAGCGCAATGAACTAACCACAATCATTCACTGCATCCATTTTAAAACAACACTGTTGAAATGATTTTAATGATGTCAATGGAGGCTTTGAATTAATTGGATTTTCCAAAACAGAATACGTCTGCCCAAGCACACTTCCTTAGTGGGGAATTTCGTATACTGAAACGGTTCTCTATTCTTGAGAGTCGTTTTTTTTTATTTTTTTTTGAGTTCAGGCAACATTTCAATATTGAGTGTATATCTATTGATGAATTTAAAAATATAAAAGATGAAAAAGTTTATTTTACCAGTGGTTATCACTGCATTTAGTTTAACAACTTTAGTAGCCTGTGATGGCGAAGAAATTGATCCGTGCGAAGATTGGTGGTTAGATATTGAATTGGACGAAGGAGTCGAATTTCTTGATACTGACGGAGACGGAGAGCCAGATGGATTAACATACACATTAGACGGTGAAACCATTACTGTGATTTGTGAAGATGGAGACGTTGATGGAGATTGTATTCCAGATTGTTTTGAAACGTTCATGGATGGCGAATATGATGATGACGGTGAAGAAGATGAGGACGACGAAGAGGATGATGACGGAGAAGAAGAAGAAGGTCCATGTGAAGATTGGTGGATTGGATTGGATTGGATTGATGGGGTAGAACTTACTGATTCTGACGGAGACGGCGCTCCGGATGTCTTAACGTATGACGACGGAGATGATACGATCTCAATAGTATGTTTTGATGATCTAGATGAAGATTGCATTCCAGACTGCTTTGAAGAGTATCTCATGTAATTTGTACAAAACAGATAGAAAGGCGGGGTTTCCCCGCCTTTCATTGTTACCAATAAAACCCATATAATATTACTTACTGATTTTTTTTGCTGACAGAAAACCAACATAGAGATTTTATTAAAGGTGACCAGGCTGCGTTTAAAGAGATTTATAAAGATTACAAAGCATTTGTTTTTGGAATTTCTTTGAGGTATACAAGGTGTAAAGATGATGCTCAAGATGTTTTTCAAGAAACGTTTATAAAAATTTACGAAAAACGAGAGTCATATAACCCCAAGTATCCATTACCGCCATGGATTAGACAAATTACTGTAAATTCAGCATTGTTATATATCCGTAAAAATTATCACCTACTATTGACCGATAATGAAGGGCATCTTGAAATGACCGACGAAAGCACTTTTGAAAAGGAAGACTTAAGTCTGTTAAAAAAAAAGTTGTTAGTCATCATGAATCAATTACCAGAGGGTTACAAGGTTGTGTTTAATTTATTTGTAATTGATAATCTCACACATAAAGAGATTGCACAATATTTGAACATTTCTGAATCGACCTCGCGTTCACAATTGCATAAGGCAAAAAAAATGATTACGAAATTAGTTGAAAACTATAATTATGAATAAGGGGTTGGGAGATATCGAAGATTTATTCAAAGACGAATTGGCAGACCTAAATGTCCAGCCGAATGATAGTCTTGAGATTGGTGTTATGAATGCTATCGATTTCGATAAAACTTCACCTAAACCAAATAAAGGTGGATTCTTACCTTATTTATTGATTGCGCTTCTTCTAGGGGTTGGTGGATGTGTGACGCTCTTATATTCTGGGAAGAACAAAGATCGAAGTGAATTATCCACAGAGAGTGAAAAAGAAATGGCTTTGCAAAACAATTTAAATGACTTAGAAAACAATGGTTCCAATAATTTTGCCGCTGAGATACATAACGAAAATAATAGAGCTTCCACTTCATTAATTAACATACTTCCTGACAATGATGCTCATGATGATGATGATCAAACATCACACCATTCAATAACAGCAACTTTTCATCAAATTGGAAAGAGTCAAACAAATGGTATTTCACCAAACAAGAATGATTCAATTACAGCATCTGATAAAGGTGCCATTATGAGTGAAATTGTTCTTAAAAATCAAGACTCAGCCGAAAGGCATACAGAAACATTAAAAGGAACATCAGAGCTTGGCAAAACACTATTCAATCAAACATTCAAAAAAAGCATTGCAAGAGTAAATGAAACCACTATTAATTATACAGATCAGTTTCCTTCGTTAACATTAGATGAAGCATCAATTGAAACTGGTTCATTTGAAAACTTTCATATTTGGCGAATCGATTCAATTCTTCCGTCTAATATGAATTCACTAGTTGCGCCTTTATTCAAAAAGCATACTTTATCTATTGGAGGGTTTTATTCGTTGCCGCAAACGAATCGCTTTAATTTGAATTCAAGTAATACAAATTGGTTAGCTGATAGAAGGCCGACGCAGCAGTTTTTTGTAAATTACAGTTATAACTTAACGCGCCATTTTAGTGTTAGTTCAGGTTTCGATTTCGAACAATCAAGAGAAGAATGGAACAAGACGTATGAATACACAGGCTTAATCGTAAAGGACACTATTATTGATGGAGAACCTGCAACAATTACTTATATAGGCACAACTATTGAAGAAACCAATCAGACCTATCGTACAAGAAGTTTTGGTTTTCCAATTTCCGTGGACTACTCATTTCAGCTCTTGAAGCGCTTTGAACTTCAGGTTCATTTAGGAGGAGTCTTATCTGGAAATTTTGTTATGCGAAATACAAGTATCCTTGACAATATAGCAGTAAACTATGTCGATAAGCAGGCGTCCTTCACTTTCTCGCCTCGCATAGGGACTGAATTGAATTATAACTTTTCTCGTTTTGGTTTAGGACTCATGTTGAATTATAAAATGACGCAAATAGGAAAGATTAATTTATTTGAGCAGTCAATCAGTCGGCAGAATATTGGATTTGGCGCACATGTTTTCTACAAATTTTAACGCATTAAATACATCTTCCCAAATTGCTTGGTAAAGTATTGATCGGCTCCGCTTTCGCGGTGGTCAATTGTCTCATTATCTATTTTAACGATTACACGGTATAGATAAACACCATTCGCTAAAGCATCTCCAAATTCATCCGTACCATTCCATCTATATTCAGAAATATTTCGGCCAATTCTAATATCACCTAATTCATCTTTCGTTATTTCTCGAACAACCTTACCCGTTACAGTCATGATTTGAATTGTAAATTCATCCGGAATGGTGGCCCCACTCAAAGTAAATACAAATTGCGTGCTTGTGCTAAATGGATTCGGATAATTCATTAAATGTGTGATGGCTGAATTATGATCCACTTCAAATTCAATATCGTATTCGAAATCACCTGAAGTATTACCCGATTTATCGACCCCTTGCACCAATAAACGATAGGTTCCATTTAATTTAAAATCTCCTGTATAAACTATTTTAAATTTCTTATTACCAGGATCGGCAGGAATCCATTCCATTAAAGGTTCACCAATACTATTTCTAAAATTTAAGCGCATCTGAACTCCATTCGGATCAGTTAAATAAATCCCGAAATTTGCGGTATCATCTTCATCCTCCATAATTAAATATGGATTTTCATCTTTCAAGGTGATAAGAACGTCAGATCGCGGATCTATTAAATCTCCATTTAAAATATGATAACCATTAAAGGTCACATCCAAAATTGGATTTTCATTATCACCTAAAACGTTAAAAGGAATTTGTCCAATATTATTAAAATGATATTGCTCTAACTGATCCGTTGCTCCAGAGCCAACATAAGGATTAACTTCAACCCAAAGGCTATTGAAGCCTAAATGGTTTACCGTTGGAATGGATAAAGTATCTCGAATAGTCTGACCCACTCTTAAAGAATCTTGCCGAGGATAAGTAATTGGAATTAAATTATGATCAGCATCTTCTATCCAATAATTGACCAATAACGAATCCATTGAAACATTACTTATATTTTTAATATCAAATGCTACCGCTATTTGTTGCCCTTCGTAAAGTGTATCATTTGGCAACCAATAAACACCAGCTGAACCATCTAAGGCAGCTTCAGGCGCAGGTTGGTACAATACATGCCATCTATCTATTTGAGCTGGGGTAAACCCTGTACTATCCCAATGTTCTGCATTCAACTGTAGGTAAGGATATTCATCCGCATCTATTATTGAAAAGAGGTTTGGAATGGAGTCGTTATGTGTGAACAATGTATCGATTAATAAGGTTGTGGATCCTCCGTCACCTATTCCGGTAACCTTAAGACGCGTTGAATCGTCCGTCATGGTTTCCATAGCATCTTGTTTCCAATACAGTTTTTCCCATTCTGCAGAAGGTCCAATTATTGAAGATGTTTCTTCTCCGTAAAAATCAAAACCCCATAAGGTATCTTGCAAATGAATTAATTCATCAGGATATTGCCCGTAGATTTCTCTGGTTGAACTCGGATCTCCCATTTTACCAAACACGATAAAAGGAACTTCTTCTCTACCTGGATAAATGCTGTCGCAACCCAACTCTGTAAAGACATCATAAACATCTGGAGAGCCAGCGTCCCATTCAGAATAATTAGCGTAGCGAGAAGTATAAATGAGGTAATAAAAACTGTCAGGAATTTCGTTCAACATCATGTTTTCAAAAGCATCAACCTGTAAAGGATTGTCCTGATAAAATCCAAAATGGTCTTCTACTCTACTTCTGCAACCACCATTATCATTCGCATTTCCAAATCCATGATCAGGATTTTGCATTGGAATGGCGCCACCATCATCCCAACGAGTCCCCCAAGACTTTAAGGTATAAGGATCAATTACTGCTACTAAAAATTGCGGATTGGTCGAGCAGAAATTATACTCACCATACCCTGGATCTAAACTACCATCAATTCTAAAAAGTGTAAATGCAAACTGATACCAACCTGTCGCATTTCCATAAACATCACAACTAATTGATTTAAAAGAAGGACCAAATAAACGCTTACGAATACTGCGTTCATAATCTAAAAACAGATAATCGTTATTTTTAAATTGAAAAAAATGATCTTGTCCCCAACCAGATTTGCCGTTAATATATTGAAACGAATTCTCTATCCAATAATAATCACCTGTATCCACCACTGCAACACGCCAAAAATATACCGTACTATCCGTTAAAATTAGTTCTTCGTCAACACCTGAAGTTGCATTAACCCATTCGTTATATTCAACTTCTACCACTCCACCTAAGGAACTAACTTCACGAAATAAATGTCTTGGACTATTGAATAAATCAGTGGTATCAATTTCAAATCTATAATTTGCCATGTCAGCAAACGGATTAACGGTAGATCCCTTAATAGAAACGGTATCATCTGGTATTACTGCAAAATTATACGGCCAAACTGGATAAATTCCATCAACATCAAATAAAACTTGTTTGGAGAAGATGTTGTTATTGACTTCATCAAACTGTTCGGAAACGATACTTGGAATATCTACTGAGGCAGTGAATGTATTAATTCCAACTCCAATATTATTGTAAAAAGGAACCGTGAAAACAACTGTATCAATGTAATCAATTCCATTTACCAACTTTGTGTAAAGTGAATCACCACCACCATTTGGAAAAGATCGTGTCAATTCAATTGCAAAGGTATCCAAGGCTGATTGCCCCAAATTATAAACCACCACGCCAACATCAATTGAGTCAACAGTTAGGTCAATAATGGCAGGTGTAAAAAATATACTTGAGTGGTTAATTTCTAATTCTGGTTTAGGATGACTATTTACTTTGATTGCTGGATCTCCATGCAATGTCATTTGATTACAGACATTTTGCAAACCAAAAGCCATTCCTTCAAACTGAACCAACTCTATGGTTTTTTGCGCTTGTTCACCTATAGAAAGCCCGTATTGAGCATCAGCAATATTGGAAAACAGAACCTCTGAATAACTATTTAATGAATTAGAGAATGCCTGTCTCGCATTCGCCATAAAAACGATTGCACCTTTATCTTCAATCAAAACATATTCTTCTGATGCACTGACATTAGTTGGTTCAAAAATATTTCCAGTTAAGCAAGCATTACCTACTACTATAGGGTATTTACCTGTATTATTCCAATTTTCTGGATCGTCAATGTTTTGGTCAAAACCGTCAGCGGATGCATGTCCAAAAAACGTCATTAACGAAACGCCGTTATCAATTATATGCGTAACATCAGTTAAAATTGCAGGATCAACAGGATCGGACACAGTTTTATAATAGGAAGTGATATTTCCGCCGAACTTCGAATCCTCCAAATCCGTTTCATAGTTTTCTAAATAGTATTTAAAAATACTTTGCTCAACCTCATTGGCTCCTCCGCCGAAATGAAGAACTTCTTTTTGCCACAGTTTATCAGCAACAGAATAAAATGAATTCGGATCTTGTTGCAATTCATATTCTTCAACCTTATTCAGATATATATAAACATCAGCAAGTGTATTCGCGGCTAATCGCCCGGTAGGGATTAACGGTGACCACAAATTCCCTTCCAATCGAGCCGTAATTAAATTGTCACTTGTTGGATAACCAAAGGTTGGTATTAAACTGGCATCATAGGCCAATGAACTTTGCCGTGTACCAAAACCAGTTGCTATATTTTCGTTTGCTTCACGCACTCCTTTTCCTAATAAAAATAAGAAAGCAGGTTTTTCCGTTGCTACGGTATAGGCAAAATGCGCATATCTACGAACGGCCATGACATGTCCAGGAACACCACCACCAAATTGATGATACAATTCGCCAACATCTGCAAGTACTACATTGTGTCCACCACCAGGCAAACTTTCACGATAAGCTTTATAATCGATTGCCCCATCCCAAAGTGATGCATGGGAAATTAATAGATAAGCCGATTCAAAATCTGTGCTGCTAAAATTGGTGAAATAACCTGTTCCATTAATGGAATTCATTTCCGTTGGAACAAGAAGTGAACTTTCATCTAAAATGACAAAATCTTGATCTTGCCCCGAAGGTAAATTCGGCACAATTAAATCATAAATTCCACCCGTTTCAACAATTGGAATCTTTTTCATTTCTGGCCCCAAGGTAAATGCTAGTGGAGCAGCTGCTGTAAAAGAAGAAAATGAGTAATGCGTTTTAGTCGCAGAAGGATTAAACGGTATTGTTAATTCATAATATGATAATCCTTCTAAGTTCGGCGTATGCGCATAAATCAATTCTGAAAACGCCACTGCTTGATAATCTGACAACACGCCTAAATCATTCACCAATTGATGTCTTATTCTAGTGCTTGTCGCTCCTAAACTAGCTGGCGACAATTCAAAACTCAATTTATTTTTTTGATAGCCGTCAAAAACAGTATCATATAAAATGGTGTTTGACAAACCATATTGCAATAGCAAATGATGATTTCCTTCTCCGTCATAAGCAGCATCTGTAACTCCAGCAGAAACAGTAACACCTTTTGCATTTGGCGCTCCTACACCCGTAAAGGCATTTGAAGTACTTAAATTATCATCTTGATAATTGACTACGGCAGCCATATGAAATCGATCCCCAAACCAACCTTCACCATCCATATAGTTTGAGTGCGACATGCCCGAAACTTTATAACCTTCCATATATAAAATATGGCCTTCTTTATAAGATGTTTTCAGGAAGTAGGGCGTGGGTGCATAAGCACCAAAATCAACATCTAGCTCTTGGTTTATTCGAGCATTGGCCGCTGATGCATTCCAGGTTAAATAGTAATTAATGGTATCGTTATAATGTGCGTAGTATCTATTGGAAACTTTATCGGGTGAATCATACATCAAAGAATCCAACCAAGTGGTATTCTTTTGCGCATAGAATAAAATATAATCCCCCGGATCAAATGATCCATCTCCCGCTCCTTCAACCCAAATCTCTTGCTCCTGTTCAAATCCGAAAATTTGATAATTTTCTGGTGCAATTATAGCTACAGGAACTCCTGCATCTGCTAAAAAAGTATAATCTAATTTGTAAACACCGTCTTGGTGTATTTGGAAAGAATAATATTGTTGGTCATAAGCAATCCACTCGTTACCGAACTGTGTAAACCCAACTGCGTTGCATAATAAAAATGATATGGTCAACAGTTTATTCCACACGCTTATTCTTCTTTTTTCTTGGGATCATTCAACTTAAATCGCAATGAAAACACATGCGAATAAAGCGCTACAGAGGCATCACCAATATCTGTAAATGCATAATCAATATTTATTCCTTTAAATCCAACACCAATCCCAATATTAGGTTGGAAGGTAAGTGATTCTGTCAAGTCTGTATTTTTGATCCATTGCATATTTCCTGCTCCAAATCTCAAGGCTACCCATTTACCGTATCCTAATTCTAATCCTATCGTAGGATCTATGCTAATTGGATTCGTTCGGATTAAAACATTTCTTCTTCCGTCTGTATTAAATGCCATATCAATTTCTGATTTCACATAAAATTCTTTGACAATATTAGTTTTAAACTGTGCTCCAAAGATGAATTTTGGTAAGGTGATTTCTAATCCATTTTCTGGGATTTCATTCCCTGTAGCTTCAAATGTTTCAATCATTTGATCGTCCAAAGCGAAAGACCATGCATTAAATGTTGTTGTCACATCTCTTGCCAATAAACCAAATTTCCATTTTTCACCCAGATTGTACTTTACACCAGCGTCAATTCCAAATCCCCAAGACTTAGCAAAATCGCCCACATGTCTATAAACAATTTTGAAATTTCCGCCAACACTCAATCCTTCAACTGGCATTTTTCGTGCATATGAAAATAAGAATGCATAATCGCCTGCCGAGAAAGTTGTGATATTATCATAATTGATGTTCCCATCTCTATCAATCAATTGCGTAGTATTTGGAATATCATCTACACCAAAACGGATAAATGTGAACCCAGCTGTACTTTTATCATCTAATGGTTTTGCTATTCCGATATAATCGTATTTGGCAATTCCTGCAAAATATTCCGAGTGCATGGCACTTATTTGCATAAAATCGTTTACCTCTGTTAATCCTGCAGGGTTCCAATAACCGGCAGTAACATCATCTACTCCGGCAACAACTGAATTGGATAATCCTAAAGCATTTGCTCCAACTCCAATTGATAGAAATTCATTCGAATACTTTGGTGTAACATCATTATCCTGTGAATAGGAAAAGTGTCCAGCAAAGGCGAATAGAGAAATTAAACAGAGCTTTTTCATATATGTAGCGCAATAAAGATAATAAATAATAAATGTACCGTCTTTAATAACTGCGCTTTTAGTAAAAAATTGTGTGCGGTATTGGACGTAAACCTAACTTTTATTCTTCGTTTGCTCTTTCTTTAACGCGATAAATATTAAAAAGCTTTCATTCTTTACTAATTATTTCTGCATTTTTGTAATATGAATGCGATTAAGCGATTAATACCGAACTTGTTTACTGCCGGAAATTTGGTAGGTGGAATTTTAGCGATTATTTTTGCCTTGAACGGAAGAATTGATATTGCTCCTTTTTTCATTTTCGTTTCAGCCATCTTCGATTTTCTGGATGGATTTATGGCGAGAATTTTAAAAGTTCCCAGTGAAATGGGGAAACAATTGGATTCTTTGGCGGATATGGTGACTTTTGGCGTTGCGCCAGGGATTATCGTTTTTGTAATGTTACAATCAATAAATATTGTAGTACTTGAGAATTCACCATTAAACGAACCTGACAATTCACCAGTTATAGAATTTTTTGATAAGGTTTCTAACGGTTCAATTTGTGGAATGGGTGAGGGCTTCGGGCAAAACACAGTAATGGTTTCACCATACGTACCGCCTGTTGAAGTTGCCGAACTAAATGACGGTGGGTTTATTTTTAAGTACTTTCCATACTTAGCGTTCCTAATACCCGTTTTTGCCTTATTCCGATTGGCGAAATTTAATTTGGACACACGACAGTCAGATTCATTTATTGGTTTACCAACTCCAGCAATGACTTTGTTCTTCGCGGTCATCCCATTATTAGTTACATCAGCATATTATGGGCTAATGGAAGGAGAATATCATTTCCAAAGTTGGCAAGTTGAAATGGCCGATTTTCTTCTGAGTCCAGCCTTCTTGTGCATTTCAACAATCATAATGTCCATCCTTATGGTAGTAGAATTACCGCTCTTTGCACTTAAGTTTAAGGACTTTAAATTCAAAGGAAATGAGATTCGCTATATCTTTTTAACAATTTCTATTTTATTGTTGGCAACTTTATTCTTTTGGGCTATACCTTTGATAATAATTTTATACGTAATTTTGTCGCTAATTAACACACAAATTGCAAAATAGAACAGCATGAAATTTAAAGCAGAAATTGATGTAATGCCTTTAGAGGCTTTGTTAGATCCACAAGGAAAAGCAGTAAGCCAATCAATGGGTAACTTAGGCTTATCTGAAATTACAAATGTTCGTATTGGAAAGCACATTCGTATTTTTGTAGAAGCAGGATCGAAAGAAGAAGCGGAAGCAAAAACAACTGAAGCGTGTAAAAAATTATTAGTAAACGAAATCATGGAAGGTTATACGTTTACTGTAACTGAGGCTTAAAACTCTTATTGCAAGGCATATCTGTCTTGATATAAATCATTAAACCAACCTGCCCTATTAGTGGACAGGTTGGTTTTTTTGTTTAAAAAAATAATGCTTTCTCATCATCTTTGCATATCTCACATACATTTCGCTATTTTGATTATTTTAGTCTTTCAAGAATTAATAAAAGGATAAACCAATATGAGGATTGGAATTACAGGTGCTAGCGGTCATGTTGGAAATGTGCTGTGTCGCTTGCTTATTGAACAAGGCCACACTGTGAACGCACTCTATCATTCAGATAATACTGCCTTGCAAAATTTGAATGTCCAGCTGTTTCAAGGAAGTGTGTTGGAGCCTAAATCATTGATTGATTTCGCCGCAGAATGCGACATTATTATAAATTCGGCGGCTATCATCTCTATTCATGGCGATCCAACTGGCATTGTTTTTAAAACGAATACTGAAGGTCCAAAAAATGTATTGGAAGCAGCTATTAAAGCAAACGTCAAAAAAATAATACATTTAAGTAGTACTCATGCGGTATTGGAAAAACCATTAGACCTTCCTTTTGAAGAAGAACGTCCTTATAAAACGGCGCAGCATTTTGCCTACGATTATTCTAAAGCAACTGGTGAACAAATTATGCTGGAAGCGTTTCGATCCAACAAGATTGAAGGTTGCGTTGTTCGTCCAAGTTCAGTCATTGGTTTATTTGATTATAAACCTTCCGAAATTGGAAAGGCCTTGCTCGATTTTTACAATCGTAAAATCCCCATGTTGCCACCTGGCGGTTATAACTTTATTGACGTCCGTGACATTTCACAGTCGATAATCAATAGCATTGAAAAAGGTCGAAATGGCGAAATTTATTTATTGAGTGGAGATTATTATACCTTAAAAGAGTTTGCCGGAATTGTAACGAAAGCTTCAGGAATTAAAACACCTAAAACGGTCATGCCTTTTTGGTTTTTGAAAGGGATTTTACCTTTTGTCAAAGTCTACGGAAAACTAAAAAAAGCCGCTCCAATATTCACTATAGAGGCAATCACAGCATTAAAGCTAGGTCATCCGAATATGGTCAATGATAAAGCCAAAAATGAATTGGAGCACGTTTGTCGACCTCTCGAAGAAACGATTCATGATTTTTACGAGTGGCTTAAAAAGAAAGGAACGATTAAATGAGTTTAGAAACCCTAGAAATTTGTGCTTTTATTTGGTTAGCAATTGCTATTGCTGTGCACATCACTATGTTTTTTGTTACGGCGCCATTTGGTCGGCATACTTCTACCGATTGGGGTCCCATGGTTAATAATAAACTCGGATGGATAATTATGGAATTGCCTTCTTTGGGAATTATGGTTTATTTCCTGTTTTTTGGCACATATTCCTTTCAATCATTTGTCTGGATTCTTTTTGCCTGTTGGATTTTTCATTATTTAAACCGCACGTTTATTTACCCCCTTCGCATCAAAGCGACAGACAAGAAAATGCCTTTATTTATTGTGCTTAACGCCATTTTATTTAATTGCGTTAATGCCGGACTCAATGGTTATTTTTTAGCAGAATTAGCCAATCCCGCGGTTTTTGGAAATGATTGGATTTCTACCCCACATTTTATCATAGGCGCTACTTTATTCAGTGTTGGTTTGGTGATTAATTGGAAAGCTGATAATATTTTGATTCACCTCAGAAAACCAGGCGAAACAGGTTATAAAATCCCTAAAGGATTTTTATTTGATTATATCTCGTCACCGAATCTTTTTGGTGAAATTATGGAGTGGACGGGCTTTGCGATTATGGCATGGAATTTACCTGCACTTACTTTTATGGTGTGGACTTTTGCCAATTTAGTTCCACGTGCAAAAAATCACCACGATTGGTATCATTCTAAATTTAAGGAATACCCCAAAGAACGTAAGGCTGTTTTTCCGTATATTTTTTAAACAGTTTCGTGCTTTCTCGTTAATTCTATCAAGCCATTTTCGATTCTACTGCATTATCAATCGATTAATCTACTAATTCGATAGATAAAACTTTCATGCCTTTCTCACTTCTTTTTTATCAAGGATTAAAAGTGTAAATTGTGGTGATATTTAAAATTAAACCAATGAATCTATTAAAGCTCCTACCTTTACTATTGTTATTAAGTACGTCTATATACTCTCAAGATGCCGCACGAGAATGGACCGTCCAAATGACCGCAACAGTCAACGAAGACCCCGCATCAATTACACTGAACTGGCTTCCTAATTCAAACGAAACGCCGAATACTTATTATGTCTTCAGAAAAGAAAAAGGAACCAATGGTTGGGGAACAGCTCTTGCCTTATTGGACTCTGATATTTTAACTTATACAGATGAAACTGCAGCAATTGGAGTTTCTTACGAATACTATGTTCAATTAAGATTGGGTGGCACAATATACGGCTGGGGGTTTATTAATAGTGGAATCAACCTTCAACTGGATCCCAATAAAGGAGATTTACTGTTGATTGTTGATGAAACCTTCGAAACTTCATTGGAAGATGAGATCGCAATTCTTGTTCAAGATTTATATTCGGACGGTTGGATGATCACAACAATCTATTCAAACCCGACAGATACTCCCCAAGATTTGAAAGAAGAAATCACAACCTATTATGAATCACTACCTAATCTCAAAGCGTTATATCTATTAGGAAATATTCCTGTTCCATATTCGGGAGAATTATATCCAGACGCGCATGATAATCACATTGGTGCTTGGCCTGCAGATGTCTATTATGGCGACATTGATGGCGATTGGACAGATACGGATGTCAATAATATATCCGCTTCAAGCTCTAGAAATCACAACATTCCAGGAGACGGTAAATTTGACCAGAGTAAAATTCCTTCAAAAATGGAATTACAAGTAAGCCGCGTAGACTTTAATGATCTACCTGTTTATGGAGAAACAGAAGAAGAATTATTACAGAACTATTTAAACAAAGCACACGAATTTAAAACTGCCGAGTATGTGCCAAGTGAACGTGGATTAGTTGATCAAGGAACCTTTACAGGGTTGGCAGAAGGTTTTGCGCAAAATGGTTTCAGAAATTTCACCGCCTTCTTTGGTTCTGAAAATATAGACCATGTTGACTATTGGACAAACCTTAACGGAAACGATTATCTATGGTCTTATGGATGCGGAGGAGGAAGTTATACAAGCGTAGCGGGATTAAATGATGGCGGATCATTAACTTCAGCCGGTATAGCAGCAGGTTATAGCGAATCAACATTTACTATGCTTTTTGGTAGCTACTTTGGCGATTGGGATGTGACAAATAATTTAATGCGAACGGCTGTAGCAAACGGAAGAACCTTAGCTTGTTCATGGGCTGCACGTCCTAATTGGTATTATCACAATATGGCAATGGGAGAAAACTTGGGTTATTCTACGCTATTATCTCAAGATATTGATGGCGATTATATTTCGTTAATCCTAGGGGACGGTACTTTTGTAACGGGTGAAGGAGTTCATGTCAATCAATTAGGAGATCCCTCTTTACGCATGTATTATTTGGCACCGCCAAGCAATGTTATTGTCGCGAATGATGTAAGCAATGCAGAACTTTCTTGGACTGCCAGTGCCGACGGAAGTATTGAAGGCTATAATATTTACAGACGCGGAATGGATGAATTGTGGTCGAAACTAAATACAGAAATTGTTACCACTACTTCATTTACAGATATTGACTTACCAGGTGCTGATGAATATGAATATTTGGTGAAATCGGTTAAATTAAAGACGAATTCAAGTGGAACTTTTTATAATGAGAGTTTAGGCGCAATTGCTGCTACAACCTTTTATACTAATTTGAACGCAGAGATCCCACTGGAATTTAAGGTATACCCAAATCCAAGCCAAGGTATTTTTACGGTACAAACTTCTAAAAACATGGATCAAATTACGATTCAATCAATTGCAGGAACAGTTGTTTATACAAAATTAATAAACGCGGCTCATGTACAAGTTCAATTGGAGGATCTAG
>JBLHOW010000112.1:0-16738 GCA_047623705.1 Crocinitomix sp.
TTAACGTAATGTTTTTGGTTAACTTTGTTTGAAGACTTACTTCTCTGGGTAATATTTCAGAATATCTTGGGACAAGTAAAACGTCATCATAGGTTAAACCTTCTTTGACATTATTTATATCAGCTACAGGCATAGATTCGAATTTATTTCATTTATAAATTCCCGCAAAGTTAATAAAAATGAATTTGATTATGGCCTTTATCTCTTTAATCTTAACCATTTATTAACCTTTGACCAAGATTTTAGGTCGAAAAGCATTCAATTGTGGACGAATCAATTCAAAATCAATTCAAAGTTGCGCTCTTTTTTTATACTAAATGAGCTTAATTTATGTTAAATAGTTTTGATTAGTTCAGCATTATCTAGATATTTGTAAGAGACGAAAACTTCAATGAAAAAACTATTGGTCATATTGTTATTTGCACTTAGCTCTACGAGTTTTGGTCAAAATACAAGTCAGCAAAGCACTGATTCATTGCTGTACGTGCAATTAACAGGTATTGTTATTACGGATAGTTTATACCGTGTACCTTTTACCAGAGTAGGAGACATGACAACTATGCGCGGTACAATAGCAGATTATTATGGCTATTTTGCATTAGTTGTTCATCCTGGTGATACGATTCAATTTTCGTCTACAGGTTATAAAAAGAAAACTTATGTTGTGCCTGATACAACAACTTCAAAAGCAATTTCATTAGTGCAATTAATGACAGTTGATACCATCATAATGGATCCAGTTGATGTTTATCCTTGGCCTTCTCGCGAACAATTTGCAGATGCTTTTGTGAATATGGATATTCCAGATGATGATTTAAAAAGAGCTCAAAAAAGATTGTCACCGCAAGAAATGGCCTTTGTTGGTGCTTTGTTAACAGCTGATGCAAGTACATCATACAGTAATTACCGTGTTCAACAGCAGCAAGAGTTTTATACAAGAGGGCAATCGCCTGTCAATAATTTATTGAACCCTGCAGCTTGGAGTGATTTCATTAAAGGAATAGGAACGGGACGCTATCAACTCAGTCAATAAGCTGGTCAATTTGCCCATAGGCAGGAATGTCTTGTAGGTATGAAATTGTTCCCTCAGCTGGATTTATTAAAGCACAATAATGTTCTAAGCCATTTGATAAGATTAGCAATTGGGCTTTTAAAACATTCGCGTATTTTGCGATTTGATAAAAAGTGTCTTCTGTGATTTTGATCTTAGGGGCCTTACATTCTACAATCACTTGACATTTGCTATACTGATCAAAAACAGCAATATCACACCTTTTATTTAAGCCATTATACACTACTTTATATTCGGAAACCATTCTACCTTCCGGAAAATTAAGCTGATCAACTAAATAGGAAATGAAATTTTGGCGGACCCATTCTTCGGGTGTACATTTTAAATATTTCTTTCGTAACCTGTCCCAAATTTGATCACCTTTGATCTGAATTTCGGCTTTTGGAAGGTTAAGGTCTGGAAACATGATTCAAAATTAATTGAAAAAAGCATTCCAATAGTATTTTCTAATGGTTATTTATATCTTTGAAAACGCGTTGATCGAACTAAGTTTTTCAACGTCAAATGGAAAAATTAATGCATTTAAAAACGCTTGCCCTCGTCAACTTCAAAAACTATACAGATGCCTCAATTGAATTGTCGGCAGATATCAATGTATTCATTGGTGAAAATGGTGCGGGCAAAACAAATATTCTAGACGCAGTCCATTTTTTATCTCATTGTCGTTCATTTTTAAACCCAATTGATAAACAATGTATCCGTTTAAATGAGAAGTTTTTTTTATTACAAGGAACTTACTCTAAAGACGATAAGGATATCGGGATTACCTGTTCAATTAAAGAAGGGCATAAGAAAACTGTCAAGCGCAATAAAAAAGAATACGAAAAATTAGCAGATCATATTGGGCGTTTTCCGGCAGTGGTTATTTCTCCGTATGATACGAACCTGATCATTGAGGGAAGTGAAACGCGCCGCAAATTTGTTGACAGTATTATTTCACAATTTGATCGCAATTATTTAGAAACCTTAATTCGTTATAATAAGGTGTTGCAGCAGCGTAATGCATTGCTAAAACAGTTTCAGGAGTTGCGCATATTTGACGCAGAAAGCATTGAGGTTTGGAATATTCAACTCGTTAGTTTAGGGGAGATTATTCATGAAAAACGCAAAGCGTTTATAGTAGAATTTATTCCAGTATTCCAAAAGTTCTTTAATGTTATCGCTAATCATAAAGAGTCCATAGATATTTCTTATAAGTCACAATTGGAAACCGAGTCATTTGCAGAAGCATTAGAACGAAGCGCCCGAAAAGACAATGCGGTTGGATACACAACTGTTGGCATACATAAAGATGATTTAGTCTTTTTAATACATGATCAACCCATCAAGAAATTTGGATCACAAGGGCAACAAAAATCATTTTTAATCGCATTAAAGTTGGCGCAGTTCGAAATAGTCAGTAATTTGTTAGAGACGAAACCAATTCTATTGCTGGATGATGTTTTTGATAAATTAGATCATGAACGTGTTTCACATTTAATGCAATTAATTTCGCAACATATTTTTGGGCAAGTATTTATTTCAGATACTGACCGAGATCGAATAGAAAAGGTGTTTAAAGACATTGATATTGATCGCAGATTATTTAACGTAAAAGGAGGACAAGTTGAAAAGGGGTAGAAATCATCAAGACGGAATACCAATTAAAAAGGCATTAGAAGGATATTTTAAAGCCATAGGGGTTGATGAGAAAATTCTAGAAACACGTGTTTTATCACAATGGGGGAAATTGATGGGAGATGCGGTTGATAAAAGAACTGAGCGTAAGTTCATTAAGGATAAGATTTTATACTTGAATATAAACTCTGCCGTAATGCGAGATGAATTGCAACATGATAAACCGGCAATTATCGAAAAAATAAATAATGCTGCAGGCATTAAATTAATCACAGATATTTATTTGAGGTGATTTGCGTAGTTTTAACGATAAATTTTTAACTTGTGAATAAATAGACAGAACAAGGTTAATTATTAAAGCAGATATTAAGATGAAAAAGGCAATTTTAGGAGTAGGAATTATTATTGGATTAACGTCTTGTGGTGGATTTACTGAAGAGCAGGGAAAGGCAGCAGAAGCCATGTGTGAATGCATGGAAGGTGATCCTTATGGAGACTACGATATTAATTTTTACGAATGTGACATTCAATTGAAAGTTACATATGGAACAGAGACTTTTGAAGAAGGTTCATGGGTAGAAGCACTAGAAGAAAAATGCCCAGACGTTGCTGCGAAAATGGAATAAATAGATTATTGAGATATAAAAAAATCCCTGTTGATTCTTAATCAACAGGGATTTTTTGTTTTTAAGCTTTTCTCTTTAATCTTCAATCTCGATTGATACAATCGCATCTCCTTCTTTAATATCATCCACTACATCAACACCTTCAATTACTTTACCAAAACAAGTATGGTTTCCGTCTAAGTGAGCTGTATTTGTGCGGCTATGGCAAACAAAAAATTGTGATCCACCAGTATTTCTTCCAGCATGTGCCATAGATAGTACGCCACGATCATGATATTGGCCTTCAGCAGTTACTTCACAGTCAATTGTATAACCAGGTCCACCAGCACCAGTTCCGTCAGGGCATCCGCCTTGAATCACAAAATCTGGAAGCACTCGGTGCCAAGTTAATCCATTGTAGAATCCTTCTTTCGCTAATTTTGCGAAGTTTCCAGATGCAATCGGTGTTGCGTCGTTTAATTCAGCGATCATTACACCTTTGTTTGTTGTTATTGTTGCTTTCATTTTTATATTTTTAATTCAATTGGATATTTTCCTTTTTTACAAAGCTAATAAACTGTTTTGAACCTACCAAGGTTCGGACATATAAGAAGTATGTGGATTAAATTAATATATTAGCCCAACGAACTTTAAAAGTAATGTTATGACTGATTTTGATGAAGTATTAGAAACCGAAGAAGAAATAAAACGAACAGGAGTGCCTGATGCCGTGAAAGTGCTGGCTATACTAAGTTATATCGGGCATGGTTTTTTGATTATTATCATGATAGTAGTAATGATTTTTTTCGCAAATGCATCAAATACAGGTTTCGGTCAGTTAATGGGACCGCGCTTAGATGAAATGTTAGGTGTGTTAATGATTGTGTTACTTGTATTTATAGCCTTTTCGGTAATGTCTATTATTGGCGCAGCAAAAATGCATAAAGGCAAAAAAATTGGATTCGTGCTTTATGCTATTGGAAGTGGGATTTTAGGCGTAGTTTTTTTAATTAGTGGCGCACAGCAAATTTCAAACCTAGTATTAGGTTTGCTTGTAATTGGACTTATAGTTGGGTTTGGAACACAATTGAAGTATTTGAAATAAGACTTTTCAATGATTTAAAGTCAATAGTTTTTTTAGTTTATAGTACTTAGTCTATAGTCGTTAGTACTTTGTTTTATTATCAACTTTTCTTTGCCTAATTTCAATTAAATATGACTAATGCAAAAGAGGTATTGGATGGATTTGAAAAAGAGAAGGTAAAGGTTCCTTTTTTAGTGGTATTGTTATCGGTGTTTTCATTTATAGTGCATGGCTTTTGTTTACTAGGAGTACTATTTGCTTTCGTAATGTTATTCACGCGTTTTGGGGGGGCAATGCCAGGACTCAGAATAAACAGTGCAGCCTCAGTAAAAATAGGTATGATAATTTTATTTGTAGGAACCCTTGCATTATCTGGATTGACAGGAGCTAATTCAATGCGCAAAGGGAAACGAAAAGGATTTTTTTACTTTGGTATCGGAAGTGTATTGTTAGCTGCAGTAATGTTTTATACGGCGTATCTAACTTGGAGTATTCAACCCCAACCGCTTAATTTGTTAATTGGAATTGTATTAGTGATACTCGTTTTTGCATTTTGGACGCAACAAAAGTATTTGAAATAGATTTAAAAGGAACAATTTTATCTAATACCTGAATAAACATGACAGATATAAATGAAGTATTAGAAAGCGAAGAGGCGAATCAAACGGAAGTTTATAAGCCTATTCGATCATTGGCAATTGTCGCTTTTATTCTTCATGGTTTTTGCTTGTTTGGCGTATTATTGGCGATTATTGTACTGGCTATTTCCGAATACGACGGTTCGCTGCAAAATCAAGGAACAGCTTTAAACGTAGTTTTGTTAATGTTGGTGCTTTTAACTATACTATCTGTACTCGCAATCGTTGGAGCAAATAAATTACGAAAAGGTAAAAAGACAGGATTCCCAATGTTAGCAATTGGAAGCGGCTTAATGGGGGCGATTGTTCTTTTTGGAGCATATATTAGCTGGAACGTTAACCCACAAAAGCCAGGTGTTATAATTGGTATATTATTAATTGGTCTAGTTGCAGCTTTTGCCAAAAACTTAAAGTATTTAAAATAGAAATGACAGAGATCAGCGAAGTATTGGATATAGATAAAAAGGAGCTTAAACCTGTTCCTGGAATAGTGAGTATAATTGCAATTTTCAGCTATATCATATTCGGTATAATGCTGATTGGTGGAGCGGTGAGTTTGGGCCTGATGGTGAAGAACCATGATCTGTATTATCAATCAGCGAACAATGGGTTTTTTATAGGTATTATCTTCTTATCTGTATTTCTATTGATTTTAATAATGTCAATCTATGGTGCTGCTTTAATGCATAAAGGAAGAAAAAAGGGATTTGTTTTTTACGTCATTGGAGTTGGGTTAATTGGCCTATCTATTCTATGGGTAAGTTTTAAGTCTGTCTCATATCAACCGCCTTCAGAAGCAATTACAATTTTAGTCGTTGGAGGATTATGCTTTTTGTTTATCACTATTTTCGCAACACAGTTAAAGAACTTAAATTGAGCCTCTTTTTAGACAAAAGATAATTTATTGCTAGTAGCAACGTATAAATTATAATAATGGAAGACTTGAATAAAATGGAGGAGGCAGATCAAAAAGTGCTAAAACCAGTTCCCAACTTGGTGAGATTTACAGCTTTCTTAAATTATCTTATACTTGGAACAGTTTTTATATGGGCCATAGTAGGCTTTGTCGTGTATGTGGCCAATGCAAATATCGACAGCTATCTTGGGAAAAAGGCATTTAACCTTTCAGTATTAGCATTTTTGTTAATAACGTTAATATTATTTATCTCAATATACGGTGCCGGTAAAATGCATAAAGGACGTAAACGAGGATTCATTTTTTACACAATCGGTATGGTTATTATAGGGCTTTCCATGTCATTATTAGCCTATGTTTCCAGTTTGAACAATAGTTCGTTTGATTTTATTCCAAGAGCAGTAGGTGCTGGTTTAGCCTTTTTATTTATTATTATTTTTGCTACTCAATTAAAACACTTAAATTAGTTTTCATAAAAAATTAATTACCCCTTAATTATGAGCGCAGAAAATAATAAATCAGGAGCATTAGGTGCAATGTCGGTTCTCAGTTATATTGGGAATGGCCTTTGGGCTTTACTTTTTATGATCTTACTGATAGGTTGTATCACTAACGGAACAGATTTTGAGAATTCGAGTGCTTTTGACGGATTGTTTGGTGGAATGCTTGGACTTTTTGCAGTTATGAGTTTACTAGTAATCATCATGTGTTGGTTATGCATTATCGGAGTTGCAAAAATGAAAAAGGGAAATCGGCGTGGTTTCATGCTTTACCTCATTGGTAATGGACTTTGGGTGATGCTCTTGATATATGGGGGGCGAGACGGAAGCGTTGCTTTATTGTTTGGCGCAATATTATCAATTGTATTTATAGCCTTTTTCGCTATGAAAATCCCAAAAATGTCTGCTTAAAAAGTAAAGTGAATTGAACTAGATGTTGGCACAAATAATTTGGTCAATAAAGTGTTATGATGGAAGCATAATTACTATTTTTGCAGAATGATTCAAGATCAATTTTCTTTTGCAGAATTCAGTTTTTCGTCTCAAATCATTCGCGATTTGGTGGAACAAAAACAAAATATATCAGAATTTTTACCACAATTTTTCTCCTTAGCACAAATCAGTCAACAGACTGAGCGAAAAGTATTCTCTTCTGAACAACGAAAGACATTAACTGATGCATTGGTTCTTCAAAATGGAGAGACCTCTTTATCAGAAGCAAGTCAATCCAACTTGAATAGGTTAAAAGAGGATAATACTTATACCATAACAACAGGTCATCAATTAAACTTATTGTCGGGTCCTTTATATTCTATTTACAAAGTAGCACAAGTCATCTCTTTAAGCCGTGCAATGAATGAAAGCGATCCTTCAAAGCAATATGTCCCCTTGTTTTGGATGGCTACAGAAGATCATGATTTTGAAGAAATCAATCATATTCATCTATTTGGGAATAAAATTGCTTGGGATAAAGAAGACCAAGAAAATAAAATCGTTGGTGAAATTGAACCGAATGGGATTGAATCATTTACAGATCCAATTGTCGAAAAATATAGTGATGAAAACTTGAAAGCGATCTTATTAAGCTTTACAAATATTTATAAAAAGAGTAAGAACTTGGCTGAAGCAACAAGAATTTTAATGAATCAGCTTTTTGCCGAATATGGACTACTAATAATTGATGGTAATGACGCAGCATTAAAGCAAGCCTTTGCCCCTATTGCAGTAAAAGAAATTAGGGAAGGTTTTGTGCATACAGCAGTCACTAACACCAATAATAAATTGGAAGCGGCTGGCTATCACAATCAAGTTTATGTGCGTGAATGCAATTTGTTTTACATCAATGCGCAAGGTATCCGCCAGCGTATAAGTAAAGATGGGGCAACGTTTCAAATTGAAGAAAAGAATTTTACAGTCGAAGAATTGGTGGAAATGGTGAATGACAATCCAAAACAATTTTCGCCAAATGCCTTATTAAGACCGGTTTATCAGGAGTTGATTTTGCCTAATTTGGCTTATGTCGGTGGAGGAGGAGAAATCGCCTATTGGTTGCAATTGAATGATGTATTCAAAGCTTTAGAACTTGCATTTCCATTATTACGCGTACGAGATTCAATTTTATTGCTCAAAGCTAAAGAGATGGCAGAATTGGAAAGTTTAAACCTGTCTGTACCAAGTTTAAAACGCGATTTACACGACTTAGTGAAAGAAATAGCTCTAGAGGATGTAGAGGTTGAGATTGAATTGAAAGAAGAGCTAGAGCAGTTAAATGCCATTAAAAATCAACTTACTGAGAAAGCAGAATCTATTAATAAAGGTTTGGTAGGAATGATCGAGGCCGAGTTTTCAAAAATGGAAAAGTCAATTGAACGAATAGAGTCTAAATTGATTAAAGCTGAAAAAGCAAAACACGAGGTAAAAGCGAATAAAATTAAAAAATTACAAGCCAAAATATATCCTAATGGTGGTTTTCAAGAACGCTATGAAAATTTTATCCCCTATATTTTGAATGATACCGGCTTTATTTCAAAAATTGTCAATAATTTAACTGCGCAAGACCAACCATTAATTCGCGTCTTGGAAATTTAACAACCTATGAAAACATTTGCGCCATCAGAATTAACACTGAATCAAGACGGGAAAATTTACCATTTAAATATTACTGGTGAGGATGTTGCTGATACTATAATCTTAGTAGGAGATCCAGATCGTGTGAAATTTGTTGGAACCTTCTTTGATTCCGTGCGATTTGAAACCCAAAACCGTGAGTTTTGCACCTTAACCGGAATCTATAAAGGCAAAGAATTGACTGTAATGTCTACTGGTATTGGAACAGATAATATTGACATAGTTTTAAATGAGTTGGATGCCGTTGTCAATATAGATCTAACAACACGGACAGAACGTGCAGTGAAAAAATCATTGGATTTAGTGCGAATTGGAACATGTGGAGCATTGCACGCAGACATAGAACCTGGAGCACATGTCATTTCAAAATATGCAGTTGGCTTAGATGGCATGGCGCACTTTTATGACATGCCTTATTCGCAGGATGAAAAAGACGCACTCGTCAATTTTTATGAAACCGTAAATTGGAATTCAAAATTGAATCCTCCATATATCAAAAAGAGTAATGATAGATTGCTAGAATTACTTAAAGAAGGCATGGAAGAAGGGATAACAACTACGGCAAACGGCTTTTATGGACCGCAAGGACGTGCAATTCGTGTACCCCTGAGTTTGCCAGATTTTAAAGAAGAATTGCGCCAATTTAAATGGCAAGGAATTCGGGCTACAAATCTAGAAATGGAAACATCTGGATTATATGCTCTGGCTGATGCGTTGGGTCATAATGCGGTGACAGTTTGTTTAGTATTAGCGAATAGATACAGCAATAAATTCGAGCCAAATTATAAAGATAAAATGGCCGATTTGATTCGTCTTGTGCTTGATAGATTAACAAAATAGCGTTAAAAAGATTTTGCTAATCACCTGATTATGCCCCTTCTTGTAGCATACCTTTGCTTTAGTGAAATTTGTAAATGAAATTCCATATTCTAAAGTTAATTCTTTAATTCGTTTGGCGGAAGATCCCGATCCAAAGGTATTCATTCATGTGAAAGATGAATTGGTGCGCATGGGTGACGGCGTTGTACCTACCTTAGAGCGAAGTTGGAGTAATCATGAAACAGATACAGATCACCGTGAACGGATTTTAGAGATTATTCGACAGATTCAAGTGAACGAGATCAAGGCTGATTTGGAAAAATGGCGAGGATCATCAAATCGAGATTTGTTAAAGGGTTCTTTAATTATAAGCAAATTTCAGTTTCCAGATGTCGATTACGAAGAAGTAGATGCAGAATTGGAGAAAATCAAACAAATGGTTTGGTTAGAAATTAATGAAGATCACACGGCTTTTGAAATTGTTAAAATATTCAATCACGTATTGTTTGACTTATGTGGATTTCAATCCAGCGAAAATAATTTCTATACACCGCAAAATTCATTTATTAATACCGTACTTGAATCTAAAAAGGGCAATCAACTTAGTCTTTCTATACTCTATTCGGTAATTGCTCAAAAATTACAAATACCTATTTACGGAATAGACCTTCCCAACCATTTTGTATTAGGGTTTATGGATGAGTTTTCAACCTTAAAAATGTTAGGTTTAGATCAAGATGAGCGCAATATTCTTTTCTATATCAACCCATTTAGCAAAGGTCGCATCTTCGATCAAAACGAAATTCAAAACTACTTACGAAGCTTGAATTTACCATTAAAAGACAATTATTTTGAGCCGTGTAGTAATTCTGAAATTCTAAAAAGAATGATAGGAAACTTATCATACGCTTATCAAAAAGTTGGAGAAACTCAAAAGGTCAAAGATCTAGAGGAGATTTGTATGATATTGGGTTGATGCTTGTCTAGGATCAATAATTCGAGTTTAATATAATATCCCATAGTCTTGAATAATTCAAGCATCCTTTCTCTTTCGCATTTCTATTATATAAAATCTGTTTTTCTATGTGCTACTATTGCATGTTACTGTGCTAGTATAGCGCAATAACAGGAGTGCTTTATTTCCAGTTCGATCGATCTTTTGCATATTTATAAACAATGCGATAGTCCTCTGCGAACTTTTTAATTTTCCCAAAACTTAATTTCAATTCTGAACTTAAAGCCGCAAACGTACTTGCTTTAAAATTTTGTTTGTCTGCAGCTTGCAAATTAGTGGCTTCTTCCAATACCAGTTCATATTCTCCCATAAAAAGTCGGCTCCATAAATAATTTTTATATAATCCAATAAAATATTGATTGGACAATCTCCCTTCGCTACCAGCGGCTGTTTTAGCCATTTCTTCATCCAAAATCCCTTTATACCCAGCTGACAATTCTTGAAAGTTTTTTTGAAATTCAATTGTGTGCCAATTCATTTCACTTCCACCTTTAAAAGCAACATTCAGTGCATCTATGGTCTCAATTAATTTACTGTTCAATGTGAAAATGTCCGCGTAAGTTGGAATTTCCTTTTTCTTTATGTCTAAAATAGCCAAATCAATTTCCACTTTTTCTTTTGAAGAACGGACGTTATATTTAATGTGATTACGCATAAAAGTCAAGCCAGATCTAATGTCTAAATTTGTTTGCTTTTTAATGATATCAGCTTTTAAAGTTGAATATGCAGAAGCTGCGGCCTCTTTTTTACTATAACGAATTTTGTTTTTCAAACCTCCTGGAAATGAAAATTCATTTTGCCTAACAATATTCTCATTAAAAACTTCTTTATTTTCGGCATTAAGTATCGTGTATGAATGAATTGATTCAAGTGTCACGTTATAGCCATAGCATTTGCTTGAAACTCCGTTTTTATCTTTAAAGGTATAGCTCATTGGCCTTGCGGAAATAATTTTTGGAACACGTGTAATGGCTTTAACATGTGCCCCTGTTTGTGGAATCGTATCTGGATTTCCGCACATTAATAAGGCACCATCAAAAAGATTTGATCCTTTTGAAAAATAAAGTTTACCTTTTTTAAATCCTTCTGAGGTTGGATAATAAACCTTTGTTTCTTCAATACTTTCAACGATTCCCTCTAACGTATAAGTTGCAGGTGTAGGAACCTCAATTATGTTGGGCTGAAAATATTTGAGCGTGAATTTTTCATTTGTAAATGTTTGACCTTGTACTGCCTTTAAAGCGCACAATAAGGCAGCAAGAACGATAATTTTTTTCATAAATCTAATTTTGTGAAAAGACATGTTTACCATGACTAATTTGGGTTGTTTCGTTTTAGCGGAGTGAGGTTAATTAAAAGTTTTTAAAATTAATTAATTTTTTTTGAATGAGAAAATTTTAGTTGAAATATTTTTAGACCGCTGAATTTGGATTTCCTTTTATAGATTTGAATTGTATTTATTGGATAACCCTTTTGTCAGGATTATTTACGATTCTTTATATGTTACCCAAGTTTGAAATGGTTTTAGACTTTAATAAAAGGGGAGTGTAGATATTTATTAAATTTGTTAGGAATAAGGATTGCATTAACCTAAATTGAATCGAGGATTTAATTTATAATAAAGAAAAAGTTAAAATGGAGGAGGATTACGAAGCTAATTATCATAAAGCTAGGGAAGTTGTGGCTCTAGAATTAGTCAGCAGGTATGGTTTAGTTGAGTCATACAGAGATGATTACAAATTAAGTTTGGATAGTGATGAATATTCAATTCACCTTAGCTTTTATATACCTTATTGTGACGAATTATATGTTTCCAAAATTGTCGATAATGAACCTTTAGGAGAATCTTTTCGAGAACTGCTATATAACATTTACCCAGAGTCAGAAAACGCAAGAAAAGTGCTAAAAAAAATATTTTCACCCTTAAAACATGTTCAAGAATCAGAGAGGTATTCAGAATCAGTTTTAATTCGAAGTTTCTTGATTAAAGTTTCTTTTCTTGAAGATAATTTCCCTCAATATTTTAACCTCATTACTTAAAATGGATTTATCATATGCTGAGTTTTGTTTGAGTAATAATTTGTCCTATAATTAGTATTTCGTTGTTGCTGCTTCAACTATTTGGTCAATTAAAGAGTCCCAATCTTTTTGCGGAATATTAATTGGCTTTATATTAGCTATAATAAGCTCGTTCAATTCGTTGGCAAAGTATGATCCATATTCTTCACCATCAATTTTACTATTATACAGGCTTTGATGATTTATTTCATTCGTAAGATAAATATCATCACCCCTTGTTATTGCTCTTTGCATCCAATCACGATTGTAATCATCAAACCATGTTGGGCCATAGAAATACGGATTAGGCATATTCAATAGGTTAATTCCTCTAGGTACTTCCCCAAATTTAATATGGGTGAAATCACCGAAGATGGTTTTGATTCTGCCCGTGCCAGTCAATTTCCCAATAAATGTTGTGGTTTTATGTGCACTAGCAGTAATCGTTGTGGATCCATACTTCAAAAATATTGTTTGAATCCCATTCATCCCACCGCAATTCCTCAGGCGTGTTATTTTATCTCGCATGAATATTTCAACTTCGTCTACATTGAAATTTTTGTTGTAACGTACAAAGTAATTGTTACCATCAACTGAGTACAACATACGCCCAGTATTGTTATCATACTTGGCGTATGACCCATTGTCGAATATAATATCGTACATATGGTCGCCTCGTTCATTTAAAAATTCTTTTGGGGTTTCTAAACGCTGTGCCGCATACTTAAATTTAATACCTGGTGCTATTGTCAACGCGTCATCAAGTGCATTGTAAGTGTCAAGACTGAGGGATGATTTTCCAGAGAGTTTATAAAACCCAGGTACACCTCCAACATCAAGTAATACTTCAATCCTGTGCATTAACTGAGGCACCAAATGATAATCTGTACCATTTTTTACAACATAGGCATCACATACTCGCACAACTCCATCTACATCTTTAATTTTAATGGCTTCAAGTCCTGCTACAATTTCATACCCTGGATGACTATAAATCCATGCTTCAAGTTCTTCTCGGGTGAGTGGTTCATGATTACGAATCATGTTATTTGGCTTGAGATAAAAATCAACGTCACTGGTGTAAATAACCTCTGCTAAATCGCCATAAATCACCTCAGGATTTTGCGGTAATTGAATGCCTAATCGTTTGTTTTCAATTACGAATATATTGCGATTCCCGTAAGAACTAAGATTAAGCTTTATGTTCGCATGAAGATCTTCATATTCTTTCAACAATGTTTCTAAACGGCCAATTGTGGCAACTTCTTTTAAGCTTACTAAAGCGGCCTCCAAATCTTCAATAAAATCAGCATAAGATTTTGTTGTGCCTGGGATATTAGAAAGCGGGGCAGCTGGAGCTTGAAATGCACTTCCCATATTGCCTTTTATAGGGACAATTGCTCCACCTCCTATCGGTTGCCAACCTACACAAATACCCTCAACGTATACTGGATAATGCGGAACGCCGTCAATAATAATTTCATCTATATTGTGTATTACAAAATCTGTGTTTACAGGGGTCAGTAAGTTTTGACTACTTTTTCGGAAGATTTTTGTACCAATGAATTTGACTAATTGACGCGTTGCAATGGTTGCTCCAAAAGTTACGTCTGCAACCATTAAGGTATTAATCACCGTTGAATTATCTTCTAAAAATTGTTGATAACGGTCATACTCTTCTAATGTTCCATTTTCTTCTAGAAAATCCTCTCTGCTGACAATGGCAATGTCTACTGAAGAAGCTAGTAAACTAATGTTTTCGGAAATAGTCCAAAAAACTTTCCCAGCTGTGCCTGTTAAATCTCCGTTTAATAAAGCATAAGCGCTAATAACTGCAAAAGTGATATTAGCAGCTAGACGCAGGTCTTGCATGTCCTCATTAAAATCGGTTAGCACTTGAATATAAGAAACGTAAAAAGCCGGAGCCCAATACGTTCTATTTCGAATTAATCGTTCACCACTGAAATTGGTTAAATTTCCATTTTCACTAACTTGGAAAGGAACAAAATCATAAGGATCGAAATAAACGAAATCGTCTGAATATAGGTCGTAATAAAAGTATTGACCACCATAAAAACTCAGTTTATTATAGTAAATATTAGTTGAATTACCGGCTGCCTGCTCTTCATTCATTGCGTAGGGAACTATATCAAATCGTGC
Organism: Crocinitomix sp.; assembly: GCA_047623705.1. Taxonomy (GTDB): domain Bacteria; phylum Bacteroidota; class Bacteroidia; order Flavobacteriales_D; family Crocinitomicaceae; genus Crocinitomix. Next base: position 14,612 of record JBLHOW010000112.1, read on the forward strand.
GCAAGCCTCTTCACAGTTAAGTATAAATTTTTGTTCCAAATAGAGTGGGGCTATCTCTACCGTCTCACCACCAGCATTGCATATGAAAACATCAAGTCCAATGGAGTGCGATACACCACAGGCCAAATCTGTCCATTTTTCTTTGAGTAGGTTTGTTCCAGTCTGACCTGCTAAGGATTGAAATTCATCCTTATTTTGAACCATTGCCATATAGGCGAGACTGCTCGCAAATTCAACCTCATCAGCTCCCGATAATTCTGTGATTATAGCAATTCGTCTTGCGGCATTCTCTTCGAAATATTCCAAGACTTGAGCGTATTGATCTTGAGGAGTAGATCTTAAAGTAGACAAGAGTAAGTCTTCTTTTTCACCTCCTAAAGTCCATTCTTCATATTGCTCAAAAATTTGTTCGCGTTGCGCAACAGTAAGCGTGCTTAAATAACAATCTAATACTCCATAAAAGTAAATATCCGCCAGTTCTACTTCAAATAAATTATCTGCCAGTTCTCCAATATCTATGTCTTCCTCAGTATCTAATGATTGATCCAATAAACCCGCGATTTCATTAATGCTATTATCAATTGATTCGAAGAAGGAATAAAGGTGATTGAAATAATCTTCCGTGTCTTCAAATGAGGCTTCCGTGCTTACGGTATAAATTTCATGTAGGGGGTAATTAAGTGAAATAGCGTCATCCGTTTCAACAATAAAACCACCGTATTCATCAGGGTTTTCAAGTTTTGAAAGGTAAAGTGGAAAACCTTTGGCTAAATCATCAAGGCAGTTAGCCAAATAGGGCTTGCTTATCAAAATTTCACCCATTTTACGTGCTAGTGCGTAATCATAGCCACAGAATTCTGTATCGTCAAATCCAAATGCTTCTTTAAGGGTTTTAAGTGCACCAAGCACATTGTTAACGGCTTCATTATCGTTAAAATTAACTTGGATAGTTGCGTATTCCAAATCAGAATATTCTATGTTGAAAAACGCTACGTGTTGTGGTGAATCTGACTGATGGAGATGTTCAAGCGCTATTGCATCAGCTTCAGCAATAAAACTGCTCAAATAATTTGTTGGGCCTAAATCATAGATACGATAAACACGTGTATTGTCCTCGTAGCATGCTACTCCGTATAAAACATATTCAATTTCAGTTGGATCCGAAACTGGATTCTCGATATAATAAGCACCTCCAGCCGAATAACCTCTAAAATCGCTTTCACTATAAACACCTTCGTAATGCACTCCGTCAATAGCGAAAGCTTGCAAAAGGCCGTCCTTTGCTGCATCAAATAAGTCTGTCAATAAAACGTACTCCAGTCCATCTCCTTCAATAGAAACTAATCTGCCACTTGGGTCAACAAAAGTAAAATAGGATGAATCGTTGAGTAGATGACTAAGTGATGTTAGGTTCGCAAACCCAACCATACTCCCATCCTCATCATCATCCAAAAACGAAAAAATAGGTGTGAAATGCTGCATAGCATACCACTGTTCATGCGTCAAATTCTCTCCCTCTGCCGTATAATCCAATAAATTATTAGTTGTAGCCTGTGGCACTATAGGGAAAGTATGCTCCAAGCCAAAAGCGCCGTGTGCCAATTCATGCGCATAAGTATGGGCTTCCTCTTCTGATTGAATAAAACCAACGGCCTTACCGCGAACCATATAACCATCTAGCGCAGTGTCAAAACTAGGAATAACAAAAATATAGTAAGTGTCACTTTCTTGGTCAAACTCGTCAAAGAAAGCGTCACGTAATGACCGCATTTCCAAGGAGTATTTTTGCATTAAACTTGCATCTGGACTTTCTAGTCCATTGCTATTAATATCATAGCTGTTGTTTTCATAGTTTGCATTAATGGTAAGATCAAAGCTAACATTGGCTTGAGCAAAGGTTTCGTTCAAATAGGTTTGTAGGTCTGGTGGAGTTGTGGCACCATTAACAGGAACAACCACAACATTATTAGTTTTCTCGGTATAAACGGAGAGGAACGTCTTACCAATTTTTGCTCCCAAATCATCATAAGCGTAAATTATCTTTGAAGTAACCGCATTGCCAACAGTTACACGATAGGTACTGTCGTTTATTTTTATTTATGACAAAGTATTTACGTCTGCATATTT
>JBLHOW010000113.1:0-16513 GCA_047623705.1 Crocinitomix sp.
TACGTTCGGCACAAATAGATACCGGATAAGATGCGTTTTCCATATTGGCGCCTTTAATGATCTCACCCGTATCTAGTCTTAATCCCGCTGCCACATGAAATTTAGAATATGGAGCATACGCATTGTCCGCAAATTGAATTGTTTCATCAATTAATGCTTTTATTGCCATATCTGTGATAGTGTCATAGTTAAATTCTTGATAATCTATCGTAATCTTTTTTTGCATAAATAGGGTTTAACTTTAATCCATTTAGTCACTTCGTAAACCTAAGAATAGGGGATAAATGAAGAATAAATGTACACATTCTGTAGAATATGATTGACTTAATTTTTTTAAGAATTAAACCTTTTGGTTTTAGGACAGTCCTATGAATCATTATTTAATGTAAGCTTAACAATAAAAATAACTTATTTTTGCTGCCAATGACAAAATCTCTGCCACACGATATAAACATATTGAATGATTTTAATCCTATAACGTTGCAGGAGATGGACGGGGTTAAATTGATGAATCGTACTGATACAAAATTTGTATTTAAACGTGAGGCTCTCAACGGTTTTTTGGCGATTTTGAAAGAACAATATCGGGTTTTGAATATTAATGATAATTTAATATCCTCTTATAAAACACTTTATTACGATACTCCAGAATTTCAGTTTTTCACAGACCATCACAATGGAAAAGGGAACCGATTCAAAGTTAGAATTCGAAATTATGTTGAATCAGACTTATTCTTTTTAGAAATTAAGAATAAGTATAAAGGACGGACGAGAAAAAGTAGAATTAAGGTTCCTGAATTTGAATTAGAACTAAAAAGCAAATCAAACAGCTATATAGCAGAAGTGATTGGCGAAACGATTCAATTAGATTCGAAACTTTGGAACAACTTTAATCGTATCACACTTGTAAACAATAATGAAAAGGAACGGTTAACCTTGGATTTGAATTTGTCTTTTGATTGGGACGGCACTGAAATTAACTACGAACATGTTGTTATAGCTGAGTTGAAACAAGAAAATGCCAATCGCGAAAGTCTTTTTTATGGCATTATGAAAAAGAATGGCATTCGACCAAATGGAATGAGTAAATATTGTGTAGGTACGGTGGCATTATATCCGGAACTGAAGTACAATAATTTTAAAGAAAAAATACTTTTAATAGATAAATTAATATAATATGGAGGTACCAACACCAGAAGCAGTTGAGTTTTTAGGTATGAAATTAATGGATGACGACTTTTGGAAGTTACTGTTCAAATTTGGGTTCAATTTGTTCTTTCTTACTGCAATTGTTAGATATGTCTATTATAAAAAAACGCCGCGAAAAAATTATTTGTTTACGTTTTTCATGATCTCAATCATCTCTTTTTTCATCTGCTTTGCTTTGAAAAAATTTGAAATGGGAGTAGGAATGGGGCTTGGATTATTTGCCATTTTTGGGATTATTCGTTATCGAACAAATCCCATGCGGATTCGTGAAATGACTTATTTGTTTTTAGTCATTGGATTATCTGTAGTAAATGCTCTTTCGGGTAATTTGAGTGTCACTGAAATGTTCTTCATAAATGGTATTGTTTGGCTCATTGTTTATTTAATGGAGAATTGGTTGCTTCAAAGTAATGAAGATGACAAGATAATTATTTACGAAAAAATTGAAAACATTAAACCAGCAAGGTATAGTGAGCTAATAGCTGATTTAGAAGAAAGAACTGGTATGTCAATTATTCGAGCAGAAGTTGGTAAGGTTGACTTTTTAAAAGATACTGCCGAAATCAAAATTTATTACGAAGAAGATTTGTCGAAGCTATAGGTTCTCGTTAACAAAATAAAAAATGCCCTGATCTGCCATTGGCGGATCAGGGCATTTTTCTTTTGGTTGAACTATTTTTAAAGAATAATTAATCTTCTTGTTTCATTGTCTACGCGCACTAAGTAAATTCCTGCAGGTAAGCTTAATGTTATTTGATTGTCGATTACAGTTTTTGAATATAATTGTCCATCTATAGTGTAGATTTCTAAATCTGCCTTGTCACCTTCAAAGTCAATTGTTACAACTCCTGAAGAAGGGTTGGGGTAAATCCTAAATGATGATTGGTTAAGTTCATCCAGGTCTGTATAATTAGTGCCGTCTGTTGTTGTACTTTCTTTACCACAATAATAGGCGGTTAAAGTTGCTTCGTAGTCAGCTTCGTCTGGGTAAATATGAATTGGATGCTCTTCGGTGGAAGTTTCTCCATCACCAAACTCCCATAAATAAGAAAAGGCATGTACGCTTAAATTCGTATACGTTGCTGTTACTCCGTCAAAAGTTGCGGTATATTCAGCTTCAGGATTTGTATAATCAACAATTACAGAGTCAATTGAATTTATAACGAGATTGGCAACACTTTGAATATAATCCGCTTCAATATCAGAAACACCTTCAGGTAAAAAAATAGTCCCTTCTGATGAGGCTTCAAAAATTATTTCATAAAAAATGCAAGCAGCCAAATATGAGCCAAAAATAGAAGGATGACTGCCATCATCTGAATAGAGTTCAGTATGCATAATGGGCGCAGTTTCGTCCAAATAAATATGCTCAAAACCTATTCCAACGGGGCCCAATTTGGCGCTGTTTTTATCAGCCATATAAGTATAGGAATTATACAATCGTTGATTCATTTTTTGAAAAGTATCAATCGAATCCGAGCCTTCAATACCATCCCTGCGTCCCCAAGTGTCATAAAAAATAGGAATAGCACATGTATTCGCTTTTCGAATAGAATCAACAAGTATTTTTCCATGAGGGAAAACGTAAGTGTTCACAGATGCCCATGTCCCGGCTGGCCGTACGCTTTGTTCTTGCAATGTTACATAATCCCAATTGTTTGACGCTATTTTAGATAGTGTAGTAGGGTTTGTAGCATGCGCTTGAAAAGAAGACCCACCTGGGGCGTAAACTTCTTTAATTAATGTGTTGCCTTCCAAAGTCGCCATCTGAGAAACAATTCCAGACATATTGTGCCACGTCGTATAACTGTTTCCTATAAAGAGCACTTTCTTCTCAATTTGTCCGAATGCGTTTATCGAGAAAAGGAAAGCGATTAGAAGTACTGTTTTCATTTAAACCATTTTTACTAAGATACCTCATTTTAAGGCGAGATGCAGACTGTTTTGATTGTGCTACAAATTCGCTCAAACTCTTGCCGATTTAATAAAGAGTTTTAAAGAATAATTAATCGTCGTGTTTCATTGTTTACGCGCACTAAGTAAATTCCTGCGGGTAAGTTTAGTATTGAGTGGTCCTCGATTACAGCTTTTGAATATAACTGTCCATCTAATGTGAAAACTTGTAAGACAGCCGTGTCACCTTCAAAGTTAATTGTTACAGAACCCGTAGATGGGTTTGGGTAAACGTTTAGTTTTGAAAGATTAAGGTCTTCAATCCCTGAATAATCAATTCCTCCAATACTGACGGCCTCTTGTCCGCAATTGGTCACAGTGAGCGTTGCTGTATAATCACTTTCGTCAGGATATGTGTGAATTGGGTGTTTTTCAGTTGATGTTTCTCCATCTCCAAATTCCCAAAAGTATTCAAAGCCATGCGTGCTAGTATTATTGAATGTGGCTATTGCGCCGTCATGTGTAACCGTAAAACTGGCAGTTGGTATTGTATAATCAATTGTTAAAGAATCAACTTCGTGCAAGACATGGTGTGCAACACCTTGCAAAAAATCGCGTTCTTCTGCTGTCATTCCATCTGGAATATGCGTGTTTCCGTCTATTGAAATTTCAAAAATAAGTTCATAAAAGTAACAGGCCGACAGGTAAGAACCGTAAATAGATGGATGGCTGCCATCACCAACATATAATTCCTCAAATGGAACCACGGGAGATAAATAAGTGTCAATATGTTGGAATCCAATTCCAATTGGTGCTAATTTTCCGCTATGCGTGTCAGCCATATAATCATAAGCGACATATAAGCGTTGGTTCATTTTAATAAAAGTGTTAATCGAATCCCACATAGGTTCGCCATCTCTGCGTCCCCAGGTGTTAAAGAAAATTGGTACAGCACAAGGATTTGCACTGCGAATTGAATCCACTAGAATTTCGGCAAATGGAAAGCACTCTTCATGCACTTGCTCCCATGGAAACGAAGGCAATTGGCTTTGTTCTTGAAGAATCACGAAGTCCCAATCGTCTGCACTTATTTTAGATAGTGTTGTAGGATTTGTTGTGTGCGCTTCAAAAATGTATCCACCAGGTGCGTTTTGATCTTTAATCAATATATTACCATCAGCAGTAGCAATTGCACTTACTAAGCCCGACAAATCATTGGAATTGGTATAGCTATTGCCAATAAAGAGTGCCTTTTTCTCAATTTGAGCAAAAGTGAAGTTAGAAAGGATTAAAAGTAAGAGAAGAATATTTTTCATTTCAAGTTTTTTGACAAAGATGTTTTTTTCATTACGAAGGTTGCTCTCTTTTTATGAGATGTAGTGAATATGTAGTGCTTAAGTTGGAAGCCCAATTCTCTTTATATTGAAAACTTATTCAGCTAATCTCCCAGAAATGGTGACTTTGCCTTGGTGGAAGGTTGGATATCCATTGCCTTTTTCAAATTTTAGTTTCATTAAAATTAAATTCTTTGCCTGATAGGAATACACCGTGTTTTTAACGGTTGATTCTATTTTGTTTCGAATACATGAGGTAACATTTCCTTTTACATCAACGGCAATATCAAAAACCAAAACTCCCGTTGCTTTCATTTCCATTGAATAAGAAATCTCTTGGATAACTTTTCGTCCATCCAATGCAATTTTACCGCTCACTTGAGCAGTGCCAACTGCGGTGGTCAAGGATAGGAGGAGAATCAGTATGTATTTCATTTTAGTCATTTTTTTAAAGATACAAAAAATCAAATTTGGAGGGCCATTTAAGCGCAAAGTTAAATTAACTTATGCGACTCCAGTTTGGTTTTGATTGAATGAGAGAACGTAATTTTTTCGCTAAATATTCATGTTCCTTTTGTTCAAATTTAATGTCTTTATCCAAAAGGTCTTGTGCTTTTTCTCTTGCTAATTGTACAATATGAGCGTCTCTAGCCAAATCAGAAATTTTAAGATTTAATAAACCGCTTTGTTGTGTTCCCATAATATCACCTGGACCTCTTAGTTTTAAGTCAACTTCAGAAATCTTAAATCCGTCATTTGTTCCTACCATGGTCTCGATTCTCTTTTTGGCATTTGCCCCCAATTTATAGCCAGTCATTAATACACAAAACGATTGTTCACTCCCTCGACCAACACGACCGCGTAATTGGTGCAGTTGTGAAAGACCAAATTTTTCGGAGCTTTCAATAATCATTACACTTGCATTGGGTACATTAACGCCAACTTCAATTACCGTTGTAGCAACCATTATTTGCGTTTTACCACTTGCAAATTGCTGCATTTCGTATTCTTTATCTTCGGGGTTCATTCTACCATGAACAATGCTAACTTTATAATCGGGCAAGGGAAAACGCCTCGTAATCGATTCATATCCCGACATTAAATTTTGATAATCTAACTTCTCAGATTCCTCTATTAAAGGATAAACAATATAAACTTGACGTCCTTTTTTTATTTCATCAGCCATGAATTGAAATACCCTCAATCGTGCCGACTCATAACGGTGCGAAGTTTGTATTTCTTTTCGTCCTGGCGGTAATTCATCTATAGTTGACACATCTAAATCACCGTAAAAAGTTAATGCCAACGTTCTGGGAATGGGGGTTGCTGTCATCACTAATTGGTGAGGAGGCAACAGGTTCTTTTTCCATAGTTTTGAACGTTGCGCAACACCAAAACGGTGCTGTTCATCTATAATTGCCAATCCTAAATTTTTATAGCGAACAACAGGTTCGAGCAAGGCATGCGTGCCGACTAAAATATCAATTTCACCATGTTCTAAAGCGTCGTGTAAAATTTTCCGTTTTGCTTTTTTCGTTGCTCCAACCAGTAATTCAACCTTAATATCCATTTTTGAGAGCATCTCAGAAAGGGAAATAAAGTGTTGATTGGCCAAGATTGCAGTTGGCGCCATAATACAAGCTTGATAACCATTTCCAATGGCAATGAGCATAACCATTAACGCCACAAGCGTTTTTCCACTTCCAACATCTCCTTGCAGTAAACGATTCATATGGATTCCTGAGCTCAGGTCTTTCCTAATTTCTTTAATTACGCGTTTTTGCGCTCCTGTGAGTTCAAAAGGTATGTAATTATCGAAAAACTTGGTAAAAGGACTGCCAATCTCTTCAAATCGAAAGCCTTTTATTTTACGCTGCGTGATTTGTTTTCGCACCAATAGTTCTAATTGCAAGTAGAATAATTCTTGAAACTTGAGTCTAAACTGAGCTTTTTTTGCTGCATCATGCGAGGTCGGTTGATGGATGTGATGGATTGCAATTTCTTTTCCAATCAATCCTAAATCGTTTCGAATCCAATCTGGTAAATCTTCAGTGATTTGATTTCTAATAGCGGGTAGTAACTCTTTCACTAAGCGTTCAATTCCGCGTGTATTGAAACCTGCTTTTTGTAATTTATCGCCGCTATGATAAACGGGTTGTAGTCCTTTTTGTAGTGGCCGGTCTGGGTAGATAAATTCAATTTCGGGATGAGAAATATTATACTTTGCGCCAAACTGTTTGGCTTTACCCCACACAATTAATTCAGTACCAATGCTCAGTTTTGGTTTAATCCATTTAATGCCTTTAAACCAAACTAAATCAACCGTACCAGATGCATCTCTAAACTTCGCCTCAAACCTTTTTGCGCGACCTGCACCCACTTCTTTTCCGCCAATAATTTTACCCTTGAGTTGAACAGCCCCAACTATTTCTGGTATTTGAGAAACTAAATGAAACTCTGATCGGTCGATATATCGAAATGGGAAGTAAAATAAAAGATCGCCAAAACTCTTTATTTCAGCCTCTTCACGCAAGACTGCACCTCTTTTTGGACCAACTCCTTTAAGATATTCAATAGGGGTAGATAAAAAACCCGACATTAGTAAATCAAATTATTTTTAGTAAATTCCAACAATAATTTTATTTTGATATGTTCAAAACCATCTTGCAATTTACGTTAATTTTTTTGATCGTCGGCATAGTTGCTGCCTTCAATAATTCAGACGATCACGTCAGTAAATATACAGAAAGTAAACCAAATGCAATGCCCAAAACAGTGTCAGAGGCACTTATGAAGATTGGCGCGGACAAACCAAATCACTATATCGAAAATATGGACGCGGATTCTGCCCGAATGGGAGAAGAAATTGTGAAATATGGTAATCTATTGGATGGTTCAAACAAACGGATCTCTAAATATTTCGTTTGCACGGATTGCCATAATGTACAATTGGAATCTGCAAATCCAGCGGATGAATCACCAGAAGCGGTGTTGGAATACGGAATGAAAAATGATGTTCCTTATTTACCTGCATCTACTTTTTATGGTATGTACAATAAAGAGCATTGGTACAATGATGATTATCTCAAAAAATACGGTGATTTAGTTTTACCAACAAGAGATACGCTTTATAATGCAATTCAATTATGTGCGACACAATGTTCGCAAGGACGCTCAATGGAGCATTGGGAGGTACGAGCAGTATTGCATTATTATAAGTCCCTTGAATTGAAAATAAGCGATCTTAAATTTGACGAAACTGAATTGACTAAGTTCTCTAAACTCCTTTCAAAGGATAAAAAAGGTGCTTCAAAATTATTGAAAGAAAAATACACACAAGTTAATCATGCCCATTTTGGTTCTTCTGATATTCCAGTAATAGAAGGCTATGAACCAAATGCCGACAATGGTAAATATATATTCAGTAAAGGTTGTCTGCATTGCCATGACAAGGAAGCCGGAATTACAAATTTCGCTATGAGTGATGATAAATTATCGCTCAATTTTTTATACCGTAAAAAAAATAAATACAACCACTTTGCTGTTCCACATATTACCCGTTATGGTACATATGCCTTTAGCGGCAGAAAACAATATATGCCCAAGTATAGCTTTGAGAAAATGAGCAAAAAACAAATGTTAGACTTGCTTTACTACATAAAAGTGGGCAGTGGAAATTAAGAATGCAGTAACCAACGCTCAGGTTTGAGCAATTTTGAACTAAACAAACAATTAATGAAACGAATTTTTGGATTATTTGCCGCTCTAGCTGTTTTAGGGAGTGGGGCTTACGCACAAGATGGCGCAGTGCTAGAATCTTTTTCTGGAACGCGAGTGCTGTCTAATCACTCCGTTGAGTTGCTACCTAAACGCTCTTTAGAATTTATAGTCGCACATAAATTTGGAGATATTGCTGGCGCATCTGGTGGATTGCAGAATTTTTATGGTTTTGATAATTTGGCTGATGTTAGAATAGCCTTTGAATATGGCGTATTAGATGATTTGGATATTGGTGTTGGACGTAATAAGGGAGTAGGGCTGATTACAGGAGTACTTGACGGGTTTGCGAAATATAAAATCTTACAGCAAAAGGAAACAGGAATGCCGGTGAATTTAGTTTTTGTTAGTTCACTTATTTTGCCTTATAAAGGTGCGGTTTCAGATCCTACTTCGATTGCATCATATCCAAAGTTTTTGAATCGGTTTACGTTTACAAATCAGCTCTTAGTTGCACGTAAATTTTCAGATCGTTTTGTGCTTCAAGCTAATATTGGATATAATCATAGAAACTTCGTGAATTATGATGATGTAAATGGATTGTTATTTGCAGGAGTTTCCGCACGAACAAGGTTTACAAAAACTATTGGAATGTTAGTAGAATACAATCACGTATTTAATCGTCCGACAAGCATTGCAGACAATTATCAGGATCCTTTGAGTGTGGGTATTGAAATATTAACGGGAGGTCATTCATTCATCCTTGGTTTCTCAAATTCAAGAGCATTAAACGAAAATCTTTTTATACCAGGAACCACTTCAAATTGGTTAGACGGTGGATGGAGATTTGGATTCTCAATTAATAGAAGATTTAAATTATGATGCGACAAATATTAATTTTCGTTGGTACAGCAATCACGTTAACAGCTTGTTTAAAAGATAGAACCGTTGAGCCGCTTCCGCCAGACCCTTGCGTCGATATCGTTTCCTTTAATGATGATTTATTGATTCCACTTTTTAATAATTCATGTAATGTTTCTGGATGTCATAGTACAGAGGATGTAGCTGCAGGTGAAATTTGGGTAGCGCATGATAGTATTTCTAATCATGCAGATTTAATTTTAGAAGCGATTTCACATGATCCTTCTAGATCTCCAATGCCTTTTGGAGGAGAGAAATTAGCAGATAGCTTAATTCAAAAATTTGATTGCTGGATTCAGCAAGGTAAATTGAACAATTAAAATCGTTTTTGCTTAATCATAGATAATCTTTCTTTTTTATTGTAGTTAGCCATAAAAATACTTGTGGCATGTCAATTTTTATCCTAAATTAGGATCGACTTAAAACTTATTAAATGAACAAGAAAATACTCTTAGCTTTGCCCATAATTGGGCTAGTCGGGTTTTCCTTCTTATACGAAGAAGACCATATTTCGACTTATCATAATGACGGTATTGAAACCGTGAACTCTTCAGAAGATCCTCCGATTGGGAAAACGGGTGCACCAGGTGAAGGTAATTGTACAGACTGTCATAGTGGGTCTGTACAGTCTGCGGATGGAATTGTGTTTTTCACGTTAAGCGGTGGGCCGGGTTATATGCCAGGTTCTACTTATCCAGTTACAGTATCAACAATTGCGGGAACAAAAAATGGTTTTGAGATGACCATTTTAGATGCAGATAATAATTTCCAAGGTTCATTCACTGCAGGAGAAAACTCCAACGTAGAAACTGCTTTAGGTACTGAGTATATAAGACATACTAATTCTGAAGGTATATTAAGTTGGACTTTTGATTGGACTGCACCAGATGATGATGCGGGTGAATTAACAGCTTATTACGCTGTAAATATTTCAAACAATAATGGTGTCGCAAATGGAGATGAAGTATTTATTGGCAATTCAACTATCCCATTGTTTGGAGTAGGAATTGAAGAGAATGAATTGGATAGAGCTTACCAAATATTTTATAACAGCCAAACTAGCGAATTGAATCTAAACTATTCTTTATTAAAAGAAGCTAAGGTGGTTTTGAATATTCAAGATCTTTCTGGGAAATTGATTCAATATTATGATTTCGGTTATCAAAATGCAGGTGATTACAGTGAGAAACTAACCGTAACTAATGTTGATTCAGAGGGGATTTACCTTCTTTCCTTGTTTATCAACAACCAAGTATTTAACAGGAAAGTGTCGTTAAACTAAAGCAGGTCTAACGTCAGAATAAACGAGCATTAAATTATTAGAGGAATTCATTTTATGACTTCCTCTTTTTTTGTTAACGCCTCATTTTAAGATTGATCACAATTATAATCAGACAGATTTGAATTTGGAAGTCATTTGACTTGGCCATTCCAGAACTTTAGCGCTCTTAATTGAGCAATTTAATTGTTGAAATCAGCAAGAAAAGTTGAAAATATTAGACCGCCGAATAAAAGACTTGTCGATTTCTCCCTTTTTAATGTATTATTACTCCAAAGGCATGTTAAGTGCTTTTTTTTGGTTTATATTAGGCATGAATTAAAATTACTACCATGAAAAAAAGCATATTAATTTTACTCCCAATAATGGGGGTTATTGGTTTTTCCTTTTTATATGAAGGAAACCATGTATCAAATTATCATAAGGACATTATTGAAACGGTAAATTTCTCATCTAACCCACCAACTGGTAAAACAGGTGCGCCAGGAGAAGGAAATTGTACAGATTGTCACAGTGGTTCAACAATGTCTGGTGATGGTGTTGTATTTTTCACTTTAAGTGGTGGCCCAAGTTATATGCCTGGAAGTACTTATCCAGTTACTGTGTCAACAATTTCTGGAACAAAAAATGGTTTTGAATTGACCGTTTTAGACGGAGATGGCAACTTTCAAGGGTCTTTTGCTAGTGGAGATAATTCTAGTATCGCAACTGGAGGGGGAATCGACTATGTAAGACATTCTGCTTCCGACGGTGTTTTAAGTTGGACTTTTGATTGGACCGCGCCAGATACTGATGCGGGTGAATTAACTGCATATTATTGTGTGAATGTTTCAAATGATAACGGATCAACTTCGGGAGATGAAATTTTTCTTGGAAATGAAAGTATTCCTTTGTTAGGAGTAGGCATTGAAGAAAATGAATTGGATGAAGCTTATGAAATTTTCTACAATAGTCTGGCAAAAGAGTTAAACCTAAACTATTCTTTATTAAAAGAAGCTAAGGTGGTTTTGAATATTCAAGATCTTTCTGGAAAATTGATTCAATATTATGATTTCGGTTATCAAAGTGCTGGTGATTACAGTGAGAAACTAACCGTAACAAATGTTGATTCAGAAGGAATTTACCTTCTTTCCTTATTTATCAACAACCAAGTATTTAACAGAAAAGTATCGTTAAACTAAAGTAGGTCTAGCGTCAGAATAAGCAAGCATTAAATTATTAGAGGAAGTCATAAAATGACTTCCTCTTTTTTGTTAATTAAAAACCTGAGTTCTACTATAAATACTTTGAATTTCAACTTATATTTGCCTTTTAAAGAATGCTATGAAAACAATCTCTACATATAATTTTAAAGGTAAAAGAGCACTTATTCGTGTTGATTTTAATGTGCCGATTAATAAAGAAACATTAAAAGTAACTGATGCTACTAGAATTAAGGCTGCCTTGCCAACAATAAAAAAAATATTGAGTGATGGTGGATCTGTTGTTTTGATGTCGCATTTAGGGCGACCTAAAAATGTGCCCGAAGCCATTTTCTCATTAAAAAACATCTTGGGTACAGTTGAAAAAGAATTGGGTCAATCCGTTTCTTTTGCTACAGACTGTATTGGTGAACGTGCATTTGAGAAATCTGCAAATCTACAAGCCGGTGAAGTCCTTTTATTAGAGAATTTAAGATTCCATCAACGTGAGAAAAAGGGGGGGGTAGATTTTGCTGAGCTTTTAGCGAAACACGGAGACGTATATGTAAATGACGCATTTGGAACCGCGCACCGCGCGCATGCTTCAACAACAGTTGTAGCGCAATTCTTTCCAGAGGACAAAATGTTTGGCTACTTAATTGAGAAAGAAATTGAAAGTGTTGACAAGGTTTTGAACTCAACACAAAAACCTCTTATAGCAATTGTTGGTGGCGCCAAAGTTTCGTCTAAAATTACAATCATAACTAAGTTATTAGATAAAGTTGACAGCCTTATCATTGGTGGAGGAATGGCTTATACCTTCGCGAAAGCAATGGGTGGCCATGTAGGGAACTCATTAATTGAGGATGATTATATTGAGACAGCAAATGAAATTATTGCTCAAGCGAAAGCCAAAAATGTAAAGTTGCTTATCCCTATGGATACGATTGCTGCAGATGAGTTTTCTGGCGAGGCAAACACACAAATTTGTGATACAAAGGCTATTCCTGACGGATGGATGGGCTTGGATATTGGTAGCATAGCAGTTGAAGCATTTAAAGAAGAAATTTTAGCTTCGAAACTCATTTTATGGAATGGACCAATGGGTGTTTTTGAAATGGAAAAATTTCAAAGTGGAACAAAGGAAATAGCATTGGCCGTAGCCGAGGCAACAGAAAATGGCGCATTTTCTTTAGTAGGTGGTGGTGATAGTGTTGCCGCTGTAAACATGTTTGATTTAGGGACAAAAGTGAGTCACGTTTCTACGGGTGGCGGAGCAATGTTGGAATATTTAGAAGGGAAACAATTACCAGGAATCGCGGCAATACTAAATGACTAAGCATGACCATTGAAACGCTATATCAATATTTTAAGGAAGGTACAGGGATTACTACGGATACCCGTAACCTAAAAGATGGAGCAATCTTTTTTGCCTTGAAAGGAGCGAATTTTAATGGAAATGAATTTGCCGAAAAAGCCTTGCAAGAAGGTTGCGTTTTGTCCGTAATTGATGAGGTGACGGAGGTAATTGATGATCGAATAATTAAAGTTGAGAATGTTTTGCAAACCTTGCAAGATTTGGCCAAACATCACCGTAAGCAATTTAATATACCCGTTTTGGGTATAACAGGGAGTAATGGTAAAACGACGACCAAAGAATTAGTAGGTGCTGTTCTTTCTAAAAAGTATAAAACACTCATGACGCAAGGCAATTTAAACAACCATTTAGGTGTGCCTTTTACCTTGCTGAATTTGAATGAAACGCATGAATTGGCAATTATTGAAATGGGTGCCAATAAACCAGGAGATATAAAAGAGTTGGTTGAGATTGCAGAACCAACGCATGGTATTATTACCAATGTTGGTGCAGCACATATCGAAGGGTTTGGATCATTGCAAGGTGTGATTAAAACAAAAACAGAAATGTATGATTTCATTTCAGCTAAAAATGGAACCTTGTTCATTAATGTCGAGGATGATGTTTTGGTAGGTAAACTTCCTGTTGGAATTTCTATTTGCAGTTATGGCGAGCATCATGGTGATTATCAAGGTGAACTATTGAATCAGAATCCTTTTGTACAATTTTCATGGTTGACAGGTGGCTACGAATCAAAACCATTGAATACGCAATTGGTCGGGAAATATAATTTCACTAATTTTTTATCTGCAATTGCGATTGGAGCCTACTTTAAAGTTGATGCGGATGATATTTGCGTAGCAATTGAAAATTATACACCATCCAATAATCGGTCGCAAGTCACAAAAACGGAGCGAAATACGTTGATTGTGGATTGTTATAACGCTAACGCCACCAGTATGAAGGCTGCCTTAGAAAGTTTTGTTGCTATGGAAGGTGAGAATAAATTGGTGATTTTAGGAGATATGCTAGAGCTTGGAGATATTTCTGGGGTTGAGCATCAGAAAATTATTGATTTCCTTGAAAAAAATCAAATGAAAGGTTTGTTGGTGGGTGAAGAAATGGGTAAAACTAATACGAACTTAGTGCAGTTTGCGAGCTGGCATGACCTAGCAGCAAATGAAAAGCTAGAAAATTTGACCAATACTCTTGTACTTCTTAAGGGGTCGCGTGGTATCAAATTGGAAGAGTTAATTCGACTCTTATAAAAGCAGAACGTACCTTTTGCTTTCCCTCTTATAAAGATTCCTTTGTCTAATTATTTCACGTCAATATATTGATGCGCCGTAAATAGAGCTATTGCGGCTTATATTTTCCAAGAAAAACCCTGAAATTCTTAAATGGGTAAAAACCCTAGTCATAAAACAAGTCTGTTTATCGAAATTTGTATCAGCCCAAAATGATATAAATAAAGTCAATAATTGGGGATCAATTATTCTGCCAAATGCATGCAGATTGGACCAATAACGGCAGTTTAAATTGATGTTTAGAAATAGGGATTATAAAGGTAACTCAATACTGTAGATTGGATATAATATCCAGATAGATAAAAGATGAAAACAGTTGATTGATTTATTTCAATTTTTCTACAACTAGAAATCTACTTAAAATTAAGTAGTGTGTCAGTTAGAACTTTTGACATTTAACAGTTAAAAAAAATAGAGTATGAATAATGATTCAATAAATACAGTAGAACCAAAAGATGTAACATCAGAAATTGCAGGTTCAGTAAACAAGCAGTCAAATACTGCAGCGGTTAAGGGTAGTAAAGGGTTTTCTGTGACCGTGACGTTAAAGGATGTAACAGGTAAGTGTTACCTTTCTTGCACGAATGCAGGAGCAATTGGGAGATGGGATTTTGTTGCGATTTATGAAGGTAATGTGCCAAGTGATCCGAATTCGGGATATTTAGGATATTTTTATGTATCCGAGAAAAATTCTATGAAAATGGATCAGGGATGGGGTAATAATTATATAGCGGCTTATGTTTCTTATGATTATGAACTGGATAAATATGTTACATTGGTTCAAACTCCAAAAACTAAATCATAAGTTAAAGGCAGTTTTTTCAAGACCTTGCCTCGTTTAAAAACTTCGAGGCAAGGTTTTTAAACCTTTCATTAGAAGGTTTAAACTAAAATAATCTTTTCAGGGTCAACTAATTTATACTTCACCGCTGTAATGATTAAACCTGCCGTATTTTTCACATTCATTTTTAGCATCAAATTACTTTTTCTTGTTTCTACAGCTTTTACAGAAATGAATAGCTTTTTTGCAATTTCTTTTGCTGTATATTGCTGACAAATGAGTTCCAAGACTTCTACTTCTCTTTCTGTCAATTGGTCTTTTGGATTGAAGGTAAGTTGAGGCGTTTTTATTTTTATTTGCTTTCGTAATACAATAAGTTGATCATTTGAAAAATAATGACCCTTAACCATGACTTCTTTCAATACATTAAGAAGTTCTTCTTTGTCAATTTGCTTAGGTAGCATTGCACTTACACCTAGTTTTAACATTTGTCCAATAAAAGTTGTACTTGCGTGGGATGATAAAATTACAATTTTAATTTGTGGGTAATTTGTTATCAACTCGTCAATAACAAAAAGGCCATCACCATCATTCATGCGAAGGTCTAATAAAATAAGATCTGTATAGCTTTCATTTAAGGAGAGTTTCTCAATGAATGTATGTCCACTATAGGCTAAGATATGAGGGTTGAAAGTTCCTTCACTTTTAAAAAAATCAGAGAGAAATTGCACGATTAAATGGTCGTCATCTACTATTGCTAAATTTAATTTTTTAGTCATTTTTTATGGTTGGTATTAATATAATAAAGCGTGTTCCTTTATCTGGCTTAGACTTAAAACGAGATGTTCCGTTAATGATTTTTGTTCGCATTTCTATGTTTTTTAAACCCAGCCCTTTTTTGTTTAAGTTCTTTGGAATACCAACACCATTGTCTTCTAAAATAAGACAGCTATAATTATAAGTCCTTTTCCATAAAATATTAATTTCATTGGCATGCGAATGTTTTAAAACATTGACCGTCAGCGCTTGAAAGATTCTAAATAATTGCAATTTTGTGTTAGGGTTTAATAATTCTGTATTTGCTCTGACTGAATGTATGTAAAGACTATATTTTGCTTCTAAAAAGGAGAGAAAATCATTCATGAATTCATCAAAAGGCATTTCTTCTAATAGCGGAGGAATAAGGTCATGTGATATGTGTCTTATTTTGTCCATGGATTGACTTAACAGCTGGCTGATTTTTGGATCATTATTTAAAAGCTTGACACGGTGTAGGTTCGCAAGTACGTCGTCATGCAGTTGCAGTGCAATGCGTTTTTTTTCCTTTTCTTCACTTTGCACGGAATTGTTAAGCAGTTCCTTTTGATGTGTTATTAAGAGAAGTTGTTTAAGTGTAGCCTCTTTTCTAATGCGGCGAATTAATGTACGCCCAAAAATGATTATAAACGCAACAAATATTAGAATTACGATACAGCCAGTAATTAACCAAATTAAGAGTGTTGCAGAGTCTTTCCATTGTTCCATAAATAATATA
>JBLHOW010000114.1:0-15659 GCA_047623705.1 Crocinitomix sp.
ATACTAAATTTTTCATAATTATTTTTTTGATGTGTTTACTGTAGGATGTAATCACATCAAAAAAGTAACTACCGAAAGAAAATCGGCCTTGTGTTTTAGTTTAGTTGAAATAAAAAGGATGAACTATGAATGTTCCTTATATCTCACCAGTAACGCCTAACCCAAATAGTGCATAATCATATTTACAAGGATCAACAGGATCAAATTTTCGTAGATGGACCATTAATTCTTCTAAAGCTTTCCAATCATTTGCTTTCCGTTTAATCAAACCTAGTTTACGGGCTACATTTCCTGTGTGCACATCAAGTGGGATGTATAATTCAGCTGGTTCAATTGATTTCCAAATTCCAAAATCTACCCCTTTATTATCTTGCCGAACCATCCACCTCAAATACATATTAATGCGCTTAGAGGCTGAACCGCTTAATGGATTCGAAACATGTTTCTCGCTTCTTTTTTCGTGATTGGTTTCGAACATAGCCTGTCTAAAACCATAAATCCGTTCCGCCATGGTTGGGCCATTTCCAAACGCTATTTCCAATCCATTTTCGTTTTTTTGATAAACATCTCTCAATCCTAAAATAAAAAAGCGCAAATCATCAGCATTAAATGTACGGTGAACAAATTCAATTGATTTCAAGTCTTGCTCGCTGGCGTTCATAATGAAATCATAAGGAGAATGTCCCATGATGTCAATTAATTGATGTCCGTTTTTAATAATCGTTTTGCGTTGACCCCAAGAAATTGTCGCCATGATAAAACCAATACTTTCAATATCTTTCGGGGCGGTGAATAGGTGAGGGATAGAAATAGGATCATCCTCAATAAACGCTGTATTATTAAACGCTTCGCTCTTAAAATCAAGATATTCTTTTAGTTCTTTTTTAGTCATTTGTTAATTAGGCGTTAGGGAGTAGTTATTAGTGATAATCGGTGAACTTTGTTCTTTGGCAAAAGTCCAGCAGAGTAAAGTGGTTAACACAATAATCCGAAAACCCCAATTAAAGAGAACAAAGCAATATTAACTAAAATAGTATCTAAAACAAGTGGTCTTAACAGCTTCAAATGATAATCCCATCTCTCATTTCCAATGTTCTATCTGACATTTCTGCCAATTCTCGGTTATGTGTTACAATTACAAACGTTTGCTCCATTTCATCTTTTAGTTTAAAAAAGAGTTCGTGCAACTCACGCGAATTCACAGAATCGAGGTTTCCAGAAGGTTCATCTGCAAAAATTATATCTGGATCATTAATCAAAGCTCTTGCCACGGCTACGCGCTGCTGTTCACCGCCCGACAACTCAGATGGCTTATGTTTTAAACGATCGCCAAGTCCTAAGAAGCTCAGTAAATCACTGCCTTTTTCCATGGCTATACTTTTAGAACGGTTGCCGAGTAGTGCAGGAATGATTACATTTTCCAGGGCCGTGAATTCTGGTAACAGTTGGTGAAATTGAAAGATAAAACCAAGGCGATCATTTCTAAATCGCGCTAAGTTATTCCCTCTCATTCCAATTACATGTTGCCCGCCAATGATCAGTTCACCTTGATCTGGCGTATCTAAGGTTCCTAAAATTTGTAAGAGCGTTGTTTTACCAGCTCCGGATGCCCCGACTATGGAAACTACTTCCTGTTTTGCAATGGCTAAATCAATCCCCTTTAAAATTGGTAAATCGCCATAATTTTTATATATTCCTTTTGCTGTCAACATAGGTCGATAAAAATAAGTAGTTTTGACTGTTAAAACAGCATTTTTGTACAAGTGTTTGAAGAAAGTGAAAATATTTACCCTGTAAAACCCGAACTATTAGCTGGTTCGGCCGGAAAAAGTCGCAACGGAATTATTCTGTTTGGACTAGTCCTGCTTTTTATTGCAATAAATTATTTGTCAGATTCTTATATCATTCTAATTGAAGTACTGCTTATCCTTGCTCTTCATGAATTAGGACATTTTTTAATGATGCGGATTTATAAAGTTAAGGCTCAAGGAATGTTCATCATGTCGTATTTTGGAAACTCAACTAGTAAATTAAGATTTAGCGATTCGCAACGACAACAAACTTTTATAAATTTAATGGGACCATTGCCGGGTATAATACTCGGTTCGGTAATTTTTATATATGCGCTTTATATCGAGCCTAATATTTATATAATTGAGGTAGGTGTATTACTGTTAGCGGTAAATGTGCTCAACCTTGTTCCTATCGACCCATTTGATGGCGGAAGGATAATAGGTGGTTTTTTCTTTAATAGAAATGACCGACTCAAAATGATTTTCACATTAATCTCATCAATCAGTATGATTGTGGTGGGTGTTTATTTTGGCTTTTTACCACTTACGGTATTTGGCTTTTTAATGGGCCTCAAAGTAAGGGCTTTTCAAAAAAGTAAAGGCTTACACGAGCAGCTTGACGAAACGAATGTCAACTATAAAAAAGAATATAACGACTTAACAGATAAGGAATATTGGAGTATTAGAAGAATTTTTCTACTTAATAACCCCAAGCTAAAAGAAATGATCCCTTCTGGATATACCCTTTGGGACAATGAACGCTTATTGGTAGAACAAGTTAGGCAGGTACTACGAATTGACATGAAGCCTGATTTAAGTATGGCAAGTAAAATTGCTGTTTTATGCTTAATTGTTGTCCTTATTGTTAGCCCAATTGTGTTGGTGCTTTCAAATTTCGAATTGATTGAATGGTACTTTGAAAATGCAAACATTTAAGATAGGAGATACGGTGGCCGTTCTGCACGACACCATTAAAGGCAAAATAGTTGAATTGAGCACGGCTTCAATCAAGATGGAGGATGAAGATGGCTTTATAAGATCATATCCACATCATAAAATCGTATTACAACAGCCTAAAAAGGATTATAAAATTGAGTCTAAAATCGTTACGAAAGACAGAATAATCAAACCCATTCTAGCTAAAAATACCATTGTTAAAAATATTGCTACAGTTGCAACTGAAATTGATTTGCACATTGAAGAACTGATGGATTATACCACACATTTAGCCAATTTTGAAATTGTTCAAATTCAAATGACTGCTTGCAGGGCCTTTGTTCAAGACGCAATAGCGACACGTTTAAAAAAAATTGTGGTAATCCATGGTAAAGGTGAAGGCGTGTTGAAATCTGAAATTCATCAATATTTAGACCGCCTCTCTAACAATAGAGGTGTTCAGCTCGATTATCATGATGCGCCATACAATCAATACGGCATGGGTGGTGCTACAACAATTTCTTTTTATGGTCACTAGAACTCTTATTATTTTTTTCGCTTTGCTTTGCGCTGGATCAACCTTTTCTCAAAAAGCAGACTCAACCATAGTATTGAGCCATTTCGACAAAATTTTAGACACCGACGGCCCAAGAGATCATTTGAATACAAAGGCTTTAAATAAAGTTGCCGCCTATATTCATGAAGTCTTTGAGCAATATGCTGACTCTACCAACTACCAAAATTATGAGGTAGGAGATAAGACCTACAAAAACGTAATAGGCTCATTTGGAACAGAGCACGAAAACAGAATTATAATTGGCGCGCATTATGACGTATGCGGAAATCAAGACGGTGCTGATGATAACGCTTCTGGTGTGGTTGGATTGCTAGAATTAGCAAGACTTTTAAAAGGGCAAAAATTGAATGCTCGAATAGATTTGGTTGGATACTCCTTAGAAGAGCCACCGTATTTTCGGTCAAAGAACATGGGGAGCTATGTTCATGCCAAATGGCTGCATGACAGTGAGATAAAAGTAGACGGCATGATTTGTTTAGAAATGATTGGCTATTTCAATGATGCGAAAAAAAGTCAAGATTATCCACTCGGGATTTTAAAAATGTTTTACGGTGGTAAAGGGGATTATATCACTGTGGTTAGTAAGTTTAGTAGAGGCAAATTTGCACGACAGTATAAACGGAAAATGAAAAAGAATAAAAATGTGAAAACAAAAGCATTTCAAGCCCCAGGGAAATTGCCAGGCATTGACTTTTCAGATCATTTAAATTATTGGAAATTTGGCTATAGCGCTGTAATGATTACCAATACAGGTTTTTATCGAAATAAAAATTATCACCACGATACGGATAAGTTGGAAACATTGGACATATCCCGTATGACTGGAGTAATCCAATCTGTTTATGAAACAGTTAGTGAAATAACACAACCAAAAGAATAACAACTACCGCGTAGTAATACTGTTTTTTCGCTAAGTAACCCACAGCTAAGCCTGCGTCAATCATCTAAACATTAATTAGTTACACCAATAGATGGCCCCCAATAGTTACCTACCAGTGAGTAGTCTTAAAACAAGCACTAATTTTTTTTGTATTTTAGCATTGAAATCTATGTCCAATCAACTGGAATATTGACTTTTAACAACCTTCAGTACTGGATGGCAAATGCTTGATAATTATGAAAAAACATCAAATTACCAAACTCTCCCTATTATTTATAACGTTTTTAAGTTTCAGTATGGCTGGAATTGCCCAACATTGGTCAATGGCAAATGTTGCTGGAGATGGAGAGAATGCTGGTGGTGCTGGATTCATTGAAGGTGCAGATGCACTGAACACACCCATTGGTAGACCAACCGCACTTGCTATAGACCCCAGTAATAATTTATATTTCGGTGTTGTTGGGTATGGCGCGGCCAGTATATCAGGCATCTATCGCATTAACAAGGTGGATAATATAATAAACCACTTATACGACAATATTGAAGGAATAGCAGGTTTAGATATCGATTTGGAAGGAAATATATACTATTCGAGAGGTGGGAATTCTGTATTGGATATAGTAGTCCCAGAATACATCTATAAAATAAGTACTTCAGGCGATATAACAACTATAGCTGGAAATGGTATAAATGAAGCCCCGCCCATTGAAACTAGCAGTGTAGACACCAATATGGGTAATGCTGCTTCGCTGAGGCTAGGACCTAATGAAGAATACCTTTATTATACGGCTCCCTATTTGGGTGCTACTTCGGATGGTTTGGCATGGGTCAATTACATTCAGCGTATAAATCTTGCTGATGAGACTACAGAACGCTATGTTGGTGCAGGAGCTGGAAACGGTGTGACAGATGCTGTAAATGGAGATTTGGCGGTGTCAGCTGACATTGCTATGGGCTTTGGTATGGATTGGGATACTAAAGGAAACTTCTACTTTGGTACGTATGATCATCAAATTAAGAAAGTAATTGACGGAAAGATTTACCATGTTGCAGGAACAGGTGTGGCAGGTTTCGAAGGGGATGAAGGTCCTGCTGGAGTAGCGCAACTAAATCTTTCTACTAGTGGGTTTCACATTACGGAAGGTGATGTATTGATACTATGTGATACAAAAAACAATAGAATAAGAAAATTTCAATTATCAACTAATTCAATAGAAGAAGATGGTACAATTACTACTTTTTGTGGAACGGGAGAAGATGAAGCTTCTGGACCTGAAACGGGAAATTTATATAACGGTTTTTTCAAATTGGCTATAGAAGCCAATATCGAACCTTATGACATCATAATGCTGAATAATGAGATTTATTTTAGTGATAAGGATTATCGAATAAGAAGGGCTTTTGTATGTAAAAATCCAGAGATTACTGGACACGTTTTATCTAGTGACGTAATTTGTAAAGATGATGCGATTGAAATTATTCTAGACGCAGATATAGGTGATGCTGTTTCTTGGAAATGGTATGAAGGTGGTTGCCAAGAGGGAGATCCTTTAACTGACGAATCAGAAAAGAACTTGGAGGTCGTTGTGACAGAATCAACAACCTACCATATAATTGGCACGGGAGGATGTTCAAATGTCACAGTTTGTTATGATGTCGACTTTAATGTTGCATGCGAAGAATTCTACAATGCCATTACGCCAAATTTAGATGGTTTGAATGATTTTGTCGTAATACCGGCTTTAAATAGTTTTGCAACAAACACGGTTACATTTTATAATCGTTGGGGGGATATATTAGGGGAATTTGAAAATTATGACAATAGCGCAGTCGTGTGGAGAGGGACTAATAGAGATGGTGATAATGTAGATTCAGGAACTTATTATTTTACTGCAGTTTCAGGAAGTGAATTAATCACATCTGGCTGGATTCAAGTAATCAGAGAACAATAAAAACTGAATTAAAATTAAACACATGAAAAAGAGTATTTTAATTCTGACTGTATTACTGAGTTTCCAGGGCTTTGCTCAACAAGACGCTGTTTATAGTCAATATATGTATAACCAATTCGTGATTAATCCAGCTTATGCGGGATCACGAAATGCAATGAGCGCGGTATTAACGCACCGCACTCGTTGGATGAAAATAGATGGTGCGCCTACAACATCTACTTTCTCATTTCATTCTAACAGAAGTAATAAAGGGTTTGCATGGGGAGCGAATTTTGCGACAGATCGATTAGGTCCACAGTCATATGTGAATGTAGCATTAACTGGGGCTTATCACTTAAGACTTCGAACTGGGAAATTGTCATTTGCATTAAGAGCAGGAGTTTTAAATGGTTCTCTAAATCAGGAGAAATTAAAATTCAGAGATGTAGGTGACTATCTCGCTGTTGGTACGCGTCATTCAGATATAGCACCAAGTATAGATTTTGGATTATACTACTATACACGTAAATTTTATGTAGGACTTTCATTAAATCACTTAGGAAATCAACAATTTGATTTTACGGAAATGCCAACTGCCAAATATTACTTGCGCAGTTTCAATACATTGGGTGCTGGATATGCCTTTGAAATAAGTGATAAACTGACAATTAAGCCATCCTTTTTAGTGAAGCAGTCTGACGGGTTTGCGGCAAATACGGATTTGAACCTAAGCGCTTTGTTTTATAAACGAATTTGGTTCGGTATTTCACTTAGAGAAAAAAGTAGTGTTAACTTTTTATTAGACGTTAACATAACGGATTATATGCGAATAGGCTATGCCTTTGACCTATTTGTTAATGAACTAAGTAAAGGCTCTCGCGGAGCACACGAAATTTTTATTGGCTTTGATTTCAACAAAAAAAAGACAACAACTACTTCAACAAGATATTTATAAGCATGATGAAATTAAAAAACATCCTATTTGGCTTTTCACTTCTCACTGTCTTATTGAGTTTTTCGCAAACTTATGAGGTAATTAAGGTGGACATTAAATGCACCGCGCATAGCCTAACCAGTAATTTAAATTCATCTGCGAATGATTTTTCGCCTTTTGTGTATAATAATACACTCTATTTTGCTTCAGATCGTAGTCCAGATGTTTTGATAGATGGTGAAAATCATTGGTCTAAATCAGAGGCGATAAACCTTTATCAAGGAGAAATTAAAGGCGGCATTAATGCAGATGCAAAAATTAAAAATGTTCGTTTAGTATCAGAAAAGTTTGACGCTGGTAGTCATACTGGCCCTGCATGTTTTTCCGTGACGGGTGATACTATGTTTGTATCTCAAGTTCAAGTAAACAAAAAGTCTGGTGCTTTTCATCCGCAATTATATTATGCCGTTCGTTTGAATAAGAAATTTACCAAATTAACGCCTTTGCCTTTTAATAATCCTGATTTTTCCTACGGTCATCCTTTTTATGATTCAAATAAGCAACGCTTATACTATGCATCCAATAGTGACGGAGGTAAAGGTGGTAAGGATATTTATTATTCCGATTTATCTGATTCTGGCTGGTCAACTCCTCAGGGTTTAGCAGAAGTTAATACAGCAGAGGATGAAGTTTTCCCTTTTCTTGTAGACAATATTTTTTTCTTTGCAACCAATGCCAATAGTAAAGGCTTAGATATTTATTGGAAATTATTGAATGGAATTGCGGGCTCATCACAACCATTAGAGGGAGCAAATTCAGATATGGATGACTTTGGAATCTATGTTTTCCCAGGTATGACCAAAGGGTTCCTTTCAACAAACAGGTTAGGGGATGATGACCTTATGTACATTGATATTGAGCGATCTATCACTGTTCGGAAAGAGATGGCTGGTCAATTCAAGTTTAAAACATTGAGCGGCTTACCTGCAGACATCAAAATTCAAATTATTGATGAAAACGACTTTGTCTTGTATGAGACCACAACAGATAAAGAAGGCAGGTTTATTTTTAGAGAATTAGAGACCGATAAATCATATTCAATTCGTGCAATGTCTGAGGACGGTCTAGATTTAATCTTGAAAAATTTGAATGGCGAAGATGTAGCTAGTTTAACTGATGATGAAGACAATGTTTTCACATATAGAAATATAGGAACTGATAAAAGCGTAACCTTATCTTTGATTCCAGATGATATGATTGATTTTAATCTGAACGAAGGACATCTGTCTGGCCAAATGATTTATCAGGATCGCCCAAATGAGTTCCCTAATGATTTACAAGTTGTTCTCATTGATGAAAGCGGTATTGAATCATTTTCATCATTAACAGACGACAAAGGGAATTTTGATTTTAAGAAATTGTCAATGTCTAAAAATTATTTATTGAAGGTGCCAGAATCTGATGATGAATTAGTGCTATTGATTTATGATTTAAAAGGAAACGTTGTTGCTCAATTAAAAACAAATAAGAATGGCGAATTCACCTTCCGTAAAATTGCTCCTGACTACAGTAATGTGCTAGAATTGATAAAAGAAGATGACGAAGTCTTTAATTATAAGACACAAACCATTTGGGGATATTTCGAATATGAAAGCAGTAGTAAGTTAAGTCGGTCTGGTTTAATTGTTAGTGCACATAATTCAGATGGAACTTTGATTGACGAGGAATTTACAGATAAAGACGGTGTTTTTAGGTTTAAGAATTTACCTACGGAAAAGAGTCTCCTATTCAAGTTGAAAGAAAATGGTGATAATTTTATTTTAGATGATTTCATACTTTATATTTATGACCGTAATGGGCAAAAAATTGCGGGCTTAAAAAGAGGACAAGATGGCTTTTTCACTTACAGACCACTCGGTTATGATACAGACAATAAATTGAGTCAAATAGAAGAAGATAATTTGGAATTCATTTTAGGGAAACAAAGCACTAAGGATCGGATCTTGGTTTATTTTGATTCCAATCAAAGCCAAGTAAAAACTAGTGATATGGCAGTTTTAAAGAATATTGCTACAGTCTTAAAGAACAATAAAGGGGCAAGGGTAGAAATTAATGCCTACGCAGATGCCAAGTCTTCGGATGAATACAATCTAATCCTTTCACAAAAAAGAGGTGCTTGGATAATCAACTACCTGGTTAAAAGAGGTATTGCAGTTGACCGTATCATTATTAATGCTTACGGTGAGTCGCAATTGGTTGACCAGCAAAATGATGCTTTAAACAGAAGAGCTGAAATTCATTTATATTAACCTCTAAATGGAAGATAATAAACTATCTAATAAAGAGGCAAGCCGACATGTAGTATACTCAATCCGGCTACTTTGTGTCATTCTTTTTATTTTTTGTTTTGTGGAAATAATGCAAGCTAGAAACCCAAAAGGCCTAGAATTCTTACTCGGAGCAAGTTTGATTAGTTTTGTTTTGACCTATTTCAAATATTTTAAGTAGCAATAAATGATAATCCGATTTTTATTACTGTCACTAATAACGATAATAAGCTTTAATAATTCTTACTCAATAGCGCAAAAGGGTAGCTCGCTGCGCATGGCCGATATTGAAGGTGTTTGGTATGTCAATATGTCTAATTTTCCAATGTGGCTAAAGGGTAAAAGACAAAATCCACGTATTAAGTATACAGTGATTAGTGACAATAAAATGTTGGACGAAGTTACCTTTGAAAAAAAAGGGAAAACCAAACAAATTGTTGGCTATGATGAGCGTTCAGCCGAATATAAGGAAGGCTTTATTTGGCAAGGCAAGGGTTTGAAATCATTATTTACGAGTAAATGGAAAATTCTTCATTATAATAAGGAGTATCAAGTGGCAGTTCTTGCATTTGAAAAAACGTTATTTACTCCAGCCGGATATGATGTCATTTCAAGAAAAAAAGCAATAAGTCCTAAGGTTTTACTGCTGGTTCAGCAAATGCTGCCGAAATTAGGCGAAGGGGTTGAACTGACTCTAATAGAGCAGGGGTAGAATAAATTTCTATGACAACCTTTTTTTGAAAATAAAACTTGAAATCATTTCAAGAATAAAAGATGCCCGATTAAAACTTATAACCAATTCCGATACCTGTTTCAAAGAAGGTTTGCATATCGGCACTATGATCAATATTATAATTCATTTTCCGCAAATGTGATTTTTGATTAGGCGAAATGCCGATTAGATTATTTAACTCTATAAAAACATGACTATTAAAAAACCAACGCGGATTTATTTTCGCGTATAAAGAAGTACTTGCTAGCTTGAATGGCTCGGTTTTTTCATCCAGATTATGATAAACTGGACCGTAGAAGGAATTTAAATTGAAACCTACGAGATACTCCGTTTGCAAACCAAAACCAATTGCTACTGACAGACGATTCTTTTCTATAACGCCTCCAAAATTAATTTTTGATTGCACATTGGTATAGTCGAATCTATTATTATGATTGAAACTGTAGCTATTTAACTCACCTGAACCTCCACCAGTATAAACTACTCCTTCTCGCGTCAAAATTTGATCAACTTTGTGCAAGAAGCCAAATCCAACCTCGACGAAAAATTGTCCTTTTTGGTAGGCTCCGTTTATAGTGGCATACGTGTTCACCTTTGTTTCGTATCGAGGATCCATTTGAATAACACTTGTGACCTCATGCTCTATTCGTGGAGTAATAAATGCCGAAACACTCAATTGAGCAAAGCTGCTCGCTTGAAGTATAAAGATGAATAGTATTGAAACAGATTGTCTAACCACGTCCTTATAAACGTAGTCGCCTTGTTAAAGGTTTGGTATATGGCAATAATCTTGGACATTTTGAGGGGGGCTGTTTAAATAATAACAGCTAGAATACAGATTCAAAACATCAAACTAAAGTGCACAAAAAAACCAGAAGCACAAAGTGTACTTCTGGTTTTACAATATTACTTAAGGTTAGAAAATCTATCCTTCCTTTTTCGTTTCTTTTTTCTTTGGTGGTTTTTTGCCTTTTTCAATTTTGATGGAAATTTCATCCTTTTTCTTATCAAAACTAATAGCTATTGTATCACCTTCAGATAAATTAGCATTTATGATTTCTTCCGCTAATGGATCTTCAACGTATTTCTGGATCGCCCGATTTAAAGGACGCGCTCCATACTTCTCATCATATCCTTTGTCAGCGATATAGTCTTTCGC
Source organism: Crocinitomix sp. (assembly GCA_047623705.1). Lineage (GTDB taxonomy): Bacteria > Bacteroidota > Bacteroidia > Flavobacteriales_D > Crocinitomicaceae > Crocinitomix. The sequence goes on from JBLHOW010000114.1 coordinate 11,271, forward strand.
CTCATTCGTCATTTTAACCGAGTAGCCTAATTCATGGATTCTACCATATAATTTCTCTAACTCAATGTCAATGATTTTATGAATATCGTCCTTCGTTAATGAATTAAAGATGATCATATCATCAATACGATTCAAAAATTCTGGAGAAAAAGCTTTTTTCAGCGCCTTTTGAATGATCTTTTGCGAATTATCTTCTGCTTGATCTGTTTGAGACTTCGTTCCAAAACCAACTCCAGTTCCAAAATCTTGCAACTGTCGCACACCAATATTTGATGTCATAACAATTACCGTGTTTTTGAAGTCAATTTTACGACCTAATCCATCTGTCATATGTCCATCATCTAATACTTGTAATAAGATGTTAAACACATCTGGATGCGCTTTTTCAATCTCATCTAGCAAAATAATAGAGTAGGGCTTACGTCTAACTTTTTCAGTCAATTGTCCCCCTTCTTCATATCCAACATATCCCGGAGGGGCTCCTACCAATCTTGAGATTGAGAATTTCTCCATGTATTCAGACATGTCAACACGAATTAGTGCTTCTTCCGAATCAAACATTGTTCTAGCCAATACTTTAGCCAATTGCGTTTTACCAACACCAGTTGGCCCGAGGAAGAAAAATGATCCAATTGGTTTATTCGGATCTTTTAAACCAGCACGGTTACGTTGAATTGCTTTCACAACCTTTGCAACTGCAATGTCTTGTCCAATTACACTTCCTTTAATGGTTTCTGCTAATGTTTGAATTTTACCATTTTCAGATTCTGAAACTTTACGCAATGGAATCCCGGTCATCATTGAAACAACTTCAGCTACATTATCTTCCGTAACCATTATGCGGTTTTCCTTCGCATCAGCTTCCCAACGCGCTTGTGCATTCTCTAATTCAGTTTGTAAATTCTTCTCCGTATCTCTTAATTCAGCAGCTTTTTCATATTGCTGACTTTTAATTACATTTCCTTTCTCGTCTTTAATCGCTTCAATCTTCTTCTCTAAATCTGTAATTTCTTTTGGTACATTAATGTTCGTGATATGAACACGCGAACCTACTTCATCCAAAGCATCAATTGCCTTATCTGGTAAGTTTCGGTCAGACATATAGCGTTCCGTCAACTTTACACAAGCATGAATAGCTTCATCCGTATACGTTACATTATGATGGTCTTCATAACGTTCCTTTATATTATTCAAAATCTCAATTGACTCTTCAATATTAGTCGGCTCAATCAACACCTTTTGAAAACGACGTTCTAAAGCGCCATCTTTTTCTACATATTGTCTAAATTCATCCAACGTTGTGGCTCCAATTACTTGAATTTCACCCCTTGCCAATGCAGGTTTAAACATATTTGACGCATCTAAAGAGCCAGATGCACCACCAGCACCAATTATTGTATGAATCTCATCTATAAACAATATAATGTCTCTAGACTTCTCTAACTCATTCATAACGGCCTTCATGCGCTCTTCAAACTGCCCTCTATATTTGGTTCCGGCAACCAAAGAAGCCAAATCTAATGAAATGATTCGTTTACCGAATAAAACACGCGACACTTTCTTTTGAACAATTCTTAAAGCAAGTCCTTCTGCAATTGCAGATTTCCCAACTCCAGGTTCACCAATTAAAATTGGATTGTTTTTCTTTCTTCTAGAAAGAATTTGAGACACGCGCTCAATTTCTAATTTACGTCCAACAATTGGATCCAGTTTATTCTCTTCCGCCATAGCGGTTAAGTCTCTACCAAAATTGTCCAATACTGGTGTTTTCGATTTACCATCAGATGAGCGTTTAGCTCCTGAATCGCCCTTGTTACTGTAGCCAGAACCTTCATTACCCTGCTCGTCATTATCATCTGTGTTCCCTGGAAATTCGGCTTTCGGGTAATTTTGTTCTTCAATCATTGCTTCTAATTCTTCTTTTATGTTTTCGTAAATAACGCCATACTTATTTAATATGCGCGTGGCTAAATTATTTTCTTCTCTTAAAATTGCCAATAAAATATGCTCAGTTCCAACCTTACTACTTTTAAATAGTTTCGCCTCTAAATAAGTGATTTTCAACACTTTTTCAGCCTGACGAACAAGAGGGATATTATTCGCCGTAATACTCTTTACGCGATTCTCTTTTAAGGTCTTCTCCAATTCCAAGCGTATGCGTTGCAAATCAACTTGAAACTCTAATAATAATTTAATTGCTAACCCTTCGCCTTCGCGGAGTATCCCTAGAAGGATGTGTTCAACACCCAAATAGTCATTTCCTAGGCGCAAGGCCTCCTCTCGACTGAACGATAGGACATCTTTTGCTCTTGCAGAAAAATTTGCATCCATAATTTTTAATCTTCTTTTATCAGTTATAACAAACAAACTGAGATATAGTTTTTTATTTAAATGAGGCTTTATGCTATTAATTTACTCAATTTTAGCAATGCTACTATTAATAAGACGCAGAAATTTCCTCAAAATTTCAATTTTCCAAATTATTCTTCTGGCTCATCCCAAAATAACCGAATAAATTTGGATTGTCAAAATACTAACTACAAAATCTGTACCGATTGTTAATAAACAATATTTTCCTGCCATTTTTGTTAATAAGTCGCCATTCTGACATGGATTTCGTAGGGAAATATTGCCTATTTTCGACCTTTAAAACTAAAAAGAAATATAGTATATGGCCGAAGGAGAAAATATCATCAAAATAAACATTGATGAGGAGATGAGATCAGCTTACATTGATTATTCAATGTCAGTTATTGTATCAAGAGCTCTACCAGATGTCCGTGACGGTTTAAAGCCAGTTCACAGAAGGGTTTTGTACGGAATGCAAGATTTGGGTGTGTATTCAAATAAACCACATAAAAAGTCTGCCAGAATTGTAGGGGATGTATTAGGTAAGTACCACCCACATGGAGATTCATCAGTATATGACACAATGGTGCGTATGGCGCAACCTTGGTCTTTACGATACCCTATGGTAGATGGACAAGGTAACTTTGGATCAGTTGATGGTGACAGTCCTGCAGCAATGCGTTATACGGAGTCACGTTTGCAAAAAATTGCAGAGGAACTATTAGCTGACTTAGATAAAGAAACGGTAGATTTTTCATTAAACTTTGATGACTCCTTAATGGAGCCAACGGTTTTACCAACTAAAATACCAAACTTGTTATGTAATGGTGCCAGCGGTATTGCTGTTGGTATGGCAACTAATATGCCACCACATAACTTAACCGAGGTGGTTGATGGTATTACGGCATATATTGACAATAGAGATATTGACATTGATGGCTTAATGGAATTCATTAAGGCTCCAGATTTTCCAACTGGAGGTATTATTTATGGATACGAAGGAGTGAAGGATGCTTTCCGCACTGGTCGTGGTCGTGTAATGATGCGAGCAAAAGCTGTTATTGAGGAAATAAGAGAAGGAAGAGAAGCGATTATTGTGACTGAAATACCTTATCAAGTGAATAAGGCTGACATGATCAAGAAAACAGCTGACTTGGTGAATGACGGTAAAATTTCTGGAATCTCAGATTTGAGAGATGAATCGGATAGAAACGGGATGCGTATCGTTTATGAATTAAAAAGAGACGCAATACCAAATGTTGTATTAAATAAATTATTTAAATACACGGCACTACAGACCTCGTTCTCAGTAAATAACATTGCCTTAGTAAAAGGTCGTCCTGAAGTTTTGAACTTGAAGGATATGATTGTTCATTTTGTTGAACATAGACATGAAGTTGTTATAAGAAGAACTCAGTTTGAATTGCGCAAAGCTGAAGAGCGTGCGCATATCTTAGAAGGTTTAATTATTGCGTCTGATAATATTGATGAAGTCATCAAGTTGATTAGAGCATCTAAAAGCCCAGAAGAAGCAAGAGAGAAATTGATGGTTCGCTTCGAATTAAGCGACATTCAGTCTAGAGCGATTGTAGAAATGCGATTGAGACAATTAACTGGTCTAGAACAAGACAAGTTAAGAACTGAATATGATGCCTTAATGCTTACTATTAATGACTTAAAAGATATTTTAGCAGACGAAGGGCGTAGAATGCAAATCATTAAAGATGAGTTGCAGTATGTAAGAGATAAGTATGGTGATGCCCGTCGTTCTATCATTGAATACTCTGCGAATGAAATGAGTATTGAGGATTTAATTCCTGATACGGAAGTAGTAATTACAATTTCACACGCTGGTTATATTAAACGTACGTCATTAGACGAATACAGAGTTCAAAGTAGAGGAGGAGTTGGAGCAAAAGGTTCTGCAACAAGGGATAAAGATTTCTTAGAGCATTTATTTGTAGCAACAAACCACAATTGGTTATTGATCTTTACTGAGAAAGGAAAATGTTTCTGGATGCGAATCTTTGAAGTTCCAGA
>JBLHOW010000115.1:0-15581 GCA_047623705.1 Crocinitomix sp.
GAATTTTGATTTGACTGCGCCTTGATCAATAATTTGACCCAAATCATTCGTGTTCAATTCCATTGCAGGAGTAGTTCCTTCGGCATTCTGCAAAGTTAACATCACATCAAAAACAGCACTTCTGCTCGTATCTCGGTACAAGTCTAAGTCTTCGATTAATCTGTCAAACGGATACATTTGATGGCTATAACTTGCCAATGTATTAGCTTTTAATTTTTCATAGAACTCATTAAAACCTTCGTTCGACTTAACCTCATTTCTTAAGGCTAACGTATTGATATAACATCCAATTTGAGCCTCTAAATCTACATGATCTCGACCCGCAATTGGTGTACCAATTATAATATCTTCTTGACCCGAATAATGATGAAATAACACATTCCAAGTAGCCAATAAAGTCATGAATAAACTACCGCCATTTTGCTGGGCGTGTTTTTTCAATTGGACAGTCATAGCTTTATCCAAATACGTTTCTAGCCCATGTCCATTATTTGATTTAATAATTGGACGTTGTTGCGTGCTTGGTAAATCCAACAATGGCAATTCACCCGAAAGGTTATTTAACCAATAGTTTTTATGTCCTTGGAGGATTTCCTCTTCTAATTGACTTAATTGCCAAGCTGCGTAATCTTTATACTGAATACGTAAGGCATTGAGTTGTGGTTCGGTTTTAAATTCGTAAGCTTCATAATATGCGAATACATCTTTCGACAGAACGTTCATTGACCAGCCATCACTAATTATGTGATGCATGTTATAATAGAAAACATAGCCATTATCTTCTACCTGCAACAAGGCAATTCTAAATAATGGTCCGTTTTCAAGATCGAAAGGCTTGAATGAATCGTTGGCTATATAAGCGTTAACTTGATCTTGATCATTTCTAAAATCATGATAGGTAATTTCAAAATTAAGTTCTGATTTTTCTAAAATCCATTGTTTGACTTCTCCTTCGGTATCTGCTTTAAAAACCGTTCTTAAAATCTCATGTCGTTCAATTGTTGCGTTTATCGCTTTGGTAAAGTTTTCAATATTAATTTCTTGGTTCAAATAAACTTGATCTGGCATATTATATGCCGCCGAACCAGCCTCAAATTGACTCAATACCCATAACCTGCGTTGTGCATCTGAAATAGCGTAATTGGCTTGTTTTTCTTGAACTGGAATTTCAATAAAACTTGTTTTCCCAGCAGTTTGAATTAATTCGCTATGCCCTTCTAAATGGGTGCTTAAAAACAATTCGTTAATTGAGAGTTTTACTTCAAAGGCTTTTTGGTATTCGTTAATTAAGCGAATAGCTTTTAAACTATGTCCGCCCAACATAAAGAAGTCGTCCTTTATACCAATGTTTTCTTTCTGTAATACCTTTTCCCAAATCGCTACTAATTGCTCCTCGACTTCATTTCTAGGCGCTAAATATTCTATACCACCTGAAAGTCCTAGACCTTCTGGTGAAGGCAATACTCTTTTATCGATTTTACCATTTGGCGTCAATGGCAATTCATCTAATTCCACAAAATATAATGGAATCATATATGCTGGAAGGCGGCCTTTTAAATATTCACGTAATTCATTTGCGTTTACTTGAGTTGAACTGGTAAGATATGCCACCAATTCTTTTTCATTATTCGCGTTATCTCGCGCAATCACTACTAATTGATCAATTGCCTTATTTTGAGATAATACATGCTCAATTTCACCCAATTCAATGCGATAACCTCTAATTTTTACCTGGTCATCTTTTCGGCCTAAAAATTCGATATTACCATCCGGTAACCATCTGCCTAAATCGCCTGTTTTGTATAAACGCGTCTCATCATTAAAAGGATTTGTGATGAACTTTTCTGCTGTTAGTTCGGTCTGGTTTAAGTAACCTCGAGTAATTCCCAATCCAGCAATACAAATCTCACCAATTACAGCAATTGGCTGCACTTGATGCCCCTCATTTAAAATGTAGATATCTGTGTTAAAAATAGGCTTCCCTATCAAATCTCTTTGATCTTGATCAATCCTAATCATAGTTGAATAGGTCGTATCTTCTGAAGGTCCGTAAAGATTTCGGATTTCCTTTACTTTCCCAGCTAGATCCGTTTTATACTGGGTAGGAATTGGCTCACCAGCCATGTTCAATACAGTAATCGAATCAAATGACATTCTCTCTTGCAACAGCGATCCAACTACACTTGGAACGGTATTTACCAATAACTTTTTATCCGTGTCGATATTTTCGATAATAGCCAATCCATCTTGCAAAATACGCACCGATTTTCCGGCAGTTAAAGGATGAAAAATTTCAAAAATTGATAAATCAAAATTCAATGAGGTTGTAAATAGTACTTCCTCAAAATCTGAATTTTTAAATTCGTCATGTGTCCATTTAATGAATGCATATGTATTTTTATGCTCCACCATTACCCCTTTCGGATTCCCGGTTGAACCAGAAGTATAAATAATATGTGACAACTGATTTCCTTGGATGGATACCTCAGCATTTTCTTTTGAATTGGTCTCAGAATTATTTAAGAAGTTTGTTAGTTCATTTTGATCAAAACTGACTTTACATTCAGCATCCTGTTCGATATAATCAATGCGTTCTTGTGGGTAATTTAAATCAATTGGTACATAAGCCGCACCCGATTTTAGAATCCCTAATAAAACAACGATCATCCATTCATTCCGCTCTAACTTAACACTGACCAAATCATCTGGTTGCAACTTATAATTCAATTGCAAATAGTGGGCTAATTGATTGGCCTGTTCATTCAGTTGACGATAAGTTAAGTGCTGCTCATTTGTTAATACAGCAATACTATTTGGAGTTTGTTGCGTCTGAGCTTCGAACAAATCAACAATTGTTTGATTCGTTGGATACGCAACCTTATTATCATTCAATGTAACCGCAATATGATGCACCTCATCAGCAGTTAAAAAATTAAGTTCTGAAATGCTTTGCTCTGGATTTTTAAGTACTTGTTTCAATAATTCTTTGAAATGAGTGATGAGACTTTGCATCATCTCATTTGCATAGAGGTCTGAATTATAAACCAAGCTGATTGACATATAGTCACCTACTTCTTGAAAAGTAACATCCAAATCGAATTTCGCAGTTTTTGGGCCACCATCAACAACCTGCACTATTTCAGCAGCCGTTAATTGATAATCAGCATCATTCTCTACTACATTTTGCAAAGTCAAAAACACATCAAACACAGCGCTTCTGCTTGTGTCACGTTGTAAATCTAAGTCGTCCACTAAACGGTCAAAAGGATACATTTGATGGCCAAAACTATTCAGTGTATTTTCCTTTATTTGCTTATATAAAGTCTGGAATTTATCTGTTGGATTTATTTTATTTCTTAATGCTAATGTGTTGACATAAAAACCGATTTGATTTTCTAAATCCGAATGATCTCTGCCCGCTACTGGCGATCCAATAATAATATCATTCTGTGCAGAATAGCGGTGCATTAAAATATTCCAAACAGTAAGTACGCCCATGAAAAGACTTCCGCCATTTTCTTTCGAATATTTTTTTAATTCACTTGTTGTTTCTGCATCAATATATGTGCTTATACCATGTCCATTATGTGTTTTGATAATTGGACGTTGCTTAGCTGTTGGCAATGCTAAAAGTGGCAATTCGCCAGAAAGTTTGCTTAGCCAATATGATTGATGCATTTTAAATGCATCATTATCGAGCTGTTCTTGTTGCCATAAGGTATAATCTCTGTATTGAATGCGTAAAGGAGCAAAGCTAGGCTTCTCCCCAGCTTTAAAAGCTTCATAAAATGCGAAAATATCTTTAGACAAGACATTCATTGACCAGCCATCACTAATGATGTGGTGCATATTATAGTAAAACACATATCCTCGATCATTGACCTGGAGCAAGGCCGCTCGAAATAGCGGGCCTGTTTCTAAATTGAACGGTGTTAATTCATCTTTGGCAATATATGCTGCAACTTCATTTGAGCGTGCTGCGGTTGGTTTACCATCCACAAGTTCTGCTCTAAAATCTACATAATCAACTTCAAAACCAAGTTGATTTGGTGTTAGAACCCATTGTTTAATTTCACCTATTATTTCATTGGAACTATCAGCTTGATCATCTGATTTAAAGACTGTTCTTAGTATTTCGTGACGCTCAATGACTGCATTTATGGCTTGCTTAAATACAGTAATATCAATCTCACTATCTAAATAAAGGTTGCCGGGCATATTATAAGCTATCGATCCATCCTCAAATTGACTCAAGATCCACAACCTACGTTGCGCATCTGAAATACCATAATTTTTTTGAATTTCACTTGGGGCAATACTTATAAAATTCTCGCGAGTAGAAGTCAATAATAAATTGGCATGTGAAGCCAATGTCGTATTTATAAATAAGGCACTAATGGATAATTTGACATTGAATGCTCTGTGATATTCGCTAATCAATTTGATTGCTTTGATACTGTGTCCACCTAAATCAAAAAAGTCGTCGTTTATTCCAACCTTTTCTCTTTGTAAAACGGATTGCCAGATCGCTACTAAATCAGTCTCCATTTCAGTATGAGGAGCAACATAATTCACAGCACTTCCCAAAGCTGCTTCTTTTGGGTGAGGCAAGGCTTTTTTATCAATTTTACCGTGACTGGTCAATGGGAAATCGGCCAGTTGAACAAAATATGTAGGTAACATATGTTCTGGTAATTGCCCTTTTAAGAAGGATCTTAAATCACTTGAGTTTTGTTCGTTTTTCGCGGCGAAATATGCCACTAAATCTAATCCAAGGTTCGAGTTATCACTATCATTGAATGACATTGCAAGAACCACAACTTGTTCTATATCCTCATGCTGTGCTAGGCTGGTTTCAATTTCACCCAATTCAATTCGGTGACCTCTAATTTTAACCTGATCATCTTTACGTCCAATAAATTGAAGATCGCCATTTGGCAGCCATCTTCCTAAGTCACCCGTTTTATACAATCGTTGATTATTTAAAAACGGAGCTTTAATAAATTTTTGAGCTGTCAACTCATCTTGATTTAGATACCCCCTTGCTAAACCAGGTCCGCCAATACATATTTCACCAATTACATTAGTTGGAAGTAATGCTTCTTGCTCATTTAAAAGATAAACTGTTGCATTTGCAATGGGTTGACCAATTGGAATTGGGTTTAAGGTTAAATCTCCCCCTTTTTCAACTTTAAAAATAGTTCCACAAACACTCGTTTCGGTTGGGCCATAAGCATTATAATATGTTCCGAATTTGAGGAAGTTTTGTGCGGTTTCAAAATCCGCAGCCTCACCAGCAGTAATTAATTGAGAAAGTCCCTTGAGTTGTGCAACATCAATTTTATTTAAAAATGAAGGTGAAAGTGTGGCAAAATCAATTTCATTTTGGCGGATAAATTCTACCAATAAATCAGGATCTTTGCGACTTACATCATCTGCAATAAAGAGCTGTCCACCACCTAATAAAATAATGAAGGTTTCCCAAACTGATGCATCAAATGAGAACGAAGCAAATTGCAATGCCTTATTTTGAGTCGTAATATTAAATTGCTTTATCTGCGCTTGAATTGTATTCAATACAGCGTCATGTTCGACCATTACTCCTTTTGGATTCCCAGTAGATCCAGAAGTATAGATGACGTAAGCCAAATTATTAGAGTGAATTTTTGTAGGAATCTCAGCTGTTGGAAGGGTCGCTTGATTCTCAATAAATTGATCGAGTTCTAATTGGTCGATACTCAATAGGCAATTCGCATCCTTTTCAATATAATCTATTCTAGTTTGCGGATAAGTAGGATCAATTGGAACATAAGCAGCACCGGTTTTAAGAACAGCTAGGATTGCTATTGGCATCCACTCGCTTCTTTCCAATTTAATTCCTATTAAATCATCTGATTGAACGGAATGATTCTGCAATAAATAATGTGCTAATTGGCTGGACACTTCATCCAATTCTCCATAGGTCAATTGTTTATTTTCAAAAACAATTGCGGTATTATTTGCTGCATGATTGACCTGCGCAGTGAAAAGATCAATGATAGTTTTATCTGTTGCAAACGGAACTCTTGTATCATTAAAAGTTTCTAATAAAACCTTTTTATCCGTATTTGACAGGAAATCGATTTTGCCCAAACTTGCTGTTGGTTGTGCTAATAATGCTGCTAACAATTGCTTGTAATGCTGCATTAAACCGGTGATCATCTTTTGTTCATAAACATCTGTATTGAATACGATATGAAATGAAATATTCCCGCCTACTTCTTCAAAAGTGATATCTAGATCAAATTTTGCTGCATAAAATCCTATATCCCTTATTTGATTTACCTGTTCAGTTGGCAATTGAAATGCTTGCGCATCATTCGATCTTTCACCTGTATTTTGCAGGATTAGCATCACGTCAAAAACAGCACTTCTGCTCGTATCTCTATAAAGGTTCAAATCCTCCACCAAACGATCAAAGGGATACATTTGATGATTATAGCTTTGTAAGGTGTTTTCTTTGAGTTGCTCAAAGAAATTGGTGAAATTATCTTCCGGATTTAATTCATCTCGCAATGCTAAGGTGTTCACATAAAAACCAATTTGATTCTCTAAATCAGCATGTTCTCGTCCGGCAACTGGTGTACCAATTATCAGGTCAGTTTGAGCGGTATAGTGATACATGAGTACTTTCCATGAAGCCAAAAGCCCCATAAATAATGTCCCCCCATGATTAGTAGAAAATTGGTTCAAACTTTCACTTGTTTCTTGATCGAGATAAGTCATTAAACCATTTCCACGATAAGTTTTAGTCCGCGGTCGCTGCTTATCATTTGGTAAATTAAGAACTGGTAATTCACCAGATAAATTATCTAACCAATAGGCTTTGTGTACTTCAAAAGCATCTAGTGCTAATTGTCCTCTTTGCCAAGCTGCGTAATCTTTATACTGAATTCTTAATTTCTCTAAACCAATATTTGCATTTGACACGTTAATGTCTTCCTTATTTTTGAAGGCTTCGTAATACGTAAATACATCTTTTGCCAATACTTCCATTGACCAACCATCACTTATGATGTGATGCATATTATAATAAAATACGTAGCCTTGATTTTCAGTTTGCAAAAGCGCTGCTCTCAATAAGGGCCCTTTTTCAAGATCGAAGGGTTGATGCGAATCTTCGGCAATATAAGTTTTAACAAATGCATCAACCCGCTGATTATCTGCTATTTCTAGGCTACCATCCTCGGCTGCTAATCTAAAATCTTTTGTGGTGATTTCAAATCCCAATTCAGCTGTTGGAACAATCCATTGCCTAACTTCTGGTTCTGTGCTTGTTTCGTTTACTGTGCTTTCTTTAAATACTGTTCTTAAAATCTCATGGCGTTCAATTGTGGCTAAAATGGCTGCTTTAAAATATTCAATTTCTATTTCGCGATCCAAATAAATATGGCTTGGCATATTATATGCCGTCGCGCCTTCATCAAATTGACTTAAAACCCATAATCTCCGTTGTGCATCCGAAATTGAATAACCTAATACCTTGCCTTTGTTCTGTTCTTCTTCTGAAGTGGTTAATGCTGGAATTTCTGTAAATGCAGAAATTGTTGCAATTTCAATCAAATTAACATGGGTAGCAATACTTGTATTGACAAAAAGTTCTTTCAACGTTAACTTTACGCCCAATACTTTTTTGTATTCATTGCTCAGACGTACGGCTTTTAAACTATGCCCACCTTGCATGAAAAAATCATCTAATACACCAATTTTTTCTCGTTGTAAAACCTTTTCCCAAATGGCGACAAGTTGTATCTCTAACGCATTACGTGGAGCAAGATATTCTGTCCCAGATTTAAGCCCCAATCCATTTGGATTAGGCAATGCTCTTTTATCAACTTTGCCGTTTGGCGTTAAGGAAAAAGTATCCAATTGAACAAAATACGCAGGTAACATATACTCCGGAATTCGCGTTTTTAATTCTGCTCTTAATTCACTTTGATTTAGGTCTTTATTGTCTGTATCATTCGATTTATCAACTTCATTAGCCGTAAAGTATGCTACTAATTCTTTTTCAAAATTCTCATTTTCAACCGTTAAGACAATTGCCTGATCTATCTGTTCAATTTCAGAAAGGGCATATTCAATTTCTCCCAATTCGATTCGATAACCTCTAATTTTTACCTGGTCATCTTTTCGTCCTAAAAACGCTATGTTACCATCTGCATTCCATTTCCCTAAATCACCTGTTTTATATAATCGTTCACCCGGTTTGAACGGGTTTTTTACGAATTTTTCATTTGTTAATTCAGCTTGATTTAAATAGCCTTTTGCCAATCCTGCACCACCGATACAGATTTCACCAATCATACCTTTTTGCACTAATTGCAACTGCTCATCTAGGATATAGATTTCTCTATTGACAATTGGAAAGCCTATAAATTTTGCATGCAGCAATTCGTCTATCTTATAATAAGTAGCGCAAACTGTTGCTTCTGTTGGCCCGTAAGTATTGTAAATTTCGGTTGTTCCCCAAATATTGGAAATATGTGCTTCCTTTAATTCATCTCCACCACTAATTAAAATGCGGAGTGACGATAAAGATTCGGCATATAAATTAAGTTCATTAATCACCATTGGAACAGTACTGAGCAATGTTGCTTCCTCTTGCTTTACAGTTGCTGCAAGACGATCAATATCTTTTGCTCCTTCCGCAACAATCACCAATTTGGCACCGGAACAGATTGTCGGAAAAATTTCTTCAACCGCCACATCAAATGAAATAGATGCTTGTTGAATAATTACGTCTTTCGGCGTAATTTCAAATCGATTTGAAAAGGTTAAAGTATAATCATGTAATGATGCATGATTTATCATAACACCTTTCGGATTCCCAGTTGATCCGGAGGTATAAATGACATAGGCCAAATTATTTGAATCCGTCACAATTGCGCTATTCTCAGTTGAATATTGCGTTCTTGTACTCATGAATTCAACGAGTTCATTTTGATCAAGAATTACTTTACAATTAGCGTCCTTTTGAATATAATTAATTCTATCCTGTGGATAAGTTGGATCAATTGGTACATATGCACCACCCGATTTTAGCACTGCCAAAATTCCAATTAGCATCCATTCACTTCTTTCTAATTCAATTCCAATTAAATCATCTGCTTGAATAGCATAATTGGCATTGAGAAAATGTGCTAATTGGTTTGCTTTTTCATTGAGTTCTTGATACGTCAATTCAGTTTCGTCAAAAACAACTGCTATGTGATTAGGAGTTACTTGGACTTGCGTTTCAAATAAATCAACACTTGTTTGATTTTGTGGATAATCAACTTTCGTTTGATTAAAATCAATCAATAATTCATGTTTCTCTTCTGGCGAAAGAAAATTGAGCAATCCAATTTCCTGATCGGGTTGTGCCAAAAGGTCTGTCATTAATTGTCTATAGTGGACAATTAATTGCGCTATGGTCTGTTTTTCATAAACATCTGGATTGTAAAGCACGTTGAATGCTAAATAATCACCTACTTCATGAAAAGTTATGTCTAGGTCAAATTTTGAGACAGTAAATCCTTGTTCTACAATTTCATTTAGTTCGTCATTTTCAATTTCAAATTCAGGTCTATCTTCCTTGGCGTTTTGCAAGGTTAGCATCACATCAAAAACGGCACTTCTACTCGTATCTCTTTGCAAGTCTAACTCTTCTACCAATCTGTCAAAGGGATACATTTGATGGCTATAACTTGCTAATGTATTTGCCTTTAATTTTTGGTAAAAATCATTAAAACTTTCAGTAGAACTCAATTCATTTCTAAGTGCCAACGTGTTGATATAACAGCCAATTTGATCTTCTAAATTAGCGTGATCTCTACCGGCGATTGGCGTACCAATTATAATGTCTTTTTGGGCAGTATAACGGTAGAATAAAATATTCCAAGAGGCCAATAAACTCATGAATAAACTACCCCCATTTTGCTGGGCGTGTTTTTTCAATTGGCTAGTCGTGGCTTTGTCTAAGTACGTTTCTAAACCATGTCCATTATTTGTTTTAATTATTGGCCGTTGTTTGGCGCTTGGTAAATCTAATAATGGCAATTCACCTGAAAGGTGATTCAACCAATAGTTTTGATGTCCTTGAAAGGTATCTTCTGCTAATTGATTGAGTTGCCAAGCCGAGTAATCTTTATACTGGATTCTTAACTCTTTTAATTCCGGTTTTTTATTAAGTTGGTATGCCTCATAATAAGTAAAAACGTCTTTGGACAAAACATCCATTGACCAGCCATCACTAATTATATGGTGCATATTATAATAGAAAACATATCCGTTATCTTCTATTTGCAATAAGGCGATTCTGAATAATGGTCCACTCTCAAGGTTGAACAGTTTAAAAGAATCGGATGCTACATAGGCTTGCACTTGATCCTGCTTATTTCTAAAATCTTGATACGTTATTTCAAAACCGAGTTCCGCCTTTTCTAAAATCCATTGTTTGACTGTTCCGTCTGCATCTTCTCTAAAAACGGTTCTTAAAATCTCATGACGCTCAATTGTGTTGTTTATGGCTTTGGTAAAATTGTCAATATTAATTTCTTGGTTCAAGTATACTTGACTTGGCATATTATACGCCGCCGAACCATCTTCAAACTGACTTAAAACCCATAACCTGCGTTGCGCATCTGAAATTGGATAATTGGCTTGCTTTTCTTGAATTGGAATTTCAATAAAACTCGTTTTTCCTGCTGCCTGGATTAATCCTCCATGCAGTTCTAAACTTGTATTTAAAAACAGTTGATTTATTGACAATTTAACTTCAAATATTTTTTGATATTCATTGATCAGCTTAATTGCTTTTAAACTATGACCACCCAATTCAAAAAAGTCATCTTTGATACCTACTTTTTCTTGCTGTAATACATTTTCCCATATTGCAACGAGTTGTTCTTCTATCTCATTGCTTGGCGCCACATATTCGACACCACTTGAAAGCCCCAATCCTTCTGGGCTAGGCAATGCCCGTTTGTCTACCTTACCATTTCGCGTTAGGGGTAATTTATCCAGCTGCACATAGTAGGAAGGAACCATATACTCTGGCAATAATTCCTTTAAATATGCTCTAAGTTCACTCGTGTTCTGTTCTGTTGAAGCGGTTATGTAGGCTACTAATTCAAGTTCTCCAAGTAAACCTTGATCAATATCAATAACCTCATCAGGTTGATTCAATTCTCGTGCAATGACAACTGCCGCTTCAATCGATTCATTTTTTGAGAGTGCATTTGCAATTTCGCCTAATTCAATTCTATAACCTCTAATTTTTATTTGATCATCCTTTCTTCCAATATATTCAATATTTCCATCTGGAAGCCATCTTCCTAAATCGCCCGTTTTATACAAAAGCGCTTTGTTCTTGAATGGACTATTGATGAATTTTTCGTTTGTTAATTCAGCTTGATTTAAATAACCAAGCGCCAAATTCTCTCCACCGATATATAGTTCACCCACAACGCCTTGAGGAACTAGTTTTTGATAATTATCTAGGATGTAAATCTCTGTATTAGAAACTGGTTGACCAATAGATGCATGGTTGGCTATATTTTCTAAAGCAACGCTCATTCTATAGTTCGTCACTACATGCGTTTCTGAAGGGCCATAATGATTATGTAATTCAAGTTTTGGCGTAGTTTCAAGAAATTTTTGAATGAAAACGTTTACAATTAGTTGCTCTCCAGAAGAGATGATATACCGAATTTGATGCGCTTCATTTCGTCTCTCAGCATTTTGAATGATGAGTTGTTGAAATGCAGAATATGGGAATGATAAAACTTGAATTTCATTGGAAATGATATAATCCCAAAGCTTTGGAAAATCAATTCTAATTTGTTTATTTGCCACACATAAAACTCCACCAGCACTAAGTACTGCCCAACAATCTTGCAGGGAAACATCAAAACTAAATGAGGTATATTGTAGGTGCTTTAATCCTCTTTCAATTCCACTATGCTGTAATTCCCATTGAATTAAATTACTGAGCATGCGGTGCGTTTGTACCACCCCTTTTGGTATTCCAGTAGAACCTGATGTATAAATGACAAAAGCGCCATCATTTAAAACTGTTGTTCTTGGTAGATTCGCTTTATTCGTTCCTTCTAAATTAAGCGCAGTAATGTTCAACAAAGTCTTTTCAGTAATCCCATGTTTTTCAAAGAATTCGGTCTCACTAATGATGACATCTAACTTCGCATCTTTTATAATAAAAGCAACTCTATCTGTTGGATATTCATGATCAATTGGAACATAGCAAGCGCCTGTTTTCATAATTGCGATCATTGCAATTACATTTTCGGCGGATCGCTCAATCATTACCCCAACTTTTGAAGAGGTTGTCAGGACTTCATCTTCTGTACGGCCAATATGATACGTATCTTTTAAGAAATGTGCTAATTGATTCGTGCGCTCATTCAATTCTCGATAAGTCAGCATTTGCCCTTCAAATTCTAAGGCTATATTATCTGGTGTTTTTTCAACTTGACTTTCAAACAATTCCATTACCACATGGTCTTGATAAGGTTTGGCTGTTTCATTAAAATCAACCAATAACTGCTCTTGCTCAGGTGCAGATAAGTATGCCACCTTTCCAATTTCTTTGAGCGGATTACTGACCAGTTTTAATGCTAATGTTTTATAATGACGAATAAAATTTTCGATCATTGTCTTTTCGTAGACATCTGAATTATATTCTACTGAAATAGAAATGTATTGCCCTTCTTCACGAAAGTTAATGAGCAAATCGAATTTACTTGTTTTGGGACCTTGATCAACAATTTGGTCTTGCTCTTCAAATGACAAGTCAAAATCAGGTTCACTTTCGCCATTATTTTGCAAGACTAACATAACGTCAAAAACTGCGTTACGACTAGTATCTCGTGCTAAGTCAAGTTCTTCTACTAACTTGTCAAAAGGGTACATTTGATGCGCATATGCGGCGAGCATATTTTGCTTAACTTTTTCAAATAATTGCTTAAAACTATCGCTAGGTTCAACCTGATTACGTAAAGCTAATGTATTAGCATAAAAACCAATTTGATTTTCTAAATCTGTATTCTCGCGCCCTGCAATTGGACTACCAATTATGATGTCGTTTTGGGTGGTATAGCGATAAAAAAGCACATCTAACGAAGCCAAAATGCCCATGAATAATGTACCGTCATTTTGCTTGGAAAACTCTTGCAGTCCGAAGCTTGTTGCTTTGCTCAAATAAGTACCTAAAACACGTCCAGAATTAGTTTTTAAACGTGGGCGTTTGAGTGTGCTTGGCAAATCTAATGTGGGAAGTTTGCCCGACAGTTGATCCAACCAATACGTTTTGTGCGTTTTATATTTATCAGATTTAAGCTCTTGAGTTTCCCAAGTCGCATAATCTTTATACTGAATTCTTAATGCTTTTAATCCAATAGATTCTACCGTGAAATCATTCGAACCATTTTCTTTAAACGCCCTGTAATAAGTGAAAACATCTTTTGATAAAACCTGTGCAGACCAACCATCACTAATGATGTGATGCATATTATAATAAAACACATATCCATCATCCTCAACTTGCAATAAGCTCGCCCTTAATAAAGGCCCGTCTTCCAAATTAAACGCCTTTATCGAATCTTCTGCGATATAGTGCTGTACAAGTTCATCTTTATTCTCGCGATCTCTATAATCAATGTGTTCAATTTGAAAACCTAAATCGTTCAAACTTAAAACCCACTGTTTTATTTCTCCTTCTTGATCCTTTTTGAAAACGGTTCTTAATATTTCGTGGCGCTTAATTGTAGCGTCAATTGCCTTTTTAAAACAGGCAATATCCATATTCTGATTAAAGTATATACTTCCCGGAATATTGTATGCGGCAGAGCCATTTTCAAATTGACTCAAAACCCATAATCGTCTTTGAGCAGAAGATATGGCATAATTCTCAGCCTGATCTATTACCTCAACTTCCGTTGCAGTAGCGGCATCTAAATCAGACAAATAGGTGATTAATTCGCCTTTGTAGGATTTAATTTTCTGAATTATTGCAGGATCAACATTGCCTTTTGGCATATTGACCTTTAATTTGCCATCTTCCAGATAAAGTTTAACGTCTTGTTCAGACAATTCCAATATGAAATCAACTGTATTTGTCATATTTCAATAATTTCTCTTTCGTCGTTGTTTGTTTCTGTTGATGTCTCGATCCACTGTTTTGCACGGATTTCGTTACTGATAATCTCGATAGTAGGGTTCGACAAGATTTGCTCTATTTTGATTTTAACCTGGAAATCATTTTCAATTTTATTGACTAGCATTATCGCTTTTAAGCTATGTCCGCCTAGATCAAAGAAATTATCTTGAACGCCCACCTTTTCTTTACCTAAAAGTTCTTGCCAAATAGCGACAATTTGTTCTTCGGTTTCATTTTTTGGTGCGACGTAAACCGTGCCCGTTTCTATCCCTAATCCATCAGGGTTTGGTAAAGCTTTTTTATCAATTTTACCATTTTTAGTCAATGGCATTTCGACTAACTGAACATAATGTGAAGGCAACATATATTCAGGTAAATAGTCACGTAAAAAGGACCTTAATTTACCAACGCTAATCTGTGTTGAAGTTGCAGTTGCTTCGTTTTCTTCTTTGACAATATCTCCCCCTTTAGGAACAAGGTAAGCCACCATCTCATTCTCTCCCGTGGCGTTTACTTTTGATAAAACAACCACTTCTTCAATCTCATTATGCGCAATTAATGAACGTTCAACTTCACCCAATTCTACACGGTAACCTCTTATTTTTACTTGATCATCTTTCCGACCTATAAATTCAACATTTCCATCCGGAAGCCATCTTCCTAAATCTCCTGTTTTATATAATTTGCTGCCCTTGCGGAAAGGGTTATCAATAAACTTTTCGTTTGTTAATTCAGCTTGATTTAAATAACCTTTTGCCAAGCCGTTACCAGCAATACAAATTTCACCTATTACGCCAAGTGGCTGCAATTGATTTTGGTCGTTTAAAATATAAGTGTGAGTATTTGCAATAGGCTTTCCAATTGGTAAGTTATGCTTGTACTGATTTGCTGCTTCATTAAATTTAAAAATTGTACCACAAATGCTCGTTTCAGTCGGACCATAAGCATTACAATAGGTTCCGATTTCGCGAAATTCTAATGCTTTTTCAGTTGGTGCGGCTTCACCTGCAGTAATGAGACTCTTCATTCCACGCAATTCATTTACTTCCATTTTATAAAGGAAAGAAGGTGGGATTGTAGCAACATCAATGCCATTTTCATTAATGAATTCGGTTAGTTTGGTTGGATCTTTTCTTACAGAATCATCTGCAATATAAAGACTGGCACCTGCTAACAATATGATAAAGGTTTCAGAAATAGATGCATCAAATGAGAAGGATGCAAATTGTAACCCTTTACTGTCCTTTTCAATTTCAAATGCAACAATCTGTGCAAATATTGTATTCACAATTGCTTGGTGTTGCACCATAACACCTTTTGGATTCCCTGTTGAACCAGAAGTATAAATGACATAGGCCAAATTTTCCGATTGGCTGAAATTTAC
>JBLHOW010000116.1:0-15188 GCA_047623705.1 Crocinitomix sp.
ATTGTATTTACGCTATAGAAACCGTTATAAAGACCGCTTGAGTTGGGGTTTTACAGCAGAAAAAGACGCAGGCGAACAATTTTTTAAAGGCACACAAAAACAAGGATTTGATTTTTATTCAGGACATTTATTCGTTCGGAAATTATGGAAACTGAATGCGGTGGCTTTAGGAGATTATCAAGTTAATTTTGGACAAGGTTTAACCATGTGGTCTGGATTTGGGATTGGAAAATCTGCGGATGTCATGAATGGAAAACGATTTGCAACCGGGCTTCGACCATATACGTCGGTTAATGAATCGCGTTATTTAAGAGGTGGGGCAGTCAATTTTCAAAATGAAAAAATAGATTTAACGGTATTTGGATCACGAAAAAAATTAGATGCAAATATTGACGTGGCTGATACCTTAAATGGATTTGATAATAGTTTTACTTCTTTTCAAATTTCAGGTTTTCACCGTACACCTAGCGAAATTGAGAAAAAGAATACCTTGCGCGAAAGCATAGTGGGAGGTGAGTTTGCATTAAAAGGAAATAGTTATCGGATTGGTGTCTCATCTGTTTATACCAGTTATGATCAACCTTTAATTATTGATACAACGGGTTATAAGAAGTATAAATTCTCAGGGAGTCAATTACTAACAACAGGTTTGAATTATCGATTTTATGTGCGTAAGTTGACCATTTTTGGTGAAACTGCCGTGAGCGATAATTTGAAAATGGGAACAGTTAATGGTTTGTCCTGGCATGTTGATCCAAGGTTAGATTTATTGCTTATTTATCGCAACTATGATCGTGCATTTCAATCACTTTATTCCACGGCATTTGGAGAATCTTCAGACAATTCTGGTGAACGCGGATTATATATTGGAGCACAAGCACGCATCAGCAAAAAAGTAAGTATCAATGCCTATTATGATCAATTTAAATTCACTTATTATAAATGGTTAACCAATGATTTGAGCCATGGAAGAGAGTACTTTGGACAAATCAATTATAAAGCATCCCGCAATTCTAATTTCTATTTAAGAATGCGGAATAAAGTAACGCAACGTAATACGAAGGATGATGTCGAAGGAATTAAAGGACAAGAATACATTCGTAAAAACACTATTCGCGTTAATTATGACCAACGAATTAATTGGCAATGGTCCTTAAAAACAAGGGTTGAATTGGTGAATCATTTTTATGGTGATCAAAAGAGTAAAGGCGTGATGTTTTTTCAAGATATAAAATTTAAATTACGCAAAATTCCATTAACCATTTATGGGAGATATGCCATTTTTGATACAGACAATTATGATTCAAGAATTTACGCTTATGAGAATGATTTGTTAGGTGTTTTCAGTATCCCATCCTATTATAATAAAGGTATTCGTACCTATTTGATGTTGAAATATGATCTTGGAAGAAAAATTGATCTATGGTTCCGCTGGGATGTGTTTTCATATGCCAATCAGGAGAGTATTTCTTCCGGGTTAGAAGAAATTCAAGGAAGCGAAAAAACAACGATTAAAATGCAATTGAAGATTAAGCTTTAAATGAAATTCTTTACACCTCCCACATCCGAATATACCACCTATTATAAACAAGGTGCTTTCGATTTAACCTGGCGTTATAATATGTTCATGATGCTGACCTACATGCTTTTAATATTAGCGGGTGCCGTAGTTGGATTGAATACTTTTTTGGTGGGAATTTTATGTTGGGGCACACCACTCGTCTCTCTTTTTGTTATGAAGCAAACGCGCAAGTACGAGGCCGTTGCATATGCACAGGTAATAATGGGTACAATTATTACTGGTATCGTGTTGAATTTGAATTTTGTTCCGATTCATGTTGTAGAAGTAATCTTTATGATGATTGCGAGTTTTTACGCCTTTATAACATTGGGTAGACTTGCAGGGGTAATTACATTAATCATCCAATTCCTTTGGCTCGTTATTTTCCTTTTTAGAGACGTTGAACCATTGACAAATGTTCCAATGATTGAAAGAGTGGCCTTGTTTATGGCGCTTCTAGTTTCCCTAGCCTTATTTGGCTTTTTAATTGTCGAATTTTTAAAATTAAGACGCAATGCTGAAAATAAATATGTATCGATTAATCAAGATTTAACAGAGGTTAATCATTTGGTAAATATGCAGTATCAAGAGAAAACAGTGATGCTCAAAGAAATTCATCACCGCGTTAAAAATAACCTACAAGTTATTTCTAGCTTGCTGCGATTACAATCTTATGAAATTGAGGAAGAAGCTTCGCGCATGCATTTTCAAGATGCAATTTATCGTGTTTCTGCCATGGCATTGATTCATCAAAAAATGTATCAAAACGAAAATTTGGCACAAATTAATCTTGAAAATTATATCGACTCTTTATCACAAGATTTAATCCGAACACACGCCAATCATATTGAGGTTAAATTGGAAGTGTTTTCAGATATCCATGAAATAGGAAATGATACGCTAGTGCCACTTGCGTTAATATTGAACGAATTAATTACCAATTCTTTAAAACATGCTTTTGCTGATCGGACAGAAGGATTTATTAATGTTGAAATTAAAAGAATTGATGATACTGACTTTTTTGATTTTACCTATCGAGACGGTGGTGAATGGAAGTCTACACCAAAAGGAAATTCCTTTGGATTAGAATTAATTGCCACATTAACTGAGCAGCTAGACGGTCATGTTGAACGTAGGTATGATGAGGGAACTAAATATGAATTTAAGTTAAGGGATTTGAAGTAGCTAACTCATTACAAATCGAAGTGCAGTATCAATTTGCTCATCTGTCGCTTGTTGATTATGCATAGCTTCCCCAATTCCCGCCAGTAACGTAAATGAAATATTTCCATTCACATTCTTTTTATCATTCAATAAAAGCGGTTTAATCTGTTCAAGATCTTTTTCAGCAATAGTTAGCTTCGTAAATCTTTCGCGGATTGTTCTGTTAATTTCATCAAAAACAGTTTGATTAATTAGCCCTTTTTGAAGCGAAATATAGCTTTCAGCTATCATTCCCCAAGCAACAGCATAACCATGTGGAATAGGTTCGTTTTTTGATAAACAAAAACCTTCAATTGCATGACCAATTGTATGTCCAAAGTTCAAGTTCTTTCTCAATCCCGTTTCCAAATGATCTTCCGTTACAATTTGGCGCTTAATTTCAACGGAACGGTAAATTGTTTTGATTAAACCTGCCGGAATAACTTTTGGGTCAATTGTTTGAAGTGTCTTCCAATAGTCCGCATCTGCAATTAAACCATGCTTGAGCATTTCTGCAAAGCCAGAATCCAATTCCAAGTCTGGTAAGGTTGTCAAATAACGCGAATCAATAAAAACATAATCAGGATCGGCAAAAACACCAATTTGATTTTTATAAGGACCCAAATCAATGCCAGTTTTTCCACCAACCGAAGCGTCTACTTGAGAAAGTAAGGTGGTTGGAATATTAATGAACGAAAGTCCTCGTTTAAAAGTCGCGGCAATAAATCCACCCATGTCAGTAATAACGCCTCCTCCAAAATTGATGATCAAATCGCTGCGTCCAATTTCATATTCACTTAATGCGCCCCAAACGTGTTGGCAAATGTCCAAGACTTTATTTCCCTCACCTGGTGGAAGTTGAATAATCTCGGCTTCACTTAAGGCTGGAAAGGATGTAATAAGATCTTCCATCCAAAGATCAAACACGTTTTCATCAGTAATAATGACTTTTTTGGATTGCGCATAACGCGGTGAAGCCAGTAACTCGTTAAATTCACTGTCTTTTAAATTCCCAAATCGAATTTCAGATTGATTGTAGGTAAGTGTTTTCATATCAATAATGCAAAAGTAATGAATTACCAGTCAATTTTGCTGACCAAACACTTTTTAGTGTTGACGTGCAATTCATCAATACGTTCTTGTTTTAATTCGCTTAATTATGTTCGGCGATAATTATTACGTTAGTGTAATTATTATTTAAGTGCTGAAATCATTATCCAGACACATACCACAATACTTGCTAGTTTTGGATTGTTTTATTTGCCCTTTTTTAAAGGGCCCACTTCGTGCTCAAAATGATGTGATCGTCAGTTTAAAAATAAAAGTTTCAGAAACAGAATTCCTAACAGAACTGCTGCCTTTATTGCATCAATTAGTGTTGGAACCGTCATACTATAATCCTGAAGAATCGATCGAAACCGCCCAAAGCGCTTTAAATCTGTCATAAGACTATGTTTTGAGGAAAACGAGATTCATTATTTTAGTGGATCTCGTTTTTATGGTTCATTGAAACTATTTCTTTTTCAGCTTAAGTTTCTTCCATAGAATTGAACTACCATTCCATTCGCAACTTTCATCTTCAAATTCATACAATTGTTCATTGTAAATTAATCTATAGATGTCAGAAGTTGTGCAGCCACCGCCTCGTTCAAAATGATTTAAGTTCATTTCAAACCTTTGCAAAGCTTCATATTCTTCGATAGTTAATTCTACTTTATCCTTTGTATGTGAAATGTAGAATTTATCGTTAATTCGCTCCACCTTAATTGAGTCTTTCCAATGCGTAAAACATCCGTAAGCAGCGAAATTAATAGTATATGACTCTCCATTTCGTAATTGTGAAATGATTGGAATATGATTTGGTTCACCATGATTATGGCGGTCTAAACATAGGGACAAATGGGTCGTATCTGTATCTTGTTCAATTTCTAGATTGAAGCTTATCTCTTTGTTGTTTTTATTTGGATAGATAAGATAATAATCGCCTTCGGTCAAATTAGGAATTGAAAAACAGTCACTTCCGTTCGGATAAAAAAGTCCTAAATCTGTCATCCCGCTTGAATCTCTTTGATGAAGTCGTACAAACTTTAATGTCCCGTCTCCTGTCTCCTTGTGACAATCTTCAATATGAATAGTAAGAACATGCTGCGCCTTACTTTGATTAAAACAAAAAACGATACAAAGAATGAGGGCAGTCTTCAAGAACATTAATTCACAATTACTTTTTTAGTGATCGATTCATGAGCAGATTCAATTTTGACGAAATAAATTCCTGTAGTTAAATCACTCACATCAAGTTTTACGCGCGTTACATCTTGTTTAACTTGTTTCTGTAAAACTTCTTTTCCGCTAATAGAGATAACAGTGATTTTCGCAGGTTTTAAATCCGAACCAAAGTCAACTGTTAGTTGATTGTCAATTACGGGGTTAGGATAAAGTACTACTTCTGCAATTGTAATATTTTCAATACTTGCGGTTGAATCTTCTTGCTCATCATCTACTTCATCATCCTCTCCGTCTCCATAGTCACCATCATTTATGCAATAATCTCCATCAAACCAATCAGGGTCAAATCCATCAGCACTAACCGACTCTCCTAAATAACCAGACCATTCTAAACTTGTTTTTTCGAGTACAATTTGGCCACTTCCTTCATTCAATTCCCAATATCCAAATAAGTCTGATTCAGTCCCCTCTAAACTAGTATGCATGTTTAAAGTAATTTCTTCATTCGTTCTTGCATCATTCCAAACTCGAACTTGTCCAATAACACCTTTAAAAGGTCTATCATAATGATGATCAGTTCCAATCCAAATATCAGCAGGTGAATCTAAAACATCACAATAATAATAAGGGTTGACTAAAACTCCATATAAGGTACCGTCTACATAAAACGAAATATCTCCCTCTTCTTTAACGATTGCAATATGGTGGCAAAAGCCGTCTAAAAAATCTCCATCAAAGGATCCGTTGTCAGGAATGAAATAGAGGTCATTTCCATGTGAAAAACAAAGTTCTCTAGGTGCGTCTCCATTCTCTTGAAAAAAGAATGAATTCCCTTTAATTGCTGACCACCGATTAGATAAAATAGTAGGGTTTTCACCTTGCTCTGCTGAATTTCCTTTTATAGTTGCTTCAAAAGTGAAATCACTTGAGATAGTATTTAATAAGGGATCTTGTGTTTCTAAGAAATCATTTACACCATCAAAATATAGGTGAGAAGAACTTTGAGAAGTTGCAGGAATACTTGCAAGAAGCATAGCCGCAAGTGCTAGCGAGGATATTTTAGCTTTTATGTGGTTCATTTACAATTGGGATTGTTTGTTCAATTTCAATACGTAAGCTGTTTTAAAAACGTTGTCTGGTTTTGAAAAAGAATTAAATATAAAAAGAGAATGCGTTCGCTGCATCCATCAAATCATGTCTTGGTTAAAATAAGTTGCTTTATCAAAATCGCTTATATTTATTGAAAGTACAGAAATCTCAGCGAACATTGGTTTTAATGCTGCAATAATGTTTTTTGATAAGTTAGCTTTTTGTTCAGCGGTTCTACCTGACATGATATGGCCAAAAATATGAATGAAATCTTCTTTTGTTCCTCCGACTGTATATTCCGAAAAGGATTGTGTTCGTGCTTTTATATTGCCTGGAGCAAATAAACCAGTGGCATTTGCGGCATCATGAACAGTATTAATAATTTTTTCTGCAGTTTGCAACTGGAGTACATTTTCAGAACAATGAATTATAAAATGTGGCATGTTTTTATAAGTTTTTTTTCTTCGTTTTCTTTTTACTTGCCTTTGCTTGCGGATTAAAATCTAAACATTTTTGAATCCAAAATTCTAAATCATCTTGTCTGTCGCATCCTTCTGGAGTTACAAAAACATAACCTTTCATTGGTCTTCCTGTAAAATCCATTGGTAAAATGCCTTCCATTTCTAAAGCAGCCGGATAAGCCTCTTCGCCAATGCGTGCCATTAAGAGATTCGATTCTGTTTTTTTGTCAATATGCATACCGCACAACATTTTATCGTTGACCATAAAACAAAGCCCACCCATCATCTTTTTGGTGAAGAAGTTTGCTTTTTCAGCTTCCAATATTTGTGTAATCCGCTCTGCTTGATATTCGTCAAAGGCCATATTTTTTTTAGATGTTAGATCGCTTGTGTTTAGACTTTAGATGTTCGACTATGCATTTGACTCGTTTATTAATAATTCGTTTCAGTTAATCGGGTAGATATCCACCAATAATTGCCAGCAGGATCTTCAATTCCACCTTGCCGATCGCCGAATTCTTGATCTGAAGGTTCAAAAACCGACGTGCCGCCGTTCTCAATGGCGCGTTTGTACATTTCGTCCACATTTTTAACAAACAAATAAAATGAAGTACGCATGCCCATAAAAGGACCATTGGCTTGGCTCAACATAATGCAGGTGTCGCCAATTTTTAACACAACATTTGCTATAGTACCATTATCTGGTCTTAAGGTTCGATTAAGCTCCTCTGCATGAAAGCTTTTTATTAAATAGTCAATTAATTCCTGTGGATTTTCAACAAATAAATAACTGTTTACATTCGAAAATCCTTCTGGACGGAACGTGTCAAAGTTTGAATTCATACCCTTAATTTAAACATTATTCAGGAATATTAACTGGAGTAAATTCAAATTTAGAACCGTCAAATAAACCAAAATCACTCAATTTTAATGCAGGAATCACCAATAAGGCCATAAATGATAAGGTCATATATGGTGCATGTAATGTTGATCCCATTTCTTTCGCTTTAAGATCAATTTTTTGGTATAACTCACCTGTTGTAATACCATCTTTATCACTCATAATTCCGGCAACTGGCAAGCCCAAAATATATTCATCATTTTCCGAAACAGCGCAAATACCGCCTTTTTCCTTAATGATTGCATTAACTGCTTTACAAATCATTTCATCATTTACGCCAACACAAATAATATTATGCGAATCGTGTGCAACAGATGAAGCAATAGCACCCTTTTTTAATCCAATATTTTTAATAAAGGCAATCGCCGGTTTGGTATTTGAATAGCGGTTAACCACCACTATTTTTAAAATATCATTGGCAAGGTCTGATACAATTTGTCCTTCCTCAATTTTTGCTTCTGCTATTATCGGATTTGTAATCAATTCGCCGTCTAAGGCTTCAATCACGTTTATTTTTGTACTCGTAGCAGCAATTTTAAAATCTGCTGCCGATTTAAAATCAGTATTAAAGTTATTAGGGCATTCAAATGGGATTGGCGAAATATTAGACTTTCCATTTTCGGCAACACATTCGCCATTGATAAATGTTTTTAAAATAGTTAAGTCGGTTAAATTATTCACCACAATAAAATCTGCGGGATCACCTTCTTTCAATAAACCTACATCTAAATTATAATGTTTAACAGGATTAATACAGGCCATTTTCAGCAATTTAAAAATGTCAATTCCGTGTGAAAGTCCTCTTTTAACTAAGGCATTAATATGACTTATAATTAAATCATCTGGATGCTTGTCGTCTGAGCAAAACATCATGTTTTCATAATGCTCGGCCACCAAATTAATTAGGGCATTGAAGTTTTTTGCAGCACTTCCTTCTCGAATAATAATTTTCATTCCGTTTTGCAACTTTTCCAATCCTTCATCATATGAAAAACTTTCATGATCGGTTGAGATGCCAGCGTTAATGTATTTTTTTACATCCTTTCCTCTTAAGCCCGGTGCATGACCATCAACGGGTTTATTGAAATGCTTTGCCCATTCTATTTTTTTCATCACCTCAGCATCTTCAAATAAAACACCAGGGTAATTCATCATTTCAGCCAAATACTTAATGTCATCATTGGCTAATAAATCCTTAATTCCTTCAGCGTCAATAACCGCTCCGGCAGATTCAAAACTAGTGGCAGGCACACAAGACGGGGCTCCGAAATTGAATTTAAAAGGTACTTTCTTCCCATTTTCAATCATGTAATAAACGCCGTCCTTACCCAGTACGTTTGCAATTTCATGTGGATCGGATACCGTGGCAACTGTGCCGTGTACAACCGCTAAACGCGCAAATTCGGAGGGTACCAGCATTGAGCTTTCAATGTGAATATGGGCATCAACAAAGCCGGGTAAAATATAAACTTCGGCATCAGAATCTTGTTCCGTTGTTGATTGGATTCGTCCGTTTTCAACAACTATTTTACCTTTGTAAATGCGCTGATTTTCAATGTCTACAATGTTTCCTTTTAAAATCAAAATAATTGGATTAAATTTTTTAAAATAACTGCGCTAACAATGTAGTAAATTCCGTTTATATTTGCGCATGATTTCTTTCGATAATACGAAGATTGCCTTTGCAGGAAAAACGGATAATGACCTGCAATGGACGTATCGTTTATTTAATATGATTGGTAAACCTTGGTTGGTGAAATTTGGAAAATTTGCAACCAATCTGGCTTTTGCAATTCGCTTACCAATTAAAGGAATAATTAAAAAAACCATATTCAAACATTTTTGCGGTGGAGAAACCATTGCAGATTGCGCAGGTAGAATTAATGAGTTGGGCGAATTTGGAATTGGAACAATTTTAGATTATTCGGTAGAAGGGAAAAGTGAGGATGCGGATTTGGATCGAACGCGAGATGAGATTATTGAATCGATTGCAACCGGAAAAGAAAATCAACACATTCCATTTGCAGTATTTAAAGTAACAGGAATTGCGCGCACTGATTTATTGCGCAAGGCTAATGATCCGAATACAACACTAACTGAACAAGAAAAGACAGATTTCTCAGACGCCATGGGGCGGGTGGATGCCATTTGCAAAGCAGCGTACGAATCTGATGTGCCTGTATTTATTGATGCAGAAGATAGTTGGTATCAAGATGTGATTGATCGGATGGCAAATGCTATGATGGCCAAATACAACAAAGAAAAGGCAATTGTTTATAATACCCTTCAAATGTACCGACATGATCGATTGGCATTTCTGAAAAAAACACATCAAGAGGCGGTTACTGGAAATTATTATCCTGGCATTAAAATGGTGCGTGGTGCTTATATGGAAAAAGAGCGTGATATGGCTGAGAAGGAAGGATACCCTTCACCAATTCAACTAGATAAAGCGTCAACAGATAAGGACTATAATTTAGGTTTAGAGTATATCATGGAGCATATCGATCGTTTCTCATTGTGCGCAGGTACGCATAATGAACAAAGTTCATTGCGATTGGTTGAATTGATGGATGAAAAGGGAATTGCAAAATCCGACAAGCGCATTTGCTTTGCGCAGTTATTAGGGATGAGTGATCATATTTCTTTCAATATAGCGCATGAAGGCTATAATGTTGCTAAATACGTGCCGTATGGTCCAGTAAAAGAGGTAATGCCCTATTTGTTGAGACGCGCGGAAGAAAACACTTCAGTTGCGGGACAAATGGGCCGTGAACTTGCATTAATTGTTTCTGAAAAGAAAAGGCGAAAAGCTTCAAAGTAGATTCAGAAGTCAATGTATAATTAGCAATGCTCAATTCGATATGACTTATTCAATGATCAATTCAAGATATAGGTAAATGGTAAAGGCTGAAAACTATTTCCTAACTTTTAACCGCAATTATCAAAGAACATTTCATTTATCCATTTTGTGGTAGCTATAAATCACAAGGTAAAATTGAAAAATTAATAATCGCGAACTTCGATAGTTCGAAAGACTCATTAACATGAGCTCAGGGCGGTGCATGAAAATTACACCACGAAAATTGATAATTGTACATTGATAATTGTACATTTGATAATTGAAATCACCTTTTTATGGATCAGCTTTGGCCTGGTATATGTTTTTTAATTAGCCTTGGATGCTTGTCTTATATCGCATGGCGTTTCATGCGACGCCAAGATTTTAAAAAGGCCCTGCTTGTTGTCATTATTATTGGCGCCATTCTCCGAATTATTGGTTCAACGGATTCTCATTTACACGCCTGGGATGAGCGCTATCATGCTTTGGTTGCAAAAAACTTAATGCAACATCCATTAACACCAACTTTACATGAGCACCCTGTATTAGAATTTGACAACGATAATTGGGTTGGAAGTAATCTTTGGGTTGGTAAACCATCTTTTCCTTTATGGATAATGTCAGGTTCAATTGCCATTTTCGGCAATAATCTAATTGCTGTGCGCTTGCCATCAGTTTTATTGGGGTTGTTGGCAATTTGGCTAACTTTTTTAATAGGACGTAAATTATTTGATGAACGCACGGCTCTATTAGCGGCCTATTTTCACGCGATTAATGGATTGGTAATAGAATTGATTGGCGGACGCGTTTCTTCAGACCATGTTGAAGTTTGTTTTATTGTGATGGTGGAAATTTCGATCTATTTAATAGTGCTGAATTTGAAACCAAAACCAACGTTGAAATTATCCTTTTTTGCAGGGGTTTTTATGGGCTTGGCTTTTTTGTCAAAATGGTATCCGGCGCTTATAGTATTACCAGTTTGGCTCGCGTTTTTAGTGACTTATGACAAGTTTAATTGGAAGGTATTTTTTAAACAAGGCGCCGTTTTAATTGCAGGATTTTCTATTACGGCGTTGCCTTGGGTTTTTTATATGTTGACTGCCTTTCCAGAGGAAATGAATGCAATTTTATTTAATGCACTTTCGGCTTATTCAGAAACTGAAGGGGGGCATGTAGCGCCGTTTTACTATTATTTCCATAAAGTTTTGGTCATTTTTAGTGAGTTGATTTATTTGGCATTGGGCTTTTTCATTTACCGTTTATTTAAAACTGAAAAGCGCGCAGCCTATTTAGGTTTACTTGTTTGGATTTTGGTGCCAATGGTTATTTTTTCAATGGCAGAAACTAAACGGCAAACATATTTATTGATTTCGGCACCAGCCTTTTTTCTGGTGATGAGTTGGTTTTGGTTTTATATTCGCGATTTTTATTTGAATGCACGTTATAAAATTGTCACAGGTATTTTATTGGTGGCAATAATCGTTCTGCCTGTAAGGTATATGGTTGAGCGTACTAAATTGTTTGGCGGCAATCAGTTAATTGCTGAATTTTATAACTACAGTCCAGAACAGTTGGAAATATTGGATGATAAAACAATCGTTTTTGGAACGGACGATTATGTTGAAATTATGTTTCATACAGATGTCTATGCTGCGTATCGACAAATTCCGAATGATGAAATATTGATTGATTTGAATACAGAAGGATTTAAGATTCTAATTCTTGAAAACAAACAATTTATTCCGTTTCAGCCTTAGCTATTTCTTCCAAACAACTATTACAAAGACAGTTGTCATAGGTGTTCGATAAGAGGTCCGATTGTGACTTGGAAAGTGTGACCTTTGAACAATGACAGTTTTTAATGTCTTCCATAAGGCACTCGAAGGACTTGTCACATTTTGAGCATTTTTTATCCATTTATTCTGCCAAAAGTTTAACAGTGTAAACCTGCTGATTATTCTCATTAAAAACAGACAAGAAATACAAGCCAGCTCCAATATCAACTTGTTTAATTTCAATTTGTTTACCAGTAATATTTGTTCGGCGATAAACTTCCGTTCCTAAAATACTATAGATAATGATGGTGTGTTGTTCGGTCAATTGATTTGCAAATACGACTGTTGCCGTTTCTGAAAATGGATTCGGATAAACCGTGATGTAGTTCTCACTATTTTCCGTAATTCCGCTATCATCATCCACATGTAATGTGTTTGTTACTGTATTTGTAATTACTGCAGGATTAGCATCAAAAAATATGTGAGCGGTGTTGTAAATACTTGTTTCCAAAGGTAGTCCTGGCAAAAGATCTACTTTATATTTCACAAATCCGTGACTTGCAAATTCATTGACATTGCTATCAGCCAGCATAATATTGTCAAAAATGAACGATACTTCCCCGTCATGATCTACATCTATTTCCATTGTATGACTCCAGGCTAAAGGCGATAAAGTAATCCAATCTAAATTGGCGTCCAGTTGGTCTTTTATAACCACACTAATTGCTGTGTCCGTCCCTGTGTTTTGGAAACGAATGACATATTCTATTGTTTCCGTATCAGGATCGATATAACCTAATTCACCAACTCCAGCAGGACGTGCGGTTTTATCATTCGGGTCCACTGCGCAGCCCACAATCTGTTCCAAAGAGTCAATTATGCTAAAGAGCGTTACGCCCATTGAATCAATGACAACATTGAGGTGGCTGGTTAACGTTTCACCGACCATTTCAACAGTAGGCATTTGAACTGTTACGAAGAATGTTCGGCTTTCGAAATAATCAAGATCAGAATATGACCAATACAAATTTTGATCAACAATTGAATCTGGGGGAAATTCCGCATACATATAATCTAAACTATCATCCAGTTCCACATGAATAATTCCAGATGGAATTGTAGAACCAACATTCGAATAAGTTACCCAAAATGGAATAGTTGAATTACATCTTGGAAAAGAGCTAGCCAATGATGTTTCTAATTCATTAACAAGTTCGTTAGGGAAAATCCCAAAATCTAAATTTTCATAGAGCGTGGAATCACCTTCAATTAGAACAGTATATGTTGCGGAATCAGAAGTGATTCCCCAATACTCTAATTCTTCCGGAGCAACATAATAAGTACCAGCTTCATCCGTATCATAGGCAATGAAATAAGCGCCTTCGCCACTGGTGTATGAATAAAAACTTTCGGGGGTGCAGCTTGCTTGAGCAAATGGGACACCACTTTCAAGTTCATCTTTCATGCCATTTTCATTTAGATCGACGTAAATATTTCCTTTGACTAAATGATTCGTTTCAATTAAACTTTCGAACCATATTATTTGATCAGAGTTCATCACGCATGCAACAATATCTAAATCACCATCACCATCCAAATCGCCGGTGGAAGCATGCATGACTCCTTCCAAATCATCAGCAATTAAAGCGGCGTCAGCTAATAAGCCGCCGCCCAAATTTTCAAACCAAACGACGCGACCTTCGGTTGAAAGTGTTACTATTACATCCGTTTTACCATCATGATTTAGGTCAGCACATTCAATAGATCGTGGATTATCTTCTGCTAAATAGATGAAAGTTTCTGAACCAAAGGTTCCATCACCTAAATTTTCAAACCAAACAACTTTATCATCCTGAAAAGACGAAGCTACAAGATCTTGATCACCATCATTATCTAAATCACCCAATTCTAAATAATTAGGTCCATTAGAGTCTGAGCTAATCGTTTGTTCAGGGCCAAATGTTCCATCTCCCATGTTTTTGCACCATCCAATTATATCATCAATCATAAAGGTGTAAAGCAGGTCCTTGAAACCATCATTGTCCACATCTGCACATTTAATGAACAATGGAGAATCACCAGTTGCAATAAGGACTGCATCTGCAAATATTCCTCCGCCTAGGTTTTCAAACCAATATATTTCATCCAAACTGTAAGCCAAAGCAATTACGTCCATGTCGCCGTCTAAATCCGTATCAGCAGCTTCCATTGAATAAGGGTCATTACAGGTTTCTGAAATCGAATTCACGGGACCAAAATTTCCAGCGCCTAAATTTTTATACCAACCAATTGATGAAATCCCACCTGCACCTGCAAGAACATCTAGCATTCCATCTCCATCAAAATCGGCAGCCTCAACATCTCGTGTGTGAAATAGGTCTGTTGCAATTTCTTTCTGAAAACTAAATTCTCCATGACCAACGTTTTCATACCAAAAAACTTTATCGTCTTCATAGGAAGAAATTAGGATGTCTAAATCACCATCACTATCTAAATCTACAATTTTTGAATCAATTGGTTTGTACGAATAATTGGTAATGATAATGGGGTCTGAATAAATTCCGTCTCCCAAATTTTCAGAATAGAATAGATCTGAGATCTTATTATTACCAAAAACCACATCTAAATCGCCGTCCCCATCCATGTCAGCCATATCATATCGGCAATCATTTTCAGGATGTGCAGGAATATTTGCTGCAAAGTCAAAATCACCGCCGCCATTATTTTTTATCCAGGTTAGTTCATTCGATTGATTACAGACGACATCCATTTTACCATCATTGTTAAGGTCTTTCACCTCAATCCCATATAAGTAAAACAAACCACTCATAAAAGTTTCAACTGGACCGAAAGTTCCGTCACCTGCATTAATGAATTTTGTAATAGTATTGGTTGGTCGATCCATTACAATTAGGTCTAAATCTCCATCATCATCTAAATCGATAGATTGAATTTCTATTGTGTCATAATAACCAGAAGCAAGAATAACATTAGGTCCATAACTACCACCTCCTAAATTTTCGCGATAAATAATTTCATCTGTGGCGGCCCTATAAGTTACCATGTCCAAATCTCCATCACCGTCAATATCAAAATTATGAAGATAACGGGGCTCAGGAACGGCGGCTCC
>JBLHOW010000117.1:0-14706 GCA_047623705.1 Crocinitomix sp.
AAGATAGTTATGATTTTACACATTGTGTCTTTGCACCCATTCTTATTTTGAGCAACTAAACAAACCTCTATATCATAACTTACGCCACGCGCCTCATAAACTGTATCCAATATTTCATCTACGTTATCCGTAATGTACCAATCGCCTTGTGGGCTATCTAAATTCCAGTGGAATCTTGGATCAGCAAAAGGATTTTCTGGATTAGCATAGTACTGAGATGTATTTGTAAAAGCAACCTCAACGTCAGCAGTTCCTTTACAATCCTCATTCAGTTGAGGTGAATCAACTGTGAAGGATGCAATTGGATTAACAGAATCCAAATGAATTACCTCAGTTAAAATACAACCGTTGTCATCAAAAACAGTCAAACGATAATCGCCAGGATTTAATCCGCCCCATGTTGATGCATCTGTAAATGTTTCTTCATCTAAATTCAACCATTGGTATGTATAATCAGGTGTTCCGCCAGCTGCTGCTCCAAATACAACTCCGTTTCCAGATTGATATCCGAATAATCTACAATAGGCGTCTTTCGTATCTAGTTCAACAAAATAAAGCGAATCAGGTTCATTGATTGTAAAGTCAAATGTATTTGAACAACCATTTTCATCATTGATCGTTAAAACATAATCTCCCGCAGGTAAATCAGTCAACGTATCTGCTCCAATTCCATCTGTTCCTGGAGGATTTGGCGCCCAATAATAACTTACCAATGCGTCATCCCCAGTATTATTATAAACAGTTTCAACAACAGCTTCTCCTGTCGCAAATCCGTAACAAAGTGGATCAGTCAACACTAGATCAATCGTAATTTGATCTGGGTGCACAAGTGTAACAGAACCGCTTGCCGTACATCCATTCTCATCAGTTACTGTCACAAAATATGTTCCGTCACCTAATGTATTTGCGGTATTTGAATTGTCAACATTTAGCAAAACGTCATCCGCATCTCTAATCTCATAAGTTTTGCCATCATTTCCTCCAGTAGCATTAACTGTTACCGAACCGTCAGAAAACTCATAACAAGTTGGATCATTAAAAATAATATCAATCGTTAGCAAGTCTGGTTCAAAAATGTCAAACACTCTTGACCATGCACAACCTTCTTCATCTAAAATTGTTACGGTCCATGTTGCACCAAATAGATTGTCAATATCATCATTCCCGCCAATTGGAATTCCACCAGTCGTTTCAAAAGGACCACCAATAGTTGACCAAATCACTTCATAAGGCGGTAAAATTCCACCGTCAATATTTTCTACATAAGCTCCACCGTCTCCTGCTCCAAAGCATGAAACATCTCTTATACTATCCAATACAAAATCAGCTGTTACCTCATTGTCTCCAAGGCCAACATAAATTGCGGTATCCAAGAAGCATCCGTCTTCATCTACAATGTTCAGCAAATAAAAGATTCCTCCAGCCAAATCAGGAAATACGTTGTCTCCTGTCGGACCCCAAACATCTCCACCACCTGAAAGTGTATACGTCCAACCTGGATCATCTGGAAGAATTGTAATTCCGCCTAATAAACCAGGAACACCTGGGCAAACTTCAGCCTCGAGCACTACAATATCCGATATATCTACGGTACCAATTTCAACCTTTACAGAATCTGTTACCGTGTGGCACTCATCTGTAACTGTTAAATAATACCAAGTTGTTACATCAGGTGAAACTGTAATCTCATCTGTGTCGCCAAACTCAGGCGCCCACTCATAAGTTAAGTCACCAAAGGTTCCGTCAATATCTGTAGCAACAATATACGCTTCGTCTGTTGGACAAATAATAAATAAATCATCATTAAACGTAATTGTTGGTTCTGGCGGTAATGATAATTCGTAAGGAGAACTAATAATGTTATAGTCATACTCACATTCTAATACATCACTGTCTTGGTCTGCTAAATCGCTTGCATCAAATATTGCAGGAATAACTGTACCGGGTGCTCCAGCAAAACTTCCATCATCATTTAAAACAATTGTTACATTGCCAATTAGTGCACCACCTAGCGCGCTAATATCAACTGCAAAATCAAAGTTTTGACATTGCCCTTGATCAATATCAAGGTCATAAATTGTCGTATGTAAATAGATTGCAGTAGGATCAACTGTAGGATCTGCTGTATAGAAAGAAACTGGAACTGGCACTGTTAAATCAGCTCCACCCGAATTACAAATTTCCATAGTATAATGTACACTATCGCAACCTGTAGTCAATTCATCATTATGCGTAAATGTGCTATAAACCAAGTTTACTTTTGA
The DNA here is from genome assembly GCA_047623705.1 of Crocinitomix sp. GTDB lineage: Bacteria > Bacteroidota > Bacteroidia > Flavobacteriales_D > Crocinitomicaceae > Crocinitomix. The sequence goes on from JBLHOW010000117.1 coordinate 2,265, forward strand.
ACCTAAAAAGGTCATATTTAATAAACGCTCGTAAGCAATTTTATCATTCTCTAAATGGACGCGGAATATATTTGGTTCGATAATTTCGAAGTTAAGGCGCTCATCTGAATTCGGAAGTTGTCCATAAATATCCAAGTCTGTAATATCAATATCCGGATCGATTGGGATTTCTTGCCAAGCATATAATTGCTGCTGTGTTGAAGTTGTAATCGTCACAAAATATCCTGTCGTTTCTTCCAAATCAAAGTTTACCTCAGTAAAGGCATACATTTGATTACCGTTGGTTCTAGTTGTGTTAGAAGGTGCAGGACCTTCGTAAGCTGTCAAGTCAAACGGACTCCATAGTCCATTTGCTCTAATTTCTAAATAACCTCTTTTACTTCCGGGTGGAATTGTAAAATCAACAAAACCAGCAACACTTACACCATCATCAGAACCACCAAAATCAAAACCGAGTTCGTCAGGCCCTTGGTAAGCGTTTTGCGTTAAGTAAAAACTAGAAGTATAAGGCTGATCTGAATAGCGTAAAAATTCTACATAATAAATCTCATTAAAGTCTGCTCCGTGCACGTCACTTCTTGTCATGATTAACTGGTCACCAACAATTTCAAGTGTCATATCGCAAACTGCAATTTGATCAGGTGGTAGGATATTTCCATCACTATCTCCTAATAATGTTGCATCTGCTGTAATAGGATCTCCACTTGTCACGTCATAGTCAGAGAACGTGAATGACGTATTCATATCTGGTATATTGCCATTGTTGACAGTTAAATTTCCAGATGCCGTCATTGTTGCCATATCAATAATTATGTATTTAATTGACATAGCTTCCTCACGAGTATCTTGAACCAAAACACCACCATTACCATATCTATTTTGGTTAATTCCTATTGCTCTAATCTGCAAATAATCAGGTGCATCATCTCCAGTTAATAGATCTACTTCGGCAATTAAATTTTCAGGATCTACACCAGCATCATAATAAACTGGATACTGCGTTGGATCTGCACCAGGTGTACTAGTTAAACTTTGACTGTCAAAATTTCCATAAAAAATAGAGTAGTAAGAAATATCCACGTCCGCTTCAGAACAACCAATTATAATATCATCAGCTGTATAGTCAAATACGAATTCAAAATCAGGTAATTCTCCAAAATCATGACCAACTCTAGTATAAGTATCTGTTACGTCTGGTCCCATTGGCTGATCTACCCATGAAAATCGTTTTGATTCGTGATTGTTTACAGAATATTCAACCCAACCTGAAGATTCTCCATTATCTAAATCTAATTCAACACGTCCCCAAACAATTCTTTCTTGTGCGTGGTTCAAATCATTAATACCAGTAAGTGCATCTACTGGCGCTTGTTGATATACCCCTTGAATAATTAAGGATGCACGATTTGTAGAAGCCGGAATAGGAATGCTAACATCTGTAGTAGTTCCTCCTACTTTAAATCCACCTTCGGTTCCAGTAATATCTGGAATGTATCCAATTGGCAAACAACTTCCAGGAAATTCGAATGCAGGACAAGCGTCTGCATCTCCAATACAATCAGGATCAAGACAATCAATTAGTCCATCTGCATCATCATCAATTCCATTGTCACAAATTTCTTGTGCATATAAAATCCCGGATGAGAAAAATAGGCCCGTTAGTAAGGCGAATGTTTTTCCTAAACTCATAGCTTTTATCATTGTTGGGGTTTAAACTTTAATTGCTTTTAATTTAAACGAAAAACAAGGCTATTAAGTGACAAGAAATATCAATTAATTGCATTTTTTTTTCGCTTGTAGAATTATTCGACGTAAAAACAAACGCCAATTCCCTCTAATTCAAGCCCTAAATATAAAAATTTTATTCGATTTAGGTACATTTCACAGGGGTTTGCGCTTTATAGATAATGCACAGCAAATTTATATTACTCTTTTAATAATTTAAAATATAGTGGCTCTTGACCCATAGTTTCAACCTGAACTAAATAAGCACCTTGAGGAATTTTCGATAAATGAATTTCATTTCCGTCATACGCATGATTAAAATAAAGCATTTTTCCTGAAATATCATAAATCGAAATGGACGTAAACTCTTCTGTGCCATAAATTTGAACACTGTTCGAGGTGGGATTTGGAAAAATAGTTATCTCCGCCTTTTTTACGTGTTCAGCCGTGCTTATTAAGGCACAATTATCATTGAATTTCCAAATTGCCATTTGAATGTTGTCAAATTCAGCCGAATAATTGGCCCCTAACGCCGCAAAACCTCCATCACTTGTAGCTATTGCATCTCCTGAATAAGTTGGGGTATGTGGAACCGCTAATGTATCATCAAACATAGTCTCACTTACAATTGTTTCTGAAATAAAATTGTACTCAACAATGTATGACCTTATCCATTCTTCACTAGCCGAACTATAATTCGACCTCAACACTAAATTGCCGTTGGATAACAGATCAACTCTTGAGATAAAAGACTTTAATTCACCCTCATGTTCTAGCAACCAAGGGTCCTCCATATAATACGGCAAAATGTGCGAGTTAATCGTATCACCAGCCAAATCATGGAAATACAATATGCGTTCATCTCCAACCTTTCCCCCAATTACTATTTGCGTCCCAAGATCCTTTATAGCTAGAGGTAAGAGATAAGCATCTTTTGCAAAAAGAATTGAACCGCCTGCGTCACATTTTACCAAAGTGCCCCAACCCGTTCCTAAATTCCGTCCTATCATCAAGAGGTTATTATCGCTATCAATCTGAAACCGCTTACAAATTGTATTATCATCTTCTAGAAAGTTATGTATCCAAAGGACGTCACCCGTAGCGTCAAATTTCACTATTGTTCGATTTGTGAGAATATAAATATTTCCCATGTCATCCTCTTCAATTTGCCCAACGGGCCGGAAGAAACTCATGTAAAACCCACCTGGAATAAGATTTTCCCAAATAATTTCACCCAAAGGATTCATTTTAAAAAGATAAATTGAATCATTCCCAATGACTCCCCAACCAGCATAATTACCATCATTCAAACCCGTTATAGCGCTTCCTAAAAAATCGACAGTTGGATAAGGTGGCGCTAAATTTTGCTCCCACAACATGTCACCGCAATGATCAAATTTTGCCACTAGAATTTCTTGATCATCTGCTAAAGAAAAGGTATCTGTACCAATACAAATGAGTCCATCATCAACTTCATCAAAATCAAATCCAAAAGACAAAGCGGAATCTTCTGTCCTTGCTGTCCAGTCTTGAGACATGAGATTATTCGTAAAAAAAACAATTAGAATAAGTGTCGTAATTTTCATATTTATTCTATTTGGTTGTTAAAACGTGATAATACCTTTCTAAATATAAATATCTTATTCGAATTTGGACGTATTTTATGTGCGTTGGCTCATGATTATTGAACAAATAATAAATTAAGTGTGATAATTACAGTCTAGGCGGAATTCATATTTTTAAACCTTGTATTTTTGTAAAAAAATTAGAAATGAAGATTTTTAAATTCGGTGGAGCTTCAATTAAGGACTATAGAGCGGTTATTAACGTAGGTGAAATTTTGCATTTACATGAAGAAGAGAACCTTGTTGTGGTTGTATCTGCAATGGGAAAAACAACTAATGCATTAGAAGCAATTATCGCTTCTTTTTCAAAGCAAAATCATGCCGAAACTGAAAAACTCATTGATGAATTAAAACGTTTTCACCACGGAATTATTCAAGAACTAGGATTGGATCAAGAACTGGGTTTATTGGATGAAATATTCATTCTATTTGATTGGTTAAGAGACAAATGTAAGCTACCATTTGGGGATTATGATTTTGAATACGATCAAATAATTTCGTTAGGAGAAGTTCTATCGACCAAAATAATCAACAACTATTTACAAGAAGAAAACTTTAAATCTACTTGGGTTGATGCGCGAAAATTAATTCGAACGAATGATCGTTGGAGAGAAGGAAGAGTGGATTGGGAACTCTCTGAAAATTTGATTCAAGCTGAAATTAATACTGTTTTTGAAAATGGAAACCGCATTGCAGTGACACAGGGTTTTATTGGTCATGAAGCACAAGGTAATACCACAACACTTGGGCGTGAAGGGTCTGATTTTACGGCAGCGATATTTGCTTATTGCTTAAATGCAACTGATGTTACGATATGGAAAGATGTCCCAGGCATGCTTAATGCCGATCCTAAATATTTTGACAATACGGTATTATTAGAAAAAATATCATTTAAAGAAGCTATTGAACTTGCTTATTTTGGTGCTTCGGTAATTCATCCAAAAACGATACAACCGCTTAAACGTAAAAACATTCCTTTGCTTATAAAGTCTTTTATTAATCCAAGAGAAAAAGGAACAATTATTCAAGAATCCCTTGCATTTGATGACAATATACCGTCCTTCATTTTCAAGATGAATCAGACCTTAATTTCTCTTACTCCAAGGGATTTCTCGTTTATCGTAGAAGAAAATTTAGAGCGGATTTTTGGCTATTTAAACGCTCAAAAAATTAGAGTCAACTTAATGCAGAACTCAGCGGTGAGTTTTTCTTTTGTGGTTGATCATTCAAAAACCAATTTGGAAAAACTGGTTGGTTTTTTTCAAGAGGATTATTTGGTAAAATACAATTCACAACTGGAGCTAGTAACAATTCGGCATTATGACGACGCAACGATTGATCGTTTAACTGTTCGAAAAGATGTGATGCTGGAGCAAAAATCGCGTCAGACTGCGCGCATGGTTTTAAAAGATTTGGGCTAATATCACCATAACCGAAACACTATTCAATAAAAGGCAAAAAATAAAATTATAGCGGGTTTATTTATTCTTGTTTTGATTAAAAATTAATACTTTTATGATTAAAATTTAATCAAACGAGTTTTATGTATTTGAATACGCACACCTACTTTAGTTTGCGGTATGGGACCTTTAGCCCTGAAGTTTTACTAGAATTAGCCGTCGATAATGGCGCCTCAACTCTTGTTTTAACTGACATTAACACCACTTCAGCCTGTCTCGAATTTATTCGAATTGCTCCGCGTTTTAATATTCGTCCAATTGTGGGGATTGACTTTAGGAAAGGTGTACAACAATACTATGTAGCGATTGCAAAAAACAACCTCGGTTTTGAAAATTTGAATATTCATTTAACCGCTATTTTGCATGGAGATGTGGAATTAATATCCACTGCGCCTGCTTTCAAAGATGCGTTTATCGTTTATCCCTTTGAAAAAAAAAAACACTATGAATTAAAAGCCAACGAATACATTGGCATTTCTTGGCGTGATTTAGATTATATCCGGCTAAAAAAATTCGACACCTCAAAATGTGTCATTTTACAAACTGTTACTTTCCGTAATAAGCGCGATTTTAATGCTCACCGCTTACTCCGTGCAATAGATAACAATGCATTATTGAGCAAATTACCTGTCTCAGAGCAAGCGAATCCGCATGATAAAATTATGCCTTTAACAGAATTAATTGCAGCCTTCGAAGATTTTCCAGAAGTAGTGAAAAACACACAATATATTATTGATTCTTGCGAAATTGACTTTGATTTTTCAGAAAAATCCGAACCACAGAATCAAAAAACATATACTGGTACCCCAGAAGGAGATATGGCCTTACTAAAAGAACTTTGCGCAGAAGGACTTGAATATCGTTACCCTGTTTGTACGGATGAAATTATTGAGCGGATCAAAAAGGAAATGGATACCATTGAAAAAATGGGTTTTATCTCTTACTTTTTAATGAATTGGGACATTGTTACTTATGCCCGTAGCAAAGGTTTTTTTTATGTCGGCAGAGGAAGCGGTGCTAATAGTGTGATTGCTTATTTATTACGCATTACAAATGTTGACCCCATAGAATTAGATCTTTATTTTGAGCGTTTCATTAATTTATACCGCACCAATCCACCCGATTTTGACATTGATTTTTCTTGGACGGATCGAGATGCGGTTACGGACTATATTTTTAATCGTTTTAAAAATGTAGCACTTGTAGCCACGTATAATACATTTCAATACCGCGCTGTAATTCGAGAATTAGGTAAGGTATTTGGTTTGCCAAAGTCTGAAATGGATCAACTAAGTAGAGGTTATACAAGTTCTTTTAACAGTGGACATTTAGCGCATTTAGTTTTAAGGTATGGCAAATATATTCACGGTTTTCCGAGTCATTTAAGCATCCATTCCAGTGGTATTATTATTTCTGAAAAGCCCATTAACCATTTTACGGCAACATTTATGCCTCCAAAAGGCTATCCCACCATCCAGTTTGATATGCACGTTTGTGAGGATGTAGGCTTATTTAAATTTGACATTTTAAGTCAGCGCGGTTTAGGGAAAATAAAGGATGCCTTGGAAATTGTACAACACAATCACCCCACTGATGCCGCAATTGACATTGATGACATTAACCGCTTTAAAACAGACGAAAAAATAAAACATATTTTGCGCAATGCAGAAGCGGTAGGCTGCTTCTACGTTGAGTCGCCTGCCATGCGCATGTTATTGCGAAAACTCCAGGTTGATAATTATTTGGGTTTAGTTGCGGCCAGTTCTGTTATACGTCCAGGCGTTGCAAAATCAGGAATGATGCAAGCCTATATTCAACGGTATCGACATCCTGAAAAACGGAAAGAAGCACATCCTGTATTATTAGACCTTATGCCCGAAACTTACGGTGTAATGGTTTATCAAGAAGATGTAATTAAAGTGGCGCATTATTTTGCAGATTTGACCTTGGGTGAAGCGGATAAAATGCGGCGCGGAATGTCCGGGAAATATCGTTCAAGAGATGAGTTTCAGCAAGTGAAAGAAAAATTTTTTTCAAATTGTGCAAAAAAGGGGCATCCTTATGAATTGACTGCCGAAGTTTGGCGACAAACCGAAAGCTTTGCTGGCTATGCTTTTGCTAAAGGACACTCAGCATCCTACGCGGTGGAAAGTTATCAAAGTCTTTTTTTAAAAGCCTACTACCCTTTAGAATATATGGTAGCGACAATCAATAATTACGGTGGATTTTACCGCACAGAATTGTATGTTTATGAAGCGCGAAAACATGGCGCAAACATCCACCCGCCTTGCGTTAATAAAAGTCTGCACAATACTTGGATTTACGGGAAAGACATTTATATTGGTTTTCATTTATTGCATGCTTTTGGATCGGAAACGGCGCGTAAAATTTTGACAGAAAGAATGGAAAATGGGCCGTTTTTAGATTTTAATGAATTTATTGATCGTGTGCCTATTTCATTAGAACAAATAGCCATTCTGATAAGAATTGATGCTTTTCGATTTACACTTAAAAACAAACGCACACTGATGTGGGAAGCACACCTCAAAATTTCGAAAGAAACAGCCAAGGTGAAATTTACCCCCGATTTTTTCAGAGTTGAAAAAGTTGAATTTACCATCCCACCTTTAAGTAGCTCTTGGGAAGAAGATGCTTTTGATCAAATGGAATTGCTTGGCTTTCCGCTTTACAGCCCTTTTAGCATTTCTACTGCAGATGAAACTGAAGTGATTTTGGCAAAAGATCTACTCCAACATAAAAATGCAACTGTTTGGATAAAAGGTTATTTAATTCACGCAAAAAACACCACTACAAGCAAACAGCAAAAAATGTTTTTTGGTACTTTTTTAGATTCCGAGGGAGAATGGTTAGACACGGTTCATTTCCCAGATATTGCACAAAAATATCCGTTTAGAGGAAAAGGAGTTTACAAGGTGAAAGGCAAAGTTGTGAGTGATTATGATTGTGTGACAATTGAAGCAGAGTATATGGAAAAATTGGGCGTTATTGAAGACCCACGTTATTCTAACATAAAGGCTGGAGAAGGGATATTCGGTGTTTCGAAAGCCTCAACCGCCTCATCACAGAGAAACCCTGCAGCTAAGGAAATTATTGTCAATCGAGAAACATTAGGATTACCGCCAGGGAAGAGATCGCATTTTTAGATTGCATTAATAATGGATGAATTTTACTTCAGGTTAATCTAATTCTTTACGCAGCATTGTATCTTTAAAAATAATTTCAAAAACACTTCCCTGATCATAATCATAACTAAACGATCCCTGCAATTGTTTCGCCAACCGACCAACCAATCGCAATCCAAGGCTTTTAAGTTTTGAAAAGTCAATATCGCCCAATATTCCCTCCCCATTGTCTCTGACAGTAAGCGAATATGTTCCTTTTGAAATTAAGTCCAAATTAATTATCAATTTCCCGCTACCGAGATTAAAAGCATATTTACAGGCATTGGTAACTAGTTCATTTAAAATAAGACCCAATGGGATTGCCGTATCGATATCCAAGTGGCAATTTTCAGCATAAATTTCCATTTCCAATTCATGCAAAGAATAGGTATTAACAATCTGCTCAACAAGTTGCTCGATATAATTCTGAAAATCTAAAGTTGAAATATTATCATTTTGATAGAGTTTTTGATGAATAAGTGCCATTGCACGAATTCTATCTTTCCCTTCGCTGATAGTCTCCAAAGCCTTCGAGTCTTCAATATCTTTGGACTGAAGATCCAAAAGACTCGAAATAGTCTGAAAATTGTTTTTTACGCGGTGATGAATTTCTTTCAATAATAATTCCTTTTCCGTCAATGATTCTTTAATGAGTTTATTCTTGACATTTAATACTACAGCTTGTTTCCTTTTTCTTCGTATTTCTCTATAGATAAAGAAAATTCCGATCACTAAAACCCCAACAATCGCAAACAACACTATTTTCGATTGTTTCTCGCCTTCCAACGTCTGTAAGTGCTCAATTTCAACAATCTTATTTGCCTCAATGACCGCTATACTGTCTGAAAGTTGTTTCTGATTATAGAAAAACTCCAATTCTCGTTCAGCCAACCCTCTTGCGTTATCCAAATCCAATATACTGTCATTAATTTCGGTAAAAAGAATATGGTACTTTAAGGCTTCGCCTTTATTATTAAGTTTTACGTGAGCATCATAAAGACAATTGCAAGCTTTTCCACTTCCCACAATGTCATTTGTATTTTGGCTCGATTCATAAGCCTCCTCACAGTATTTAATAGCCGCTTTATAATTTCCCAAATCATTTTCTACTTGGCCCAAAACTGATTTAACATAACCAATTGCTTCTGTATTCTGAATTTTTTCAGCAAGTTCAAGCGCAATTTCTCCAAAAACTTTAGACTCCTCTGGATAGCCAGTAGATTGTAAATAATGTGCTTTAATTTGATGATAACTTTGGGTCAAGTAAATGTTATCTAATTCCTCACAGACTCTATTTGCTCTTTGAAAAGAAGAATCAGCTGTTTCAACATCATTCTCACCATTTCTTTCTAAACAAACACTTACCAAATTCAAATTGAAGAACACAAAACCAGCAGAATTACCAACGGAATCGGACAAGATTATTCCTTTCCTATAATAATTTTCAGCCTTATCCCAATCTTTAATACTCAAATAAATATTCCCCATAGCGTTATAGGCATTGGATTTCCAGCTATCATTCGGGAAATAATCTAAAAAGCGGAGAGCAATTTGAATGGATTCAATTGCATCCATAAAGTCTCCCATTCCTTCATACACAATCCCCTTATTTATATACCTTCCAGAAAGCCCTTTATAATCGTTATTCTCCATAGAAATATCGATCGACTTCTGGTAATAATAAAGTGCTGAATCCGGGTATATGTCGCGGTAAATAATTCCAACTAAATTATTAATTGTGGATGAAAGACGTGTTGCATTTGCCTCTTCTGCCAAAGCCATGCATCTCCACCCGTCAATCAATGCTGAATCTAATTGTCCAGAAATATAAGAATGGTAATCACACCGCTTAAAATAAGTTGTTGCAAGCCATTTTTTATCCTCCTGTTTCAAGGCAAGTTTCATTTGTTCTTCAATAACGCTAAAGGAGGAATCTCCATCTACAAAAAGTAGTTTTGCACTCAGCTTAAACATAGCGTCAAGCCGAATGGTATCGTGCCGCGTTATATCATTGGATACATTTGCAAGCGAATCAATTTCTGGATTGGTTTCTTGAGAAAAAAGGGTGGAACCTAGCAATAGAAATATAACTAGAAGAATATTATGACGTTTTCGCAGCATGTGTTAATTGTTTATTCAACAACTTCGAAGATAGAAATATCAATCAATTAATACTTATTCATCAGTATTACTTTTAGAAAACTAATCATAACACCGTATCCGTCAATTCGAGAAACCTTTTGCGTCTAAGTCTGTTTTGAAGTCAAGACGATTAACGTTTCAATGAACTGTATTGATTCACCCCTTTTTCAGTCAAGTACGGATAAATTGATTGCATAATTATTTCCAGATATTCTACAATTGTTTTTTTGACAATTCGAGACCTTTCAATTTCAGCGGATCCGATCCAAAAATCGCCTAATATTTGAATGCGTTTATATAAATTATAATACTCATTCTCCAAACGTTCCGAGCGCATTAAACCGTCATGAATCATCACATCAAATAAACCTTGAGCTTGCTCTTCTCTAATCTTTAAAAGGCTGATAAAGTGATTTTTTATCTTCTTATTTTGGCGCATAACCTGAGTGAAGTCAGCCATAAAAAAGCGGTATTTATACGAATTGTTCATTATTGCTGACGAAGTATCATAGACTAGTTGTACACCAATCTTTGATTGTTCAATTTTCGCCATGCTTGCATCCATATCTGATACCAATCTAAAATACAAGGCTTCAATAATATCGTCTCTTTTTTTATAATGATAATTCAAATTACCCTGACTGATCCCCATCTCTTTTGCTATTGTTCGGAGCGTAATTGGAGCCAATCCTTTAAGATTAAATAATTTTAAAGCCGTATCAAGTATTTTCTCGCCCGTATTCTTTTTCATGCCATGAAGATAAATATTTTAGTAGATATGACCTAATAAAAATATATTTAGTAACTTTGACCTAATTATTTTACAAAATAGGCATATGACATTTGATATTATTGGTGCAGGAATAGGCGGGCTGACAACAGCAATTGCATTGGAACAAAAAGGTTTTAACGTGAGAATTTTTGAACAAGCCGAAGAAATTAAACCGGTAGGTGCTGGAATAATACTAGCTAATAATGCCATGCAAGTTTATGACAAATTGGGATTAAAGAAAATTATTGAAGAAAATGGGAACCACATCTCTACAATAAATCTTACCACACCCAATCTAAAAGCATTATCAACTATTGATTTAAACCATTTTGAGAAAAAGCATGGCGTAAAAAACGTTGCAATACACCGTGGAACATTACAACAAATCCTAATGGATAAGTTAGCCACTACAAAGATTAACCTAAACTACAAACTTAACGACGTAGTTAAAAATGAAACGGGGCATTCCCTTAGTTTTGAAAATGGTTTAAGCGTTCAATCAGCTAACCTAATTGGTGCAGATGGGATTCATTCAAAAGTTCGACAGCATTTATTTTCTAATAATCGAATTAGACATGCCAATCAAATATGCTGGAGAGGAATTACAACCTATACATTACCATCAGCATTACAACATGAATTAAATGAAGCATGGGGAAAAAATGAACGCTTTGGCTTTGTTCAAATTGCGGAAAACAAAGTTTATTGGTACGCCCTTAAATCTTTCAAACATGATAAAAACGAACATTCTTTAGATGATCTTGCGCAATCATTTGATAATTACAATTCTGTTATTAAAAATATCATTGCGTCAAGCCAGAAAGAACAAATAAATAAAGCAGAAATATCAGATTTGAAACCAATAAAAATATGGCATAAAGAAAACGTATGTCTTATAGGAGATGCGGCTCACGCGGCTACCCCGAATATGGGACAAGGCGCTTGCCAAGCTATTGAAGATGCCTATGTTTTAGCGGAATGTTTAAATAAATATGAAACAAATAGGGCCTACGCAGAATTTCAAAAATTACGTATAAAAAAAGCCCAGAGCGTAGTTAAAGCCAGTTGGAATATTGGCAAAATGGCACACATTTCAAACCCAATACTTAAGGCTATTCGTGATCAAATGATGCGCATGACACCTGCGGCTTTGGGTAAAAATAGAACTGAACAACTCTTTAAATTAGCACAAGTATGATTACGACCATTTTATCCTTAACCTTATTCGCAATATTCACATTACTTGCCGTATTACATGTTTATTGGCTATTCGGTGGGAAATGGGCCTTAGAAAAAGCCATCCCAAGTAGTGAGGATGGAGAAAAGGTCTTTAATCCTTGGCCAATAGCCACTACAATAGTTAGCGGTGGCTTAGCACTATTTGGGCTTTTTTATTTATTGAAATCTGATCTTATTCATATTGACCTACCCAATTGGATAATTGTTTTGGGAGGTTGGCTCATCCCTGCAATTTTTATTCTAAGAGCAATCGGAGACTTCAATTACCTAGGTTTTTTTAAGAAAATAAAACATACC
>JBLHOW010000118.1:0-14554 GCA_047623705.1 Crocinitomix sp.
GATCACAAGAACTTATAGTGTGACGGATGACTGTGACAATCAAATTTTGGTCACACAACTCATCACGGTAAATGATATTACAGATCCAACTGCTTCGAATCCTGCACCAATAACTATAGAATGTATCGAAGATGTTCCTGTGGCAGATATTACTCTCGTCATTGATGAAGCGGATAATTGTACTGCTAGTCCTGTTGTGGCATTTGTTTCTGATGTTTCAGATGGCTTGACTTGTCCAGAAACGATCACAAGAACTTATAGTGTAACAGATGACTGTGGAAACGGAATTTTGGTCACACAACTCATCACGGTAAATGATATTACAGATCCGACTGCTTCAAACCTTCCTCTCATAAGTGTCGTATGCATAGGAGATGTTCCTTTAGCAGATATTGCGCTTGTAATTGATGAAGCAGATAATTGCACTGCTAGTCCTGTTGTGGCATTTGTTTCTGATGTTTCAGATGGCTTGACTTGTCCAGAAACGATCACAAGAACTTATAGTGTGACGGATGACTGTGACAATCAAATTTTGGTCACACAACTCATCACAGTAAATGATATTACAGATCCAACTGCTTCGAACCCTGCACCAATAACTATAGAATGTATTGCTGATGTTCCTGTGGCAGATATTTCGCTCGTCATTGATGAAGCGGATAATTGCACTGCTAGTCCTGTCGTGGCATTTGTTTCAGATGTTTCTGACGACTTAACTTGTCCAGAAACAATCACAAGAACCTATAGTGTAACAGACGACTGTGGAAACGGAATTTTGGTCACACAACTCATCACTGCAAATGATCTTTCAAATCCAACTGCTTCAAACCCTGCACCAATAAGTGTAGCATGTATGGAGGATGTTCCTTTAACAGACATTACGCTTGTAATTGATGAAGCAGATAATTGCACAGCGAGTCCTATTGTGGCATTTGTCTCGGATGTTTCAGATGGAGACATTTGTAATAATGAAGTTATTACAAGAACATATAGTATTACAGATAATTGCGGAAATCAAACATTGGTGACACAGTTGATAACTGTGAATGCCATTTATCCGACGCTAAATGCTGGAATGGATCAGATAGTTTGTGAAAACGACTTGGTTACAGTTAATGCCGAATATAGTCCTGACGCAACTATAATAACATGGTCTGATCCAATATTGGATGGGGTGCCATTCACCTCCCTTTTAGGCACAACTTCATACAGCGTGAGTGGTGACAACTGTGGTTGTATTGCAACAGATGAGGTGAGCATTACGGCGCATCCAAATCCACTTATAAGTTTCACTTCAAATATAAACATGGGTTGTGAACCATTAGATGTGATTTTTACCAATACAACTATTTCTGATGCTCCCTTAATTTCTTGTATTTGGAATTTAGGTGCTGGAGCAATTATAGATGAATGTGGACCGATTGCATATACTTATGAAGATGCCGGTTTATATGATGTTTCATTAACAACAACGGATGCAAATGGCTGTTCAAGTGAACAAACCATATTTGATTATATTTATGTTGAACCAAATCCAATTGCAAATTTTACAGCATCCGACTATACGTTCAATAATTTATCCGCTACTTCAGAAATTGATTTTGTTAATTCATCTATCGGAGCAAGTACATATTTTTGGGACTTTGGTGATGGAGGAACTTCAACAAATCAAGATCCATCTCACTTCTTTGAAACAACTGAAGGAAGTAATTATGAAATTACTTTAATTGCCTATTCGGATTTTGGATGCTCTGATACCGTCAATCAATTTATCAAAGTAGAAGTAGAATTGATTTATTATATTCCAAACACTTTTACTCCTGATGGTAATGATCTCAATAACTATTTCCAACCCGTATTTACAACAGGCTTTGACCCGTATGACTATGCTTTATTCATTTATGACAGGTGGGGAGAATTGTTATTTGTAAGTTACAATGCTGGTGTTGGTTGGGACGGGACTTATGGTGATCAGCTAGCTCAAAATGGAACATATGTGTGGGTCATTGAGTTCAAATCAAATATAAGCGACAAAAAACATAAAGAAACGGGCCATGTTAACCTTTTAAGATAATGAGATTTCATCCTAATAAATTCATTATTCAATTAATAATACGAGATAAACAGTCATGATTAAAAGAACTATGAGTTTTATAAAAAGAATAGTTAAGTATTGTAAACCGAAATTGAATTTACATTTTTCGAGGATTATACTTACGTCTATTATCCTGTTCCTCTTTTCTATAAAGACATCTGCTCAATTACCCGATTTGGGAGAGATGGCGAACTTTGCCCTATTTACATCCAATGGTGCAGTGACGAACGCAGGAACGTCTTATATTGAAGGGAATGTTGGTGCGGATATTGGTGCAATAAGTGGATTCGGATCGCCAACTACGTTAGTTGGAACAACAGAATCTGCTAACGCCTTAACGGCACAATGTGTGCTGGATGTACAGTCGGCATATGATCAATTATTTGCCAATCCTGAAACTGTTTTACATGCAGCTTCTTTTGGAGCTGGTGAAACGGTTTTTCCGGGAGTTTATGTTGAAGATGGAGCGGGATCATTAGGTGGGGATATCACGTTAGACGCTTTGGGAGATTCTAACGCGGTTTTTATATTTAAATTCGGTGGAGCATTTAACACTGGTGCAGCTTCTAACGTACTATTGAGTAACGGAACTAAATCATGTAATGTGTTTTGGATTTCGGGTGGAGCGATCGCATTGGCAGCATCAACTGACATGAAAGGAACACTTATTTCTAGCCCTGGAGCAGTGTCAATGGCTGCAGGTGGAACACTAGACGGAAGAATGCTTTCTACAAGTGGAGCCGTATTTGTAAGTGTTGCCTCGATAATAGCCCCGTGTATAAATTTTCACCTTGACACAATAAATGTAGCGTGTACGGAAGATGTTCCTGATCCTGACATTCTTGTTGTATTAGACGTTTATACTTGTGATTTGGTGCCCCCAGTAATTGTTTTTGTTTCAGATGTATCTGACGGTTTGACATGTCCAGAGGTAATTACAAGAACATATAGTAGTACGGATAACTGCGGCAATGAGACATTGGTAACTCAACTGATTATTGTAAATGATATTACAAGCCCAACTGCTTCTGATCTTTCCCCTATCAGTGTCGAATGTATCGAAGATGTTCCTTTGCCAGACATTTCTCTTGTTATTGATGAAACAGATAATTGTACTGCGGTTCCTGTTGTAGCATTTGTTTCTGATGTTTCAGATGGATTAACTTGTCCCGTGACGATCACGAGAAGCTATAGTGTAACAGATGACTGTGGAAACGGGATATTGGTCATGCAGGTTATGACAGTAAATGACATTACAAATCCAACAGCTTCGAACCTTCCGCCTTTAAATGTTGAGTGTATCAGTGATGTTCCTTTAGCAGATATTACACTAGTAATTGATGAAGCAGATAATTGCACTGTGAGCCCTGTTGTGGCATTTGTTTCAGATGTTTCTGACGGCTTGACTTGCCCAGAGACAATTACAAGATCCTATAGTGTAACAGATGACTGTGGAAACGGGATATTGGTCACGCAAATGATTACCGTAAATGATATTACAAACCCAACTGCCTCGAACCCTGCACCAATAACTGTAGAATGTATGATTGATATTCCTTTGGCAGATATTACACTAGTAATTGATGAAGCAGATAATTGCACTGCGAGCCCTGTGGTGGCATTTGTTTCTGATGTTTCAGATGGGAATATTTGTAACAATGAAGTTATTACAAGAACATATAGCATTACAGATAATTGCGGAAATCAAGCATTTGTAACACAATTCATGACACTCAATGCTATTTATCCAACTATAGATGCCGGAATTGACAAGACTGTCTGTGAAAGTGAATCAGTGTCACTTAATGCCGAATATAGTCCTGACGCAACTATTATATCATGGACGGAGCCAATCGTGGATGGAGAGGCATTTATTCCTATTTTGGACACAAATTATTACACTGTCAGCGGTGATTATTGTGGTTGTATCTCAACGGATGAAGTAAGTATTATTGTAAAGCCAAGTCCAGTTGCAAGTTTTACTTTTTCTGAATTTTGTCCTGATGCTGATAGCCCAGCACCAATCGTTGATGCGGATGATGGAACAAGTTCTTTTGATCTTCAATTCACTCCACTTTATGGAGAAACAATTGACCCTTTAACCGGGGTAATATCTGGAGCATTGGAAGATAGTATTTATTTTGTGATTCACACGCTAGAATTGGATGGCTGTGTTAGTTGCGATACTATAGACGTTCATGTTATTGAAGTAAAGCAAGAAGTAGCCTATGAAAACTTTTGCTGGGGAGAATCTTCTGGTGATCCATTTGTTTTGGTAGATGGTGGATCATTTACTTTTGGATCACCGGGGCCTGGTGACGGCGCATTAGTTGATCTGTCTACTGGAATTATAACTGCAGCAACAGAAGGTACAATCTATGAAATTGTTCATACGTTAACAGAAAGTGGGTGTACTCAGTCCGATTCAGTATTAATAGAAGCATTAGGGGTTGATGAAGCCTTTACCTTTGAAGATTTCTGTCCTGGACTCCCAAGCGATACACCAATTCCTGTTACACCAGGTGGAACTTATGAAATTTTAAGCCCAATTGACGAGGCAACTATTAACACGACAACAGGCAGTGTTACCAACGGACAGGAAGGCATAATCTATGAAATAATGTATTCTGTAAATGTTGAAGACTCAGACTGTAATGAATCATCTATTGAGTTTGTAACTGTAATTGTAACTGATGCGACCTTTGAATTCGACAATTTTTGTGCAGAATTCGGAGGCACACCTCATGACATGGGAGAACTAGGAGGAACTTTTGATTTTGGACCAGCCCCAGATGAACTTGCCGAAATAGACTGGATAACGGGTATGATTACTGGAGCTGAAGGTGGTACTATTTACCCTGTTGTTTATACAGTAGGAGAATGTTCAGAACAAGACACCATTTTAGTGATGGCTCTCATTTCAGATGACGGCAGTTTTACTATTCTAGATCATTGTTCGAATATTGAAACGTTTCCAATTGTTTCTGGCACATCAGCAGGTATATTTAATTTTAATCCTTTGCCAGCTGATGATGCAGTTATTGATGCGAGCACTGGTGTGATTTCAAATTCTACAGGTGGAACTTATACTATACAATACATCACGCCTTACGTTCCAGAAACGTGCCAAGATACAGTTACACAAACGGTTATTTTATTTGAAAAACCCACAATTAACACCATAGAATCTGCAAAAGACGTGTATTGTCCATATGATGATATTGAAGCAATGAATATAACTGATCAAACAGGTGCAGTCAAAACATATTGGTATAAAACAAACCCCGAAAGTGATTTACTTGATTCACTATTCACCTATGTACCTGACCATTTAGATTACGGTGATAACTTATATTATGTCAGACCTATTAGCGAAGAAGGATGTCTTGGGGACTTTGAAATGTTCAATTTATTTTTATCTGATACTGCAGGCATGCATGCCATTAATGATTTTGAAATATGTTTAGGTTCACCTGCCCAATTAGAAGCTTATGGAGGTACAAAATATGAATGGATTACGGAAGTTCCATTGTCAGATATAAACAATTATGCTCCTATTGCTTTTAGTTTAAAAGAAGAAATATATGTTGTAAACATTCAGAACATTAACAATTGTGAAGTTACGGATTCTGTCAGAGTAACATTTAAACCTCAAAATGAATGTTCATTGAAAGTGTTTAACGCTTTTTCGCCAAATGGAGATGGAACAAATGACTTTTGGATTATTGATAACTTGATGAACTATATCCCTAATACCGTATACATATACAACCGTTGGGGGATGGAAGTAAAAAAGATCATTGATTATGACAATATAAATGCCGTCTGGGATGGCACCGACAAACAAGAAGAAGATCTGCCACCAAACACTTATTTTTATGTCGTTATTACCACTGATTTTCTACAAAATCAAGGGGGTTGGGTACAATTGGTCCGTTAATAAAATGAGAGGAATTATTACGATAGTTTAACGACGTGGAAAATCTGACAAAGTGGATGCAAAATAATTGAAGACTATAGTTTCAACTCACTTTATGAAACATACCGCACACTCATAGATACTGATGTAATAATAACCAATAACGGCAAGAGCTATTTATTCTTACCGTTTCAAAAAAAACATATAAAATGAAAATTCAATTACTCAAATTCATAATCCTCCCTATTCTGGTGTTAATCACTCCAATCAGGATACTAGCTCAATTGCCTGATTTGGGCACAACGATTAACTTTTCTCTATTTACTTCAGTTGGGGCTTTAGGCAACACTGGAACTTCCACTATTACTGGTAATATTGGCTCACACCTTGGCGCTATAACCGGTTTTGAATCGCCCACGGTAGTACTAGGTAGCATAGAATCGGCAAACACAGCCACTGCACAATGTTTAATTGATGTACAAGCGGTATATGACGAAATCGTGGTAATGATTCCAACTGATATCATACATGCACCTGCATTTGGTGGCGGAGAAACTGTTGTTGCAGGAATATACAATATTGGAGGGGCTGGGTCAGTCTTTGGAGATCTGACGTTGGATGCTGAGGGAGATACTTCTTCAATTTTTATTTTTCAATTTGGAGGAGCTTTTACAACCGCAGCTACTTCTACCGTTCATTTAATTAATGGGGCTTCAGCATGCAATATATTTTGGATAGCGGAGGGCGCTATGTCAATGGCTGCTGGAACAGATATGAAGGGGTCTTTAATATCAAACAATGGTGCACTATCAATGGCTGCGGGCGCTATATTAGAAGGACGAATGCTTACTACTGCCGGGGCGACAAATGTATATGAAGTGTTAATTTTTGTACCATGCGCAACCATTGCTCTCCCAATTACCTTGTTATCATTTGAGGGGAACTGTGAGGAACAGTTCATTATTTTAAATTGGAGTACAGCTTCAGAAATGAATAATGACTATTTTTCTATTGAACGGAGTCCTGACGGCGAAATATGGCAGACTATTGGCAAAGTTACCGGAGGTGGCAATTCTTCTTCTCAAATCAATTATACTTTCATAGACATGGAACCCCTTAGAACAATAACATATTACCGTTTAAAGCAGACAGACTTTAACGGAAACTATAACTACGAAGATATAATTAGCATGGAACAATGCGATATTAGTGAAAAGAAAGAGCTTATTGTTTATCCGAATCCGTCAAACGGGGAATTCGAAACGTACTTCAATGGGGATTCTGGCACTATAAACGCTATTGAAATATTTAACTCACAAGGCCAGATTATATATAGTTCAATAGACTTTCAATCAATCTTCAATTTAACCAACATGGCTCCTGGCCACTATTATATTCAGGTTCAGGACAGTTCTGAGGTTATAAGATCAAGATTTATAATTGAAGCACCTATTTAAGGAGCACAGAATTTGATTGATTTATAGGGTTTTTCGACCAATTTTAAGTGATCTTTTTTTAGATCATTTTGCATAAAAATCAATCAGTCAAACTGAAAAAAAAAATCTTAAATATTTTGAAATGCTTAACTATTTTTAGATGATTTTTGACCAAAAAGAGGGAATTCATCCCTAAAAGCATTATCTCGGGGTGAATATTGCTTATGTAAAAAATGCCGATTTATATATGTTACCACTCTTCCTGCTCTGATAAATGGGAATAGTAACCCCGTAAAACTGACGAAATTTTATTTAGAACAACGATTGTTTAGAATGTCAGATCCCTAATATAAACTGGAATTATGCATCCCCAATAATTATTAGACAGCTAACATATTCAATTGTTTTTAGATTTTTTACTGCTTGATATGGGAGAGGGTTTAGGTGATAATAGACCTGACTTTTAATTTCGGAAAATGAATGTCGCTCCCAGCCGGTTTGGGATATTTGATTAATTGAAATTGTGAATGGACATACTTTTTTTATACATTACAGACATGCTCGAAATATTGAAGAACCCATTTTTTGGCATGATGGTTAGCAGAAAAAAACAATTTAGAAGCGCCTTTGCTCGAAAGAATTAAGACTTAGTTATATTAAATCACTTTAAGTAAAAAAAATCGGAATGAAATATTTCACATTATCATTGTCATTTTTTCTAGCATAGGTTATGTTTCTAAAAAAATAGATTTAAAATTTGATTCCCCGCTTTTATACCAGAACGTAAATAGTTTACGTTGTTAGGCCTTTAATTTGTCATAACAAATAAATATAAAAGTTATGACAATATTAGAATTTACGGATAAATTTCCAGACGAAGCAAGTTGTAGAAAGGATTTTAAAGAAAAACGAAAGAGTGAGGGTATTATCTGTAAAACGTGTAAAGGTCTTGATCATTACACGTTACCAAGTAGAGAGCAGTGGGAGTGGTGTAAAAGCTGTCATTTCAGAACGACCCTTCGAATTGGATCTATGATGAAAAACTCTAACCTCCCAGTTAGAACCTGATATTTAGCTATGATTTTCATGACCTTTTCAAAGAAAGGTATTTCCGCAAAAGAACTTCAAAGGCAATTAAAACATAAACGGTATGACACCGTTTGGTCCCTGATGCACCGCATACGGAATGCTATTGGCAATAGAGATAATCTTTACACTCTAGAAGGAATGATAGAATTTGATGAAGCATATTTTGAAAAAGCAACCCCTGATGGGATAAAGCTTAAACGAGGAAAAGGGAGTCAAAAGCAGCAAAATGCGGCTGTAAGTGCCGAATCCACTTTTGAGGAGAATATAGAAACGGGCAAAAAAAGTAAACATTGTCGGTATTTTAAAATGATAGTATTGCAAGGGCACAAAAGCGATACCATTGAAAATGTAAGTCAGGATAGCATTGATGAAGAGTCAATAGTTTTCACTGATAAGGCGAATACGTATCTCGACATTGCAGATCATGTAGAAATTCATATTTCTGAAAAATCCACAAAAGAAACCACAGCAACCACTCTAAAATGGGTTCACATTGCAATAGCAAATGCTAAAAGGAATCTTTTAGGAGTTTATCACAAAATAAGCGCTAAATATTTGCAACTTTATCTTGATGAATTTTGCTACAAACTCAACAGGAGATATTTTGGTGATCGACTCTTTGATAGGCTAATAAAGGCGGTTGCAAAATCTTACAGGTAAGATTGCGGGGAATCAATAAAATAAACAAATGAATTTACCTTTTAAAAAAAAGATGCCTGTATTAAAGGCATTTACTTATTATGATCAAAGCGAAAGCTATGTTTTGTCTAATGAAATAGAAATTACAAATGCACCTGATGATGCCAATTGGGAAAGTCTAGCGGTGCTTGCGGATGAGGAGAATTTTAGGCTTTACTGTTTGAAATTTGGTACAAACGACACCCTGTATCAATTTGGTTTTAACGGTTCGTCATACGAATTCGATTATAATTCAATTGCCGAAATGAAAATTGAAGGTGTGCCGGAGAATGTGAAAACGAGTTCTTTAAGCTAGTTGTATGACGGGGAAGCGTATCGATTATGTTTTCAAGATAATATTGATCCAGCGCTATTGTATCAGTTCGTTTATGAAAATGAAGCTTATCGATTTACCGGCGAGATCAGAGTCGAAGGTTATTCTAAAGACAGCCTTAATAATCTTCCAATTGCTTTGCTTCATGGTGAAGATGCCTATCAGTTTTACGCATTAAACTCAGCTGAAGATTTTGTTCATCATGCCGTTTATGACGAAGGGACAGAAGTGTATGAAAACACAGATCGCATTCGTGTAATTCTGCCAAATGATAATTATATCTGCGGTTTTGCAATGGCACACGGAGATGATAGCTACTGGATGTATATGATGGAATTTGATACAAAAACGCCCATACTTAATCAAGGTGGATTTGGAACAGATCACCCAAATGATTAGCACTAAAATGTGCCATGGTTTTATTGAGTTACGCCTCCTTATGTTTAGATAAGTAGGCGGGGTTTTTATCCATTCAATTACTCATTTATTCTTGATGGTTTTAATCAAGCCAATTACAATAATAATGTCTTGAATTGAGCATGTTGGGTAGATTTTTTTTGCAAGGAATGAATTTTATTGAAGACATTTTCATACCTCAATTTCTATTATTTTTAATTTCAATAATTTTTTATGTTATTTTTGTGAGTAAATATTCTCAGACCACAAAATCATTTTATAATAACCTTAGTCTAATTCCGTTATTGGTAATTGCAACAATTTTAATTAGAGATATTCAAATGTTAGTCCATTTTGCAGGAAAAGACTTATTTCCTTGGGCTAAGTGTTTTGATTTAATGTATTTTGCTTTCCTTATATTTTTTTATTTATATTCGTTTTTGCTATCTACGGGATTTATAAAAGGATTTTCAAAAAAATGGTAGAAATGATAACTCGTCAAACTGAGAAGAATTCAAATTTCCCTTTTCATCTCCCTCAAAACTTCATCCAACACCTTTAAATCCTCAAAAAGAGAGTTCGAGAACTGTCCCCCACTCTCCGCGAAAAGGAAACCAATCAGTCTTTGACTGATTGGTTTTTTTGTTGGAATCAATCGAAGTTCACTTCGAATTGAGGCCAAGGAAAAAAACAAAATTATTTCTGCAAGAAAGAATTGGTTTCTATGCTTTGAAAGGATAATTAAAAAGGGATCACCGAAGGTAATCCCCTTCTCTCCGCAAATCAATTTTGAGTGTGAGTTTCGAGCAAGAGGCTCGCACTTAAAAAACTGATTTCCCTCATGACTCACACTCCAACTTAAACTGAATTTTTTATTTTTGTTTCCTATCAATTCGTCATCCGTAATGAACTTTAAGGTTATTAAAATTTGTTGTATTTCAAATAATATTACCTTCGCTAAACTTGAAATTATTTAAATGTGCAGATCTATGAAATTCTTTTATTTTTTTGTTATTCTTTTTTGCACAACATGTTATTCCCAAACTTTAGAGGATTTTACATATTTGAAATCACAGGCTCCAATTCCTGATGACTTTACTGTCCTTTCTTCTGAGAAGTTTGAAACGGAATTAGAATCAAATATAAACGAAGACTTAGACGACGAATTCTTTCTTTCTACGCGATTTTTTATAGATGAATTACTATTGAGTGGGTTAATTTTATTTAATGAGCCAGTTAGCATTTATTTGAATGATGTTGCAGATTATGTACTCAAACCTTATCCTGAAATAAGAGAAGAGCTACGCTTTTACATTTTAAAATCTAATTCGGTAAATGCATTTTCCACAGATCAAGGAATAATCATTTTTACATCTGGCCTAATGGCAAAACTAGAAAATGAAGCGCAATTGGCTTTTATTATAGCCCATGAAGTGTCCCATTACACAAGTCATCATGTCCGCAAAGGATATGTTAAAAACACCGAAGTGAATGCGAAAAACGGAACATATAAAGACTTGAGCTATGATGCTAAAACACTTGAATTGAGTCGTTATAATAAAGATAATGAGTTGGAGGCGGATCTGGCTGGCGCCAAAATCTATCTACAATCTGAATATGCAACTTCTGAGATAATGACCACATTTGATATTCTCTTATATTCTGAATTGCCTTTTAGCGATATCGCCTTCAATAAAAGCTATTTTAATAGCGAGTTTTTATATATTCCTGCTGAATTTTTCCCTGATACAATTAGAGCAATTACTGTAGACCCAGAAATAGATGATGATAGGAGTTCTCACCCAAACATCAAAACCAGAGTCGAAAAAATCACTCCATTTCTTGCTGAAAACGAATCAGCTGGCGATAAAATTTTTAAAATTTCCGAAGAACGATTCCTTTATGTACGTGATTTGGCAAGGTTCGAAAGTTTAAATATATTATTAGCGAATGGTGATTATAATAAAGCAATTTATACCACATTTTTATTACATGAAAAATATCCAGAGAATCGTTTTTTAGATTTGAGTTTGCTCAAGGCTTTTTACGGACTCACCAAATTTGCGAATAATGAAATAGGAACAGGTGCAAAAATGTTTTCACCGCCAATTCTTGAAGGTGAAGCTTCAGCTATAAGCTTTTTTACAGATCGGCTTTCAAAGCAACAATTAAATGTCATGAGCTATAGACTAGCAATCGATTTTGAGAAAAAATATGAAGCTGATCCTATTTTTGCAAGTTATAAGAAGGATTTGTTTCTTGAACTTGCTATAAATTCTCAAATGGAGTTCGACGATTTAAAGTCTGAAAAATACCTGACTTCCGATTCTACTTCAATTTCGAAAAAGAGAAGGCCTGCTGCTTTCCATCAATATGCCTTATCGGATTGTTTTACTGTTGAATTCAAAAAGAACTTAAAAAAAACAAGTGAAACACCGGCTGTAAAAAAAGTTAATGAAGTCAAGATCATGACTGAAAATGAGCGAATAGGTATTAAAAATTTAATTATTGTTGACCCTCAAATTAGTATTGTTAACTGGGGCGAAAGTGATGTGAAAATTAAAGCAAAGCGCAAAAGTAAACTCGTTAAAGCAGAAAAATTAAAGGTGAAAGTAGCGCAAGTTTACGCAGAGGATTATTCAGAATTAGGGCTCAAAACAAATTTGATCAATTCTTCAAAGTTAGGGGAATCCGAAATCGACAAATACAATGAACTAGGTGCAATTCATTTTTGGATGCGTGAATTAATTATAAATAATGAAGTAGAAATGATTTCTTCTAGCAA
Source organism: Crocinitomix sp. (assembly GCA_047623705.1). Classification (GTDB taxonomy): domain Bacteria; phylum Bacteroidota; class Bacteroidia; order Flavobacteriales_D; family Crocinitomicaceae; genus Crocinitomix. Next base: position 12,733 of record JBLHOW010000118.1, read on the forward strand.
AGAAAACATTGATCAAATCACCAATAAGTATGGTACCAGTAAATTTCTTTTTTCTAATATTTACATTTCTAAAGATCGCACCAAATTTAAATTAAACGACAGAGGGCTGATCATCTTATTTTTCTGTTGGCCTTGCGCGGTTTATACGGCGGTAAAACCGCACAATAACCTGAATATGGTTTCAATCATAGTAGACGCTAAAACAAGTTCTTTTGAATATATAGACATCATTGATGCAGAAGTGGCATCACAAGATTTAGTCATTAATAACTATATTTATAATCTCTTATACCGCATCAGTAAATCTCCCAACAACGAATGAAAGTTACTTTATTACTCCAATTCTTAATGCTATTTAACTATTCTGGTATTGCTCAGTCTGGCTATATTGGTAAAAAACGGTACGTTGAGTTTAAATGGAATAATGGAATTTCTACAAAACGGATTTACAAAATTGAGGATGAAGTTATAAAATCGCGGCGGAAATTTTATACCGATTTCAACCTAAATATAGGTCTTGTTCCTTCGCGACGTATAGAATTTAATTTTGGTTATGGTTTTTCAGTTTTACGACCAAGCCTTTTATACTTTAGAGACTCGGATACATTGCAGGATATAACGGGAGAGAAAGACCTGATTATTGACAACAATTATAGGGCTTTTGACGATCTTCAATTTGCCTTTCATTCAATCAAGTTTGAGTTTAAATATTTTATAAAAGGTAATATAGCGCCAATTGGTAAATATATTGGTTTAGGCTGCTTTGCCGGAGTGGGTAAGATTAATGCAGGTGCAACAATTAATTACGGTGATTACGGCGAGATAATTACTGAAAAAAGGCATTCAAAAACTTATAAACCTTCAGGACTTCAACAATTTACTTTTGATCAAGATAATAAAGTAAAAGCCACTATGATTACCATAATTGCGGGTCAGAATTTTACGCTTAAGAAAAGATTAATTTTATCCACCCAAATTGTTTACCCTTTTTTGTTTTTCTATCCAAACCATGCTGAATGGACAGCTACAATCATCACAAGAGAAAATTCTGCATCTTCAACGCTCTCTGAAATTAGACCTAGTTTGGTAAATGCAATGGGAAAGGCGGTACTCAATAATAATTTATTAAAATTAGATATTGGCGTTAAATACTTCTTTTAATCTTCGTATTTAATTGAAACTAAGCGCAATTTATCAAGCCTGTTATCAATCGCGACCTCAATAACCATAGAAATTATTTGTTCATCAACTTGGTTTGTAACTATCAACGAATACTCTTTGGACTGATCAAAATAAGCTGTCCCTTGGTAGTAAAGCGTATCGGAAAAAATAACACCTTCAAAACTAGATGAATTATCTACTTGATGATTCGTGCTATCACTTCCTATATAATGTGCGTCCACATAAAAATTAAGGTAAACATGCCCATCATCTAATAGATCCTCTTCTGTCTGTTTATACCAATTAAATCCTACTTGTCCAAGAAAATAACATGAATGATCATCTTTTTCAGCAGTAACATCATAATTAAGCGCTCGACTTTTAGTGCAACCATACTTTTTGGCACATGAGGCTAAGGTTAATAGACTGAAAATAATGAGGCTAAATTTCATCATAATTGATCATAAAGATATCATTTTATTAAAAAAATAAGCTATGCGTCAAATGAAACTATGTTTATGTTATGCCAAGGAGTGGATACACCGGTGATGTTGACCACCCCAAACCGGTTTATGCTGACCAGTGTAAGTTAAGTGTAAAAAGAGTTAATTTCATCATGCTATCTTGTTAACAAATTTACTGATTTATTTCTTGTATAATT
>JBLHOW010000119.1:0-14541 GCA_047623705.1 Crocinitomix sp.
TTGATTTATCCATGATCGTATCCAAATATATTGGTGAAACAGAAAAAAACTTGGCCAAAATATTTGATATAGCAGAACATAAAAACTGGATTCTGTTTTTTGATGAAGCTGATTCCCTTTTTGGTAAAAGAACTGCTGCGCAATCCTCTAATGATAGGCACGCCAACCAGCAAACAGGTTATTTATTGCAACGAATTGAAGAGTATTCGGGCGTGGTAATTTTAGCCTCCAATTTAAAAGATAATATTGATGCCGCATTTACGCGTAGGTTTCAATCTATGATTCATTTTAGAATGCCAAGTATTGACCAGCGTTATCAACTTTGGCAAAAAGCATTTGCAGGTCCTTGTAAATTGGATCCATCTGTTGATTTGTATGCCTTGGCAGAAAACTATGAACTAGCAGGTGGCGCAATTATAAATGTATTGCGTCATTGTGCTTTGGCAGCTATTAAAAGAGAAAGCGACACCGTTTCAAAACAAGATTTATTGAATGGATTAAGACGTGAATTTGCAAAAGAACATAAAACCATTCAAAACAAGGCTTTATGAGAATCCTTCGAGAAGATATATCAGATAAAAAAATAGTGTTGCAAATGAAACGCTGGCGCTGCAATTTCACAGATGCAAAAATTAAGGAAATAATAGCCATTGCATTGAATCGAACCATCTGCGAAACAAATACCCGTTTAAAAGGCTACTTTATTTCTGATTGGCGCATATATCTTGTTTTACACGTGAGTCGTAAACATGAAAAAATATTTGTGGATCATTTTTTAAATGAATTGCATATAATTTTGATCAAACATGCGAACGATCACCATGAATTAGAGCTGTACTTTCATGAAAAGGATATTTACAATGATGTCAGAAATTTATTTCGATTTTATGATTTTTTTGATGCTCGGCTTTACCATTTATTGATTGGTGAGAACTGCGCAGTGCCTTTTAGAGATGGAACTGAAGAAGAAATGAAAACCTTTTTATCAAAGTGTAAATATGCTTCTTATCGGAACTATACAGGAGAAAAAGGCCCAGTAATTTTTCCGATAAGCAAACAGCGAATTAGGCATTGGCGGGAAAAATAGTTCAATAAATTCTCAGTTTTAATGTATCAAATAGCGTAAATTGAGAATGAAAATATTAAATGAATAATAACCTAAGAAGAATTAAATATGAAACCAAATATGAAGATTTACAGTATTGCTTTAGCATTAATTGCTTTTTCCTGTGGCGGCAGAACAGATAAGCCTGATACAGATGCAACAGATAGTACAAATGTTAGTGCATCAGACACAATCGTGACAGAAACACCAACAGAAACCGTTCCTCAATATGTTTACGGGATTGATATATCTTCTAATCAGGGAGATGAAGTTGAAACGTTGGATAAAAATAAGGATAGTTTAACTTTTGTTATTTGTCGTGCAACGGATGGTATTACATACACTGATCCAGATTTTAATTCGAATTGGACGACGATTCAAGAAAAAGGCTTTGTGCGAGGAGCTTATCATTTTTTTGAGAGTGAAGATGACCCTGCAGACCAGGTAGGCAATTATATGAATGCAGTAGGCGAAATTGATGCCGCAGGTTTGCCTCCAATTGTTGATTTTGAGGGTGCTGGAATAAGAACCGATATGACAGTGGAAGCAGTGCAAAATAATTTGCTCCAAGTATTAGAAATTTTAGCCGAAAAAACGGGAAGAACACCAATTCTATATACAAATATTAATGAGGGAAATAAGTATTTAAATACTGAAGATTTTGCTAAATATACTTTATGGATAGCAGACTATTCGGGAGGTAATACACCAACATTACCCGGGGTCTGGAAAGATACTAAGTGGCAGTTATGGCAAAAAAGTGATGATTATATGGAAAATGGTGTTAAAAACGATTTTGATATTTTTAACGGAGATCTTGGCGCATTTAATGCCTTTTTAAAAACGAATTAATTATACCTAACCCAAAGAATATGTACGAAAAAGAAAAACAGAATAAAAGTGAATCAAAAATTGTCCAAAAAAAGAATAATGGAACAACACTTGTTGATAATCGTTTGAACAAATCAGCCAGTGCAGGTGTAGCTCAACGGGCGGTAATTCAATTTGGCGGAGGTAGTTATTATTGGAGAAAACAATCAGGAGGTAAATGGATTTACTGTGGTAAATACAATAGCCATGCAGCAGCAAATAAAACAATGAAGTCCAATGGCTGGACCAATGGGAATGGCTGGCAATTTAGTCAAGGAGGTAAAAATAATCCACCGGGAACTTAATAAATTATTGTGATGCAAGAACATAAGGATAATTTTAGTAATAAAGCAGGTGCTGCGAAATCAGGTGAAACTGTGCAGCGTAAGGGAATCACTTTGCAGGATAATCGACCAAAAACTGTCCAGCTTAAAGCGAATACAACAGGTTTGCCAGATCGACTTAAATCGGGAATTGAAAACCTTTCAGGCCATTCCATGGATGATGTGAAGGTACATTATAATTCAAGCAAACCAGCCCAGCTCAATGCCCACGCTTACGCTCAAGGTTCTCAAATTCATTTAGGAACTGGTCAAGAAAAACATTTACCACATGAGGCTTGGCATGTTGTGCAACAAAAACAGGGTAGGGTAAAGCCGACTAAGCAGTTAAAAGCAAAAGTAAATATTAATGATGATTCAGGTTTAGAAAAAGAGGCAGATGTTATGGGAGCGAAGGCACTTTCTCAAAACAAAGTAAACAATTCAAAAAATAAGTAAGACTTTTGATATGACCTGTTTAATACATGAATCTTTAATAAAGATAGAATGGATAAAAACAAAGAAGAACAGCATAAGTAAATTGCCGTAAATAATCAAGTTTGGGTATCGAATAATGCTTTGTTACTTATTAAAGTAGGAGCGCTAAGAAAGCAAACAACGCGATAGGCAAAAGATGAATATCCGCGTTAGCCTGATATATTTGAAACCATAGTTTATTGGATTTAAACAAAATTCATAACTTAGAGCAACAAAACTTGTCACCTAACAAACCTAACTTACTATGAACAAAGTAATTTTTACAGCTGATGATTTCGGCGTAATCCCTTCGGTAAATGAAGGAATAATAGATTTAGTCAATCGTGGATTGATTAATTCAGTCGAAGTTTTTACCAATTATCATAAAACGATTGATAACGTACATCAACTTTTTAATGAAACGAATGGCGCTAATTTTGAATTGGGAGCACATTTAACAATCACCTCTGGTAGACCTATCTCAGGTGCTTCTGGTCTTGATGCGATTGTTGAAGATGGTAGCTTTTTACCTTTTAATAAAACCAATAGCCGTGCGACTGGTGAGGCAATTTATGCAGAAATAAAAGCGCAAATTGAACACATAATGGATGTTCCTGAGTTTCAAAAAAAACTAACGCATATCACAATTCATCATGATGCGTTATGGTTCTTTCCAGAATATTCAAAGCAACTAATACGTGCTTCTAATGAATTTAATTTCCCAATTCGTAATCCAAGGTCGTTCCCAAGTAAACGCGATAAATTATACTATACGGTTGTATTGCCACTTTTAAAAACGTTTTCGTTTACACGAGAAGATGTTGGTTTATTAAAAGATGCGTATAAATTGAGAAAAGAAGGATTTTTTCCTAATCAAAGTTTGGATTTCCGAGCGCCAGATTATATGGATTCTAGGCATTATGGACCAATTCCGAGTAACGTTATAACCAAACATGAAAAGGCAAAGTGGATTTTGAAAAAACAAAAAGCTTTGGGCAAAATGCTGCGTAAAGCTAGTAATGCTGGTGGTAAAAACGATATTCAACTCATTGAGCTTATGTTCCATTTTAGAAAAGGAAACTTAGATGGCGGTCATAAAGCATTTCAAGAAGAAATGGATGTACTTGACTATGCCGGAATTAATGCTAAATATTTTGATAGCCGTACAATTGAATTTGAATCATTACGCTTTTTTGAGGAACAAGTAAAAGAATTGATAGGAACTAAAATTGAAATGGGTTCTTGGACGCAATCTTCAATTAAAACCTTGAAAAAGCAGAATGTTGATTGGGCTGACGAAGTAGTGCAAGGTAAAGCGGCTAGAGGAAAGATTGCCACAAGAGTAAAGCGCAGAGATGCATAGAAAACATTGCTGTAAATGAAATATTTGCAAGTTAAACGATTCTTATTATTTCTAATTGTATTGATTTCTAGCTATTCAATTGGTCAAGATTCAACAACTTTCGTGAACGATTCAATTTATGAAATTGTTGATGTTGATCCAGAATACCCTGGAGGGGCAAATAGCATGACTACTTTTATTCATGAGAATTTAGAATATCCAGAAATACAGTTTATCCAAGATGTCATTTATATTCGATTAATTTTTGAAAAAGATGGCACATTGACAAACGCTGAGATAGTTAAAGGTGATTGAACTCCCTTTAATGATGAAATAGCACGTCTCATCTCAATTATGCCAAATTGGAAACCAGGCTTAGTAAATTGCGAGCCAGTAAGAGTAGCTTTGACAATTCCCATGCATGTCTGTCTGAGATAAAACTACCAATATTTCGAGTTTGAACCCGCTTTTACAGCTTTAAAGCGATTCAAAATTTCTAATAACATCTTCTCTTTTTTGGAGAGCACTTTTTTTGCTGCCCAAAAATAAATGACATAGTATTGATTTTTAAATGCCGTTGTAAACCTCCAAACTTCATGATCCTCGTATTCGTCATAATCATCTTCAGTTGCTTCTGGCATCCATTTGGAAACCGTTTTCTCAAATGTTAAGAATTTGGATTTATAAGTCGTACGTGCGTCACTCTCCTCAAATCTCCAATCCCATACTTCGATTCTCATTCCATTGTATAGAGCAGAATCACTTAGCGCCGGGTATGCGGCCATAAGAATTTGATTTTTACTGAATCGATTGATGGAATTTATAGTTCCAGCGCAATGACATACTGAGCTTGTGCTAAATCCATCTATATCCCAGTCTTTAGGTAATTCATATTTCATTCCATAATCACCTTGGTCAATTTTCCGCCATTTTTTTTGTCCGTAAGTGGTGATTGATAAAAGAATGATTGTCGTAAAAATTAGTCTAAGTTTCATGTTCAACGGTTTTTACAAATATAATTCATAGCTCCTTTTTAGTTACTAAGGTGATTACCGTATATTTTCAATTGAAATTAATTTAGCATATTTGAACTGCCATGATTAAATCAATGCTCATAATATTAATCGTATTCCTGTCATTAACCAGTTTTGATCAAAAACCGGTTTTTGATATTTTAGTTTCAATGCATCAACCAATTGATGGTAATAAAGTTGAAATGATTCCTTTTAGAAACGGTAATTTATACGGTTTTGTTGCACCTAACAAGCCAAAGACGCTTTTAATTGAACCAATGTATAATGTTGTGAGTTCAGTTCATGTCCAAGGTGCAATTGTAGATAAAGGTGCAGGGTTTGGTCTAGTAAATTCAAGGAATGAAATCTTAATTCCTTTAAAACATGGAAAGTTAGAAAGAGATGGAGATTTTTTTCATGGCATAAATTATGGATCCAAAGAAGACGCGAATCGTTATCACCACTTTTTTTATAATTTAAAAGGTGAGTTAGTATTTAGTCAAGAGGCTAGAAATGAGGTGAGTTTTGGTAATAATACATACACTTGGTTTGATTATCAAGATGGCATTATAATAAAAGATAAGAATGGCTTTGCAGTTTCAAGGTTCCCTAAAATTAAACGTCAATTCTGTTTGGGGGTTCATAATGATTATACCTGTTTTAGAACAAAATTAAATGATACAATAGTGTATTCTGTATATCAATATGACGGGGATTTGGCTTTGGAAATCCCTATCTTAAACATTGCTTGGTATAGAGGAGTTGTAATGTTGGAGGAGGATTTTTATATGGTTGAATCATCACCAAATAATAGGATGTTCAGAAATAAACCTGGAACGGTGAAGTCATATAGGGCGCGGTTATCTAATTTTGAATTGAATGAGTCTTCAATTATTGAGCGCGGAACGATTAGAGTTGGGGACGTAAAGCGAGGAGTCATGGGGGTGATTAATTTGAAAGGAGATACAATCATTCCTTTCGAATACAGCAAGATTTACACAAAAATTAACCAACGTTATCTTGCTGTAGAAAAGGAAAGTCAACAAATGGTAGTATTGAATGAAAGCGGGCAAAAACTGAGCGAATTTGATCATTCTAAAATGGATTTTAGGCAACAACGCCAAGTATTGAACGAACCCGTTGCATTTTTTGCTGGATTGGCCATTGGGCGAATCCCAATTTTGAAGGGAGACAGCCTTGCAGGTATTTATAGCAATAAAGATTCAACAGTTTATTATTTCACTTTTTTCAACCCAAAAGGTGAAACAATTATTCGCCTGGATCCAAAATATACTTTCGCTGGCAATTTTAGTGATGGTTTAGCCGCAGTTGCGGATACAGCGGGAAATTTAGGCTTTATCAATACCAAAGGAGAGTGGGCAATTGAACCTCAGTTTAAATTAACAGTTCCGAAATATGGATTTGACGAAAATGATATTCCAAAATTCAAAGGCGGCTTTGCTTATATTAAATCCGTTAAAGGATATATTGATAAGCAAGGGCGACATTACTTTAAAAATTAGTATTTCATTTTTAGGTTTAAATTTGTAATACTCCTTGCTTTAAAACGTCACAATTCACATGAATAAAGTTTTTATCCTTTTTCTCGTAAGCTTCTTATTTATTCCTTTCAGCGTAAATGCAGGTGGTGGATGGCCACAGGCTAAAGGGGAGGGGTTCTTTTTATTATCTCAACGTTTTATTGCAGCCAATGGCTATTATAATAATCAAGGTGTTATTATAGGCTCACCAAATTTAAGTGCTTATACCACCCATTTTTATGGTGAATTTGGCATAACGGATAAAATCACAGGAATTTTGCATTCACCATTTGTTACTGCTCTAAGCCGTGATGCTGGTGTAGATGGATTGGGTAATGTTTTTAATGCTGACCAAGCGGTTGGTTTTGGAGATGTTGATTTAGGGGTGAAGTATAATTTTATTTCAAAACCCTTTTACTTATCTGCCGAACTTAATTTGGGTATTAATAGTGGTGATTATTATGGTGGATCTACAGAATCATTGCATTTAGGAGATGGTGACTTTAGTCAACTATTAAAGGTTTATGCAAGCAAAGGGTTTAAATATGGCATTTTCGCTACGCTATTTGGTGGGATTAATAATCGTACAAATGGCTTCTCAGATGAATATCATTATGGTGGTGAATTAGGTATTCAGCAATTTGGTTTTACGGCTATAGTTAAAACTTATAGCCGTCAATCATTCTTTAATGAATCACGAAAAGATAGTCAAATTCCCGGTATTTATTCTGATAATTTGGAATATTTCTCGTACAGTTTTCAATTGCTATATACTTATAAAGATAAGTTTGGCCTTATGATTGAGCAAGGAACTGCTTCAAGTAGTAGAAATATCATAGCCTCCAAATCATTCACATTTGGTGTTTTCTATAAGTTGAAAAAAACTGTACCTAAACCAGAGCCTGCAAAGCCGTAATAATAGTTTTATAGCGATTCTCGACTTAAGCTGGTTCCAATGGCATTCGGAATGCAATCCTACATGCATTTCCTATCCAGCAATATCCTTTTTCTTGTACTTTTGAAAAGATAGATAAAGCATTAAAGTTCCGATAGCTAATAAAGCCAAGGCTCCTAAATAGTTCACGCTATAATTCGGATCATTCACTTGAAAGCTTAAATAATGAAAAGGTGAAAAATAACTCACCCAATTCACTGCATCTGCAGCTTGACCAATGGCGTTGATGAAATAAGATCCAAATGTAATTCCAACAACCATTCCCATAAAATTCTTTTTTGGCGTCACAAACATGGAAAGAATAACACCTACACAAGTAAAGAACAGCATCAATATTAAGCCGCCAACATGCATAATTGCAAAAGCTTCCCAATTGACAGGCGCACTTTTGAATAGAGATAGTGAAATTAGAGCTACAATAGCTTGAACTAAGTAAATGATCAAACTTAGCGTAAACAATGCCAGCATTTTTGTTTTAAAAATCTCTAAACGAGAAATGGGTTTTGTCATTAAAAACTCAGAGGTCTGATCTTTTTCCTCTTTAGAAATTATAGTTGCACCAGTTGAAGTTGTATAAATGCTCACTAGCACAATAATGTAAATGCCATAATAAGTACTGTAAAAACCTAAAATGCTGCTCCAGGTTTCCGAATCCATTCCCATTGCCTTGCTTAATTCAGCAGGCATTTTATCCATCAAGGCGGACATGCTTTCACCCATTTCTTGCATAAAAGGGAAAATGGATGTAACCATTATGGTAAAGGCAATTACAATCGCTGACCAAATGATTAAGTTTTTACGGTTCCGTTTTAATTCTTTTCGATATAAATTCCAATTCATAACTAAGGGTTTATCTAGCGTTCGTAATAATTCATAAAAATTGATTCTAAATCTGGCTCTTCTAAAACAGCATCAATTAAGTCTAACTCATTTAAGAATTGGAGTAGGGGCTTAACCATTCCAACATATTCAAAGTTGAGCTTATTGTCATGCCATTTTTCATGCTGCGATCCAGGCGGTAATTCAAGGTTTACAGGTTTTTCTTTAAAAACAAGGCGCACTCTTTTCATTTGTTTTTCCAGTAAATCTTGAATGTTTTCCACAGCAGTAATTTCACCCTTTCTAATGATAGCTGCACGGTCACAAAGACGTTGGATCTCTGAAAGGATATGTGAACTAAAAAATATGGTGGTTCCTTTCTTATTCTCTGCCTCTAACAGTTCGAAAAATCGGTTTTGCATCAAAGGGTCTAAACCTGAGGTGGGTTCATCTAGAATAAGTAATTCTGGTTGATGAATCAAGGATTGAATAATCGCACATTTTTTCTTGTTTCCAAAAGATAAATCAGTGATTTTTTTCTCTAAATCCAATTCAAACCACTCTGCTAAACGTTCAATTTCGGCTGGATTTTCAGCTCCGTAAAAGCGAGATGAATAAGCCAATAATTCTCTAGAAGACATTTCATCATAATAATGTACTTCTGATGGTAAATACCCTATTTTTTTTCGAATTTCTTTTCCTTCTTTAATAACGTCATGACCAAGTATTGTTGCCGATCCAGATGTGGGTATTAATAAACCCAATAATGTACGGATTGTTGTCGATTTTCCCGCGCCATTAGGTCCAATAAAGCCAAATACTTCTCCTTTGTTTATTGTCAGACTAACATCCTTAATGCCGATCGACTCACCATAATATTTACTCAGTTTGTTTGTTTTAATTGCTTCCATATATTCTAAGAATTTGCATTAAATGCTTTACTCAATAAAGTGATATTATTTTCCATTAATTCGGTATAGTACAGGTCAAAACCATCTGCGAAAATTGGACGACCTTCAGCTAAATGTTGCTCAAATTGAGCATTGTTTTTAGTGCGTACGGCATCAAATAATCCATTACTCGTTGTCAATAAGGTTTGTGCCATAAATTCAACTGAAATATCCTTACAAAAAGCTCCACTATCAACTTCTAATTGCAACATAGCACCAAGCCCTACAAGCGCGCCATTGCGCATTGTGAGATACATTTCTTTTAAAGCAGGGCTGTGGATCATGTCGTATAGCGTAAACATGAAATTACTCATTTCAGGATGGTCCTTATCAAATTTGAAACCTTCTTGATAAAGTGCTCTCCAAAATGACCAAAAGCTGTCATAAGACTCTCGCTTAACATGCTGAATGTATTCCATCTTTTTAAGCCCGCACAATTGAATAAGGTATTGGTATAAGGACATCTTGTTTTCAAAATATTGATAAAAACTACCCTTGGCAATTTTTAATTCTTTTAAAACTTTTGAAATTGAGGCATCATCATAATTTTTTATTGAAAATTCTTTTAAGAAAGCGCTAGAAATAGCTATTTGCTTTTCTTTTGGTAAATTATTAAATGTGTCTTTAACCATAATGTGACTATGTGGTCACAAATGTAAACAAATTTTCGAATTGTGACCGAGTAGTCACATAATATTTTTCAATTGCCAATAGTGATTTTTTTTTAGAACAATCACAATTAATCACCTTTTGAGTGTTTATACCTATGTAATAAGTGTGTGAGATTCTTGCGCAAATCTGATATTCCGCTAATACGCAACCTTGTATGATAATTAACGTATTAAAATAGAATTAAAGAACGGATGTCCCTTTATCGGAAATTATTAACTTCTGGTAGGATAGTACGTTTAAAGACTGAACTAAAATATATTTTAGTAATAAAACAAATAATGAAACGCCTGCTACTTTTGTTCTTCATGTTATTGAGTGTTAATCTCATTGCTCAAAAAGTGAAGGTTACTAAAATGAGTAAAGACTACTTTCGACATGCAGATGTTGAAGGGTTTTATTATTTGCATGATAAAGCTACACCCGAAATGTATGAGTGGATCGGTGATATTCGAATTGAGTTAGATACGATTCGACCAAAAACAATTAAAAATATTTACAAAAAATTAAACATTAAGGGTAATAAATTAGGCGCAAATGCCTTTAGAGTTATTGATTCTGATATTTATAGTTATGGCGATAAGAAGTTTATATCACTCGGAATCTATCATCTCAGGTGGGAGAATAGAGATCAAAATTTGAGTTTATTCCACGGAAAAAAAATCTACTTATTTGGATTTTTAGGTCATCATAAAAGGATTGGCGGCTATAAAGTCGCGGTGAATGGGGAGAAAATGTTATTAGAAGAATTGCGCTATAAATTCATTCAACCTAAAGTTGGTCGGATTGTAAAAGTGAAATTAGGTGGCGGATTAAAAAAGGACGCTGTAAAAATTGAAATAAAATCCAATATGTTACCTCGTTATTATAAATTTGAGATATTCAAAGGCGCATTTAACAAAGGAGAAATCAGTGAACATGAATGGAGTTTTGGAGAGTTATTAATTCGAATTCTAGACAAGGAAACACACAAACTCTAAAATCTTTCAGATTTTTTTTCGATTTTCATCCATTCATAAGACACTTTCTTGTAATTTTAGATGCATGAGCAAACTCCTACTTTTCTTTTTCTCATTTTGCATCTTCAGCACAGCATTGACTGCCAAAGACAATTATTCAAAATTATTTGGGCAATGGAAAGGTGTTAAAATGTTTCAGGATGAAAACTCTTATGACGGGAGTACGTTTTTTCTGCCTAATGAGGGAGAAATGATCTTGAATGAAAAATCAATTCACATCTACTATTATCCTTATTTTAAAAGTGCAGAATTTGAGGTTAAATACACAGATCAATCAATTCTGTACACAATTAGGGATAAAGAAATAAAATGTGATTATTCGTTTAACGGAGATACCTTAACTTTTCGAATGCAGTATATTAATAAAGTCTTTGTGAAACTATTTACTAAAGTTGAACTGGATGAACATGTAATATTCGACTTGGATCAATTCGGGTTTCGAACGCAAAAATTAGAACATGAATTTGAGTTAGACACCTTGCACCAAGAGCAAAGGAAAGGATTTAGTTCGTATGATTCATTAGGTTTTATTCCTTTCCAATATATGGAGTTTAAGGATGACAATACGCTTATTATCGATCGAAAAGACCAAGTTAATTTTTCAAGAAGTTATAAGAAAATTAATTTCAGTTATAAAGGAATTAGAAATGAACTAGAAGTAGTGCACGTTAGTGGTACGCAAGATATCTACTTCAAACCGATTACACAATGTGAATGCGATACAATAACAATTCCGTATATGTCCGTTAATTGGGCAAACCGTATTCGTCAGGCTATTATTGATGAAGAGAATTTTTAGTGCTCAAGAAAATGCGTAGAATATTCTTTTTGCCAATTCATAAAAATCGCAATTATATCAGCTCTTAATTTGACAAGCGTACTTAATTTACTACGATTAGTTTTGGCCAATTTGCGTAAGTTTTTTCTTTGTTTACTGTTTTGAATTGCAGTACTGTATAGTAAAGCGTATAGCCCTGTCACATACATTAAAACAGGATAAAGCAAAGCCCACCATCCCAAATAGAGCTTTCCAAGCGTTATCGATATGCCTATATACCAAAGTAAAAATGAGCCTAAACCAATTGCAAGTGACATAGATCCAGCAAAAGTTACCTCCATCTTTATATTACGTGTTAAAATACCAACCAGTTTGTACGGAAGAATATTATGAATCAACCCAAATATAAAAAAGGGTAATCCTAAGATATAAGTTCCAACTCTTTTAAATCGAAAACGCTTTCCAAACTCACCAATATCTTTGTCTGATATGTTGTGCTTCGAAAGTTGTGCAATGTATTGGTCCACTTTTTCTTCTGTTGCTTCAAACAATTCGCTATCATTGATTTTAAAGTGTTTAATTGCTGCAATAAAGTCTTTTTGTATTCTAAATTCACCTTCTTGATCGCTGTATTTAACTCCTAATTGTTTTTTGACTTCTCGGTAAAATATGGTTTCTAGTTTCTCAAGCAACTCTTCCTCTTCTTCCGAGTCCAAGTGGAGGATTGTCGCTTGCATTTTTTCTTGAAGTAAGGCCGTGATTTCCCGTGTTTTCGCAATCTGGTATTCTTTGTCTGACCGTTTTGTCTCGTCTAATAATTCATTGACGTAAATAGGGGCACCAATTTTCACAAATAAGTCGCTTCTGAATGAATGCGGGTCGCTATAGTTCAAGCCAATTGGTATAATTGGAACACCTAATTCAAATGCATGCAATTCTTCAGCTCCTATAGCAATTCGGACTGTTCCAGTCTTAAGTGGTTTTAGTTTTTTCTCAGTTAAACTTACTCCTTCGGGGAATATAAGTAAGGCGCCCTTTTTAGTCAAATGTTCATAACACTTTACAAACATATCTTTGTTCTTGTGAGCATCTTCAGGACGCGTACTTGGCCTATAAACAGGTATGGAATGCAACGATTTTTTAAAAAACCACCCTTTTATACCCGTGCCTACATATTCTCCAGCGGCTATAAAATATACGGGCGGACGAATAGATGTTGCTACCACTATAGGGTCCATAAATGCACTGGGGTGGTTAGCCACAAATAAGTAAGGACCTGTTTTTGGGATTCGTTCTCTCCCAACGATCTTTACTTTTCTGAAATAACCCCAAATGGTTAGCCGCGAAAGTATTTTAAGAATGGCATAGATCATAGCGTGAATATAAGAATAAGTTTAAATTGACGGCGCTAATCGGAAGATCAGTTCCGCCAATATTAATGTTCACTCGTCAAAGTGATTCCCATTCCTTCGACTTAGCAATTAAGTCTGTTAATTGATCTTGGATCGTTTCTAGCCCTTGCATAATTGTTTCACATTCTCGTTCATATTGATAAATGTGCAGTCGCACAGCTTTCGCCTTAGCATATACTATCATTGCTTTTCTCAAGTTTGCAAGCGTTTCCTTAACTTTTGCTGAATCTATTAATAAACTCAATTCTGAACTTTCTTCAAATTGTTCCTTCTGCTTCTCAGTCATAATATTTCTTTTTTTAATCATGTGACATGACCACGACTTAGGAGAGCAGCAACAAGACATTCGGCAAAAATATTATCCGTCTCTGGCGGATGGAGATTTTTGCCGAATTTTATTTCAGTCTTGTTTCAATGGAGTAAGTTGTAAATTGGTCGTATTATCAAAAAAATAAATTGACTAAGAAGCAGGCTCAATTAAAGTAAATACCGCTGATTTTATTGTTCTTCTGTTCTTTGTTTGGACCCATCATTATTTTAATTACGATACAAGTTTCCGAGTGATAAGAACAGTATCAAGATATTCGTTAAAAATACTATCCGCGTCAGTCAGATGGAGATTTTTGGCGAATTACATTTCAATCTTATTTCAATTAAGTAAGTTGTAAATTGGTTGTAATATCAAAAAAATAAACTGACTAAGTAGGTTTAATTAAAGTAAACACAGTTGATTTAATTGTTCTTCCGTTCCTTGTTTGGACCCAATTAGTATTTTAGTTCCAATACAAGTCTCCGAGTGATAAGAACTGTATCAAGACGTTCGTTAAAAATACTATCCACCTCAAGCGGATGGAGATTTTTGGCGAATTACATATTAGTCTTGTTTCAATGGAGTAAGTTATAAATTGGTCGTATTATCAAAAAAATAAATTGACTAAGAAGCAAGCTCAATTAAAGTAAACACCGCTGATTTTATTGTTCTTCTGTTCTTTGTTTGGACCCATCATTATTTTAATTACCATACAAGTTTCTGAGTGATAAGAACAGTATCTAGATATTCGTTAAAAATACTATCCACCTCAAGCGGATGGAGATTTTTGGCGAATTACATATTAGTCTTGTTTCAATGGAGTAAGTTATAAATTGGTCGTATTATCAAAAAAATAAATTGACTAAGAAGCAGGCTCAATTAAAGTAAGTACAATTGGTTTATTGTTCTTCCGTACTTTGTTTGGACCCAATCATTATTTTAATTACAATACAAGTTTCCT
>JBLHOW010000120.1:0-14133 GCA_047623705.1 Crocinitomix sp.
ATAACGTAACGTAAATGTACGAAAAAAAAGGGAAATACTACGCTGAAAGACGGGGTAAATAATGAAGAATCAATTGTTAAAACACACGTGTTAAATGGATTGTTTTCTATGTAGGAGCTTGATAAATTTTAATCAAATTCTAGAACCTCAACAAGTTCAAAATTAAGACCATGGAATAACAGTCTAAACTCATCACCAGCCTCTTTCATGTCCTCATCATATTCTTCGTAATACCATTTAACATGCAGTTCTGTTTTAGACCCACTTTGGCTCAGGTCACGAATAAGATTTCTAATCACAAGTGTTGAGCTTGTATTAAAATATTCTAACTTAAATTCTAGTGTTGTTTTTAATTGAGGTGATTCCATATATTTATCGATCTCTTCATTCACTGGTGAATAAAAAGCATACGGATCTTCTGGGATGGAAATCCCAGCAAGAAGGATAGTTCCTTCTTCAAAATTAACCAACACTCGCGGTGTTTTTAGTGTTGCTTTGATTTCTAATGACATTTTTTCAAGGCCTTTGATGGTTATACGGGGTTTTTCACGGAAAGCTAAATCTAGTAAATCTTCCCGTTAGAACCTAATTTAAGAATTACAATTTATTAGTTTAACGCAAAAAAGCGATTTGGGGTTTCATCCAAATCGCTTTTTTTAATTAGTAGAAGCTATTTTCTTTTATTTGATCAATGTTAATTGACCTTTATATTCTTCAATTTGACCGTTTCCGTTTTTCAACATCACCACCCAAATATAAGAGCCACCTGGCGCAATAGTGTTATCGCCTTTACGTCCGTCCCATGGTTCATTAACGCTTTGCGTAGTGTAAACTAAGTTACCCGGTTGATCATAAATCATCATTGTAAATTCGTTATCCATTAATAAGAGCGCTTTTGGAATAAAAGTTCCATTATAACCATCTCCATTTGGAGAAAATGCATTTGGAGCGAATAAATCATAATCCGAATCAACCGTGATTTGCTCTTGAATCTGATTTTCACATCCGTCGCTATTGGTTGCCGAAAGTTCTATATTATATATTCCCTTTTCTCTGAATGTGTATTCAAATTCATTTTTGTCAGAAATCATTCGGCCATTTACTTTCCAAGCCCAATTTTGACCTTCTTCAGTAAGATTTATGAAATCAACCGTTGGAATGGCAGCATTGTCTTTCTCCCAAGAGAATTCAATATTCGGCAATCCATTAATTGTTACAGCTTCGTTTGCGGTAGCCAGCACCTTATTTGTGTTTTTATCTCTGACAGTTAACGTAACGTCATAGTTACCTGCCGATTCAAATGTGTGACTTGCGGCAGCCTCAGAACTATATGTTCCATCACCGAAGTCCCAAACATGAATTGCATTTCCTTTGACTACTTTCGGGTTGAACAATATCTTTTCTCCAGCACAAACTTCGTCTGCACTTATTGAGAATTCAGCCGAGTATTTTAATTCAACGCTAGTCTCTGTGCTTTGATCAATAGGTGTTACAATCGGAGTTACAGCTATAATGCCGTCACCTTGATTATTGTTGCTTTCCGGTTCGTCAACAATGTTATTTACTTCTTGCGTATTACCGTTATCGTTTACTTCGTTATTTAAAACATCTGGATTGTTTTCAGCGATAATTAAGTTTTCCTCAATTTGATCGTTGTTTACAACTTCGTTAGCTATTATAGATGTTATTTCGTTTGTAGTTGTTTTATTTTCAGTTGTTTTATTGTCGTTAAAAACAATTGCTGAATTTGTGTCAATTTTAGATGCGCTTGGACCTTCAACAAGTGTTGAGTCGTCAGATGGAATAAATGCAATAGTACCTACCACTAAAGTAACAGCTGCGGCAGAACCAGCAATCCATTGGAATAAGGTGGAAGAAGAGCCGATCTGATTTTTAATTGCAGACCATGCACCAGGGTTGTAAGGAGCTTCATGCCCTTTTACAGATTCCCTAAAAGCGTCCTCCATTGGACTAAGTTGTGAGCTAATGTTATCCCAGATGCCTGCATCATAAGGAGCTTCATAACCCTCAACCGCTTCTTTTAATATTTTATCGATATTACTCATTTTCATTCAAATTTGCGAACTTCACAGTGAGTTGTGCTCGCAGTTTTTGTTTTGCCTTTGCTAGGTTTGATTTTGAAGTACCCTCACTAATTCCTAAATAATCAGCAATTTCTTTGTGTGTAAATCCTTCAATGACATACATATTAAACACCATTTTATAAGCTGGGGACAATTCGCTAATTGCTTTAATAGCTGTTTTTGCCTTCAACTTTGAATAAAACTCGTCTTCTTCAGTCGAGAAAGGAACATCCTCCTCAACGTTTTGAACACGATCTTCATCCTCAATCAAAAAAGGATTACGTTTATTTTTCCTAATTTGATCAATGGCAGTGTTTACCATTATACGTCTAATCCAACCTTCCAAAGAACCTTCAAAATTGTAAACGTCAAGTTTTTTAAATACTTTAATGAAACCATTCTGAACCATGTCTTGTGCTTCGTCTGAATCTTTGGCGTACCGATAGCATATAGCCATCATTTTCCCGTAATATTTCTCAAAAAGTTTTTTTTGAAACTTACGTTTGCCGCGGATACATCCGTCAACTATTTCTTTTAGTTCTTCTTTGTTTTCCACTTTGCTTACACTTTCTAAACGATACCTTTTACGAAGGGTTGCCACCAAGATAGAAAAAGTTTGAGATTTCGTTAAATATAACGTGGTTTTATCCTTTCTTAATAAAGAAAAAGGAATATGTACATTGAAATGTGTACCTGTTTGTTTTTAGTTTAAAACGATCCGATCAACGATAATTGACTCTCCTGTATCAATACGGAGAATATATAAGCCCTTAAAGTTAGAAAGGTCCAGTTGAATTTCAGGATTATTTTCAAATTCAGATTCAAATATGAGTTCTCCTGACAGAGCGTAAACACTAATTTTCACCTTGTCGTATGATTTTGGTAAATGTATATTGACTAATCCACTATTTGAAGGGTTGGGGTAAATTAAAGGACTATTAATTTCGAGGTTGTCTGGTGAAGATAAAAACGTGCTAAGCACATTTAGATCAATTTGATAAACACCGTAAAAATAAGAACCAAAATAGAGCGTGTCATTTTTTACAAGAAGCAATGTTGGCGCACTATCTATAACTCCAAATGAATGTGCCGGAAGTCCATCAGAGAAACTATTAAATGAAACACCTCCGTCTTGGGATACATAGACTTTATTTCCTGAGGTAGCATAATAATTCCCTCCCCACTCTGCCATTGAATGAACGTTTTCAGGCATGCCTCTGCCGCACTGATGCCAAGAAGTACCATCATCAAAGGAATAGAACAAACCACTATAGTTAGATGCAAATAAAGTGTCGTTAAACTCCCATAAGCCTTTTATTCTTCCCCAAGGTAGTCCAGTATTTGCTGGTGACCAGGTAGCGCCATTATTGTCGGATCGATCTATACGTCCACCAGATTCGCATCTTCCAACAAACCAATGATCATTACCAAAAAGTATCGAAGTTGACCCAGAACAGGGTTCGGCTGCTGGGTATAGTGTTTGAGATTCCCATGTATATCCAGCATCATTGGAGACAAACATTTCATTCCCTTTGTTTGCGCTCATTTTTCCGTTCGATTCTCCAAGATTAATGCGTAACCCATTATCAAATTCGTAAATTAAGTCCCAATTTAGTCCGTTGTCATAACTTTCTAAAAGCTGGACTGGCGTTTCATAGATATTATCTGTTTCCAATGCTATGATGACTTTGTCATCCAGTTTTTCGACATCACTTATGAACCAGGTTGGCATTTCTGGACTTATGTCGATCCATTCTGTGCTATCTTCTCCTAAATAGTATAGTTCGTCTCCCTGCGAGGAAATAATGCCATTTGCTGATGCGTCCATGCCATAATTATAACTACAAACCACTCCATGGTCAGCCCTTTCCCAATTATCAAGTCCTTTAGAAACCCCATGTTCACCAGCAATGTAATATTCGCCCTCATAGAGATTAATATCTGTTACATCAAGTGAGGTCAAGCCGTTATTAAATGTGGTCCAAGTTTCACCATAATCGGCAGATAAGTATAAGCCTTGTGTCTTTGTTAAAACGAATACAGTATCATTGAATATTTCAATTTTATTGACTTCGTTTCCGTCTATTAAAGTGTGGTTTAACTCCCAGTTTTCTCCGGCATCAACAGATCTGTAGATCATGTTATGAGAAGCAGTAAAGACGTAGTCGCCTTTGCAGGCAATTTCTGTAAAGGTCGTGTCGGGAAGACCTGAACTTTTATGCTCCCATTCAATTGTAGGCTTATTTGTTCGGAACACGCCCGTATCTGTTCCGCAAAATAAATAATCCTCTTCTGAGGAGATAGACAGAACAGTGTAAACAAATCCACCCATGTCTGGACCAGTTTCTAACCAATAAGAAGGAAGTCCTTCGTTTATGAAAATCCAATCATAGCCATTAATCGAGCGTTGCACTCCATCATTGTCTACTACTCTGTATATATAATATGGATCCGAGTCGCAGTCAATACCTGAGTAGTAGTCTACATGTTCCAAGGTCCATTCTTCACCGCTATAAAAAAGAGCTTCGGTTCCTCCGTAATGCGTAAAAAATATTTTATTCTTGAATAACTCATAGTCAACTGTACCATTGTCATACCTGAGCGGTGCATAGGCTTCTCCAGTTTCTGAAGTGAAAGTTGCGCAACTACCTGAAATGACGAAAAAATCTTGATAATTAAAAACTCCAATTGCCCTAGTTCTATCTTGTGGTCCATTTGTTGATTGCCAATTCTGAGAAAAGGTAAAAAACGGCAAAAGAGCTAAAATTATAATTAGGTGAATTTTCATATCTGAATATTGCATAATAATTTGGGCCTCAAAAGGACCTGTTTAATTGAATACGGTAAAAACCAAAATGGCGTTGGGAATTCTTCTTGTTTTATTTTCGTTTTAAACGAACTCATTTCATTAAAGGTAATAAGTGAGCAGATAAGTTGTTAAGCCTCAATTAATATAATAGTAATCGCATGAATCAAAAATAAATAAAGGTTTAAACGAAAAAACTTATTAATTTTGCACTCGATCAGAATAAAAACTATTTATTTAATATAATTTAAAGAAGATGAAAGTTACCGTTGTAGGAGCTGGAAATGTTGGTTCAACTTGCGCTAATGTACTTGCTCATAATGAAATTGCAAATGAAATTGTTTTATTGGACATAAAAGAAGGTGTTGCTGAAGGCAAGGCATTGGATATGTGGGAAACCTCTCCAGTAAATTTGTATGATTCTAGAATTACTGGATCAACAAATGATTATTCTAAAACTGCAGGATCTGAAGTTGTAGTGATTACTTCAGGTATTCCTAGAAAACCAGGAATGTCTAGAGATGATTTGATTGCAACTAATGCTGGTATTGTAAAATCGGTAACTGAAAATGTTGTAAAACATTCACCTAATGCAAAAATTATCATAGTATCTAATCCTTTAGATGTTATGTGTTATACTGCATACTTGTCTGCTAAAATTGACAAAAGTAGAGTGATGGGTATGGCTGGTGTTCTAGATACTGCACGTTATAGATCTTTTTTAGCAATGGAACTAAATGTTTCCCCTAAAGATATTCAAGCATTATTAATGGGCGGACATGGTGACACTATGGTGCCACTTCCTCGTTATACAACTGTTGGTGGAATTCCAGTAACTGAATTAATTGATGCTGATAAATTAGACGCAATTATTGAACGTACTAAATTTGGCGGTGGAGAAATCGTTAAATTATTAGGAACTTCTGCTTGGTATGCTCCAGGTGCTGCTGCTGCTCAAATGGTAGAGGCTATCGTGAAGGATCAAAAAAGAGTTTTACCAGTTTGTTCTTGGCTTGAAGGTGAGTATGGGCAAACCGGGATTTACTTAGGTGTTCCAGTAATCTTAGGTAAAAACGGAATTGAAAAAATATTAGAAGTAGATCTAAATGAGGCTGAACAAGCTTTATTAGTTGAATCTGCTGCAGCTGTAAGAAATGTTATGGGTGTTTTAGACGGAATGGACGTTCTATAGAACCTTCATTTATAAATGATATTAAAGCGTCTTGATTTTGTCAAGACGCTTTTTTTGTTTCTTGCTTTACGGAATTTTTCTCTAAATTGACTGAAATTGAGTAGATTTGCAAAAAAAACGACAGTGATAAAAAACTTTATAATAGCCATAATCTTATTGCCTTGTCTTTCATGTGGCACAAGTTCAAATGGTGAGACGAGCCGAATAGATGAATCAGAAGTATTAGTAGATACTGTTGTTGTAGAAGAGATGGATACGATTCCTCCTTTCGAATCGATTGCATCAAACTTTGATACAGATAGCTTGATTTTACCAGAAGGATTTTCTTTTCGCGTATTATTTCAAGAAAAAACAGATCTTGTTACAAGAGCTGACGGTCTAAAATTTCCAGCAAAGGGGAATCACGATTTAAGTGTATTTATTCCAGATGTAGATAGTCCAGACACTAAAGGACTCCTTTATATTAGTCATGAAACTAAATATGCAGATGCAGACTTGGGAGACGGTGGAGGTGCCACAATATTTGAAATTGAAAAAGTAGATGGAAGTTGGCAAGTACAAGGAGAGTTTGATCACGTCGATTTTTCAGGGGTAGGCTACACAAACAGAAATTGCGGTGGAAGTTTAACACCAAACGGAACAGTCTTTACTTGTGAGGAGTCATGGGCTTGGAATACTGAATACCTATATCAAGGTGGCAAAGGACACACAGACACGTCTTGGCATTATGGTTTATCTGTATGGCAAAATATGGGATATATTGTTGAGGTAGATCCGCAAACACGCAAAGTTATAAAGAAGCATCATAAAATGGGGAAATTCATTCATGAGGATGCTTTATGTACTGCAGATGGAAAAACAGTTTACTTATCGGATGACATGAGTCCCGGAATTTTTTTCAAATATGAAACAGTAACACCTTATGATTATAACGACGGTCAATTATATGCCTATCAGCAGTCAGAAGATGGTGAATCGGGTTTATGGTTAACCTTGCCAATGGATACTACTTCGTTGATTAATTGTGAAAAAATTGCTAAATCAATGGGCGCTACAATGTTTATAAGACATGAGTGGATTGAAGAAATTAATGGCAAAATTTATATTAGCGAAACAGGCGAAGATCACTTTAGTTGGGCAGAGTCGATTGCCGCTGGCGGAACGGTGCCGAACTATGTTCGAGAGAATTTAGCAGAGAATGACACACAATTTGATGATCCTTTTGGGCGCATCTTAGAGTTTGATCCTCAGACAAATAAAATGCGTTCTTACATAGAAGGTGGATTTTTTGCAGATAGTATTTCATGTTTTTCCAACCCTGACTGCAATACTTCCGTTACTATAGGAAATAAACAATACTTAGTTTTAAGTGAAGACATTAATTGGTATGATAGAGGAAGAGTAGATGCAACTGCGGAAGGTCGACGGGATTTTTTTAATGAGATGTATTTTTTAGATATGTCAATTGAAAATCCAGTTGTAGAAGACCTTATGCGATTCTGCGTTGCACCTAGAGGATCTGAAACCACAGGAGTAATATTTTTACCTGATGGTTCAATGATTATGAATATCCAACATCCAAAGTCATCCAATAGTGGACCACTGAACAAGTCAAGTACAATAATTGTAGAGGGATTTTAGAGATGAAGAAATTAATAGTAATAGGTGTAGTAGGGCTGTTTTTTGTCCTAGGTTGTGAAAAACCTGATGATAACTGTGATGAGCAAAAATTAACGGCAGCTTTTGTTTTTGATTATCCAGATACTGTAGCAACAGGCGAAGTATTTAATTTGAGCGTGAATTACATTGTTGAAAATTCATGCGGAGATGTTGGTACTTTTGAAGGAGAAAGAGATGGGAATACTTTAGAGGTAAGGCTTAAAATAGCTTATACCGGCTGCGACTGTGAAAGCGAATTTGAAGAGAAAGCGCTTAATTATCCGGTTATTTTTGAAGAAGTTGGAGCCTATGAACTCAAGTTCTGGGTTGCAGAAAATACATTTGAAACTTACGTGATCTACGTAGAAGAATAACCCCCTTTTTTATTGGTTAACAACAAGTGTAAAGATTCATTTGTTAATATTAAACATTACGCTATGTGAATGCACTTAACTAAGTGGGTACATTTGTTTATGCCTTTGCTCAATGTTGAAAATCTATCAGTAAGTTACGGAGACAAGACTATTGTAAAAAAATGCTCTTTTACCGTTAACTCAGGCGAAATAGTTGTCGTTCTTGGCGCTAGTGGTGATGGTAAAACTACCATGCTTAAAACTATTGCTGGTCAATTAGAACGTAAGCAAGGAGCCATTTATTTTCAAAATGTTCCAGTTGCGGATCCTACGGAACAATTAGTTCCTGGTCACCCGCATATCAAATTGGTAAATCAAGATTTTAATTTAGATGAGTTTCATACAGTTGAAGAAAATATTCGATTGCGTTTATTATCATTTGATAGAGAGTATCAACAGCAACGGGTTAAATCTTTATTACGATTAACGCGCTTAACTCAATTTCGCGATAAAAAAGCAACCGAAATTTCTGGCGGACAAAGACAACGTTTGTCCATTGCTAGAGCTTTGGCTGATGAACCTGATTTAGTATTATTGGATGAGCCATTTAATCAGCTTGACTTTCAAACAAAAAATAAGATTGCAACACATATCAAAAGTTACCTAAAAAAGAACAATATTGGTGCTATAATGGTTACACATAATGGGGTTGAAGCAATGGAGTGGGCGGACCGTATCTTATTTATGCGCAATGGAAAAATTGTGCGGGATGATTCCCCAAATGCCTTTTTTAATCGTCCAAATTCTATTGAAGAAGCGCGCTTTTTTGGTCAAATTAATAAGGTTCTAATTAAAGATCTACCAGTCTATTTTCGACCCTCTTTTTATGCCACAAAAAAAGATGAACTACATAATTTGAAAATCCCTTTAGTTTTCGAAAAAATTGATCAATTGGGCTGGTATGGAGCCTATTATTATAAGTCAGCCAGCTCAAAGGTTACGCTCTATTCAACGGTTGATATTTCGCATTTAAAATCTGTTTTTATAAGAAGAATTTTAATTAAATGATTAATTTATCATCTTTTTTGTTTATATTTGACTAATTATTAATCATTGTAATTTAAAGGAGACGAATATGAAATCTAATATGATCGGCGACAATCTAAAATTATTGCGTAAAAGAAAAAAGTTTTCGCAAGAAGAATTAGCCAGCGAATTAGGTTTAACAAGATCTTCTTATAGTGGTTATGAAAATGGCGTGGCTGAACCTAATCTGGAAAACTTAACCAAATTCAGCGAATTTTTTCACATTACTTTAGATAAACTCATTAAAGTTGAATTGGGTAAAATTTCTGAAAAGGAATGGGATAAAATCGATAAGGGAATTGAGGTAGATATGGAAGGGAAGAGCGTTCGTGTTATTGCATTAACGGTCGACAGGGATAATAATGATAATATAGAATTGGTTTCGAAAAAGGCGAGAGCTGGTTATACAACAGGGTTTTCTGATCCAGAGTTTATTGGTGTCCTACCTACTTTTAACCTTCCTTTTTTGAAAAAGGATCGGAAATATAGAACGTTTCCAATTAAGGGTGATTCAATGCCTCCAGTTTCTGATGGGAGTTATGTGGTTGCTGAATATGTCGAAAATTGGAACACAATTAAAGATGGGTTTCCACATATTGTTGTCACTTTAGATGATGGAATCGTCTTTAAAAATGTCTATAAACGGCTTAGCGATAGTCAATCGTTTCAGTTATGTTCAACGAATCCGCTTTATGAACCATATGAAGTGCATGCCAATGATATTGTAGAAGTTTGGAGATTTGTGAATTATATTTCACATGACATGCCAACTAGCGCTTTTAAGGAAAGTGAACTCACAAAGGCAATTCTAGACTTGCAAACGGAAGTTAAACACTTAAAAAACGTTTATATACCTAAAAAACAACTCTCTTCGTAGCTTCAAATTCAAGTCTTGAATTCAATTTTCACCTGTAACAATTCTTATACTATTGTGTTAGAATCATGCGTTCTTGGTATTTTTAGCAAGTTCTATGTTGATTATTTTAACAAGTAAAGGATAATACATGAAAATTTGGATTCTATTATTAATTGGTCTTACCATCCAACCAATAAAGGGCGTGTCGCAGGGAGTAGTTGTTAATTTTGACTTAGATACAAATTCTTGGAATATAGGAGAGCCAATGAAACTTTGGCTCGAATTTTTAGCAACAAAAGATGATTCAGCGGGAGCGGCATATTGGAACGAAGCCGAATTAGCTAAATATGGGAACAAAAGGTATTTCGGGCTTAAACGAGAATTAAATTTTGGACAACCCAATTATCTAGAGTTTATAAGTTACGCCAATATCCGGGTATTAAGCATTCGGGAAAGAGGAAAATATTTCAAAATTTCTAATATGCTTTCATTTACCAATGAGGTTGGGACAGAAGATGTCTATTTCATGTTTCATGTCTATGCTGGGATAGAAAACGGAGGTTTAAAATTGTTTAATGCTCTTGAAATAAATACCCAATTTCTAGCCCATCAAAAAGTTGGCTTTATCAACTATTATTATCCCAAAACGCATCTGTTTGACATACAAAAAGCCGAACAACAAAATAAATTCCTTGTCAACTTGGCAGAAAACTTCAATGTGCCAACCGCCGAAGTAGACTATTATTTTACTGAGACTAATGAAGAAATTCAAAAAATTAAAGGCTTTGATTTTATTTTTGGAGATAATGGAGCAAATATGCCAACTGGAATTTCTTATATCATGGAACGCCAGGTCTTTTCCAATGGCTCGGGTGAGTATTACCCACACGAAATAATTCATGTCCTGCTAAATCCGCATTTTCCGAAATCTCATTATTGGATTAATGAGGGAGTTGCAACTTATTTCGGTATGAGTCGAGGAAAAAAACTCGATTGGCATTTAGAAAAATTACAAACTCATTTAGCGCAATATCCCGAAGTAGATTTGAGCGAGATGTTAAAACTGATTCGGATTGATGGAACTACAGGATATAGCTACGTATTGGGCGGTTATATTGTCAAATCAATTTTCGAGGATGGAGGTTACACAATGTTAAAAGAAGTGATGAATGAAGGAAGAGCAGAAGTCGATTTTTATCGTGTGATTAAGAAATATATGGGTGTAAAACAGAAAGACATTAATGCTGTCTTTCGAGAACAGATCAGCCAATTACAATTTTAAAAATCACTTATTCTTTATGCGATAGGCCAATCCTGCTGAAATAGTATTTGGTCCTGGGAATGCCATTTCAAAATACATTCCAATGTGATCTGTTGGGTAATAGCGAACGCCACCTATTATACCTGGAATTGCGTCTAAATTTTGTTGTAGCCTATAAAAATTTGGATCGTTACTGGTACTTATATTTCGGACATAAATAAACTGTTGTAAACCTCCCCAATATAAGTCAATCTTTTCATCTGAATTTTCATATACTTTCCTCATATGAATAAGTACACGTAAATTATAACACGTTGAAAAAATGGACTGTATTGGGTCTTCAATGAAAGTTTGCCCATCAATGGTATACTCATAATCGTAAATATTTAAATGATGTCGGTGATGACTTACGCCAAGTCCAAAGCTTAAACGACGAATTAACCCCCAATCCGCATTTGCTTGCCCACCCACGGTGAATTTAAAATCATTTTTATATTCAGAAAATGGGAGTTTATGAATTCCTTTTAAAAG
Source organism: Crocinitomix sp. (assembly GCA_047623705.1). Classification (GTDB taxonomy): domain Bacteria; phylum Bacteroidota; class Bacteroidia; order Flavobacteriales_D; family Crocinitomicaceae; genus Crocinitomix. Next base: position 11,829 of record JBLHOW010000120.1, read on the forward strand.
ACTATAAGATACGCCTCCAGAGATGACCCATTGATTAAAATGATTTTGTGCGTAAATAGTTGAGCTCAGAAATATTAGACTTATAAGATATAGTTTTTTCATATCGCTCGGTTAGATTTAGTACTTACAATGTAAATAAAATCTCGTAAATTTATGTAGTCAATATTAAAAAAAAATGAGTCTATCAGAGTGATTGTACTTTATATAAAAAAAAGTCAAATTGTAACGTTTTAGATAATTCAAAGACTAACTACAAAACCAGTAAAAAATAAACGAAGTTCAAAAAATATTAACCGTATTACATTGCATATTATGAATCACTATATTATTCTGGCAAGATAGTTCAATGTCTTCCCCAATCTTATAATAAACTCGCCGTTGAAAAATCAGCAAGAAATATTTCTAAAACTTCTAGAGGAGCACCGTGGCATACTTATAAAGGTTACTAAAATCTATATGGACAATCGGGCCGATCGCGAGGACTTAGAGCAGGAAATTATATTTCAACTCTGGCGGTCATATCAACGATTTGCTGGGAAAAGTAAATTTTCTACATGGATGTATAGAGTAGCACTAAATACAGCAATCACCTATTTCAAAAAAGATAAACGCCGCGTCGATAAAAGTGCGTTTAATGAAAAAACTGAAATTAAGGCGGACGAACATGACGATACAAAGGATAGTCAATTGATCTATTTCTATAAGGCCGTGCAAGAGTTAAATAAAGTTGAAAAAGCGCTGATTTTACTTTTTATTGAAGGTCAGTCTCATAAAGAAATCGGCGAAAGTTTAGGATTAACAGAAGGGAATGCTCGGGTAAAGTTAAATCGGACAAAGAAAAAAATACAGCAAATAATTAAAGATCAGGGTTATGAATTTTGAAGAGATCAAAAAGGAGATGAACGAGGAAGTGAACCAAGAAGAGGCAAAAACGCCAACGATTGATTTAAATAGAGGGAAAAATAATCCTGTCGAAATGATTCGCTCGAATATGCGAAAGGAAATTGTGACGCAACTCATTGCTATCGTAATTTTTATGATTTATCCACTTGTAAGTGATATGCCGCCTTTGAATGAATCTGTTTATTATATTTTCATGTTTATCACCTCTTTAATGACTATTGGTTACGTCATTAAATTGGGATTATTCTTAAATAAAACACGCAATTTTGCTACCAATACGAAAGACGCAATTCGTACTTTTATTTTTGAGGCTAAGCTCACCCTGGAAGTTTATAAATCTTTTATTATAGCGGGTTCATTATTGTTGCCCATTCCCGTTTTCGCATTGTTTACTGACAATAATTGGACTGGAAATGTTGTTGATTTTGAGCGTTGGTTTTTATTGAAAATTACTACTACAGAATTGGTTTTTTTAATCATTGGATATTTGATATTGGCCGTATTAATCTACTTTATAACAGTTGGTTGGGCCAAATTAATGTATGGTAAATACTTAAGATCCTTGGAAGGATTAATCGAAGATTTAGACGCCTGAGCTAAGAATGTAAACGGTTCTAATTTTAAAATCAGAACCGTTTTTCAAGTATGCTATTCCAATTTAGTTGTTTCTCGTCTAACGGATTGATCAATTAAATCTTTCAGTTGATTTTCTAGCGTTGAAACGGTTTTCTTCACGGCTAAAATCTCTTGGTTGACTGCATATCTGTATTGTTGATTGAATCTCGATCCTTGATAATAATCCAGTTCTTCTTCCAAATTTCTGAGAGCTTCATAAATCTGCGATCCATCTATCAGTTTTGTTACTTCAGTTAATTTCTGTGTTACTTTCATACTTATTTATTTTAAATTTTGAGACAACTGTGGCGCTAAGGAGAGCAGAAACAAGACATTCGATAAAAATACTATCCGCCGCAGGCGGATGGAGATTTTTATTGAATTGCATTTCAGTCTTTTTTCAAACCGACTTAGTGGTAGTTTGGTCGATTGAATTTGAAATCAATAAGCATAAAAGGCAGTAACCACGATTTAATAAAATTGGTTGATCGAGAATTTCAGTCTTTTTTCAAACCGACTTAGTGGTAGTTTGGTCGATTGAATTTGAAATCAATAAGCATAAAAGGCAGTAACCACGATTTAATAAAATTGGTTGATCGAAAATTTCAGTCTTTTTTCAAATCGATTTAGTGGTAGTTTGGTCGATAGAATTGGAAATAAATAAGCATGAAACGCAGTAACCAAGATTTAATAAAATTGGTTGATCGAAAATTTCAGTCTTTTTGAAACCGACTTAGTGGTAGTTTGGTCGATTGAATTTGAAATCAATAAGCATAAAAGGCAGTAA
>JBLHOW010000121.1:0-14092 GCA_047623705.1 Crocinitomix sp.
CCAAGACGAATATTTCCAATAATTTTTTTTACGTTATATCCAAAAAAGATACTCGATCCGACTAGTACGAGTATAAAAATGATGTTACTAATTCCCATCTTATCACTTAATTAAACTATGATTAAAGAAACCGAATTGACGGGTTCACTTCAATCTTATTTCTTAGGTTTTCTACCCAATAAAGAAAAATGCACATATTTCTCAGGGTGTGCTTCCATATCATCCAATAGGTTTTGAATCGATTGGTTGGTTTCTAATAATTCTGTATGCAAGCTATCTGTATGCAACAACTTACCTAATGATCCATTTCCAGCATTAACATCCGCAAGGACTCCATTGAGTTCGGTAAGTGTTGCCTTGGTTTCATCAATTACTCCTTTCAAGTCAGAATCCGCAAGGGTATCTGAAATGGCTGAAATATTGTCAATTGTATTTGAAATTTGCTCCGATTTGCTGGCTAAGTTGTCCGTTACTGCACTTACATCTTTTAAGATTTTGGTCACCATGTCTGTTTCTTGCGTAATTAAAATACTCAAGTTATCCGCTAATTCAGCAAATGTTCCAATTGCATCACGCACTTCGTATAAACTTTCATCAATCGTATAAGCTGCAGAAGTATCCCAGAATGCACCAACTGAAACAATAATTGCATCAACCGAACCAATTAGTTCCTCTGTTTTTTTCTTTAATGGTAAAATCTGTTCGTTAATTTGATCCTCTAATGAAGGCTCAATACTTCCAAGTAAAGTATCGCCAGATTCAAAAAAGGATGTAATATTCGGCTCTGCACTAAGGTTTAATTGTAAAGCTTTAGTCCCTAAAATATCGGAACTAATCAATTCTATCTCTGATCCTTTAGGGATTTGTAATTCTTTATTGTCAATGGTATATTGAACTAAAATGGTATTCGGATCATTTGGATGAAGATCAACCGCCTTAACTTGACCAATTTTCAAGCCATTTAACTGAACTTCATTTGATACTTGCAATCCTTGTGAATTAGAGAATTCTGTATAATAAACACGGTCTTCGCCGAACAGTGAACCGCCCTTTAAGAAGTTAACTCCCACAAAAAGAAGCAATAACCCTAGCACCACTAAAAGACCAACTTTAAATTCCTTAGATACTTTCATTTCAATTCTTCTGTTTCTAACTATGGATTCAACCCTAATTTAATGCTAAAATAATGGAAAAATTTCGATTGAAATTAATTTTCGGTCAATTTAATGGCTTTTTCAATGCTGATTCTTTCATTTCCGATAAATGCGACTACAAAGGCATTTTCGAATCCCTTTTCGCGCATTTCGACCTTTAGTGTTTTTGCGGATTCCACATCCTCGAACAAACCAACTGTAAACTTATGTAAATCATTGCTTTCATACCCCCAAACTGACATTCCTAAAAAACGCGCATCTTCAACGCTAATATTTTCAGCAGTTGTGGCTATTTGCACACGATACAATACTTTTGAAGTGTCGGATGCTGCAGAAACTTCTGGTGCAATACCATAATCAATCGGTTCGCTTTGCTCTAATTGTGTAGATTGATCTGCAGATTCATAATAGACTTTATAATCCTCAAATGCCGTAAAAATTGATCCAGCCATTGCATTTTGGCTTGTGGTATCGGTTAAAAATTCTTCTTCACTAGGATTGGTTAAAAAACCTGTCTCTATTAAAACACTTGGCATTGTAGTTTTATACAACACTAAGAAGCCTGCTTGACGCACTCCTCTATTCTCTCGTCCTAAATCCACAAATTGGTTCTGAACGCGTGCTGCAAATTCAATACTATGATCTAGAAAAACACTTAATTGTAATTGTCGCGCAATAATAGCATCCGCAGATAATTTTTCGTAACGTATTTCACTATCCGCCTCAAATTCAATGGCAGAATTTTCACGTTCTGCAATTTTTCTTTGTGCATCTGTTCTATGTAATCCTAAAACATATGTCTCTGCACCAATTGCTTTTGCTGGTCCAGCATTGGCATGAATGCAAATAAATAGGTCGGCTTTATTTCTATTCGCAATTGCGGCACGTTCATCTAATTCAATAAAAATGTCGGTTTCTCGAGTGTAAACCACATTAATATCTGGAAATGCTTTTTCAATAGCTGCTCCAACTTTTAGTCCAATTGCCAAGGTAACTTCCTTTTCATTTGAATGTGCGCCATGACAGCCTGGATCTTGTCCACCATGCCCCGGATCAATCACCACAGTTTTAATGCCACGCATGGCATCTCCTACTTGAGCAAAACTCTGTGTAGAAAAAAATACGCCTATACACAATATAAACGCTTTCGAAATGTTATATTCCTTTGAGCTCATCTGACTTAAAAATTATAGATTTGTCATTCATTTATAATCTATATATCAAAGTTAAGACCAAAAGTTGCGCATTGACAGAAACATATCGTTAGTTTTCAATTTATCATTGTTGATAATAGGGCTATTTGCAGTTGATTTTGCCTATGGTCAAACAACCGTTCAATCAGGTTCTTATGAATCAGAAGGGTTGGATGCACCCGTTTATTATAGCGCAACAGACTCTATGGTAATGGATGTTATAAATGATGAAGTGACTTTATATGGGCAAGGTTCTGTAGAATATACGGACACCAAATTAACTGCCGATATTATTACCATTGATATTAAAACAAATGAAGTTACCGCAACTTATTCATTAGATAGTGTTGGAAATCCAGTTGGAAAACCTGTTTTTACATCTGCAGGTGAAGAAGCCGCTTGTGAATACATGAAATATAATTTTGAAACCAAAAAAGGTTTTGTGAAAGAAGTTCGCATGCAGCAGGGCGAAGGTTATATTCACATGGCTGAATCCAAAATTCATCCAAACGAACAAATTCATTTCAAAAATGGGAAATTTACAACCTGCGACAAAGAAGTTCCGCATTACCATTTTAATTTAACCAAAGCAATTGTTGTTCCAGACAAAAGAATTGTGACAGGTCCTGTTTATATGCAAATATTAAGAGTACCGGTTCCTTTAGCGGCTCCTTTTGGGTTTTTCCCGAATTCTGACACAAAAAAGCCGGGTATCATTTTACCAGATTTTCAAAGTAGTAATGATCGATACGGATTGGGTCTGGATAAATTAGGTTATTATATTCCTCTTGGGGATAATTGGGAAACTTATTTTTATGGAAGTCTTTTTACTACTGGAAGTTGGGCCGCTGAAAATCGAACTAATTATTTAAAAAAATACAAGTTTAGAGGAAACTTCGGCTTGAAATATGAACATTTAAAAGGTAAATTTTACGATAATACAGCTGTTGTAAATCGAACCACAGTCAAATGGAATCATTTCCAAGATGCCAAGGCACATCCTTCTTTAAAGTTCAATGCAAGTATTGATTTTGCATCAAACAATACTGCAAAAACAACATTGGAGGCCATTAATCCCAATTATTTCAATAATACCTTTAATTCAAGTCTCAATGTGACTAAAAGTTGGCGAACTAATAACTTCAATGGAACAATGGGCATTCAAACAAAACTATTTCAAAATTCACAAAGTGCGAATTATACCCTTGACTTACCCTCATACAATCTATCAGTTAGTAGATTTGATTTGGGAGTATTTAACAAGTCCAAAATCCGTAGTAAATGGTACCAAAAAATACCTACAAAAATTACTGTAACCTATTCCTTAAATGCCAGCAACGCTATTGTAGCTCCTGATTCAATATTCACATTTGGAACCTTAGATCAAGTTGGTGACTATTCTAGAAACGGTGTTCAACATAATGCCGTGGTTCAATCTAACCTGCGTTTCTTAGGTGGTCGAATGACTTTTACTCCTTTAATGCGTTACCGTGAATATTGGAATTTTCAATATGATGAACGCACTTGGAATGATGATACGCAAAAGGTAGATACAACTGCTTTGAACGGATTCAAATCATCCAGAGACCTTTCCTTTTCTGGTGCGCTTGTAGGAAATTTCTTTGGTTACTATAGAATGAAAGGAAAACAAGAAATGCGTTTTCGTCATGTGGCTTCGCCTAACGTGAGTTTCACCTTCAGACCAGAGATTGATTTATATGAGCAAATACAGATCGATACAAATGGTAACCTTTCCTACTACTCTCCTTTCAGTCAAAGTTTGTACGCGGAGGGTGCTAGAGGATCCTCTGGAAGCATCAACTTTGGTGTGACGAATACTTTTGAAATGAAAAAACGGGTTAAAGGAGATACAATCAATGAAACCGTAAAATCTTACAAATTGGTTGATAATTTTTCAGTTCGAGGTAACTATGACTTTTTAAAAGACTCAATGAACTTGAGCAACTTTAATTTCATTTTTAATACTGCAAGGTTTCTTAGTGTATTCAGTTTCCAATCTACAGCTCTTCTTTCTCCATATAGTTGGGATGAAACGACAGGGGTTATTAAAAGTGACTATTCTTGGACAGATGGCAATGGAGTTGGCCGATTTACAAACGGTAACATTAATATAAATGCCAATTTCACAAGTGGTAAGGGCCGTGACAAACAAAAAGAGTTAGACGAGCTAACAAAAGAGAATGCAAATGCCAACGCAACTGTTAACAATCCACGCTTTCAAAACTATTCTATTCCTTGGGTACTAAACGTAGGCTATAACATCAATTATAAGCAACAATCGCTTAATAATGATCTTGGCGCTAAAGTTGACTCCTTTAAATTAGTACATACAATTAATGCCTTTGGTAATATCAGTTTAAATGAAAAATGGAAAATTGATTATAATCTGAACTACGATTTCATCTCCAATAAAGTTCCTAGCCTAAGATTAGGTTTATGGCGTGATTTGCATTGTTGGGAAACCAGTCTACAATTTCAACAGTTTGGGCAATGGTTTGACCCAGGTAACGATTCCTTTAAAGCAAATTGGAGTTTAATGTTTAAAATTGGAATTAAAGCATCTATGTTCCAAGACATTAAATACGATCATACATTTACAAATCCATTTCCACTGTCGTAATAGCCTGTGCTCGATACAATTTTGGTTATTCTTGCTTTGTTCGATTAACCAAAATCACTCGAACTGATGTCTTATAGAGTTTAGATGATGGATTTTAGATCGCTCTGCTCTTAGACGTTTTGAGTGTTTTACATGGATTATTGTGGTTCGTGGTGTGTAGAGAGCTATAAATTTGAAAAACAACGCTACAAGCTTCTTAAACGGTGTACAATAATTCGATAATTCTTAAGGCTCACTAAGTCTATCTCAAATCAACGCCTAAGCACTCTGATTAAATTACTAACGACTAACTGCTCAAGACTATTGACTGATTGCTAATTCCCTAATTAATAACTACAAACAGCTTAAAGCTTTTTAATCGTCTTCTTAGTTCCCAAATAAAAGTAATAGATACCAATCATCATTAAAACGTGACTTAAATCGTTTTTATCGAACCATTGATGCAGGTTTATTTTGAATAAAAAGATAAAAGCAGTTGGCAGCAAGATAAGCACACCAAAAACGAAGTATTTAAATTCTATGGCTATTTTTTTAGAATAGTAGTTCCCTAATAAACCGGCGGTTAAAATCACACCTATAATCGTATTAATAGCAATTGGTAAAAAAGGTAATGTTGCTTTTTTATCTTCAGGAGCCATCCAAAAGACAATTCCAAATGCGATATATACCAAAATCATCTTCCAAAAGGACAGCAACTTATATAAAGTCAGTTTTCTGTCGTCTGGATGAGCCGAAATCATACCTTGCTCTAATAAGAATATAGAAAGCGGCCCTGCTAACCACGAAGGGAATTTACCTGGAACGCCCCATTGCATAAAGAAAGTGTGACCTAGCCCACCTATAAATGCGCCAACGCCAAACACTATAAAAAACCAAATCCAATAAGACCTAAAAGGTATATCAACCTTAATTTTATTGAGATAAAGTCCCCAAGTAACAGTCAATACACCAAGAATAGTGTCGGTAATGAATGCCATGGGCTCTACTAAATCTAAATCGAAAAGAACAAAATGAATCTTTTCAAAATCAGCTCCAATCATACTAAAACAAATTTAGTTGCACTATTATTTACCATTATAAACACCCATCTCACAAAACTTCTCAATGCGTTTTTCAGCACGCTTAACGGGATCCATTTTCTGGAGTTTAACAAGATGTTTCTGAATATTTTTCTTCACACTAGCAAAGGTTTCTTCTCTAAAACGGTGAGCACCACCAATTGGTTCTTTAATCACCTCATCAACAATCTTCAAATCTTTCATATCTGTAGATGTCAATTTAAGCGCCTCTGCTGCTTCTTTTTTATAATCCCAACTTCTCCAAAGAATTGTTGAACAGTTTTCCGGTGAAATAACAGAATACCAAGAGTTTTCAAGCATTATAACTTTATCTCCTACGCCTATCCCTAATGCTCCACCCGAAGCTCCTTCACCAATTATAATACAAATAACGGGCACTTTAAGGTTCATCATTTCATAGATGTTACGCGCAATTGCCTCACCTTGTCCACGCTCCTCAGCCTCTAAGCCTGGAAATGCACCTGGGGTATCAATTAACGTTACAATTGGTTTGTTGAACTTTTCGGCCAACTTAAATAATCGCAAAGCTTTTCGATAACCTTCTGGATTAGGCATTCCAAAGTTTCTGTATTGACGTTGCTTTGTATTGATGCCTTTTTGTTGACCAACAAACATAACTGATTGTCCGTCTATGCTTCCAAAACCGCCGACCATTGCTTTGTCATCTTTTACATTTCTATCGCCGTGTAATTCTATAAAATCACCTTCTGTTAATGCATTAATATAGTCCAACGTATACGGTCGGTCTGGATGTCTTGACAATTGAACACGTTGCCATGGTGTCAAGTTCTTGAAAATATCCTCACGAGTATTTTTCAACTTTTTTTCCAAATCTTTCACCATTTTAGTAGTACTAACACCACTGTTGGTCTCGATTTCTTTTGCTTTTAAAATTTCCTCTTCTATAACACAAATTGGTTCTTCGAAAGGTAGGTAATTTGCCATGTTGTTTTGTTTTCAGTTTTCAAATTTAGTGTTTTTTTGAATCTTACTTAAACCCAATAATTTATTTTTAAGATTATCTTCGTTAAAAAATCGATTTCTATGGTCATTTTTCCTGGGTGTAAAATCAATATCGGTCTGAATATCACGGGTAAACGGCCTGATGGTTACCATAAAATTGAAAGTATTTTCTACCCAATTGAATTGTCAGATATTCTTGAAATAGTTCCAAATGATATTTTTTCTATCAATATTACTGGATTATTCATAAAAGGAGACCGTGAAAATAATTTAGTTGTAAAGGCTTATTCTTTGTTAAAAGCTAAATATAACTTGCCACCAGTTAAAATTCATTTACACAAGGTTGTTCCAATGGGTGCAGGATTGGGTGGAGGATCAGCAGATGGCTCGGCGACCTTGGTTTTATTGAATAATTTATTTGATTTAAAAATTAGCACAAAAGAATTAGAGGAATATGCTGTTTCATTAGGCAGTGATTGCGCTTTTTTCATTCGAAATACTCCAGCTTTTGTTCAAGGTAAAGGCGAAACAATAAATCCAATTGAAGTAAATTTAAAGGGAAAATATCTTTACGTTATTAATCCGAAAATTCATATTAGCACAGGTGTAGCTTTTGAGGGGATTATACCTGTACAAAGGTCAATAACGATTAATGATAGCATTCGTCAAGATCAAAGCACATGGAAAAAGGAATTGAAAAATGATTTTGAAGAAACTATTTTTCCACTTTACCCAAAAATAGCAGCAATTAAAAAGGAAATTTATTCGAACGGTGCATTTTATTCGAGTATGTCTGGAACGGGCTCCAGTGTTTATGGTATTTTCAATGAAAAACCAGCGGCCATTTACCCTAATTATTTCGAATGGATTTCGATATTATAAAATGAAAAAAAACGTCATCACATTTGGACTTTTAATTGCGGCTTTGCTCATTCTATTTCAATTGAGCAGTTACCAATTGTTTAAAGGAAATTTGACAACGGAATTAATTATTGCGCTTGTATCTGTTGTTTTCTTTTTTTTAGGGCTTTATTTCAGAAAAAAATGGAGTAAAGAGCTGCAAGCGGATCAAAAAAAAGGGATTAATTATAAAACCTTGCACCAATTAAATATGTCGGACCGCGAACATGAAGTTTTGCAGGGAATTGTTGCTGGATTATCAAATAAAGAAATTGGTGCCCAATTATTCATCTCTGAAAGCACTATAAAATCACATATTACAAGTCTCTACAGCAAATTAGAAGTTAAGAAAAGACCGCAAGCAATTTTAAAAGCACATCAACTAGGAATTGTTGATATTACTGAATTTAGCACTAAAGTACCATAGGAATCATACCTCTAAAAATTGACGCCAGTTACTTTGGATTGTAGATTTGTCAGAAAAAATAACACTATGAAAGCAAGCGTATTTAAATTCGGACTTATAAGTTCCGTAACAGTATTAATCCTATTCTTTATATCCTATTTATTTTTAGAAAACTTAAGTTTCGCCGTTCAAGAAATCTGGGGTTATCTCAGTATTTTCATTGCGCTCTCTTTTGTGTTTTTTGGCGTAAAATCTTATCGAGACGGTTTACCACAAAAAGAAATCAGCTTCGGCAGGGCACTTGGCGCTGGAATGTTAATTGTAATTTTTCCAGCCATTATTTTCGGGCTTTTTAATGTCATTTATATCACTTATCTTAATCCAGACTTTACAGAACAATACTATGCCGCACAGGTTGCTAATACAATGACCCAATATTCGGGCGCTGAATTGAGTGCAAAATTAGTTGAAATGGAAAGTATGAAAGATTTGGCTAGTTCGGGTGGTTTCACATTTATATTAATGACTTCTACCGTATTAATTTTAGGCTTTATTGTAAGTTTAATTACCGCCGCGACATTAAGAAGCAGTGGAACAACGAACGCAGTACTAAATAACTAAAAGCATTGAATTATGACATGTAAAGATATATTAGCGGAACTTGAAGCATTTGGAACCGAGCAAACAAAAAAAACATACGCAACAATTGGTGCCAAGGAACCAGCATTTGGTGTTAAGGTGGCGGATTTAAAAAAGATTCTTAAAAAGACTAAAAAGAACCACCAACTGTCCTTGGAATTATATGCAACAGGAAATTATGACGCCATGTATTTGGCAGGACTAATGGCAGATGAAACTAAAATGACTGAAGCACATCTCGAACTTTGGGTCAGCCAGGCCTATTTTTCATATTTAAGCGAATATACGGTGCCTTGGGTTACTGCAGAAACTGAGTTTGGATTTGAACTGGGACTGAAATGGATTGAATCGGATATTGAGACCACGACTGCGGCAGGCTGGGCAACTTTAGCCTCTATTGCAGCCTTACGCGAAGACGATCAATTAGACATTGATCAATATACCGCCTTGTTAAACAGGGTTGAAAAAGAGATTCATGGTGCGCAAAATAGAGTGCGCTATGTCATGAACGGTTTTGTAATTGCAATTGGCAGCTATATTGAGGCTTTAACAGAAAAATCAATGGAAGTAGCAGGGAACATTGGCAAAGTGTCGGTAGATGTTGGCGGAACGGCTTGTAAGGTTCCTTTGGCGACTATCTATATTGATAAAGTTGTTTCTAAAGGAAGAGTTGGCAAAAAACGTAAAACAGCAAGATGCTAATTAGCTGTTAACAAAAACACATTATGGCCGAACCATTAAAAAACATGTACAATACTGCGTTTGTCGAGAACTTGGCCAACGCATTGCTTAGCGCAGATTTGAAATTTAAGCAGCCTCAATTTATTAAGGCCGTTTTAAATGCCAATTGGCCTGAGTTAGAATTAAAAGCAAGAACAATCCACATTTCGGAGCAAATGCAAGCTTTTTTGCCCTATAACTATACGGCGCAAATTGATGTTTTGAAAAAAGTAGCTCCACAATTTAATGGATTCACAGCTACTATATTTCCAACCTTTGTCGAATTATTTGGTTTAAATGAGGTTAAGACATCCTTGGTGGCATTAGAAGAATTTACGCAGCACTCAACCAGTGAATTTGCGATTCGGCCATTTTTAGCTGCCGACCCTAGTCTTATTAGCGTAATGTATAAATGGAGTAAGAGCGATAATTTCCATGTGCGTCGTTTGGCGACTGAAGGTTGCCGTCCGCTTTTACCTTGGGCCATGAAACTACATAATTACGTGGCAGACCCCTCTCCTATTTTGCCAATATTGGAAACGCTGAAAAACGATCCCGAAGATTATGTTTACCGCAGCGTTGCCAACAGCTTAAATGATATTTCAAAACACCATCCCGATTTAGTACTCGAATGTTGTGCTAAATGGATGAATGAATCTGACACAACACGCTGGGTAGCTAAACATGCTTTGCGAACTTTATTAAAAAAAGGGAATCAAAGGGCCATGCAATTATTTGGCTTTGGCTCTATTCAATCCATCTCTACAAACAACTTTAGCTTATTGGATAATCAAATCGAAATTGGCAATGCTTCGGAATTACAAATTGCTGTTACAAATGCAGGCAGTCAAGCGAAATTCAGATTAGAATATGCTGTTGGTTATTTAAAAAAGAATGGATCGCACAATGAAAAAGTTTTTCAATTGCGTGAAACAACGATAAAAAAAGGAGAGTCATTGACGTTCAGTAAAAAGGTAGATTTTAAAGACTTATCAACTCGAAAACATTATGTTGGCGACCATTATATTGATTTAAAAATTAATGGTATTCCTGTTGAGCGAATTACGTTTGAACTCACTTAACAAAGCTTACATTTTTCTGTTTTGAACAGTAAAGTTTACACCGAACGTAAAGATATTTGCCTTAAAGCCGTCACTTCTGCTGTAATTAGCATAACGTAAATCAATTGATTTCAGCATTGTAATAGAATTTTTTCTAAAAACACCTCTTACTCTTGCTAGTCCAAATAATGGCGATATTGATACACCAAGTCCAACTTTATGGCTAGACAAGCCTGAAAGGTCAAAATCAGATGTGAAGAACTCTTCTGTTCCTAATAGCGCTTTGTATTCTCCAAAATAATTAGCAGCCGTTTGTCGGTGAAATCTATAAAAAGGAATTACGCGAAATGCTTGATGCAACTTTAACGGTAATTCCACCTTTACGGTTTGGCCTTGAACTCCCCATGTATCGGCATAATAACGAAAGAACGTACGTAATCTAATTACGTCATTCATATAATAATTAAATCTCAATCCTACTGGAAACTTAACCCTTAAACCTGGCAGTTTCTCTATTGCTGCGTCTGTCGCACCTTGAAAATAAACACGGTGAAAAGGAGTTGATAATAAACCACTTTGTACCACAACATCAGAAGTTAACGAGGCGGTCATTTTTTTATTTATTATACTCGATCCAGTTGCTGAAAAATTGATTGAATGCCTTTGATTTGTTGGTAAATGTGCAATATCTCCATTTCTGAACTCTATGGGGTAAATAAGTTTCCAGCTGTCAAAATAGTATTTGAGCTTTACACTTAATTCATTATTTTCATCTTTAGAAGATTTTGATAATGAACCTCCCACAGACATAGAAAACACATCAAACTCATCTGAAACTCCAAGTGAAAGTCCTTTTGAATTATGCTTTTGATTATTTTTCTTTTTGATTCCGAGATTGACGTAAACGCGTTCGTCCTTTGCTGAAGCTCCCGAAACATGATTAGGATCACCAAAAGGGTTATTAATGTTATCTGAAGAGGCCGAAGAGTAAAAATCAACTCCACCATCAACATTAATTGTATGCACGGTGTCAATTGGGAATTTAATAACAACTGACGGTGCTATATTTGTTAAATACTCTGTTCCAACACCACCCGTGACTGCTGAATGATTCCCATCTTGCTCATAGTAACTCCCTAAAAAACTAACCTCAATATTCTCCAACTGTACCTTCGCTGAATCCTTGGTCCCTTGTGCTGAACTTGCAAAAGCAAAGCTGACAAATAGACACGTTATTAAACTTCCTAATTGCATCCGCATCCTCCTCCTGATTTACCACCGTTTGCACCAGAAGTACTTTCACGGTATGTTTGAAAACCTATTTCGAATCGTTCAATCTCTTGATCTGAAAGAACCATATCCTTATCATTAATATACATTTTTTGATAGGACTCAACGCTAACACAAGAACCTAACCCTGCCAATAGAATCACAATCAATATTTTAATATAATTAATTTTTAACCGCATTACTTTTTAAGTTATTTGAGTAAAACACAATTCCTTTTTCATCTATTAATACGCCTTCAACTCCAGCCAAATGGTTAATGAGTTTCATCCCCTCATTTGCGCCTAGCACGAAGACAGTGGTTGCCATTGCATCTGCAAACTCCGCATCTTTACACACAATTGTAACGCTAGCTAATCCATTACACGGCCATCCGGTTTTTGGATTAATAATATGACAATACTTTTTATTATCAATTTCTACAAATTTTTCATAATTACCGGAAGTAACTACGGCAGTTTCTTTAATATCTAAACAAATTGCAACTTCATTTTTTTTCAACGGATTCACCACGCCAATTGTCCACATATCCTTCTCAGGGTGTTCTCCCCATGATATTAAATCGCCACCAGCATTTACTACTCCACTCTCTACTCCAAACGATAGCATTATATTTTTAGCTTGATTAGCAGCATAACCTTTACCAATTGCACCAAAACCAATTTTCATTTCAGATTCTTTCAAAAATACCGTCATCTTTTCTCTTTCTAAAATGATGTTTTCGTAATTGATATTTTTAACCGATTGTTTTAATTCTTCAGCCGTTGGTATTTCAATTGAATCTTGCTTAAAATCCCAAATCTTGTCAATTGAAGCGAAGGAAATATCGAAATAACCATTTGATAATTCACTGATTTTTTTTGACCGCTCAATTAAGTTAAACAATTCCAAAGGTACCTCTACTGGCGAAATTCCCGCGTTTTTATTTATTTCTGAAGTCTTTGAATCAATATTCCACGAAGATATTAATGCCTCAATTCGAACAACTTCAGCTATTGCTGCATCAATAGCATTGTCTCCTTCTTCTTGCGAACTATGCACACCAGTGAAACTAAATGCCGAACCCATAAGAACAGTATCCTTATTGGACAGCATTTGCCCATAAATAGAGCCTGCTAAAAATAATACCAGAACTAAGTTTAGAATCCTTATCATCCGCCAATAATTCCCTTAATATTTTCCATATAAGCAGCTGCACTTTCTAATGGATGCGCTAATTCGCCTAAAGTATTTTCATCTTTATTCAAAAAAACAACCGTTGGAAATTTTCCGCCTTTATTGTATTTTTCTGCCAACTCATCATTATGCTTTTGCTGGACTTCTGGAAGTTTATTCTTTTTCTTCGCAGGAAAGTCTAATTTCAACAGAATCAAATTTTCTTTTGCATAGGTCATAAATTCCCCTGACTCGAACAACGTTCGTTCCAAACGCATGCAGTTGACACACCAGTCTGACCCAGAAAAGCTCATTAAAATTGATTTATCTTCAGCGGAGGCAGCAGCCACGGCTTCATCAAAATCTGTATACCAATTTGCACCTTCGCCTTCTTCAGATGATGCAGAAGTAAAGAAAAACGTTAACGTAAAAACCAACGTTAATAACGAAATTAATTTTAACTTTTTCATGGCGTATAATTTTAGTTAATTGTTAATGCGGCTGTAGTAGCGCCGTGACATAAATTGCATTGCCCAACTTGAATTGGTGTATTCATAAATTGAACATCACCTGCACTATTGCGTGTTCCAACAAAATACCCATTGCTAAAGTCTATTTGATCTGTTGTATAAAAATTACCCCGAGTATCAACTTGAATTTTTTTAACTGAGGCTTGTAAAGTATCATTGTACAATTCCACCAATGCGTTCTCTGTATTACCTCTGGCTGTTCCTGCTAGGCTAAACCAACCATCTCCTTCACCCGCCGAATAATGGCAGTTCATACAGTTTTCTCCATCATAATGACTTTCGTCTTCTGTGAAAGTTGAATTATTTGTATCATTCTCATAAGGCGTAATCTTTCCACATGATAACATGAGGACTGGTCCAACCA
>JBLHOW010000122.1:0-14011 GCA_047623705.1 Crocinitomix sp.
TTAATAAAGTGAATTAAATCCTATCCTTTTTCGTTTATTTGCGTATTAGAATCTAGTGTCCAGTTGGAAATAGACGAAATTTCAGAAATCGATAAAATTTTGATTTCTTTGTATTTCCGACTAGGTACTACTGAAGGTTAAAACTGAATTTAAACTGTTGTGATACTTTTACCGAAACAGAATACGCCGAGATGGATCATTTTTGGAGTTGATATCTTCATTAGTGTTATTGCATTGTTGGTGGCCTATTTAATTCGATTTGATTCCACTGATCTACCTATAGAAGAAGAATTATCTATCTTCAAATTAGGCCTTCCAATCTTCATTATTATTCGTGCGATAAGTTTTTTCATATTCAAAACGCATAAAGGAATAATACGCCACACCAGTACTGAGGACATCAAAAAAATCGCTTTAGGAGTAACCCTTGGTACTTTTGTAATGATTGTTGTATCCGCTGTAAAGTTTATTTGGTACGATAGCCACTTTTTGTTTCCATCCTCTATTATAATGGCAGAATATTTTGTCTGCATCTTCTTTTTATTGGTTTCTCGCTTTGCGATTAAGTTAATTTACATGGAAGGAATCAAGCGGACGAAAGAAATGATACCAACGGTAATTTATGGTGCGGGTATTTATGGTGTAATCACTAAACACACGATTGAAAAAGAATCTGGTTTAGACGGGAAAATTATTTGTTTTGTTGACGACAATAAAAAACAATTAGGGAAAACTTTAGAAGGACTCAAGATTTTCCATACTTCGAGTCTAGAACAAATTATTAAAAAGGAGGGCATTAAGAAACTAATCGTTGCGATAAAAAATCCAGACAAAGCGAAAAAAAGAGCGGTTATTGACATTTGCTTAATGCACAATGTAGAAATACTAAATGTACCGTCTCCCACTAAATGGATTAACGGCGAATTCACATCAAATCAAATTAAAAAAGTACATATTGAAGACTTGTTGGGACGCGAATCTATTAAACTTGATCCTGAACGCTTGTCTGATGAATTCAACCATAAAACTATTTTGGTTACTGGTGCGGCAGGCAGTATTGGAAGTGAAATTGTAAGACAATTGGTACAATACTCACCGGAAAGAATAATTCTACTAGATCAAGCCGAATCACCTTTATATAATTTACAAGTTGAATTGAAAGAGAAAGGGCTTCTGCATTTAACGGAAACTGTAATTGGCGATATTCGAAATTATGAGCGTTTAGAGAACGTTTTTAAAACCTTTAAGCCAGATTATGTTTTTCACGCTGCTGCTTATAAGCATGTTCCATTAATGGAAAACAATCCATCAGAAGCAATTATTACCAATGTATTAGGCAGTAAAAACTTGGTAGATTTATCTTTAGCGTATAATGTTGAACGATTCGTGCTTATTTCAACCGACAAAGCTGTGAACCCTACTAACGTAATGGGTTGTTCAAAAAGAATTGCTGAAATTTATGCCCAATCAGCCAATCAATTAGGAAAAACAAAATTTATAACCACTCGTTTTGGAAATGTATTGGGCTCAAATGGCTCAGTAATTCCACTCTTTAAAAAACAAATTGAAAATGGCGGACCTTTAACGGTTACCGACAAAAGAATCACACGATTTTTCATGACCATTCCAGAAGCTTGTCAATTAGTGCTAGAAGCTGAGTCAATGGGGAACGGCGGTGAAATTTTTGTATTTGACATGGGGGAATCTGTACGGATTTATGACCTAGCAAAAAAAATGGTGAAGTTAAGCGGGCTTGAATTGGGCAGAGACATTGAAATTAAAATTACAGGATTAAGACCTGGCGAAAAATTATACGAGGAATTATTAACCAATGAGGAAAATTCGCAAGAAACGCATCATCCGCAAATTTTAATTGCCACGGTTCGTGACTATAATTTCGAAGAAATCTCGAATGACATATTGATTCTTACGGCCTTATTTGATAGTCAAGATAATCTTGAAATTGTGAAAAAAATGAAAGGCATTGTTCCAGAATTTATCAGTAATAATTCTGTATTTGAAAAATTGGACAAATGATAACTACTAAAATTCAATTACGTTTTAGCGATTTTGATATGGGCGGCCATGTTCACAATGCGGCTTACCTTAATTATTTCGAATCTGCAAGAATTGGATTTTTCATGGTTGGATTTGGACAAGATTGGGATTGGAAAAAAGATGGTTTAATTATTAAGAAAAACACCATTGAATATCATATCCCCACTTTTATAGAAGAAAAAATTCATGTAGAAGTAGCGTGTAACAATATCGGATCGAAAAGCTTTACCCTCACCTACTCTGTTTTAGATGCTAAAAACAAGTTAAAAGCTTATGGTGAATCTGTTGTTGTGTCTTTTGATTATAAGCAACAAAAGACGATTAGCATCCCCGCTAATATGCGAAAACTTTTAGAAGAACATTTAATCGATTAATTCCATCTATTTTTCAGCTTCTTAGCAAGTGCTGTACAATTAATCCAATAAATTGAATTGGGCATAATAATTGCCTTCATATTATTATTATCTTCAAAGCAGAATAAGAAAAAACGACACATTACATGAAAATTGCATTTTTAACAACACTCCTATTTACAGTTAGTTTCCTTTATGGGCAAACAGACACAACAAGAACTACTAAAGCGGCTCCAGCTGAATCTTCAAACATTTTGAAATGTAGAGATCTATTAATGGTACCTGATTGTAGTGGATACGTTTATTCCGACTATAGACAAATTGAAGGGAAAGATGTTGAAATTATTTTTCATACAAAGACGGGTAAACCCTTTACGGGAGACTGCAAAGTATGCTATAATAATGGTGTTTTAAAAATGCATTTAGATTATGCAAACGGTTATTTAACAGGAGTAGATACAATCTATTACGAAAATGGTATGGTTAACCTAATCACCGCGCATGATGCTTTAGGTTATGGAAAAGAAGATGGACTTTGGAAGTATTATAGAGAAGATGGCAGTTTAAAATGGGAAAAGAACTATGTTATGGGATTAGCCCAAGGTGAGCAACGTTTCTACTATCCAGATTCTACCATTTTTAAAATTGAAGTATACAAAGACAACCGCCTACACGGAAAAAAACAAGAATATTTTCGCAACCATTCTTTGAAAAAAGAAGTGGAATACAAAAATGGAAAATGGGATGGTAAGTACATTACCTATTTCGAAGACGGAAAAGTAGAATCAGAACAAGAATATGTTCGAGGAGAAAAAGATGGACCATCTTCTTATTACTATAAAAACGGCATTTTATTCTACAATGAAAACCATGACAATGGTTCACGCGAAGGAAACTTTAAACGTTTTTATGCCACGGGGAAAATGTGGACAAAAGAAACATATAAAAATGATCAGCGAAACGGAGAGTTTGAAGAGTTCTACGACAATGAAAAGAATACCATTAAATACCGCGCCACCTATAAGAAAGGTATTAAGACATATGAAATGTATTATGATGAATTTGGCGGTGAAGTAATGTCACCTGAGCGGATAGAAGAAATTAGAAAGGCCAAAGAAGCAAAAGCCAATGGTACTGGAGGAGAAGAAGAAGAGAAAGAAGGTGAAGAAGAGATCGAGAGCGACAAAAAGAAAAAGAAGAAGAAGAAAAAAAAGGGTGAGGAAGAAGAAGAGGATGAGGAGGAGTAAGTCTTCGAAAATCATAAATAGTGGAATGATTTAAAAGTTTCGTAATTTGTAATTCATATAATACATGCCTAACCTACTATGAAATAATCATTTGCATTTTTAATGTTGCTTTTGGGAATGCATTCCATTGCACAAACTCCCGCATTGCGTTTCGACGGTATTAACGATTATGTTGATTTAGGAACTGAAGTAGCAACAGATGTTCGCACGATAGAATTCTGGTTCAAGTTGGACGAAGACATTACACCTTCATTAGCAACGCATGTATCCTTAGTGGTGCGCGATAATATCGAAACTAACTTTAATGAAATCGTCTTAAACTTTAATCCGAGTGGAACCTCTCATGCGGGCAGTATTCGATTTGGAGTTGTAGAAACTTGGGTGGACTATTCAGATATTTTCTCAAATAACACACATTGGAATGCTGATCAATGGTATCATCTTGCAGCGGTGGTTCATCCTGAACATGGAATGATGCTATTTATAGATGGAATTAAACAGGATGATACGCACCCCAATACAATTCCGCCACCGGCCTTGGATAAAATCACTGCGATTGGCTGCTGGGGTGAATTAAATAATCGTTTTTTTGATGGGGCCATTGATGATGTTCGATTTTCATCAGAAGCATTGTATACAGTAAATTTTATTCCACCATGTCCAGATTTGTCATACGAAGCTTCTACAATAGGTTTGTGGCATTTTAACGAAGCAATTGGTACCACTGCATTCGACGAAGGATTAACGTACCCCGCAGATATTGAAGGTGCCACGTGGGGATTTGGACCAATATGCTGCGCACCTGCCGACAGCATTCTGGCGCCGATTTTTTTATGCAGAGGACAAGGAGTTGCTATTTTTGGCGATTACGTTACCGAAGAAGGAACTTATTCTGACAGTTTAACAGCGGTTACAGGTTGTGATAGTGTCGTTTATCAAGAAGTTTATGTTTCAGATGATGTGATTGATGATGGCATTTCAATTACTAGCGGTTTATTTACAGCTGACCAAGCTGGAGCAACTTATCAATGGATGAATTGTAATACGGGTGAAATTATTATAGGTGAAATCAATCAATTTTACGAACCTGTAGATAATGAGCCATACGCAGTTATCATAACCATTGATGGATGCATTGATACTTCAGCGTGCATTACAATTCAGCAAAGTGGCGTTCAGGTAAATGATTTGGTTGACTTTAAAATCTATCCAAACCCTGCAGACTATCTTATTACCATTAGCTTCAATAATTTCACGAACCCAATTCAACTAACAATTTTTGATTTATCTGGCAAAACAATTTATCAAAACCAAATGAACACAGGGGAATTTCAATTAAATACCGCCAACTTTGTTGCTGGGATTTATTTGGTAAAAATGATTAGCGAAGAAGGTTCTATACACGTTTTCAGAATGGATATTCAGCATTGATTCAATGAATGCTGAGAACAAGAATTTCAAGACCTAATCCTTATTGATAAATTTTCGTTTCATCTTTAAGAGCCATTGTTGCATATCTGGCGCCAAATTAAACTTTAGAATAAGCGTCCAATAAATAATCGTTATGCCAAATACATAGGTTAATATTAACCAGAATGGTGGAATAGGCAACTCAACAAATGATATGAACAAGGTAAGTACAACACCTATTAAAACGATTTTTGCAAAACCTTTGTCAAAAGGTTGCAATCCGTAAACACGTTTAAGGTAATACCAACGTCCTAAGTTGACTGCAAAAATGGCGAACGCAGATGCAGCAGCCGCACCTAAAACTTGCCATTCACTAATAAAAAAGTAGTTTAACGTTATCACCAAAAGCGCCAAAACAATATTAAAATAAGTATTGACTTTATAGCGTTTTGAAGTCAGCACTACTTCCATATTCAGCCCTGTCATCATGTCAAACAATTGCCCTAATCCTAAGAAAAAGAAAACGTAAAGCCCATCCTCGTATTTTGGTAAAAAAGTCAAGGCTGGTGCAAAACATGCCCACCCTAACAAAAATAGGAAAACGGCTACTACAGTTTGATTAATGACACTCTTTCGATAAATGGTGTCAATATTATCCAAGTCATTCGTTTTCCATGATTCGGTGAATACAGGTACGGCAATCCGTTTAATCCCTCTTGACGGAATTCCAATTAATGCCGCAGCAAAGAAAATAACCGAATACAAACCAACGGCATCAGTCCCCACCATTTGATTGAGCATTAATTGATCAATTGTAATAATGATTACTCCTGAAGTGGCTGCTATGATTCCAAAAATGCCGAAATTGAACATTTTTTTATTCGTTGCCCTATCAAATAGTTCTTTTTTGGGTAAGGTTAATTTTTGTGTTTTAATAATTGCCAAAAAGATGATGATTAATCCCGGAATGCACAAAGCTATTGTATAAACATAAGCCAATCCTTCATAATCTACCCAGCCCAGCCAAAAAAGTACAATACCGAGTAAAACAATTAGCTTCAACAAAATCCCCTCCAAAAAAGCACCTGTAACGGAACTAAAAAGCATCCGCAAATACACATCCAGATTTCGAAAGAAGATTCTAAAAAAGATGATAGGAAAGATTAAATAGGCCAAGGATCGAATTAACTTTTGATCAGCTCCAGTTCCAACAAAAAGATCTTGAAAGAAGTAAAAGGTTATTTCCCCTGTCAAAGCTCCAATCACTGAAAAAATGAGTCCAAAAATTAAAAATCCCGAATGCCCATTATTTTCATTTCTAAAATTAGAAAATACCTGAAATGTAATTTGGGCAAATCCTAGACAAAAAATGATTGCAATAACGTTAGAAATAGAATTCAATAAGGATAAAGCGCCTATTTCTGTCTTTGTTAAATAAACAGCAAATAACAGTTGCGACGTCACCCCTATTCCAATTCCTAAGAAAGAAATTACAGTTGTTCTAAGCGCTTGTTTTTGAATTATGCCCAATTGTTCGTCTTTAAAGTATAAATGAACGAAATTAACTGATATTCATTACTAGCGTTATGATTTTTTAACAACAACGCAAAGTGAATGAAAAGCAAATGCAAGCCCCATGCTTTACTGCCATGCATGACGCGGATATTATTAAAACATTGCTAACTTTGTTATAACCTGAGTTCGACTATAACAAACGCTCATTGTTGATTTCAGTTTTATAGGACTAGATTTATGAATTTCAACGACTCATTTCAAATAGGAAATTTTACGATTAGCGAAGGTTCACCTGTGTTTATTATTGCCGAAGCTGGCGTAAATCACAATGGTGACATTGATTTAGCTAAACAGTTAATTGACGTTGCAGTTAATGCTGGTGCTGATGCCGTAAAGTTTCAATCATTTATTACAGAAGAATTGATTTTAGATAATGTGGAAAAAGCCACGTATCAAAAAGAAACAACCGAGCGAACGGAAACGCAGTTTATGATGCTGAAAAAACTGGAGTTTGCGGTGGACAATATGAAGCTACTAAAAGCTTATTGTAAAACAAAAAACATCCTCTTTCTGACAACACCGTTTGACGAAAAAAGTTTGGAATTGTTGGATGAGTTGGATTTAGAAGCTTATAAAATTTCATCAACTGATACGACGAATATCGGTTTCATTCGCAAAGTGGCGAAAAAAGGGAAACCAGTTATCTTATCGACAGGCATGTGTTATATGCATGAGGTTGAAAAAGCGGTGCGAACTATCGCAGAAATAAATCCTAACGTGGTTTTACTCCAATGCACATCTAACTATCCCGTAAAGGCCAATGAAGTACATTTAAACGTTATAAAAACGTTTAAAAACAAGTTTAATATGGTGATTGGTTTTTCTGATCATACCCCGTCAATTGGTGCCTCACCTTATGCGGTGGCCATGGGCGCAAAAGTCGTTGAAAAACATTTTACGCTTGACAAAGAAATGGAAGGTCCCGATCATAGAGCTTCTTTAGATCCAGAAGAATTGAAGGCTTATATTACTGAAATCAGAACGGTTGAGCAGTATTTGGGAGAGGGTTCTAAAACCCCAACCGAAAGTGAAAAAGATACCCGTAATCGCCTACAAAAATGCTTAGTTGCCGCTAAAGCAATTAGAAAAGGGGAAGCTTTTGACCATATGAACATTGTTGCTAAACGAACTGGTGGAAATGGTATATCAGCGATAGATTATGATGCTGTCATTGATAAAATAGCCACACGAGATTTTGAAAAAAACGAAATTATAATTACTGAATGAAAAATTTGATAATTATAGGAACTGGTGGACATGCAAGACCTGTGGTTGACATTGCGCAATCTTTACCAGCGTTCCAATCATCACAATTAGATGTAGCGTGTATTGATACAAATTATTCGGGGAAAGACGAGGATATTTTAGGTATTCCGGTAATTGGCGGAATGGATAAGCTAAATACTTATTCTAATACTGATACGTCCATTTTTGTGGCAGTAGGAGATAATTTGGAGCGAAAACAAATCGTTACTGAAGTACAAGCGTTAGGCTATGAAATAAGTACGCTAATTCATCCAACCGCCATAATATCTGCTCATTCAAAAATTGGAAATGGTAGTTTAGTTTGCGCTGGCGCTATACTTAACCCTGGCGTGGAAATTGGCGAAGGTTGTATTATCAACACGGGAGCCATTATTGATCATGAAACTATAATTGGCGACTTTGCGCACATTGCTCCGGGAGTTAAAATTGCGGGCCGTGCAAAAATTGGCGAACTGGCTTTTATTGGCATTGGTAGTGTTATTATTGACAAAATTAAAATTGGCGCATATGCAACGGTCGGTGCTGCTAGTGTTATACTAGATCATGTATCTGAAAATGCTACCGTTGTTGGCCTTCATAAAAAAATGAAATAATTATGGCTTTTGTTTCATCCTCTTGCGTTAAACATGAAAAAATTATTGATTCCATTCGTGAATTAAATGATTTCGGGATTAATGCATTGGAGTTATCAGGAGGTACAAAGCCTTATCCGGAAATGTTGACAGATTTGAAAAGCGCTAAGGAAAATTTGGGAGTTGATCTTCTATTGCATAATTATTTCCCACCGCCACCAGTAGATTTTGTGCTGAATTTAGCCTCTGCTAACGATATAATTCAGCAACAAAGTTTGGAACATTGCAAACAGGCCATTGAAATGTCAATTGCATTGGAAACAGGTCAGTTTGGATTTCATGCAGGTTTTTTTATTGATATTAAGGTCTCTGAAATTGGAAAAAAACTGTCCCCAAGTGACATTACGGATAAAAACGAAGCTTTGGATCGCTTTTGTGATGCCCATCAACATTTGATGGCCTTTGCTGGGAATGATCTAAAATTATATGTCGAAAATAACGTCTTTTCAAAATCTAACCACGAATCATTTGAAGGTAAAAACCCTTTAATGTTGACGGATCTTGAAGGTTATAAGGAATTAAAATCGCGCATTGATTTCAATTTATTATTGGATGTGGCGCATTTAAAAGTGAGTTGTAAAACACTGAATCAAAATTTTACAGAAGCACTAGAATTATTATTTAACAGTTCTGATTATATTCACGTTAGTGATAATGATGGATTGCATGACACTAACAACGGTTTTCAGCCAAACTCTGATTTATTTGATCAATTGAAAACATTGAATTGGAAAAATAAAACAGTGACCTTAGAAGTTTACGAACCCTTGGAGCAAGTGGCAGCATCTGTCGATACAATAAACTTAATATTAAATGCTTGAACAATTAAAATGTGAGCAAAACGGAACATTATTAGATGTTCTACAAGTCATTAATACCAATGGCAAAGGCATTGCATTTGTCGTTAATAATGCAGATGAATTTATTGGCGTTTTAACAGATGGCGATATTAGACGGTTATTATTAGATGGGAAGGATTTAAACTCAAAAATTGGAGATTATCCCAATACCAATTGTGCTACTGCTCAAGTGAACGAGACTTTTCAAGAAATGCTTGAAAAAACCAGTGAAGCGGTTAGTATCTTACCCATTTTAGATGAACAAGGCAAATTGGTTGACTTTTTTCAATATCAAAACAACGTCTATATTCCTGTTGCAGCACCTAACTTAAAGGGCAACGAATTTAAATATTTAGTTGACGCCTTTTTGTCTACATGGATTTCAAGTTCGGGAACTTATATCAGGCAATTTGAACGTGATTTTTCAACCTTTTGCGAATGCGAATATGGCGTAGCAGTTTCCAACGGAACGGTAGCTATTCATTTAGCCTTAGAAACTTTAGGAGTTGGAAAAGGAGATGAAGTTATTATTCCAGATTTAACCTTTGCAGCCACCATTAATACTGTTTTTCATGCCAATGCCACACCTGTAATTGTGGATGTAAGGGAAAACAGTTGGTGTATTGATCCTGCTGAAATTGAGAAAGCCATAACACCAAAAACCAAAGCCATTATTCCTGTACATGTTTACGGACAGCCCTGTGATATGGATGCGATAATGGACATTGCAAAAAGACATAATCTTTTTGTGATTGAAGACTGTGCAGAAGCACATGGAGCGACCTATAAAGGAAAAAAAGTAGGATCATTTGGAGACATCTCCACCTTTTCATTTTTTGGAAATAAAGTAATTACAACTGGTGAAGGTGGAATGTGCGTCACGAACTCTGAGGAACATAATGACCGCATGTGTATGTTGCGTGACCATGGAATGAGCAAAACCAAGCGTTATTGGCATGACGAAGTAGGCTATAACTATAGAATGACCAACTTACAAGCCGCAATTGGTGTTGGACAATTGGAACGCATTGATGAGATTATTGATTTCAGAAGATCCATTGAAGCGGCCTATATTGAAATGTTGGCAGATGTTGACTTCATTCAATTTGAACCACACTTTGAAAATCGAAAACGAATTACTTGGCTGGTTTCAGCACTTGTTACAAATGGTAAACGCGATTTGCTGATCGAAAAGCTAAAGGAAAATAGCATTGATGCACGGCCCTTTTTCTATCCATTAGGAGATATGGAACCTTATAAGGATTATGTTTTTTCAAATGCGAACAGTAAAAAACTTTCAGCAATGGGAGTCAATTTCCCAACGGCGCAATTTTTAACACCCAAATTACAAGAACGAATTAAAGTCATTTTTGAGGAATTAAAATGAATGTATTAGGCATCATACCAGCCCGTGGAGGAAGTAAACGTGTTCCTCAAAAGAACATTAAAATGCTTGGCGGAAAACCCTTGATTGCCTTTACAATTGAGGCCGCGCAACAAGCGCTAAATCTCACTGATATTATTGTATCTACCGACAGTGGAGCGATTGCGGAAGTTGCAAAAAAGTTTGGGGCAAAAGTGCCATTCATTCGACCTGCCGAATTAGCACTAGACGGAACGAGTGATCGCCCTGTATTAATTCATGCACTGGAACAGTATTTAGCGAATAACGAAGGTAAAATAGACGCCATTTGTTTGTTAAGACCTACATCACCCTTTAGAACTGCAACAAGTATTGATAAAGGTATTGCACTTTTAAAATCGAGTGGATCAGACGCCGTGCGAAGCATGACTAAAGTAGAAGGTGTGCATCACCCCTATTGGATGTTTCAATCAGAAAATGGTTTGGCAACTAATGTTGTACCAGGCATTTCGATTGAAAAATATTACCAAAGCCAACTTTTACCGCCTGTTTATCGATTAAACGGTTGTGTTGATTTGATAAAGGTGGATGTTTTATTAAATGCAGATGTGCCTCTTTATGGCAATTCCATACAAATTTTAGAAACCGTCGAACAAGAATCATTGGATATTGATACACTAGAAGATTTTGAATATTGCGAATGGTTGATGTCTCGTAAGTAGCATCTGGTAGGGTTTTAGATTGGGTCTAATTGAAATTGGGAGAAGATTTTTATAGGGCTTCCACAATTTTAATAAACTCCTCAAATGTATCTGCTGGTGGATTTTCATAATGAATATAACCGAGTTCTGTATTGAAATAAGCTTTCATTTCTCTTAAACATTCAGTTTCATTGTCCGTATTAAGATTCCCGCTCATATCTGCATTTCTTGAAAGTCCGAATATCATATTCCCATCTTCCGTATAAAAAATCATTCCATGTTTGTTAGGGTTATTTTCATCTTTATTACTCCAATAAATACTTTGTGCGCATTCAATATTAGACTCTAAGAAGATCATTAGCTCATCAGCATTATTAACTACTTGAATTGGATTGTCTGAATACTGTGGAATTAGATAGTCATCACAACTCTCTTCGCGCAATGGAAGAAAATAGTTTAAAAAATCGATTCCCATTTTTTTAGATCTCGATTGGCGAATTACATATATATCTGCTAAATATCCCATTCTCTCATGCTGTATAATGTTTAATATTCCATAAAAATAGGGATTTATGCCAAACTGCTTTGCTGTAGTTTTTATCCTTGTAAAATTAATTTCTTTCATTCCTATGCCAATAACTAGCATTACTAGTAACATTAAAAATAATGTGGTTTCTAATGACATATTTCACAAGCTGCCACTCTATACAGATTTGACATTTAGCTAAAAAAAATATTACGTTGTAAAATTAAAAGAAGGTATATTAGTTTTATATATATAGTTCAGATAACTCAAAAAAAAAATATGCTAAAGTATTTAAGTTTTTTATGTTTTATAGTGTTCATTTCTTCAAGTGGGTACACTCAGAAAGAACGCTATTTACAGTTATATGGCAATCCTTTTATAAGTATGTTTCAAGATGCGAATTCTGAGTTTGTATTAACTTCTAGTCCAAATACGGTAGCCAATTACGCAAAGTTGCGGTCAGGTGAATTTGGTTTAATCTACCGGAGGAAATTTGAAAATAAAATGAGTTGGGGCTTAGGCATAGGTAGTCGTTTTGATAATTATTCTGTTGCTATTGCTGTCGTTGATATATATACTGAAGACAACTTTGAGAATAGGGATGTACTTGATGCACATTTTATTAATTTATATATCCGTAAAACGAATTTAAGATTTCAATTTTCGTATGATTTGACAGAAAGAATAGGTATTGGATTAAATTTAAATACATATATCTCGACTATTTCGTCCCCAAATTTCAATGGCCTAGCAAGCAGCAGTGGTGGCAGTAGTTCATTATTCGTTCTTGGTGACTCCTCATGGAATGTGTTTAATTATTCATACAATTTAAATATTAGAACAAGAGGTGGCAATGTTTCGCTGGTGCCTGAGCTGTTTATTACTGCAGAATTATTTAAAGGTTTAAACTTTATTAGTAGCGTAAAAATGGCATTTTGGGGCAAAAACAGTCGTTATTTTGATATCACATCAGAAGGATCATTTCATCCGGAATCCGGAGTTTACAATCAGGAATTGTTGCATGAGTCCGCCATTTCGGCCAAAGACTTTGGCTACTGTATGGGCTTTACGTATGATTTGAAATTGCAAAAAAGAAAATAGAAATTTGTTTTACCTTAAAGTCAGTAATTGAAAACTTTATACCTAAGTCCTAGTTGATAAAAATGACCGCTTTTTCCAAAAGATGTATTTGCTATTTGAGTAGTGTTGGCTGTGCTGCGATACTCACCATATTGAACAGCATAATATTTTGAGCTGTAAAAAAAAGCGTATGAAAAATAGATCCCTAAATTGTTTTTAAAGTCATATACTAACTCTCCGCCTACAGAAAGTCCTGAAAAAGTATTCCTAATGAATTCAGTCGACGAAAAAAGAGAATCCCTTTGTACATCCGTTACAACACCATTGACTGATGCTGTACTGCTTGACTTTGATCTCATCTCAAACGGTGAAACTGAGCCGGCAGGTTGATTTATAAAGCTAATTGAATAACCAACAAATGGAATAACTTTAAAAGACTTTGGCAACTCAACTTCATACTTTAGTTTTATTCCAAAATTTCTTGCAGATGCAGGTTGGCTGCTAAGTCTACTTCCATAATTTTCTCCTACAACTTTCAAATAGTCATTATGGAGCGAATGAATTCCAAAATGAATGTCTATATAAGTGTTTTTAATAAATTCAAAACTTAAGCCTAAACCTGTGGGTGCTATTGTATATAATTCTGAAGATTGAAAATCAGTCCCTTCAATTTGCATTATGTCCGTTTTGAATGCCGCAACTCCCGTAAAGAAGTTTAAATACATTTTCTTTTCCTGCGCCACGCACTGAGAAGCGGAAAGAAGAATGAGCATTGCAAGTGTTAGAATTTTCATGATTATTTTTTTCAGGTTACTTTAAAGCCAACTTAAAGATTTGGCGCTGCTGGTAAAAAGCACTTATTTTTCGTAAACCAGCAAGCCCCCTATTTGCTATATGCCGTATTGGCTTCAGTTTTATTCATATATTTTTCTGTTATCAGGAAGCTGTGTATCCAAAGGCA
>JBLHOW010000123.1:0-13324 GCA_047623705.1 Crocinitomix sp.
CCGTATAAATCCACGAATAATGGACCCAAAATCTAAAATTTGTCGGAATGAAAATTGTAACAAAATCGTTATTGGTAGGATTGATCGCAAATTTTGTTCTGAATACTGTAAATCGGAGCATCATTATCTAATTAGAAAAAAAAGCGGAAAAACGTTTTTCAAATCAAGAGTGGATGAGATTTTAAGAAATAATAGGCGTGTCCTAGCTAAATACAATAAAAAAAGTAAAGCTACAGAGCGAAAGGAAGTGCTATTGAATGAAGGGTTCAATCCACGCTTCTTCACTCATTATTGGAAAACAATGGCAGGTGAAACGTACTTATTTTGTTATGATCAAGGTTTTAAGGAGGTGAAAGACAATGAGCGCAAAAAATATCTTTTGGTGATTTGGCAAGTTGGAATGGAAAAGCAAGTATTTGTATAAAACCTGTAAAATAAGTTATCACCATTCAAATACAAGAAATGAATAAAAGCTATGGCAATATTGACATCATACAAAAATTATTTAAGCCCTTATTCGCAAACAATCTCCCTACTCCTTTACCAATACGTGCTTATAGTTCTTAAGGGCAAACTTAAACGTTTCCCAAAAATTACGTTTTTCTGAGCGGATATAAACTCTGAAATAAATGAAACCGAACCACGCTCTAAACAAGAAATTGGGCGGTAATTTTATGAGTTTTTTGATTAAAGGAAAAGTCCAAGGCCAAAGAACGGCGGTTTGGAAAAACTTTTGCAAGTTTTGCAATTCGCGTTTATGAGGTAAATCTAATTGTGAGGAAAGGAAAAATGATTTATCTAATTCCTCTACAGAAAAGGTTGGACTTAAATAGCCTTTTGACAAAGCATAATCAGCAAGTTCCGTTCCTGGAAAGGGTGCGAAAATAGAACACCAGGGGTAATCAGCTTTGATTTTAATATTCAATTCTACAGTAGAAAAGGCATCCTCCAATGTTTCCTCTGGCAAACCTAAAATATTGTAGGTTCTAAAGGTGATTCCAGCCTCATGTAATAGTTCTGCGGCTTCTATAATTTGACTATCGTTCAATTGTTTTTTGAGTACTTGATTCCGCAAGTCTTCATTGCCTGATTCTACGCCAAAGAAAACGGATTGACATCCACCTTTAGCCAAATTAAAGGCATAATCGCGATCTGCAGCCACTAAATCCGCCCGAACAAGGCAGATGAACGGTAAGCCCACTTCTTCTTTGTAACGCTCTAGAAATTCGTATAACCATGAACGATTCATACCAAAGACATCATCTGCAAAATAGATCACTTCTACTGGTGTTTCTTCTTTTAAGCGTACACACTCTTGAATTACTTCATCAATTTCGCGAATACGAACGTATTTCCCTTTGCCTTTATACAAAGCACGCATGGCGTCTTCAAAACAAAAGGAACAGTGAAAAGGACAACCTCTAGAGGTTATAACATTTCGTACTTGACGGTGTTGATTTTTATCTAATGTATGGTATAACTTTCGATCTGGATATGGATAATCATCCATATTGTCAGCTAAATGTCGTAATGAATTATGCCTTGTTTTACCTTCGACATCTATATAAGAAAGATTAGGAACATGATCAAAGTTTTCATTTGTATCCAAGCAATTCAAAATATCAAGCATTGATTCTTCACCTTCTCCTCTGATCAAATAATCAATCCCATCTTCTCGAATAAAGTCTTGAAAGAATGTTGGATGCGCTCCACCAAACAGGGTTAAAACATTATACTTTTCTTTTAATTGAATCGCTATTCGTTTTCCCCAATTATGACTGCCACTCATCACTGAAAATCCAACTATGTCTGGTTGGTATTTTTCCATGATCTCCTCAAAGTCTTCCAATTTCTGACCAATTGCCAAATCACACTCATGCCCATGTGACTTAACCATGGCTGAAATGTACATTGGACCAACGAATTCGTAGTCCATGTTTTGAAGAAAAAGAAGTTTAGCCATTTTTTGAGTTCAATTTTATATAGCTTAAATATCCGAATAATAATAACAAACACCAAAACCTAGGATAATGGATTACATAATTTACTGAAGGAAAGCTTTGTAAATCTGGGATATGGTGTGATTGAATACAAAACACCATTATGAGTAAAACCACAAAAATGATTAGTGGGCGATTGCTTTTTAATGCCATTAACCATTTAAAAGTAAACACAACCGGAATGAGCAAAAACAAAAAGTGGTAAGAAGCGGAAGCAGGAACTAGAACAAATGCACCCATTATAAAAATAGAACTGTTTATAGCTGTAAATTGATATTCATCTCTTTTAAAAATCCTAAAACAAGTCCATGCAATTCCTAAAAAGAATGTTGCCTTTAATAGGGACTTAAGTAGCGGCATGTCAACAATTGCGGCATTATCCGAAACAAAAAGATTGTTCAATAAAGAATCAATAGATTGAAATCCAATGGCAAATTTCCCCTGACCCGATAAGTTGCCTTGCAAATGATCAGAAAATGTAATGAGATAAGCTTGGTAAGCATCATGAAAGAACAAGATACTCAATCCTAAAATTGCCATAATTGCCAATCCAAAGGTCAGGATCCACTTTTGTTTAAAAAGGTATGTTATCAGTCCTTGCCCCTTCTCTTTTATTGGATCGAATAAATACAGAATAAATAAAAGTGGAAAGTATTTAAGCAATGCACAAAGGGCTATTATAACGGCTGCTATGCGCTGCTTCCCCTTCAATTGTGCTAATCCAATGGCCTCAATCATACAAAAGGTTAACAAAAAATAGGCTTGACCAAAATTAAAATTTGAACTAAGCGGAACAAAGAACAGACTGGTTATAAAAATTGCACTAAGAAACGGTAAATTAAAAATACGCTTTAAACGAAATGGTAAAAACAGCAATAAAAGTGCATTGAACACGAGCCAAATCCTCTTAGCTGTGAGAAAATCAAATCCTGACAATGGACTGTAAAGAAATGCAGTTAATGGCGGGAAGGGTGCAAATTTAGCTCCCTTTTCTACCCTCATTTCGTGCGCTTTTGCTACGTACCAATTATTATCGTAAAACTGATCAATTGATTCTCCCTCTGCAACAAGGACAGCGGCCACATAATAATTATTAAAGTCTCCTCCTCTATTATTCCAACCTTCTACTCCGCCTTTCAAAACAATGAAACTTGCCGTTAAAACAAGCCAAACGCTCAACACGATTTTTGTCGCAAGAGAATTGGTTGAAATAGTCAATTTAAGTTTCTCCACGTTTAATTCTGCCTTTCTTTTTTGATGATTGTTGCATTAAACTTGATATTTTGTCCATGCGAATTTTTCAATAATTGCGTTCCAATTACAAATGTGCTTAACGCAATTAACGCGCCATTGAAAAGTCCCAAAATAATTGTACTCGCCCATCCTAAAATAGCCTTATCCGTAAATAATTTTTCATATAATACATAAGCTGCGAATAGAACTAGTGCAATTGCTAGCCCTATAAAAAGCCATAAACAAACCATTAATAATTTCTCAGAATATTGAATAAATGATTTTATTGCGTGGTTCAACAAATCAGTGAATTTCATCTTTGACTTGCCTGCTTCTCTTTGTTTACGATCAGCAGTTAAGTATTTTTTACGTTGAACAAATGTGGAAAGAAAAGCCGGGAAATGCACAAAACCTGTGCCTGCCGCACGGTTAACAACACTGCGGTTAATCATACAGAAATTACCAAAATGAATGGACTTTCCTGTGATGATTTTAAAAATGATTTTATAAATCTTGTAAGAGAAACGAAACAGGAGTGATTCTTTTCGTTTTTTGCGAAGGATATGCACCACGTCACAGTCATCAAAAGCAATCATTTTTGGAATTAAGGCAACGTCATCCTGCCCATCACTATCTAAAATCACGCATTTATCTGCCTCCGTCGATTTGGCATATATTAATCCTTGAAAGATTGCCTCCTGATGTCCTGCATTAAAATCAAGACGTAAAATCGTAAGAGAAATATTTGCACCTTCAAATTCGAATTTTTCTAATATTTTAGCCGTACCATCTGTAGAACCATCATCCACGATTACAACTTCAAAATTAGACCTTGAACCTTCACATACAGGTTCCAATGAGTTCAGAAAACTTTTGATTCCAACTTCCTCATTATAACAAGGTGCAATTATCAGAATAGGTTTAGTATCCAGCATTTGCCTTAGTTCTTTGATAAATAAAATGACCTGTTGTTTCTTGCATTAACTGATATTTTTCTGTAAGTATCAAATTCATATCTGCGCTATAGGCATCTAACCAATTTCCAGCTAATTCTTTGAGGACTATGATCCATTCCGCTTTTTCGTCGAGCATATATTGAACTAATTCTTTTTGCCATACAATTAAATAGTCTGGCGTTTTTCTTGAATTGTCTCCGATTAATGAATGCCCTTCTCTAGCCGAGCGACAAGTTGTGATGACACCCAATTCCAAATAAATATTTGGATCTCTTCCCAAAACCATGATTTGATCCTCGCTGTTCAATTTACCATTTAAATATGAAACTACAGGTCGACGGAAATCATACATTTCTTTAAAATCAGGAAAAAGAAACATTTCGCCTGCGTAATATTCATTTGTTAAACCACCGGTTTTAATAAACTTAGTGCCAATTGTAACAGTTGGAATTAATATGATTAAAACTAAAATTACCGTCGCAGCTCTTTGCTTAAACAGTTTTAACTTTTGAGTGAGAACAATAAAACCATGCACTGCCGCCAAAATTAAAAACGTCCATAGAATGCTATAATGGTAAGGATAAAAACGACCTTCTATGAAAAGCATTATCGCAATTCCAATCACTAAAATTCGTGCAAGGCGAATGACTTGATTGGATGGTAATAAAAACAGTGCCAAGACACCTCCAATTCTGAAAACTGGGTCCTGCAGAAAAGTTTTTCCTGTTTTTATAACCGTTCTTAGACTAAAGCGTGAAACATCATCTGCATAGTTCAATAGAGGATCCAATACCACGGCTTCCCAAAAACCATGAAAGGTTCCTGAAATGAAAAGATAGAGTGTGAAAACAACTGTTGGAATCAACAATCCAATTCCAATTTGTAAAAGTCGACTTAAATTGAGTTTTTCTGATCCTTCAAAACGCTGAGTAAAAAACAAAAAAAGCAATGGCATTGCTATTATTAATGCGGTGGGTTTTACCCAACAGGCCATTCCTATTAGCAATCCAGCTACCCAATAATAATTTTTCTTTTTTGGTGCTAAGAGATGAAATGCAAGAATCACATAGCAGGCCGTAATAATATTTGTTACATCTGCCGTATTTCCAGGCCCTTCAATAATCACATGACTTAACCAAATAACGCTAATCAACACAGCGGTTAGGCGGGAATAAAATAGTTTAGCAAGACGAAATAAATAGGTGCCAGTAATTCCTAAAATGATTAAATCAAATAAGCGATAGGCCATTGCTGATTCTCCAAACAAGAGTGACGCTAGGCTATAAGTTAAAAGTCCCATGGGGCCTTTTTTCTCAATGAATCCGGTATAAGGCAATCCTCCATTTTTAATGACTAAGCCTTGGTAATGATAAATTCCTTGATTATAAGCTGACGGGAAATTGAGATAAATGATTACCGTTGCAACTGCAAGAGCACCTAAAAATAGATAAATCCATGTACCTGTTTTATATCCGAAAAATTGATATTGTTGCTGGTCTAAATCCATTGCTATTTTCTAAATAGCGATTTAACTATGAACCAACCTTCGTTAAAATGACTTTTCAATTCAACCCAATTAGATAATCCTCTTAATCGTTTCCATAAATAACCAAAACGGAAATAGAACTTGCGATAGGCCTTTTTCTTCAATCGCATGACCTCTTCTTGATTCAATTCACCCGTTCCCATTGCAATAAAACTGCCTGATTGATCCATGGATTTATCATCCTCCTCAATTAAACCTTCATTAATAGCCTCTTCGCGAAAAGATGTATTTGACCTTGGTACAGCCACATTAAATGATGCATAATCGGCATCTATTTCAATGGCAAATTTTACTGTATTTAAAATTGATGCTTCCGTTTGACCAGGAACACCAATTAAGAAGGTTCCTAAGCGTTGAATTTTTAGTTCTTTGGCTAATTTGAAAGTAGCTCGAATTTGATCAACCGTATAATGTTTTTTATAATGTTCTAAACGTTCGTTCTCTGCCCATTCCACCCCAAACATAATTAGTTTACATCCGGCCTTCTTCATTAAGGTTAATTGATTTTTATCCACAACATCAACGCGAGAAAAACACATCCAGCTGATGCCGTAATCAACCTCAACCATCCATTCTAAAACGTGTTTAGTAATTGCTTTGGATTGATAAAATGTTTGATCTGAAAAATAAATAAAACGATAGCCCTCTGCTTTCAAATACTTCAACTCTTCTATGATAGACTCTGCTGTTCGAGGAGTATACGGCAGCGTTGACATGATACAGAAAGTACAGGGATAAGGGCAAGCATAGTTTGTTAAAACTGTTGCAATTGGTTCAGCATTTGCAAATGGCATGCGGTAATTCCCTGTAAATAGTTTTTGTTGCGGAACTGCCATATCCATAGGCTTGGATCGTTTGGCCGCTTTTTCAATTAATTGCCCATTTTCTAAATAGACAATTCCTTGTGCTTCATCCGCTTGACCAGTAAACCAAAGTGTGGGGCCATTACTATAAAAATTGGTAATGATTAAATCTAACCAATTATAGTCTTTGAATTTAACCTCAAACTCTTCTAATAAAGCATCTCCAGAACAGGCTATTTTTGCTGATGGAAGGTCTTGTTTTAATTCCGCATAAAAAGCGACATCTTCATCTAAACTTGCTGATCCAATCTGTCCTATAATAAGATCTGGATTAAATTTGGTAGCTTCTTGAATCGTTTGCTCAACTGACTTTTTTTCGGCAATGGCATCAATTACTTTAAGGTTGTATTGTTCCGAATTAAAATGCGCCGTTTGCATTAATAAATCTACCGGTTGTGGCAAATAATAAGCCTTAGAAACTTTTGAGCAATAATAATCTCGAATGTAGATTTTTTTACCCGGAGGATTAAGGAATAATATGTTCTTTTTATCTACCATTTTGCTTATTCAGAATCAATGATACCATTTTTAGGTGAAGCTGCGACAAATTCTTTAATTTTCGTTACCATATTGTCTATAGCATAGTTATGAAAACACGTGAGTTGCCCTCCACATACTTTTGCCACCTTTGATTTTGGATTGATAAAACAAGGAGAACAAGCTTCATCTGGAATTAAATTCAACATTGTGTTTGAATTTGAATAACCAACCATTTCTGCAGAAGTTGGGCCCCAAATTCCTACCGTTTTTGCCCCTACATAATTGGCGAAATGAATTGGACCAGAATCATTGGTAATTACCAAGTCTACGTCCTTAATTGTTGTCAAAAAATCGTTTAAATTTTGTTGTCCTGCTAGGTTGCGAATTTTTGCCTTATCCACTCCACCCTTTTCTAATAAGTTAATAAACTGGCCTACTCGACCCAATTCAGTTTTAGCTCCTGTCAATACAAAGGTCCAGTTCGCATATTCAGCATGTAATTGTACAACCAAGTCTGCAAACTTGGACAATGGAAACATACGTTGTGGCAAATAAGCGCCAGCATTCACGTTTATCAATACTTCATTGGATTGAGCTGAAATAGGAGCTACATCCCTTAGTTGGAATTCTTTCTGCCCAAACATTTCAGCAATGCTGGCAACGGCTGTTTTGTTAACTAATGTAACAAAGAATTGATTGCCCAACATCTTATTTTCTGCTTTAAAAAAAAGACCTGTCGAAGGTTTACGAATGGCCAATAATATTCTGAAAATCCCTGAAAAATTAGAAGAACGCTCCATATCGAAAACATGTACGCGTTTTTTCTTCCATACATGGAACATTGCTTTAAAATAATCCGCTGCAAAATAAAATGGATTGCTTGATCGAATATAAATGGCATTTATTTTCAAATGTTCGATAATGGATTGATTACTTTTTAAAGTAATGATCGTTACCTTATTTTTATCGACACCCGTATTTTCAATAACATACGCTATTCGCGTTAGGCTGCCTAATCCAAAAAATTTAATGACATAAATTTGATCCGTTAGAAACGCTTTTTTTGGCCAAATGCACTTTATCCATTTTAATAAAAAATAGAAAGGCTTCAATAATCTATCGGCAAATATTAACGTAGAATGCCCCATTATTAACGCGCCAATAATTTTAACATAAGTCCACTTAAACGGACTTTAAGGATGGTTTTTAAGCGTCTTTTATTGGCTGTTTTCTCCCGTTTAAGTTGTACCCGGTTGTAAATATATCTTACCGCATAGGTATAGAAACGATCACTATAAGGACGTTTAAAGTCAATTTGACGATCTGTTGTGGTGAACCAATTCGGCTGCTCTGTTATTGATTCCTCAATTTCTGTATAAAGTGCAGTTCCTTTAATAGGATAGCTTTTCGTGATTGTAAATTGGTCGGGCAAGGCTTTTTCTAAATAGGCTGCGGTTTTTAAAATATCCTCATATTCTTCTCCAGGATATCCAACCATTATAAATGTTCCTGTTTCAATTCCCGCTTTTCGCGTTGCAATCAATTGGTCGCAAACCACATTCACATCCACCCTTCTATCCATGGCGTCAATCACTTTTTGCGATCCACTTTCAGCCCCAATCCAAACTCTAATACACCCCGATTCTTTTAGCAGCTGAATAATTTCTTCATTCATCCGCTCGGCACGGGTAATACATTCGTACTGAATTTTCAACCCGGTTCTTTTAATTTCTTCAGCAAATCCGCGCATCCATTTATGGCTTACGGTAAAAACGTCATCCACAAACCAAAAAGTATCGGGGGTATACGTTTCCATTAAAACTGCGAGTTCTTCTACCACTTTTTCAGGAGAACGACGGCGATAACTTTGTCCATAAACCGCTGTACTACACCATTTACAAGTATAAGGGCAACCGCGCTGAGTACTAACATTTAATGCGCTTTTCCCATGAGCCGTTTTCCAAGTTTCTAGGTATTTTTTAATTGGAAAAGCTGCTCTGTTTGGTAAAGGCAATTCATCCAAGTCTTTCATTTTTATTCGCGGTTTATTGGCTTTCACCTCATCCCCATCCATATAAACCAAGCCTGTAATTTCGCTCGTAGACGTTTGTTCTAAGACCGCTGATGTCAATTCAAATAATGTTTCCTCCCCTTCTCCAATAATCAAAAAATCTGCCCCAGCTTTTAGATAGTTTTCTTTGTTATATGTAAGATCTGGACCACCCAATACAATTTTGGTCCCTGCTAGATCTGCTTCTCCTCTAATAAATTGAATGAGTTCAATGATCTTTACTTTGGTCATTAAATTCACGTAAAAAGCAATCACTTTTGGTTTTGCTTCAAGCACCTCTTGCTTCCATGCGCGTTCACTTGAAAAAGTAGTATCTAAAACTTTATGTTCCAAACCTCTTTCACCGATATAAGAAGACAAGTAGAGAATCCCTAATGGTGGATAAGGCCGCATGATTTTTTTCTCTATAGGATCTTCCTCTAAAAAATAGCCGTGGGTTAATATTACGCTCATTTTTTTACTCCAATTATGATGTAGTGATCTGACCAGCCAGAAAGAAATGATATGCGCCCTGCAATTTTCTCCAATCGATTTAAAAAATTTAATAGGAACCATTTCTTCTTAAAAAACCCTTCTAAATAAGAAGGAGGCAGAAAAAAGGCCACTGGTTTTACTTTTTCTATTTGATACGCATCTTTTAAAACACTTTTCACAAAACGCGGCGAATGATAAAACGTTTCAACTGTCGTTCCATCAACATTAACAGCTACTGCTTTTGCAGTATTTCGTCTAAAAAGTTGCCCAAACTTAAAGCGTGATATGAAATATAGCCCCTCCATAAAACAAAAGCGGGGCATGATTACCCAAATGACTAAATCACCTTTCTTTTGTTTTTGGCTAATCGTATCTGCAATGCTTTTCAATTCATTCCCAGACACACAATTTAAACCGCCAAAATTCGAGAATAAGGCATCTTCGATTATTTCTTGTTCTGCTAATTTTGAAAAATCTAATGGAAAGAAATTGATTCCAGTTGTCCCCTTACTCTTGGCTGTTTCAATCATTTTTGTTGATCGGTCAGTCGCGCTTACTTCTAAGCCGTTTTCATAAAAATAAGTAGCATCTGCACCTGTTCCACAATTAATTTCAAAAACGGATTTTGCACGCTTGAAAAAATTGATTTGAGATAAGTGAAAATAAACCCTTGCACGCTGACGTCTACCGATATGACTGTTCGTAAATGTCGAATCATAGGACGGCGCAGCATTATCAAAAAGTTCTTTATTTTCCGGCATCTAATCTGAATTAAAAAGCGCTACAGCATCTACTGCATCCTTGAAATAGTCCTCCGGCTTTATGTAAATCTCCTCTCAGCTGTTTTAATTTAGCCGATTTCCAAATATCATTAATACCTTCTTTATAAACATCTCCAATAGTCAAGTTGTAACATCTACCATGTGCAGGAATTACACTTCCGTCAGACTTTACCATCATACTATTAAAAACGGCACCACAATGACTGCCAATAATAGTTTCTGGTTCTAAATAGTACCGCTTTAATTCATCCATTTTAGTTATTTCCGGAGAGAAATAAGTTTTAAATGGATAATCTGCATTATTTATTTCATGAATTTCTTTCAACAAAACGTCTAAATCCATTTTGCTAAAATCAATAATATCTAAATTTGATTCAGACGAAGGATAGTCAACTCCCCATTGGGATGCATTATGTGTTTGTGCCGATTTAAGACTATTAAATTGCGTGTGCATAAAGGCAAATTCATCAATTCCTAAATGTTTCAAGGATTCAATCAAATTCACCAATTCACCAATATTCCACTCTGTAATAGCACAAATCACGGTGATTTTCGGGCAATTTTCAGACGCTTTTAAGACCTCAATTCCTTCCATTGCTTTTTGGAAAGATTTTTTATGGCCTCTTATTTCATTATGAATGTCTTGCGGTCCGTCTAATGAAACGAAAAGTTCATCTAATTTGGCGGCTAATATTCCTGGAGCCTTACTTTTAAGCGTTAAGGCGTTTGTAGTAACTGTTGTATATAATTTTTTTTCTTTGGCGTATAATAAAGATGATGCTAAATGCGGATAAACCAATGGTTCTGTAAATGCATAAGCCAATTTGGCTGTAGGATAATGCTTCGCAGTTTGATCTATCACCTTAAAGATTAACTCCTCTGGCATATTCATTGGGTGTGTACCCACCAAATTTTGAGCAAAATTACTGTCTAAATTCTGATTGCCAACATCACACATTTTGCAATGCAAATTACAGACGTTATTCACGCCTAGCACTACCCACTCCGGTGCAAAAAAGAAATTCTTTGGGGCAATCTTCTTATTTATCTTTTTTAAATAGGTCGTCATCAATCTTTTTTCTGAGGTAGAGAAACATAGCTACAATTTGCGCTATTGCATTGGCTATTAACACACCCAATATCTCTACTTCCAAAGATAATAAAACTAATGATAGAATAAAGTTAAAACATAAACTAACCACACTAATGAAAAGAACCGTGCGTTCTGCGTTCTGTTTAAACAGATAAAAGATGTGCATTACATAAACATAGGAAGGCCATCCAATAAAGAATCCTGCCACCACTTCAAGTACTGATAATTCAATTTTAAAAAACAGCTTCAATGCTATGTATATTGCAACTACAGCAAACAGATTGAGCACAAACCCAATCAAAATCATTCGTTGTTTTAATGAACGAATGCTCATTGCTTTCATGCGGTAAATGTTTTTCAAATAAGGCAAAAGCAAAATGGTTGCAATGGATTGCGAAAAAATAAAAAAGCCAGAAATTATTTGATATTCACCTAAAAGTGTGTCGTTGTGAAAAAAGCCAAAAAGGTAAAGATCTACCTTCGATTGAAAGAAACCAGCACATCCCATTAGGAAAAAAGGCAAGCTTAAAAGCAAAAGTCCTAACTTAAATTGGACACTTTTAAATCTGAAAAATTGGCCATAAATAACGCTGAAAACCGCGGCCTTTGCAACTTGACTTAAAGCATAAAAGTAAACTAAGTCGGTTACGGTTAATCCATGAGTGGACCTTAGAATTAGAAAAATAAGCAATGCAAATCCGAGCAATTCTGTTAATATAACTTTACCAAAATCGCGTTTATAAGTATAAACAGGAATGAATGCATTGTTGACAAAACCTGCCACTAGCCACAGTATAAGATAGAATTGTGCGCTTTGCTCAAATAGAAATGGTACAATACCAATTGTGATTAATAACAACGGTAAACGCGCCATGAAATGTGTCTGCCATTCGGAAATTAATCCCTTTGGCTTTGCACTAAATGAACGTGATAAATAATCTTTACTACCCCAATTTGAAACTAAGGTTGCCAAGTAAAAAAACAATAAATAATCTACAAAACCACCCCAAAGTTCTTTCGAGTGATAGCGCACTACTAAATAAGAAAAGACAATGAAAATGATTGGTGTGAGTATGGTTCGAACACCATTCAAAAGGATAGGATAAAACCGTCGAACTAATTTTTTTCGATCGTTTTTATTTCCTTTATTCGAATCGCCCTTGCGCTCTTCCATTCCCACCAAATATAGTATTTTTTGTATCACCCAAATTCGAGCGGTATGTAATTATTGTTTACCACTAAAATCTATTCTTTTGGGCTAGTCCATCTGAGGCGGACGAGTTCAATGGGTGTGTAGTTCAAAATTTGCGAGTTTACCTTTGTAAAAGAAAAAGCGCAGCTTTTGAAGATTAAGCATAACGCGGAAATTGGACTTTATAGCCAAACACAAGATATTCCAATAAATAAATTATCTTAGTCCTTTATAAAAATCAAGCCTGAATTATGGAGAAAAATGAAATTTCCGAAGAAGTAACGGTTACACCTGTAATTAAGGATCTAGAGCGGTTATTTAACCGTTTCATTCAATTTATTCGTTCAATTATAGAACGACTTTTCAATGGATTACAAAATTTTATTGCCTTTGCCTTTAAAAACTTTATAATTCTTGCTGTAGTAGTTATACTCGGCGGTTGTTTGGGCTTTTTCAGTACAGAGTTTATGCCACGTGTTTATGAATCAAACATGACAGTTAAATTGACTGTAAATGGCAAGGAGCAATTACTGAACGACGTTGGTTATTTCAATGCCTTAATTCAAAAAGGAGCAGTGAAGGAACTTTCAGAATTATTATCAATTTCTGAGCAAGAGGCAGCATCATTAAAATC
>JBLHOW010000124.1:0-13320 GCA_047623705.1 Crocinitomix sp.
AAATTGTATTTTGACCTGGAGGCAGACATAAATAGTCAAAATCGCAAATTTAAGCTGAAAAACATTCAAACTGAAACGGTTTATGTATGGAAAAAACTGTCGGGAGGAGGTAATTATAAAAATAATGTACTGCATGATATGAAGCTGTCAAGCGTTCAAGGAGTTTTGGATAATGATATAAAAGAACAATTTATTTTGGAAGGACTAGGGCGGTATAATTTTAAACTTTGGTCACAATTTTATGATGCAACCAAAATAGGTGCTAAGCTCCCCAGAACGAATTTTTTGGTACGAATAAAATTCGAATTTGAAGAAGTTGGAACAGATGAATCATTTGAGGCAGCTACTCAGCTCTTTTTAATAGAAATTTAGACTACCAAATCCGAAAATTATTTTTTGAATTTGAATATCTTATTTCAGGCGCATTTTCAATAAAGGAACTATAGGATTTAACCTTATTATTTAACTGATGAGCTAGTTCAAATACGGTTAATTCAGTATTTTCAGAAAGTAAAATTATTAATTCATCAACAACAATGCTGTATCTATTGCTCCGAGATGTTTCTGTGAAGTAGTCGTAGCCACCAGCTGAACTAATTATTGTTGCTCCATTGGTTCGGCGCGTATCAACAAATAAATCACGCATCAACAAAAACTCTTCCGAAGCCTCATAGTCAAAACCGTCCGCCTCTTCATCTCTCAAACCAGAAAAACAAGTATTTAAAATCAATAATTTATTTCTTACATTCAGTTTACCCAATAAACTATCGATTTCTTGATAAGCAATTCCTGTTTCTAACAAATTATCACTTGTGCTGTTAGATAATGGGAAATAATATTCTCCGCTAAACGACTCAATTTCACCATGTCCTGCAAGATAGATTAGAACGACATCATTTACTTTGGCATTTTCCAAAAACAGGTAGACACTATCCAAACTCAGTTTGTTTACTTGACTGTCAGATAATCCCATAGTACGAATTTCAGTGAAATTCGAATTTCCCTTGTTTAG
The DNA here is from genome assembly GCA_047623705.1 of Crocinitomix sp. Taxonomy (GTDB): domain Bacteria; phylum Bacteroidota; class Bacteroidia; order Flavobacteriales_D; family Crocinitomicaceae; genus Crocinitomix. Next base: position 1,013 of record JBLHOW010000124.1, read on the forward strand.
GGCTATTTGTTGAATTGCATTGCCTAAATCATTCGCCTCGTTTGCTGAATAAGTCAAGTTGTTCATTGTTAAATAATTAGATATCCCAATTGAAACAACGTATAAGTTTTGAGACGATTCAGAATTAGAACGAATCGAAAATAATTCACCAATAGAAGGTGTGTTACTTGTGTCTTTAACACTTATTTCAATTGAATTCTGTCCGTTTGATAAAGAGACCGTTAATACCGTATCAAATGTCATTTGGGGACTAATTCGAAAACTGTTTTTCAAGTCAGGGACACCGTTCACCCATACATTAACTTGTTCAATTGGCGCGTCTTTCCCCTTTGCCGTAATTTTGATTTTGACATCATTTTGTGAAGTGCTATAACCGAGGTCCTTTCTAAGTTCTGTATTATTGGTTATGTTTAAATCGGGTATTCGTTCTAGGTCAATGCCATCAAGTGGAGCGATTCTTAATTGCTTGAAGCGCTTGTCGCGGGCAGTCTTTAAGCGATTACTAAGGGCCGTATTTGCGTTGGTCAATTGTTCAACAACTTTAGCTGGCCGATTATAATATAAATCAAATTGATGGAAATCGTATGCCATTCCACCCTTTTCAAATCCAACAGATCTTAACCCTTGTTGGGTCGCCATATAATTCCCCGCTCGATCAAAAATGGCATAATCAGAGGTAAATGGAGTAGTAGTAAATACTAATAGCTCCTCCCATTTATCAGTATCCCAAAGTATACTTTTACCGTCAGATCCAACACTAATCAAAAAGTTGCCATCTGGACTAAAAGTAAGGTCGTTTACCGCAAAATCATGCCCATTTAATTCCTTTATTAATGACTCATTCTGGGTGTTAAATACCTTCAGTTTATGGTCCCAGCCGCCGCTAACTGCAATTTGGCCATCTGGCGAGAATTGCACAGTCGAAATAAAATAATCATGTGTGCCAAGTGTTTTTTGCCGATCATTCAGTAAATCCCATAAGATTACCCTCCCATCAAAGGATCCACTTAATAAGAAAGTTTTATCGCTATTAAAGTCTAAACTGCTTACTGTTGAACTATGTCCGGCTAACCTTTGAGATATATCGCCAGATTCTCTATCTACTATATGAATTCCGCCTTGATTGTTGCCAAGGGCCGCATTTTTACCATCAGCTGACAATGTAATCGTGCTTTTTCCAAATCCAAACGACGTATTATTAGACAATTCAGTGCCATTAAAATCATATGACTCGACCAGACCATTAGAGTATCGAAGCAAAAGAGAAGTGTTGTCTGCAGTTAAACATACTTCTTCCAAATAACCTGGTTTCTGAGAAATAATTATTGATTCAATTTCACGTGAATCTTTTTCACCGGTTAAAAGCAATGTTAAGTCCCAAAATTCAAGTTCGCCCTTTATATTTCCTGTGAGTATTGCATTACCTGATTTTAAAAAAGTGACTGAGCGAATTTCTTCGTTCACATTTATTACACCTATTAATCTACCAGAAGTAAGATCAAAAATGCGTAAGTTTTTATCCTCTGCCATGATTTCATTAAAAAAACGAGCGCCCATAGTTGCATTATGGCCAGGAATCAAAACAACATATCGATTGGTTGGATCAATAGATACGTTAGTGTAACGCAATACGGAGCTTTTAAAATGAAACAACATTTCATTAGAATTTTTGTCCCAAATTTTTATCGTTTGATCGTCACTGCAAGAAGCCATTAAGTTTGAATAATCATTATAGGCTAGCATATTAATTGATTCTATATGTCCACCATATGCATGTTCATCTGCGCGATTATTCAAATTATACAATAACAACTCATTGTTTTGATTGAGATAAAAAACGGTTGATAGGTCTGCTGCCAAACATATTTTCCGTGAATTATTCAATTTTTCATGATTGCTAGTTTTACTTAAAGTGCCTAACCTTAAATCAAATTGATTAAGATCGCCAGCCGAATTCAATACAAAGACCAGAGAGTCTCCGCTAAATTGAAAGTCAGATCCTCCTGAAAAATCATCTTCCAATTCCCATATAACTTCACCTGATTCGCAATTCCAAACTACCAGTTTATTATATGCTGTTGCTGCAACGTATGAACCGCTATTGCTGAATTTTGGCATTTTCAACAAATTATATTCACTTTCGAATACTAATGAATCAGTGAAGGTTTTTCCCTGATAAAGTATCAGCTTTATTTTTGACGTGTCATTTTTCCATGTCGCTAAAAACGCCTTATTATTCGGATGGAAAGTAACATGACTGTATGCCGTTTTTGCTTGTGAAAAATCTTTAATCAGAGAGCCAGATTTAATGTTCCAAATCTTTAAGGATTTATCTGAACTCGTTGCAGCCACATATTGATTGTTGCTATTAAAACAAAGAGACTTAAACCGGCTATTTGATTTTTTAAAAACCCCTAATGTTTGCATTAATTTACCGCTATTTAGGTCCCAGATTTTAATCATGTTATCTCTTCCGGCACTTGCTATAAAACTTCCACCATGATCAAATGCAATTGCATTGACCCAGTTATTATGCCCATCTTGAACTACAACTTTAGGAGATTGGGCATGGCTATGCCCAAATAATAAAAGAAGTATATAGACGAATAGGGCGTTTTTCATATTTTCGAAGGAATGAAGTAAATTTAAGATAAAGAATAAATTCAATACAGTTAATGCGCGAAAGAATCAATTATAATTCAAATTTCCTGCCCGAAAAGGGGCTTCACTTCTGCTCATTACGTAATCTGTAATTTAAAGTGAGATTGGAGGGAGATGAATAATCTGATAAGTATTAATGGTGATGTTATCGCACTAAAAACAGTTTGCATTATGAATTAACGCAGTTAATGGAAACGAGGAATAGTGTCATACCAGATGATTGGAATGATAATAGTTAAGGTTATTATTGAAAATACAAAAGCCTTATTTGGTTAAGGCTTTTGTATCCAAACTTCTTTCTATTCTTTTGGTGTTGGAATTGGTATTGGTCGAATGATTCTCACGCGCTGCATCATACCTTCGTCCTCATGCGCCAAAATATGGCAATGTAAAACGAAATCGCCCCAATAAACCTCATATCGCGCATATACAACGGCTGGGTGCGTTGGATCGACCATTACAACGTCTTTCCACATGGGTGGATCGACTTTCCTACCAGCAAATTCTTGCACTTGAAAAGGATTGACATGAATATGATAGGGATGTCCTCCGCCTTTAGAACTAATCAACCATTGCTCGGCATCTCCCACAAGTAATGTGTCCGGAATTTTTGCACCGTCATACTGTTCGCCATTCACCATAAACACAGTTGCCGTATCGCCACCAATTGGATCGGGATCATCACCTACATAGAATACAGTAGGGCGTGGTTTTTTCTTGTTCACTAACTCTTCATATGTTATTGTAGTGTGGCCATTATCTGGAAGTGTTTTTGGAAAACTCATATCCATTGGAGTACCAGCAACACGAATCTTCATAATATCTTCTTCAATGCTGTTTATTGAATCATATATGCAAAGTGAATCATCTTCAAAGTATTCGCATTCTGAATAATACGTAACGGACTCTACTGCAAATTCCGTAGAATCTAAGTTTTTATGAAATCGAATGAGTATGTCACTTCTATTGCCAGGGGCCATGTGCAGCGATTCAATTAGCTTTGGTTTCTCAAATAAAATTCCATCCACGGCAATTTGATAAACTATTGCACCTTTTGGGAATTGAATGGCAACATTCGATCTATAGCCCGCATGAACCATTCTCCAACGTTGTACTTCGCCTGGCTGAATTTTCATAATAGGAACTGATATACCGTTCACAGTGGTTCCTTTTGGTGCATTACTGCGTTCTAACGTTTCAAAGTCAGGAGTTTCGTTCAAAGTGGTATCATACACCAGCTGGTTAAAAACCATCACTCGTTCATGTTTGGGCATTGAAGCCAATTCTAATGCTTTGTCTTTAGGTCCGAACGCATCTTTGATAATTACGGCGCCAGACATTCCACTGGCAACTTGAATTGATGTTGATCCATGAATATGCGGGTGATACCACATGGTGCCTGAAGTATGATTCTTTAAATCATAGGTATAATAACTTGAATAGGTTGGGTCAACGTTTCTGAAAATATCATCCTGAAATGGGCTGACGTGAAAACCATGCATATGAAGATTGGTTCTACTAAATCCATGAGGTGTATTATGATCTAATTCGCCATCTTCTTCGTCATGTTTCATAGCTTGATTGATCCGCAAAGCATTGGTTTGTGTTCCGTAATTATAGTCTAAATAAACGGGGTAGTCAATGTATACTTTTGTGCATGTTTTCTTGCCAGAACCACATGGGCATGGAACTCTTCCGTGTATAATCCAACTTGAATCTTTAATTACAGTTTCAATATCTGCTCCATCCAAGTTTCCAATAGTTATTAAAGTGTCATTCGGGTCGTCTGGATCATTTGGGTCGCCGTAAATAATGGAAGCTTCTTGAATCACTTCTTTGAATTTCTTTCCGAGCTTATCTGTGTTCATATTCTCAGTATATTCAGTTCCAATAGAGCAGAGGTAGTTTTCATCTCTTGAATCAGGTAACTGATTATGAATGACAACGGTCAATCGATCATTTTTACCAATTTTTAAAGTTGGAGCCCATGGTCCTACAATACCATTTGGCCCCATATTACTTCGATAAATCTTGCCGAGATGCTCATAAGTATAAGTTCTCATTTTTATAGAATCTCCATTAAACAAATACACCTGTTCGCTGATGTACAAATGAACTTCCAAAATTCCATCTTTCGACTCCAGTTCTGGAATCTTAAAATATGTTTGCGGTTTTGCATTATCCCAAACATCAGCCTTTCGCTTAATGTTAATCATTTCATGCTGTGCATAAGAGGTATGCTCACAACAAATAGATAGCAATAACGCTAGGGCTGCCCCTAGGCTTAATCGAATTAGTTTCATAGGTTATTTGTTAGTTAATGTTCACGCAATTTAACAAAAAATAATAATAGCAATATTGATATGCTTCGATTGATGTTATTGCCGCAATAAAATGTCTAACTTTGCAAAATGGACGAAAATGATTTTTTCAATAGAGATAGCATGTTTTGGCGTGAAGTAAATGCTACTTCGCCTAATATGATGGCTGAAATTGAATTGTTTGAATCCCTTGAAATAGACGGAGTTCATGTCAACAGCATTACTTGTACTTTATTGCCATTTGAATCGGCAGATGTAGTGCATGAAATGGCAGACGGTGGAGCTTTTAAGAAAAATGAAGTACAAGCTTGGCCCTATGTTAAGTTGAATGATTTAGCATTTTATAAGGATGAATCAAATACAGAAGAGGCACGAAAGGCAAAGATTTGTTCTGTTGATCACGCGAACATTAAATCCATTACATTGAAAGATGATAAAGGGAATGTCGTTTTAACAAAAGCCAAGATATAAAAATAACTTATGGAAATATTAGTCAAACAAATTACAAAAGAAATAGACGAAAAGCCAAAAACCTTTTTTTTAGATGAAAAAGGAAACGAATATCAAATCGATTGGGCTGATCCTCGATTTGAAAACGCTGGTTTTCAATTGAAAGAGGCTTCTCAATTCAATAATAAGACTTTCAATTACAAAGGGAAATGCAAACTCTTAGCATTAGGTGAAGGAAATGAATTTGAAGAAAGACATATTTTTCTAGACCGCAAGACCAAACACCGTTATTACATTAATCCGGTGGAATTTGCTGAAAACTTTGAAGCCAAGGTTAAGGCGTAGAGGGGTTATTTAATTTTCGCTCCAATTACGGTATAGGAAACTGTCTTTTTTTTCTTGCTAGCCAAATAAAGGTCTGTGCTTTTGTCGTATTCAATTTTATCATAAACTATTGGAATAATCTCTTTACTATCTCTATTGAGTGCGCCATATTTATTGTCATTTCCAACTATTATTAAGTCTCCCTTTATTGTAATGCTGTCATACAGATAGTCCGTCGTTAAACTTAGTGAGTCAAAATTGAATAAAGCGAGCTTGCCCCCTTTTTTTACTGCAAAATTTCTGTATAAAAAATCTAGATTGTAAATCCTATCATATTGCATTTTCAATATAGTTTCACCCTGACAGTTAATAAATCCATATTCATTTTGATTCTTGACCAAAATAAAATTCTTTCGAATTAAGGATAGGGAATCGTATAGAATACTAATTTCTTTACCGCTTTGAAAATCTACAAGAACTTGTTTCTTATCTCTATGTGCTCTCAGCATTATGGAATCATCTTTACTTAGAACAGTTATTTTAGTGTAAATAAGCGGGAGCAATTCATGCTGATTTGAATCTAAAATAGTCACAAAACCATTTTTATGAACTTCCGAATATTCTTTGAATATCTTTGACACATTGTATAGCATCCATGGTCTAATTTTATTATAGTTGTCGCTGGATTTTATTTTGTTGATTGGATCATAGAAATAAGATATTGTATCTTCTTTTATTATGAGACCTTGATTAAATAGGGAAATGCGATCCTTTACAATCGCTACCATTACAGAATTGTCACTCGCAAGAATACCGTATTTTTTATCCTTCCTAACGATAGCGTATTCTTTACAGCAATAGATGTATTCATAAGCGGTATTTTCTAATTTGCTGGTATAGGAATACTCATCCGAATTGTTTTTAGCTGCCTTCGTCCTAAATACAGCTTGATTTTTATATTTGTTATCAAAGAATGGAGATTCTGAAGTTGAACTTGTTATGAATTTACCATGAGGTCCAGGTCTAAAACTGTTCCTGTTAAGCTCGAAAACCTTTAGATTATAAGTTGATGGTTTAGTCCTCGAGGGGTCAGGGTCAGAAGCCGGACCATGTCCCATCCAATATTCATTAGGACCTAATTCAATCACTTTTTCAAAGGTTAACTGAGCATAATGTGTCGCACTTCGAATGCGCTGATCTCCATAATAATTTTTAGTTGGAGTAGCGTAAAAAAATGTTCGCACTATCATTGTTTTCTCTGTTTCTTTAAAGTTAACAGTTGAAAAAAAACGCATTTTACTCGTGTCTTTAAAATAAGCGACATTGGATTTTTTTAATAAAGAATACATCTCTTTTTCATTGCCTTCTAAGTCTGAAATTTCTTTCACGATAAACCCTTGCGCATAAAGATTTGAGGATATAATGAACAATAAGAGTAAAAATTTTTTCATAAACGTAAACACGTTATTTGGATTATATTATGCTCAAAAATTAAGGAAATTAATCGTGCTTTGTTTCTTTAAACCTAGAATTTATTTTCTGAAAGACTATTAATTGTATCGCATTTATTGAATTCCTTCGTATTTATTTGAAAAATCGACATTCTATAATTATCTTCACGTACAAAGATTATTTGGATTGAAATAAATGAAGTTTAAAAACACTACTATGCGATTCTCTGCGCTAACGATTGTATTAATTCTCTTGACTATTGCAAGTTGTGATAAAGGTCCTGCTCCAGCTCCTCCTGAAATCCAAACGTTTCCTGTAACTGTTATCGACGGGAACAAGGCGGTTTTTAAAGCGACTATAAAAGAAGTTACAACGAGTCTAAACGGATTCCTCTTTGCAACGAGCCCCGAACCAACACTTGAAAATGCCATTCATATCCCAGCCGGATCACCCGTGAATGATAGTATAATTGCAATTGTTCCTGTAGATCCAAGCACACCTACTTATTATATGCGTTCTTACACATTCATTAATGATGAAATGCATTATGGAAATGAAATAACATTCACTACAGGCCATTCAATTGGTCAAAGTTTCGGTGGTGGCAGAATTGGATACATTCTTCAATCTAGCGATCCAGGTTATGATGCCAGTACAGAGCACGGCTTGATTATTGCCAATGATTATTTTGGAATAGATATAGTATGGGGATGTGATACAATTTATGTGAGCGCAGCTATCGGTGCAGAAATTGGCACAGGAGCTGCAAATACAGCTGGTATTATTGCAACAACTTGTGAAATAGCTGGAAGTGCAGCAGTATTATGTGATGAATACGAAGCAGATGGCTTCACAGATTGGTATTTGCCTAGTTTTGATGAATTGGAAGCAATTGATATTAATTTTGATCTTCTTGAAGATCTTGAAGCAGGTCATTATTGGAGCTCGACACATTCTCCGGATACGCTAAAAGCTTGGGCTGTTCTCCTTTGGACCAATGAAGAAGAAGAACCATTTCCATCTGGCGAGTACAAGAAAACTCTTGAGCGCCGAGCAATTGCAGTAAGGTCGTTTTAATATTTTTAGAAGAGCTCATTTTTGATTATTGTAGAATTGAGAAGCCCAGTGATACTGGTTTTAAGCTATATTTCAAATAAAACACAGAAAGAGTACTATCTCAAAAAAAAGTGAAGCCGCAATGCACGGTGTATTGCGACCTCCACTTTTTTATTCTAATATAAAGCCTTATTGAACAACTATTTTAGTCATGTCAACTGCTTCGTTTACTGTAGTTTTAACAAAGTATACACCATTAGTTAAGTCAGATAAATCCAACGAATTGTAATGCGTACCTATTGCTAAATTTTGTGTTTCGATAGTTGAAACAACTGCTCCTAACATGTTAACGACTTCAATTGTAACTTGTGAAGCCTCTTCTAATTCAACAGTTAAGTTCATCATTTCAGCAACTGGATTAGGGAAAGCCATAACCGAAAAAGTGTTTACTTCTTCTTCATCAATGCTTACCGTTCCAACAGAACCGCCACCAGCGTTGTCAATAGCACCGTCAGGGTTGATTAACATACCAACAACATGCAATTCAGTAACATCCCATTCAGCGTCAAGTGCCACTTCGTATGTCCAAGAATGCGTTTCTCCAGCAGCAACTGCGTCTGGTAAAGATCCAGCCTCACCATTGTATTGATCCTCAGCAATAGCTCTTGCTACGTGATCATATTCCATGTCTGCAGCAGGAACCGGGTTAGGCTCATCATGCCAATCGTGTCCGGCCCCTGAAAGTTCGGTGCCTCCCGAGAAATAGTTCACTTGTGCATATCCAGATCCTGTTCCTGTAACGTTATTCTCAGTTACAACAGCAGCTAATCTCCAGTCTCCTGAAACAGCTGTTTCGAAATCAGCCGTTACTGTTATTTCTAACGTAGATCCTGTAATAATGCCCGAAACTGAAATTCCTGCCATGGGTGTTTCAGTTATTCTTGCGTCGAATCCTACGTCAGAATAAGCAGCATGATCGCCAATTGAACGGTCAGCACATGAATAAGGATAACCACCGAATCCTGGTAATGAATTACTCTGCGTATCATAATAAGAGTTTTGCATTGGGTCCCCTTGGTGAATCGCAATTCCAATGAAGTTCGGTTCACTTTCCTCCAATTCTGCAAAAGCTACAGTTCCGTAAGGGCACCACCCACACCAACTTCCAGTTTTCTCTTCTAGTACTACGAATTTCTCTGGTTGAGCGAATACGTTTCCAGCTGACAAAGCCAAAGCTAAAGTCCCTAGAATAAGTTTGTTTGTTCTCATTTTTTTGTTTTTAAGAGATTAATAATAACCCAAAATTAGGCTATGTAAAAGCGTAGTAATTGGTGAAATGAGACTTTGCATCAATCCAGTACATACCAGAATAATTTAGAATTACAATCCATCCGTTTTATTTTTTGCAACATCTTTTTTGGAGAGTTACCCGTTATTTTTTTGAACTGATTATTGAATTCGGATTGATCGTAATAATTCATAGAAAGCGACAAATCTGTGAGCAACGGTTTTGTTGCTGAAAGCATGTAATAAGTAAGTGCCTTTCTAAACTGAGCAATTGTGATAAATTCTTTGGCAGAGCAACCAATATGAGTTCTAAAAAGACGTAGAAGCGTTTTGCGGTTAATGCCCAAGTATGCAGACAGTTCCGTTACACTTTGTTTCTTGTCAGATTCCATTATTTTGTTCACTGCTTTTATGAGATTGTTTTCACTAAATATTCTAAGTTTCGATAAAAAATAATCATCTAAAAGTTGAACTTTTTTAGCGCGATCTTCTGTCTCAAATAGTCTTTCTATAGTTGTATTTATGGACGGCTGAAAGAAGTTGAATTGACCATTTTCTGAATTTTTTTCAATATTTTCGAGCGACTCTGTGATAAAGTGATTTAAACCGAGCGGCTTGAATACAATTCCGATTTTTTCAAAAGGTGATTTCATGTCTATTCTACATGCTTTTGTTTGGAAACCAGAGTGGCGCATAAAAAAGCCACAATCCTCATCTACCAGGGCGTTGTAGGTTCCGTTTTCAAACTGAACTCTAGAATTTTTGTAAATTGTAATTGAGCTATTAACATTTGGATAATAGATATATCGTCTGCTAGTTTTTTCATCCTTTTGCATATGAAAATAATAGGATGAAATATATCTTTGGAGGATTGGTGATTTAGACTGGGAAGAAAAAAATATGTCTGTCATGCGAATTGTTGTTGTTTGTTTATAGACGCGAGTATGCGGATAGAAGTCAATGGATGTAAATAAGGGTATTTCCAATAGTGAGGTGACTCAATTTCCCTTTCCAAATGCCCATAATTAATGAGCGAAATTATCTATATCCTAATTCAATAAATAACAATTATGTTCTTCGTCTCAATGATAGAGAGAGTTTTGAGGGTTCTATTTTACTGACTCAAGGTCTTTTTATTTTTTTATAATAGCTTTTATATCTATTAAGATATTGGCTGAAATGGACTTGAAATTGGAAGTACGGGACAAGGTATTAACTTTATTTATCTGTTAGGATTACAATGATGTATTAGATAATCTTCCGTTTTTGGGCATTTTTTTATGATTCTAGTAACTAATAGAAAGTCCTTTTAATCGCTTTCGAGAGATTTTAATGGCAATATTCTAAAATTAAGGCTCAAATTTGCCCGCTTGAAATTAAAATTGTCAATAAGAGAGAAATTGGTCAATTTTCTAATCAAGTAATTACTGTTCCATCCTTTTGGGCGAATTGCGTTTTTTTTATGTAACCATAACAGATAAATAGCTATGAATTGAATTCATTATTCAAATTAATATTATCTTATTCAAAAAAAACTATGAAAAAGATTGCATTCATTTTAACTGCTTTACTATTTATCGCCTCATCCTGTGATTCCTCTGCTGGTTTTAGTTTTTACATGACCAATAATGGAGAAGAGGTTACGCAAGTAACTTGTGAGATGTCAAGTTCCGACCTTAAAGTAAGGGTAGATGTCTCTACTTTGCATGGATATACCGAAGGAGACTTATTGGTGAGATTTGAAATGGTGAGTGATGGGGGGGGAGTGACGGGTGAAGGAACTGGAGAATTATACGTGAATTCCAGTGATATTCCTGAAGACAAAATGTTGTGGATAGATATGAATCCAACAACGTCAAAAGTGATGAATTATGACACTCAAAAACCCTTTAATATATTTTATTTCTGCAAAGATGATCCAGATTATAAGCGATCTAAAATCCAAATCAAGTATTATATGCCAAGTGATGCTGGTGGGGAAAAAGTAGGATATCAGGATGAAATTATAGTGTTACATATTTGATCTTCGATTAAAAAAGTATTGAAGTTTAATGGACCACTTTGTAGTGGTTATTATATCGTTAACACGAATAAAGCAATGATAAAAGAACGACTCTTATTATTTACTATTTGTATTGTATTAATAAGTTGTAATCGAGGGCCCGACCTTAGTCAGAATATTGATGTGCACCGGATTGACCGCATTATAGATGAATTTGGTAAACTGGCTGATTCTACCTATTCGGATTCAACAGTTTTAGGTACTATTATGGACTTCAAAACAATAGATATGAATGGCGTAATTGAATCTGTAGAAGAAGGAAGGGCAATTAATCTCTATTATGAAAACATTAGGTCAAAAAAGACCTCAGTATTCCCAATATTTGAAATCCGAAATACTTCAAAGGTGATTTTACCTGTTTATGGTCATGGACTTTGGGGCAAAATATGGGCAAAAGTAGTTATAGATAAAGCAACTATGAATGTTCTAAATATCGAATTTGGACATAAATCAGAGACGCCTGGTATTGGAGGGAATATTAATGAACCAGAGTTTAAAACGCAATTTATAGGGTCCAAAATATATTTATCGAAAAACAATTTTTCTCTTTACAAAAACGACAAAAAGCTGATTGAAGGGGAACAAAAAATTGATGGTATGTCCGGCGCAACAATCACTAGTAAAGCAGCAATTGAAATGCTAAATAATGATTTATTAAAATATAAACCATACTTGCGTTAACAATTGCAGAAAGG
>JBLHOW010000125.1:0-12670 GCA_047623705.1 Crocinitomix sp.
ATTGAACAATATTCAAATCAAAAATTGGCAGCAGAAATAAGTTCAAATAACTTGGCTTATGTTGTCTATACATCAGGCTCAACAGGATTTCCAAAAGGTGTAATGGTGGAACACAGTTCACTCACTAATTTATGTTATTGGCACAATTCAAACTTCTCAATTACTGAAAAAGATAATGCAAGTTTGTATGCAGGAGTGGCTTTTGATGCTTCTGTTTGGGAATTGTTTCCTTATTTATCAAGTGGGGCAAGTTTACATATCATTCCAACAGAAATTCGCTTAGAAATTGCAGAGTTGAATCGATATTTTGAACAAAACGAAATCACGATTAGCTTTTTGCCAACACAACTAGCCGAACAGTTTTTAGAGTTGGATAATAATTCACTTCGCTATTTATTGGTGGGTGGAGAAAAGCTGTCTTATTTCAAAAACAAAAACTACCAAATTGTCAATAATTATGGCCCAACAGAAAGCACTGTTGTGGCAACTAGTTTTAACGTCAATAGTGACGCCCAAAATATTCCGATAGGAAATGCAATTGACAATACAAAAATCTATCTTTTAAGCGATAGTAATTCATTAGTGCCAATTGGCGTAATGGGTGAGATTTGTATTGGTGGATCAAGTTTGGCAAGAGGTTATCTAAATCAAGCTGAATTAACAGAAGAAAAGTTCATAACGAATCCATTTGTTGCAGGTGAGCGCTTATATAAAACAGGTGACTTAGGTAGATGGTTGGCAGATGGAAATGTTGAATATTTAGGAAGAAAAGATGATCAAGTAAAAATTAGAGGATATAGAATTGAGCTAGGAGAAATAGAGCATGCTTTGTTGTCCAATAGTTTAGTTGAATCGGCTATAGTTGTGGTGGCTGAAAATGAAGGGCAAGAAAAACAACTAGTAGCTTACCTCACTAGTTCGAAAGATTTGGATGCGACTGCCTTGCGCTTCTATTTAAAAACACAATTGCCGGCCTATATGATGCCAGCACATTTTGTACAATTAGAAGAGCTGCCTTTAACTGCAAACGGAAAAATAGATAAACGCGCATTGCCAAACCCAGAAGGATTAGGACTTTCAAGTGGTGTCGGATATGTAGCTCCGAGCACTGAATTAGAGCAACAAATCGTAACAATTTGGGAAAACGTATTGCAACACGAAAAAGTAGGTGTCAAAGCTGATTTTTTCGAATTAGGCGGTCATAGTTTAAAAGCCATTAAGCTGATCAATGAATATCAAAAAATCTTTGAAGTTAAATTATCAATTAATGAACTGTTTTTAAATACCACGGTTGAGCTGCACGCAGAATTAATTCAATCAGCAGGAAAAACAAGTTTTATTGAAATTCCTGTTCAAAAAAAACAAGCCAATTATGCCATTTCTGACGCACAGCGTAGGTTATGGGTTTTAAGTCAGTTTGAGGTTGGTTCGGCAGCATATAATATGCCAAGCCAAGTGTATTTCAACCAAGAAATTAACATTGAAAACTTTACCAATGCCATAAACGCAACAATTGAGCGCCATGAGATTTTAAGAACAGTTTTTGCAACGGACGCTGAGGGAGAAGTTAAACAATGGATTTTAGAAAAAGCCGGACTCGATTTTGAAATTACTATTCAAGACTTTAGAAATAATCAAGCGCAAGCCCAAGCCTATATCACTGCAGATTCATTTAAACCTTTCGACCTTGAAAAAGGGCCCTTATTTAGAATCGCTTTACTACAAATAGAAGATAAGGGTTATGTTTTCTACTTCAACATGCACCACATTATTAGTGATGGTTGGTCAATGAATGTTTTGTCCAAAGATGTGTTTACCTATTATGAAGCTTATGAATTCAAAATAGAACCACAGCTTAATGAATTGCGCATCCAATATAAAGATTACGCTGCATGGCAATTGAGTCAATTAAATGAAACAACCTTTGAAGGTCATCAAAACTATTGGTTGAATAACCTTTCGGGTGAATTGCCATTACTCGATTTACCAAGTTCAAAACAACGTCCAATAATTAAAACGAATAATGGACATGGGCTCGCAACTTATTTAAATGGCGGCACGACTGCCCAATTGAGAAACCACGCTCAACAAAATGGCGGAAGTTTATTCATGACTTTATTGGCCACTTGGAATGTTTTATTCTACCGCTATACAAATCAAAATGATATTATAATTGGTACACCAATTGTTGGCAGGAATCACGCCGATTTGGAAGATCAAATTGGCTGCTATCTCAATACCTTAGCATTAAGAAATGAGGTTGACCCAACTGAAGGATTTAATGGTTTTTATCAAAAATTAAAAGCCAATACTTTGGCAAGTTATAGTCATCAAATGTACCCTTTTGACAGATTGGTGGAAGAATTAGACTTACTAAGAGATACCAGCAGAAGTGCAGTTTTTGATGTGATGTTAACCTTGCAAGATACGGAGGGGAGCAGTAACGATACCACGATTACCCCAGAAACGTTAAATCAAATCGTTGATTTGGGTTATAATGCATCTAAATTTGACTTTGATATAAACATCCAAGAAGCAGGTGATTATTTAGAATTGCAAGTACTCTTTAATCCAGATGTCTACGACAAGGAAATGGTGGTCGATTTAATTGGTCATTACAAAGAGTTATTAGCGAAATTATTGGATCAACCAGAGCAAGAAATTGCTGCAATCGATTATTTGTCAGAGCAAGAAAAGCAAACTTTATTGCTTGATTTTAACGATACAAAAGCTACTTATCCGCTGGATAAAACAATCGTAGATTTATTTCACAACCAAGCTCAAGAAACCCCGAACGAAATAGCGGTTGTTTTTGAAGCAACCGAATTGACATACAAAACACTCAATGAGAAATCTAACCAATTAGCGCATTACCTTCAGGCCAATTACGCGATTCAACCAGATGATTTAATAGGCATTCAGTTAGAGCGAAGTGAGTGGATGTTAATCACAATATTGGCGGTATTAAAATCGGGCGGAGCATATGTTCCAATCGATCCTAATTATCCGCAAGAAAGAATTGATTACATTCAAAATGATGCCAATTGCAAGGTTAATATCGACGAAAAAACGTTAGCACAAATGCAAGCTGAATTATCGAACTATTCGCAAGTTGAACTTGCAACAGAAATAGACGAAAGTAATTTGGCTTATGTGACTTATACATCTGGTTCTACAGGAAAGCCAAAAGGAGTAATGATCACGCATTCAAATTTGGTGTCATTCATAGCTGGTTTTGATTTAGGAAATGCACAACGTATAGCGGCATCAACAAACTTAACGTTTGATATTTCTGGCTTAGAGATTTGGGGCAGTTTATGTTTTGGGAAATCCTTGGTCTTGCTTTCAAGTGAGGCATTAAATGATCCTTTTTTATACTTAGAAAAGATTGAAGTCGCCCAAGTAGAAGTATTACAATTAACGCCATCACGCTTATCTCAATTGTATGCGGTTGTGGACACCTTTCCAGCAAGTGTTTCTTTAGTCTTAGTTGGTGGTGAAGCGTTGAGTGAGCATTTATATGAAAATCTAAAAAAGGAATCCTTTGCGTCCATTAATGTTTATGGCCCAACGGAAACTACAATTTGGAGTACTGCTTTAAGAATTTCCAATAGTGATGATTTAACGATTGGATCGCCACTTTCAAATGAACAAATTTATATTCTGAACGCCAATGATGTGTTGCAAGCAACTGGCGTAATAGGTGAGATTAGCATTGGTGGCTCTGGTGTAGCAAAAGGATATTTAAACCGCCCAGAATTAACAGCTGAGAAATTTATTGAAAATCCATTTATTGCAGGTGAACGTTTGTATAAAACAGGCGATTTAGGACGTTGGACCAAAGAAGGAGAAATAGAATTCATTGGAAGAACAGATGACCAAGTAAAAATAAGAGGTTATCGAATTGAATTAGGTGAAATTGAGCAGACATTAATACAAAATACGGCCATTAATCAAATCCTTGTTTTGGCCAATGAAAACCAAAATGGTGAACAAGAATTGGTAGCATACCTCACAAGTCAAAAGGAATTAAATACAATTGAATTACGTGACTATTTAAAAGCGAATCTGCCAGAATACATGATCCCAAGTCATTTTGTGCAATTGGAAGAATTGCCATTAAATGCAAGTGGGAAAATTGATCGAAAAGCATTACCATCACCAGATGGATTAGGGCTTTCTAGCGGTATAGAATATGTAGCACCAAGAAATGAGGTAGAAGAACAACTTGTTGCCATTTGGGAAAACGTCCTACAAAAAGATAACATTGGAATAAAGGATGATTTTTTCATGTTGGGCGGACATAGTTTAAAAGCAATCCGTTTAATTAACGAATATCAAAAAGCCTTTGAAGTAAAACTTTCGATTAATGAATTATTCATTAGCACTCAAATAGAAGGGCATAGCGAATTAATTCAGTCAGGAACAAAAACAAGTTTTATTGAAATTCCGGTTCAAGAATTACAAGCCAATTATGCCATTTCAGATGCACAGCGAAGGTTATGGGTTTTAAGTCAGTTTGAGGACGGTTCGGCGACTTATAATATGCCAAGCAGACTTGTTTTAAACGGGGCATATAATTTGGCGAATTTCAAAAAGGCGATAGCGGCTACGGTTAACCGTCATGAGATTTTAAGAACAGTTTTTAAAGCGGACGAAAATGCTGCAATAAAGCAATGGATTTTGCCTGCAGATGGCATCAACGTTGAAATTGCTTACGAAGACTTTAGAAAATTAGAAGATAGATATGCGTGTGTAGAAACATATATTGCTGGAGACGTATATAAAGAATTTGATTTGGAAAATGGTCCTTTATTCCGCGCAGCCCTGCTACAAGTGGAAGATGATGAATATGTTTTCTATTATAATATGCATCACATTATTAGTGATGGTTGGTCATTGGATGTGCTGGCAAAGGATGTATTTACTTATTATGAAGCCTACGAATTCAATAAACAACCAGAATTAACTGCGCTCAGAATCCAATATAAGGATTATTCAGTTTGGCAATTGGAGCAATTAGAAGAGCAATCTTACCAAAATCATAGAACATATTGGCTTGAAAACCTATCAGGTGAATTACCATTATTGGATCTTCCAAGTTCGAAGAAAAGACCAGTTGTTAAAACTAATAGCGGACAAGGGCTAGGTGCTTATTTGGATGCGACTTTAACTGATGAACTGAGAAAACATGCGCAAGTGAATGGCGGAAGTTTATTCATGAGTTTATTGGCAACTTGGAATGTGTTGTTTTACCGTTATACGAATCAAAATGATATTGTTATTGGAACACCGATTGCAGGTAGAGATCATGCGGACTTAGAAGGCCAAATTGGCTGTTATATCAATACTTTGGTTTTAAGAAATGGCGTTAACGCAAGTGAGAGTTTTAATGATTTTCATCAAAAATTAAAAGCCAGTACATTGGCCAGTTATGCCCATCAAATGTATCCGTTTGATAGATTGGTAGAAGAATTAGATTTGCAAAGAGACACCAGTAGAAGTGCTGTTTTTGACGTGATGCTAAGTCTTTTAAATACAGAAGGCGGAAATGAAACTAAATTCTCAATCGAAGAATTAGGCCGGATAGTTGATCAAGGTCCAAGCACTTCTAAGTTTGACATTGAAATTACTTTTCAAGAGGTTGGTGACTGTTTGGCATTCCAAATAGTTTATAATCCAGACGTCTATAATAAAGAAATGCTTAGTGATTTAATTGGCCATTATAAAGAATTATTAGGGAAATTACTGGATCAACCAGAACAAGAAATTGGCACAATTGATTATTTGTCGGAGCAAGAAAAGCAAACTTTATTGCTTGATTTTAACGACACAAAACGCGCTTATCCGGAGGACAAAACAATCGTGGATTTATTTCAAGCACAGGTCCAAGAAACACCGAACGAAATTGCGCTTATTTTTGAAACAACTGAATTGACGTACCAAACGCTCAATGAAAAATCAAACCAATTGGCACATTATCTTCAAGCCAAATATGCGATTCAACCAGATGATGTAATCGGTATTCAATTGGAAAGAAGTGAGTGCATGATAATCGCAATTTTGGCGGTGCTAAAATCTGGCGGTGCCTATGTGCCAATTGATCCAAATTATCCGCAAGAAAGAATTGATTACATTCAAAATGATGCTAATTGCAGGTTTAATCTTGACGAAAAAATAGTGGAACAAATTCAAGCCGAATTGTCCACTTATTCGCAGGCAGAAATTGTGCCCCAAATAAATGTAAATAACTTGGCTTGTGTAACCTACACTTCAGGCTCTACAGGAAAGCCCAAAGGAGTAATGATTACCCATTCAAATTTGATGTCATTCATTACTGGTGTTGATTTAGGGGATATGCAACGTATAGCTGGATCAACCAATTTAACATTTGATATTTTTGGAGTAGAAGTTTGGGGAACTTTATGTTTTGGTAAATCCTTGGTCTTACTTTCGAATGAGGCATTAAACGATCCTTTTTTATATTTAGAAAAAATTACTGCCGCCAAAGTAGAAGTAATACAATTAACGCCATCTCGCTTATCTCAATTATATGCAATTACTGACAGCTTTCCAGCAAGTATTTCTTTGGTCTTAGTTGGAGGAGAAGCATTGAATGAACATTTATATAAAAGTCTAAAAAAGGAATCCTTTAGATCCATTAACTTTTATGGGCCAACGGAAACTACCATTTGGAGTACGACTTCGACTATTTCAAATAGCAAGAATTTGACGATTGGGGCTCCACGTTCAAATGAGCAGGTTTATATCCTAAACGCCAATAATGTGCTGCAAGCAATAGGTGTAATTGGTGAAATTTGTATTGGTGGTGCTGGTGTTGCAAAAGGATATTTAAACCGTCCAGAATTAACGGCAGAAAAATTCATTGAGAATCCATTTATTGCAGGTGAACGTTTGTATAAAACAGGAGATTTAGGTCGTTGGACTCAAGAAGGAGAAGTTGAATTTATTGGCCGAAAAGATGACCAAGTAAAAATAAGAGGTTATAGAATTGAATTAGGCGAAATAGAACAGACATTAGCGCAAAATACAGCCATTAATCAAGTCCTTGTATCGGCAATGGAAAACCAAAATGGTGAACAAGAATTGGTGGCCTACCTTACAAGTCAAGAAGAATTAAATGCAATTGAATTACGCGAATATTTAAAAGCAAATCTGCCAGAACATATGATTCCGAGTCATTTTGTGCAATTGGAAAAATTGCCATTAAATGCAAGCGGAAAGATTGATCGAAAAGCATTGCCTTCACCAAATGGCTTAGGACTTTCAACCGGTATAGAATATGTTGCGCCAAGAAATGAAGTAGAGGAACAATTAGTTGCGATTTGGGAAAACGTCTTACAAAAAGAAAACATTGGAATAAAGGACGATTTTTTCATGTTGGGCGGACATAGTTTAAAAGCAATCCGATTAATTAATGAATACCAAAAAGCGTTTGAAGTAAAACTCTCGATTAATGAATTATTCATTAACACCCAATTAGATGGACATGCTGAATTGATCCAGTCAGCAGCAAAATCGAGTTTTATTGAAATTCCGGTTCAAGAAGAGCAAGCTAATTATGCCATTTCAGATGCGCAACGCAGGTTATGGGTTTTAAGTCAATTTGAGGCTGGTTCGGAGGCGTATAATATGCCAGACCAAGTTTACTTGAACCAAGAAATTAATATTGACAACTTTACCAAGGCTATAAACGCTACAATTGAGCGGCATGAAATTTTGAGAACTGTTTTTGCAGCAGATGCCGAAGGAGAAGTCAAACAATGGATTATAGAAAAAGCCGAACTCGGTTTTGAAGTGATCTATCAAGATTTTAGAAAAGAACAAGATCAAGTTCAGGCATATATTGAAAATGATTCAATCATACCTTTCGATCTTGAAAAAGGCCCCTTGTTTAGAGTCTCCTTATTACAAATAGAGGATAATGGTTATATTTTCTATTATAATATGCATCACATCATTAGTGATGGTTGGTCATTGAACGTCTTATTTAAAGATGTATTTACTTATTATGAAGCGTTTGAAACCAAATCTGAACCGCAGCTTAATGAATTGCGCATTCAGTATAAAGATTATTCGGCTTGGCAACTAAATCAATTAGAAGAGGAAACCTTCCAAGGTCATCAAAACTATTGGTTGAATCAACTCTCCGGTGAATTGCCATTACTCGATTTACCAAGCACAAAACAACGCCCAATTCTTAAAACTAATAATGGAGAAGGACTTGCAACTTACTTAGATGCTAATACAACCTCCGAATTGAAAAAACACGCTCAACAAAATCAGGGTAGTTTATTCATGAGTTTATTGGCGACTTGGAATGTGTTACTTTATCGTTATACTGCTCAAAAAGACATTATAATTGGTACACCAGTTGCGGGTAGAGATCATGCCGATTTAGAAGATCAAATAGGCTGTTATATCAATACCTTGGCATTAAGAAATGCCGTTAATCCAGCTGAAAGTTTTACTACTTTTTATCATACCTTAAAGACAAATACATTGGCAAGTTACGGTCATCAAATGTATCCGTTTGACAGATTGGTAGAAGAGTTAGACTTGCAAAGAGATACGAGCAGAAGTGCTGTTTTTGATGTGATGCTAACTTTGCAAAATACAGAAGAAAACACGACCGAATTTAATTTAAGTACGGCACAATTAAATCAGATTGATTCGGAAGAAGTAGGAACTTCAAAATTTGATATTGATTTCACCTTTCAAGAAATTGGAGATTATTTATCCATGCATGTGGTTTATAACCCTGCTGTTTATGATAAAGAAATGGTAGAAGCTTTAATCCGCCATTATAAGCAGTTTTTAGTTGCAGTTTTGGCAAATCCAGAACAAGAAATAGCAACCATTGATTATTTATCTAAGCAAGAAAAGCAAGCCATAATAGTAGACTTTAACAATACCGAAGTTGCTTATCCGCAGGATAAAACAATCGTGGATTTATTTGCCGCTCAAGCCAAAGAAACGCCGAACGAAATAGCTCTTGTTTTTGAAACTACCGAATTGACGTATCAAGTGCTCAATGAAAAATCGAATCAATTGGCACATTATCTTCAAGCCAATTATGCCATTGAATCAAATGATTTAATTGGCATTCAACTCGAAAGAAGTGAATGGATGGTGATTGCAATTTTGGCTGTACTAAAATCAGGCGGAGCTTATGTACCAATTGATCCAAATTATCCGCAAGAAAGAATCGACTATATTCAAAAGGATGCTGACTTTAAAGTTTGCATTAATCCAGTTGAGTTAAAGAATTTCATGGATTCTGCGAATGATTATTCATCCGCAGAAAGAATTAATACGATTGATGGTGAAAACCGTGCATATGTAATTTATACGTCAGGTTCAACGGGTAATCCTAAAGGGGTAATGGTTAATCATTCAAATTTGGTAAATAAACTGTTTGAAGAAAAAACACTACTACCAATAGAAGATAAATTGGTAACCTATTGCTTGACCAATTATGTTTTTGATGTTTCATTATTAGAGATTTTATTACCCTTAGCATTTGGCGGGAGCGTAAATGTTCCTGCACAAAACAGCTTAAAAGAAGGTGCGGTTACAATTTCTAATATCATTGATAAGCAGGTAAATTTGTTGCAAGGTACGCCAACCTATTTTGCGCATCTTTTGTCAGAAATGACAGATGAGATGGCGGATGCATTAAATCAATCATTGCGCTTAATTTGTATTGGTGGAGAATCACTCGATAGCAGATTAGTGGATAAGATAAAGCGACAATTACCGAACGTGCACTTGAATAATCATTATGGCCCAACAGAAATAACGGTAGATGCGGTTGTGAATGAAAATATCGCTTCTTTCCCCGCCAATATAATTGGAAAACCATTAGGTAATACTGAAATCTATATTCTTGATGCTGGACAGAATATAGTTCCAGTTTATGTTTCTGGAGAGCTTATGATTTCTGGACCATCAGTTGCACAAGGTTACTTAAATCAAGTTGAACTAACTACAGAAAAATTCATATCGAATCCATATAATGAAGGAACGCGATTATATAAAACAGGCGATTTAGGCAGATGGTTGCCTGATGGTAATATCGAATTTTTAGGCCGAAAAGATGACCAAGTAAAAATTAGAGGTTATCGCATTGAATTAGGCGAAATTGAACAAGTTTTATCTCAAAATAAAGCAATTGATCAGTTGACAGTGATCGTACATGAGAATGCGAATAATGAAAAAGAATTGGTCGCATATCTTACCAGTTCAACTCAAGTAAATGCAAGTGATTTACGCGAATATTTAAAAGGGCGTCTCCCAGAATATATGATTCCATTATATTTTGTGGAATTGGACGAATTGCCATTAACAGCAAATGGCAAAATTGATAAAAAAGCATTGCCATCACCAGAAGGTCTAGGACTTTCTAGCGGGATAGAGTATTTAGCGCCAAGAAATGAAGTAGAAGAGCAACTCGTTGCGATTTGGGAAAACGTCTTGCAAAAAGAGAACATTGGTATAAAGGACGACTTTTTTATGTTGGGCGGACATAGTTTAAAAGCCATTCGCTTAATTAACGAATACCAAAAAGCCTTTGAAGTAAAACTCTCGATTAACGAATTGTTTTTAAGCACTCATTTAGAAGGGCATGGCGAATTAATTCAAGCTGCTGGGAAAACAAGTTTTATAGAAATTCCAGTTCAAGAAAAACAAGCCAATTATGCCATTTCAGATGCGCAACGTAGGTTATGGGTTTTAAGTCAGTTTGAGGCTGGATCGGCGGCATATAATATGCCAGATCAAGTTTATTTGAATCAAGAAATTAATATTGACAATTTTACCAAGGCCATAAATGAAACAATTGAACGACATGAGATTTTAAGAACGGTTTTTAAAGCAGATACCGAGGGAGAAGTGAAGCAATGGATTTTAGAAAAAGAGGAGCTCGGTTTTGAAATCACTTTTGAAGATTTTAGAAACGATCGCGATCAGGTTCAAGCCTTTGTTGTAGCGGATTCATTTAAAACGTTCGACCTTGAAAACGGACCATTATTTAGAATTGCCTTATTGCAGGTAGAAGATAATGGCTATGTTTTCTATTATAATATGCACCACATTATTAGTGATGGTTGGTCTATGAACGTCTTGTCAAAAGATGTTTTTACATATTATGAAGCTTTTGAATTCAATAAAAAACCAGAATTAACGAAACTCAGAATCCAGTACAAAGATTATTCAGCTTGGCAATTGAATCAATTAAAAGAGGAAACCTTCCAAGGACATCAAAATTATTGGTTGGATTATCTTTCGGGTGAATTACCATTGCTAGATTTACCAAGCGCACGGCAGCGCCCGGCGATTAAATCAAATAATGGACAGGGATTAGGAACTTATATTGACAAAGCCACAACCGCCCAATTGAAAAAATACACTCAGCAAAATGGGGGTAGTTTATTCATGACTTTATTGGCCACTTGGAATGTGTTATTTCACCATTATACTGCACAACAAGACATTATAATTGGTACGCCAATCGCTGGTCGAGATCATGTAGATTTAGAGGCTCAAATTGGCTGTTACCTTAATACATTGGCATTAAGAAATGAGGTTAAACCGAACGAAGGATTTAATGATTTTCACGAAAGATTAAAGGCAAATACATTGACAAGTTATAGCCACCAAATGTATCCTTTTGACAGATTGGTAGAGGAATTAGACCTACAAAGAGATACGAGTAGAAGTGCTGTTTTTGACGTAATGTTAACCTTGCAAAATGCTGAAGAAACTGCTCAAGCAATAGAATTAAATACTCATCAATTTGATCAAATAATTGACCAAGGTGCAGTAAAGGCAAAGTTCGATTTGGACATAACCTTTGATGAAGTAGGGGAGTACCTTACCTTGGGAATAGTGTTCAATCAAGACGTCTATGACCAAGGAATGATTGAAGGTTTAATAAAGCATTATAAACAAGTCTTAAAAAATGTACTTGCAAATCCGCAACAAGAAATTGGGAGTATTGATTATTTATCAGATCAAGAAAAGCAAACTTTATTGCGTGACTTTAATGATACGGTCATTGCTTATCCGCTTGAAAAAACGATAGTCGATTTATTTCAGGCACAGGTTGAACAGAGACCTTATAATACAGCAATTGTTTCTACATCTGGCTCATTGACCTATCGGGCATTGGAAGAAAAATCCAATCAAATGGCACATTATCTTCAAGCTAATTATGCGATAGAACCAGACGATTTGGTGAGCATTTTATTGGAAAGAAGTGAGTGGATGTTAATTGCAATAATGGGTGTGTTAAAATCGGGTGCTGCTTATGTGCCAATTGATCCTGCTTATCCAACTGAAAGAATTGATTATATCCAAAATGATAGTAATGCTAAGGTTTGTTTGGATGAAAAAGAGCTCAAGATATTTATTGAGAATATTGAACAATATTCAAATCAAAAATTGGCAGCAGAAATAAGTTCAAATAACTTGGCTTATGTTGTCTATACATCAGGCTCAACAGGATTGCCAAAAGGTGTGATGGTGGAACACAGTTCACTCACTAATTTATGTTATTGGCACAATTCAAACTTCTCAATTACTGAAAAAGATAATGCAAGTTTGTATGCAGGAGTGGCTTTTGATGCTTCTGTTTGGGAATTGTTTC
>JBLHOW010000126.1:0-12646 GCA_047623705.1 Crocinitomix sp.
CCAACACAATAATAAGATAATTACAAGGAGC
The DNA here is from genome assembly GCA_047623705.1 of Crocinitomix sp. GTDB lineage: Bacteria > Bacteroidota > Bacteroidia > Flavobacteriales_D > Crocinitomicaceae > Crocinitomix. The sequence continues at coordinate 32 of JBLHOW010000126.1, forward strand.
TTCATTTCATTTTTTTTGTGCTTAGAAATTCAAATTGATTCAGTAAGTATCTAAAGATAACCCAAAAAAATTAATTTAATTGATCTGATTAGCCGCCTTTTTATACGTTCAAAATTCGCCAGATAATGTTATTTACTTACATTGCATAACCTAACCTAAAATCTAAGCTATGAAAATTTCTATTGTATTCATTTTTGCATTCGTATTTCTATTGACCTCTTGTGGAACTATTAAAGAAGGTGTTTCCACAACGAAAGATGTCATTAATCAATCCACAGCGCAGGTATATCAATCTGCAATTGAAAATGCTATGTCGCCAGCACCTTCTAAAGTTTATACTAACCTGGTGGCTATTAATGCGCAAAATAAAAACTTAATTTGGCAAACAGTTGACGGTGAGGAATATGTGTTGATGTTAAGTTGGAAAGGAAATGCCTCTTATTATGAACCCTATGTTGACTCTGGTTTTTATAATACTGGACCATACGAAATATGGGTGACTGCTTCACCAGAATTACTGACGAACTTTAGTCAAGAAGAAGTAATAGATACAAATTTACGTTTGAAGCAAATGTTGGGATTGCCACCAAATTCCACTTATAATTACTTTGTAGAGTTCTGGGTGAAACCAGGAGATTTGTTTCGACCTTGTACAGATAATGAAATTACAGATCAAAAATGTGATTTATGTTTTCCAACTCCAACCGATTCAACTTATATTAATTGGGTGAATGAGAACAGAATTAGCCGCTATTATCAATGTGAATTATACAATCGATATCCATGGACTCAATTAGGGTATACCTATGATTGGAACGTTAAAAATTTGAATCATGTCGGCTTAAGTGAATTCGTAATTAAGGAAGATGTGAATATTATTGTAGAGGCGGTTTATACAACCTCGGCTTATTTGCAAAAATCTGCTGTAAAAGACTGATTTTTTTTATTAATTTCATGTCTTTAGAAATCCACGCGTAACGACATCATATTTATGACTTCAAAATCAACTTCCAAAACAAAGAAAAAGTTCCCTTTACATCTCAAAATTTTGATTGGGATGATTGCCGGAGTAATTTTTGGAATTGTAATGATTGGAATTGGTGAGCCCAGCGCAGCAGAAATTGCTGAGGCCGAAAAAAATAAAGCAATCTTAGATGTTACATTTGAAGAATTAAAAGGGAATCAGTCTGAATTAGCAGAGTTGAATACTTTGCTCTCAACTACAAAAGCTCCTATTGAAAAATTTCAGGAAAGAGAAGCCCTTCAAAAGCAAATTGAAATATTGAGCAATCGAATTTCTGACCTACAAAAAGTTTCACGCGCTGGTGTTTCAAAAGGGAAACAATTTGTAATAGACTGGATTAAACCTTGGGGTAAAATCTTCGTGAATTTACTTAAGCTTATTGCAATACCGCTAATTGTTGCTTCCTTATTAAAAGGGATTTCAGATTTAAAAGATATTTCCAAGTTCAGACAAATTGGAGGGCGTTCAATACTTATTTATGTTGGAACGACAATTGTGGCAATTTGTATTGGTTTGTTAGCTGTCAATATTGCACAACCGGGCAATGGTATCTCAGATGAAACGGTTAAAACCATGACAGATACTTATGCTGGGAATTCGGGTATCACGTCAAAACTAGAAACCGCAGGATCACAAGGTAATTCTGGTCCACTTGATTTTGTTGTAGATATGGTGCCTTCAAATTTATTCGGAGCCTTGGGCGATAATGGCAGCATGCTTCAAGTTATATTTTTCGTCATCTTTTTTGGAATCGCTATGTTGCTTATTCCAGAAGATAAGTCGAAACCTATAAAAGACTTTTTTGATGGCTTGAATGATATTGTTTTAAAAATGGTTGATTTGATTATGCTTGCTGCACCATATGCTGTATTTGCATTATTGGCAACCGTTGTCGTTTCTTCAGAAAGTCCAGAAATATTATATGCATTAATATGGTATGCCTTAACTGTAGTGTTCGGACTTTTAGTAATGATTGGTTTTTACCTAATGCTAGTAGGCTTAGTTGTAAAAAAGAACCCGATATGGTTTTTAAAACAATTGGCGCCAGCGCAACTATTGGCGTTTACAACAAGTAGTAGTGCCGCAACATTACCTGTAACAATGGAAAGGGTTGAAGAGCATTTGGGAGTAGAGAAAGAAGTGTCTTCATTTGTTTTACCCGTTGGTGCAACAATTAATATGGATGGCACAAGTTTATATCAAGCTGTTGCCGCAGTATTTATCGCGCAAGCTTTAGGTGTTGATTTAACATTAATGGATCAAATGACCATAATTGTAACTGCCTTAATGGCTTCTATTGGTTCAGCAGCTGTACCTGGCGCGGGAATGGTAATGTTGGTAATTGTATTGCAAGCTGTAGGTAAATTCACGCCTGAACAAATTGCAATTGGCCTTACACTAATCTTCGCAGTTGATCGACCGTTAGACATGTTAAGAACTACAGTGAACGTGACAGGAGATGCAACCGTTTCTATGATTGTAGCTAAATCACTCGGAAAACTGAAAGATCCTAAACCAAAAGAATGGGATGACAATATTGATAATTTGCATAAGGGCTAGAGTTTTCAAGAAGCAATAGTTTTTTAGTTTATAGTACTTAGCCTCTAGTCGTTAGAACTTTGTTTTATAATCAATTTTTCTTTTTTGCCTAATTGCCTAATTGCCTAATTGCCTAAAGTCTCGCTAAAATCATTTTAAACTCATTCAATATAATCGCCGTGGCGCCCCAAACAATCTTGTCTTCGAGCAGAAAAGCAGGAATATCTTTCATCCAAACACCGTTTTTCATCTGAATCTTTGTGTGTGTTTTAGTTTCATCACTTAATAAATCCTGCGCCGAACAATGTAATACAGTTTTTACTTCACGTGGGTCAGGAATTAATGCAGGGATATTATTCGCAAAACCGATATAAGGATGAATTAAAAAATTGCTCACGGGAATATATACATCCGTCATTTGTCCCAGTATTTCAATTACATCTGGTGGAATTCCAATCTCTTCGTGCGTCTCTCGCAAGGCTGTGACGCGTGTGCTTGCATCTTCAGGTTCAGTCTTTCCACCCGGTAAACTAATCTGACCAGAATGTGTTCCATTATAATCTTGCCGCTCGGTTAATATAAAGTGCAGCGCATCATTCCGTTTATAGAGTAAAATTAAAACCGCCGAAAGTTTATAGTCAATTGGGGTTTTTAAAGCTTCGGAGGCCGTAAGACGAAACGGAATCATGTCGCGGTGCGCCACTTCACCTGGCAGGTTTGTTAATTCGTGACGGATGTCTTCTATTAATTTCATTTTAATCGGATGTGACAAAACTAAGCAAAATCAATTATCAATAAGCATTGTTTCTATGATCATTGATGAATTTCAATAAAACCAAAATCCTAATTCCCAAAAACAAGTTAAAGCAAGATTTCTTCACCATCACAAATACATAAGACCAAAAAACAATCACACTAAATTATAAAAATGAAGTCAAGTATTGAAATCTCCCACTACTAGAACGTCAGTTCGTCCCTATAGCTATCTGGAGATTTTAATTAATTGCTTGTAATTAATTAAAATTGTATCGAGAACAAATGAGACTAATGATTAAATTTGAACTGTGACTGAAGAATTGAAACTCCAACTATTTGAGCAAAAGCAGAAATTTTTGCGTGAGACTCCGCATCCCAAATTGATTCTAAAAGAAATGAAAGTTTTGAATCGAATCAATTCGGAATTAGATTTGACAGCATTGATATTTGAAAAGATTGAAATGAATGCTGTGGAAAAATCAATAGCACTTGAATCTTTTCTTGAAAGTCATATTCAAAACGAATTGTTTGCAAAACAAAAAATTAGTCAAGCACTAGAAGTCTCTTCATTATTTGAAGCGTTGCACGGTTTATTTAAACATCAAACTCTCTTGTTGAAAAAGCTGCAATCGTATCTTCCGACTATTGATGAAGGTGTTGATAAAGAGGTAAAGATGTCTGCTTCATTTGATACTTATAAAATGCTAAAGCGAATTCATGAATTAAACCTGAAAGAGAAAGAAATAAAGGATTATCTTTGCGACGAAATAAAAGCACAAGAAAAGCCGTTTAATATATTAGTTGAAAACTGCTTACGTGCCAATAAAATTTTAAGCCATGTCTGATGAATATGACAAACTTAGAGAATTGCTTGCCGCATTAGAATATCCTTCGGTATATCTTTACAAATTTATTGTGAAGCAAGATCCTCTTAAGGTAGTAGATATAAAAAGATGTTTTAGCGAAACAGCGGAGTTTACGACTCGGGAATCCAAAAACGGAAATTATGTTACGGTAAGTATTCGAGAAATGACGTTGACAAGTGATGCAATAATTGAACGTTATAAAACAGTAGGTAAAATTGAGAATGTAATTACACTTTAATATGGGTAAAGCAGAATCGGTAGACATTATTTTAGGCATTTTATATGCAGTTGCGGCAGTCATGTTTTTTGTTGTGAGCTATGTCTATTTTATTAAGCGTTTTAAACGAAATAAATTATTGGCAGTGAATGACGTTGTGCTTACAACTTCACGTTATGACCAATATCAGAATAAAACACAGTTCTTGATAGAATTATCTAAACAGCTGAAAGTAACATTGAGTTTACTAGATGATAAAGAACAAGAAGTGGACGTATTATTAGATGAAGAATTAGAACCAGGAGAGAATGTGGTTGATTTTGATCCATTGAACTATCAAGCTGGGATTTATTATTTATCTTTAAAAACAACAGGAACGTCAATTTTGAGAAAAATCAATATTGAAAAGCATTAAAAACTTATGAAAACAGTGAGAAAAAGTAGTTTGATTTTCAGTTTATTTATTTGCTCCTTTTTCTTTGTTTTTGCCGCTCAGAGTCAATCTTCGACATTTTCTCCAACCGGTAGTTTTAGTTTAGATCTTGGCGTACCAGCTAAACCACAAAATCCAGCTTTTGGTCATACAATGGAAGGTTTATTGAATGCTGGACTCGATTATAGATATAATGTTTACAAAGGGTTAACAGTAGGTCTAGGGTTAAAATATTCACTTTTCACACTCAATTCATTTGCCTTTAGCAATACTGCAATTTCTGGTGGAATGCAATCGCCAGGCGCATATGTACTCGTAGGTTATGAAAAATTTACAACCGAAAGAATTTCGTTTACCGGAAGTTTAAGAGGCGGTTATTCACTTTTAATGACGTTTAATGATTCTTGCAGAATAAATGATGGTAAACAGCATATTTCCGAATCGTTTTTTGTTGAACCCCAAGTAGAAATGGCCATGTTAACGGATAAAATTTCAGAACATGCCTTTTCAATCGTTATAGGATATAGCTTTTATTTCCACGAATTTTCAAATGAAGACTTATGCATGAATAATATTTCTTCTCTCTTCCCAGAAGATTATGAAGGATTTACGCGCTATTTAAGCATTGGATTTGGATATCGGTATTATATGGGAAGGCGATAGCGTTGTGAAGCATGATGAAACAATTCTTATATATCAGTTTAGTCTTAATTGCAATTATTTCTTGTAATAAAGAAACAATTCCTGAAGGACCAATTTTACCAACTGGTGCTACTCCTTATGAAGCAACAGAAATTGCTTTTGTTCCATACAATTCTGGTGATCGAGTGTTTAAAAAAGCGCCCGAATTCACAACAGAGCTTATTCTAAATTTTAAAGAACGTTTGGCTACAGAGCAAGTATTCGCATGGGATCAAACCTTTTTTACGTTTAATGTTGACCCAGGTTTAGAATTAGAGTTACGCCTGCGTTATTTACAAGCAGAGGAAGAATATCACAAATCACTGGCAATTTATATGCCTTATCGAGATGTCTTTGGGACGGTAAGAACTTCTATTTTTGAAACGCCTATTGACGAAACCGTTCTGGAAACTAGTTTTTTTACAGAATTGGTAACTTTTCATGATACACTTGAGATTAACGGGAGCGATTGGTTTGGCGTTTTTGAAATTAATCCACTCACCAGCACTGATCCTGCTGTGGATGAAGAAGTGAATTTTTCAAAAGTATATTATAATGCCACATTCGGTATCATTGAAATGGATCAAAAAAATGGAGATGTTTGGATTTTACATCCCTAATTTTAAACACACATGAATGAATTTAAAGCTACCTTCTTAGGAACGGGGACCTCACAAGGGGTACCTGTTATAGCTTGCAATTGTGAAGTTTGCCTTTCTGAAAATTCAAAAGATAAACGTTTGCGCACATCATTAATGGTAAGCATTAATGGAAAAAATATCGTGATTGATACGGGGCCAGATTTTAGGCAACAAATGTTAAGAGAAAAAGTGCAAAGTTTAGAAGCTGTATTGTTTACTCATGAGCATAAAGATCATATTGCTGGAATGGATGATGTTAGGGCCTTCAATTATAAAACTAAATCTCCCATGGAAATTTATGCATCAGATTTAGTGGAAATTGGATTAAAAAAAGAATTTCATTATGTGTTCGGCGGTTTTAATTATCCTGGAATTCCACAGGTGAATTTGAATAGGATAGGGGATATCCCTTTTGAAGTGATGGGTGAACAAGTGACTCCGATAAATGTCTTACACTATAAATTGCCCGTTAAAGCATTTCGAATTCGAGATTTTTCTTACGTGACAGATGCTAATTTCATTGCTGAAAGCGAAATGGAAAAATTAAAAGGAACGGAACATTTGGTGATTAATGCATTAAGAAAAACGGAACACATTTCACATTATTCGTTAGATCAAGCCTTGGAGATCATTGAAAAAATAGGCCCTAAAAAGGCTTATCTAACCCATTTAAGCCATTTAATGGGCAAACATGAGGATGTTATGAAGGAACTACCTTCGAACGTGCAGGTTGCTTATGACGGTTTAGTAATTGATTTGAATGAAGTTTAAGGGAGTTGTCATATTCTTAATATTAGGAGTTGCCCTAAGTTCCATAGCCTATATTCTACTCCAAACAGAAAGGGCCTCATTTATTTATAGTGATTATGGAGTTGTCATCCCAACTGATTACCCTGTCATGGGCTTAGATATTTCTCACCATCAAGGAGAAATAAATTATGAAGAAACCGTGCAAATGGGAAGCGCAAAAGATAGTGTTCAATTCGTTTATATTAAGGCAACTGAAGGTACCAACTTTTTAGATTCCAAATATGATCAGAATGCAGAAGGTTTTGCTGCACATGGAATGAATTATGGTTTTTATCATTACTATCAACCTGACCGTTCTGCAGAAAAGCAAGCCCTGTTTTATTGTGAAACAGTAAAGCGCTATAATTTTAAACTAATTCCTGTTGTTGATATTGAAGTCATTGGAAATCTGAATAAAAATAAATTGGTGGATTCATTAACGGTTTTTATTAACCGCGTTCATCAAATTTTAGAATCACGCCCAATGATTTATACGTACGTTTCTTTTTACAAAGACTATTTGCACAATACGCATTTGGATAGTGAGTTATTTTGGTTTGCTTCATACAATCGTGAAAATCCTTATATGGAAATGGAAAATGCTGTGATATGGCAATTTAGCGAACGTGGCAATGTCAATGGTATTGAAACTAAAGTTGACCTAAATGTTGCCAAGTCAAATTATAAAGATAAAATATTAAGAGTTAGATAAGTTTCTTTTAGTCACTCGTTATTAGACGAGAATACTGAGACACACGTAACACAAAATCTTCCATTGCCAATTCACGGTGTTAATTGAATAACACAAATTGTGAACGCTATATTATTCTAGAAAAGGATTGAAAGAAAGGGGAAGCGGCTTGCAACGTCGAAATGATATATACAATAACCCAAAACCTATGAAAAGATACCATTCTGTCTTCGCCGCTGCGCTCCCCCTCTCGTTTTTAGACGTACTTAAAGTAAGTACCTTACATTAAAAGTAAGTTATAATATATATAACGTATAAATACCTAGAATATTTTACGAGTTGAGAAAAAAATGGAAATTATTGGAAAAAAAAAGAAGGGAGCACATTGAACGTAGAATTTTCATTAACCCAAAACTTATGAAAAAGTAATATCTACTAAGAAACCAAGTGCCCCCTATTCTTATATATTTTGAAACGGGATGATCAATACATTTTGTAAAAAAAAGAAGGAATGAGCAACTTTTCGAAGAATTCTTCATTAACCCAAAACTTATGAAAAAGTAAAATATTACTATCTTCTACTCTGGCTACTCATTCCAATCATTAAATACTTTAAGTTCAAACCGTTGTTTAAATCTAAGACGAAGTTAAGTAAACTATTATGTTAATCTTAAGCTTAAATTCTCTTTTTTTATTCTTTTCGACAAAGTATGTCTTTTACTTGTTCAAATGTACGAATTTTTTCGATATAAAAATAAGTATTAATACTTAGCTTTAGGTATTAATACCTAGTGCGGGTGGAAAAATAACGTTTTTTATCCATAAACGTTAAAAAATATAAATGAAGTGGATTGCTCCGCTAAGCCTTGAGATGTCTAGGCTATTGCCTACTGTTAACTAAAAAAAGCCCTGACAAGATATGTCAAGGCTTTTTTTTATTTCTTTTTAAAAGATTATTCAGACGGAGGGTTATCTCCATTTTCGGGATCATCTAGTGGGAATAATTTTTCATCTGCTTCGTGACCAGTTAATTTGTCAATAATAACTTCTAACTGACCAATGCTAACTTGTTTGTAAATAATCTTTTTGTCTTTGTCTAAAATAAAGATTCGTGGCGTCGAGTAAACATCCCATGTATCGGCATAGTTTAAACTTTGTAAAGTAGTGTGCTCTCTTAATAATATGCTTAGGCCTTTTTGATTGTCTGTTGAATCTGTAGCGGCTTTATACACTGTTGGTGTTACACCGACATTAATAAAGCTTAATTGATGCTCTACGATAAACTCTTTCCATTTATCAAACTCATCACCTGTTGCTTTTCCAACCGCATAAATTTCAACATTTCTTTCTTTGAACTTTTCGTTATATAACGTTTCAAGTTTTGGCGTAACTTTTTTACAATGTCCACAATTCGGATCCCAAAAATAAAGTACTGTATACTCAGCTTCAATATCATATGTGTTGATCCAATTTTTTTCAGTTGAATCAGGTAAAATTATAGGGAATGAAGGACCTCCAACAATTGTTGGAGCAATTTTGTCTGCACGTGCACACACTTTCTCTGTGTTTTCAGGTGTCATCCAATAGGCCGAGTTATTTGGAGCGCAATAATAATTCTTCGCCATCAAGTAAAATACTTTATCCATTCCCATAATTTGAGAAGTTTCGTATTTATTGGTTACATGGTGCACAATGTATTGGAATACTTTATTGTTTTGATCCAGCATATCCGTTTTACTGATTAAATCTTGCGCATAGTGAAACACAGAATCTGGAAGTAGCATAACGCCGGTCTTTCCAAAGAACTTATCTAATTTATTGTGAAAAACCGGTGTATTAACAGTTCTATAATCTTTTAAATTAACATTGTCCCAAAAATGTTGCATGTAGTAATTGTAGACAAAGTTAGAATCTGTAATGTTTCCTTCTTCATCTCTAGGATGATCGGGTAGTTTATTGTCAACGGTCATTCCTAACATCAGACCAACAAATTTATCAGAATGATTTGTGATAATATCTTGTTGCATTTTTACAACATCTGCGTTGATTTGGTTCAGTTGTGCTCTAGATTCCTCTTTTTGTTTTTCGGTAGTTTCTGGCAAATTCATTTTTTCGCCAATAGGTTTGCTCTCCAAACGCTTCTTGGCCATATAGTTCATATAGTCAAAGAAAAGCTTGTTGTTCACAGACTTTTTAACTTCAAGTGTGGGGATTGGCACTTCAACATCATTGATGTGGATATCAATCTCCTCATTATCTAAAATTATGTCAAATGGTTTGCCGTTTGGCAAGATTATAGCGTAAAGTCCACCTCTATGCTTGTTTCCTTCAAATTGAAAAACTCCATTTTTTGATTCGGTTGTATCCGCATAGTACAATTTATTACCAAAGTAACGCGCCAAATAAATGGTTGTGTCTGGAATGTCTGCAGATATTTTAACAGGTTGCGAAGCTATTGCTATGCTAGATTGTGCCTGTGTCGTAACTACAGTTATTAACGATAAAAGAAAAATTAAATACTTCATAATAGTTTTAATGTTATGCTCTAAATTTAAAGGTCAGACGAAGATAAAACACCATAGGTTATTTGTTTAACAAAAAATTAACGTTTTTATGCATCTCCCAATTTATTCACCGTTTTTTTAATATTTAAATAATTAGATACAATAAATAGTCCAAAACAAAGGATAGCCACAATTATTGTGGTTATCAAACTCGATCCTTCAATATTGATTCCGTTTTCCTCCAACCAAGTGTTCACGAACACAAACTTTACAAAAAGCATAATAATAATGCCCGAAACGGTGATTATGCCAAAGGTAATACTCAATTGTTTAATAAATGTATTTACAATACTTTGAATTGAATAACCTAGTCTTAACAATGTTTTTATTTCATAAGAAGCTTTGCTGAGTACAAGTTGTGAGTATTGTACAAAGCCTAATAAGGATAGTAACATAATTAATACTGATGCAATTCCAAAAATACCGATTACAACGGCTATAATAGTTTTGATTTTAGCGACATCAATGGCAGATTTATTAATATCCAGATTCATTTCATCCATTAATTCGTCCAATTCACCATAACTGTTATCCTTAGTGGTGATAAAAATGCGAGATGGATTCTTAATTTGCCCATTGCCATAAATACCATTTGCGTGTTTCAAAAATGGTTCAGGTACTAAAATAGAACTGATTTTATGTGAAAAACCTACTACTCGACCAATCATCTGCGTTTTTTTTCCGTTCCCGTCAATATAAATCGTCAGCCGTGCAGCCATTAATAGCTCTTCCGAAATTTGATTCATACCTTGACTTTGTGCAAAGCCGTAATTAATAATCATAATGAAGTCACGTGGCAAAACAATAGGAATAAAGTCACTCTCTTCGTTCCAATCCCAGTCTACATCAATATCCATGAATCTATTCGGAATGGCTTGAAAAAACATATCCGCATAAAAATGGGGAAGTCCATCACCTTCAACTTCAGAAATTCCGACTTTAAAATCGGCAGAAGCAAATGGTGCAACATCCGTAATGAATTCTTTATCTTCTAAAGTTTGAATGTCTTTCGGGCTGAATTCAGTTGAATTCATACCGATTGAAGTTAATTTGGTCACTTTTTTCTGAATCACTACTGAATTTGGTCCAAACAACTCTTCTTCGTTGGAATGAAAAGATTGTACATCCATTATCAATTGCAGACTCAAAAGTAAAGCAGTTAATCCAATTAACGCACCTGCTGTGGCAAATATGAACTGAAAGTTCCCGCTGTCTCTAAATAAAATTTTCTTCAACATAGCTTAGAGTTTAAGTTCATTATCAAAGTTAAAGCCGTGGTAACTACCCAAGCTTGTCAGTACAAAGCCAGCTCCGTTCGAATCTGTTTCAGTACGAATTAAGTCGAGTGCTATTGCTGCATTTTCTTCATCCAAATGGCTAAAAGGTTCATCCATTAATAACAATTCGAAAGGTTGTAATAATGATCGTATAATAGCCACACGTTGCTGTTGTCCCAATGAAAGTGTCCCACATTTCTGTGTTTTTTTATCACCAATACCTAAGGTATTAAGCATGATTTCAATTTCACTCTCACTTTTATGGTTTGTCAGTTGATTTTTTAGGATGAGGTTTTCCCAAACATTTAATTCTGGAAAAAGTTGTAAGTCTTGAAAAATGGCACTCAATTTTGTGCGACGCAACTCAATCCATTCATGAATAGAGAGGGCGTCAATTGGCTTACCATCTAATAATACCGTTCCAACATAATCTTTTCGAAGTCCGTAAACCGTACTGACGAAAGTAGACTTTCCTTTACCGCTGCTGGCATTCAATAATACTTTTTGTGGAAATTCTAAGGAAAATCCTGCTTTCCAAACACTTGTTTCATCATGTTGATAATCCTTAAGCGGGAAAGGCATTACATTTTTAAATTCTAATAACATATGCGCTGGTTTTATACTATAGATGAAGCAAATTTGTTGCCAAAGATGAAATGTACTGATTGCAAGCGATTTAGTTTATGCTTTAAATAGCATTTCACTGTGCGGAATTCCATCTTCCAAATAATCTTTTCCAGTAGCAATAAAGCCGTACTTGGCATAATAACCTTTCAAATGTGTTTGCGCAGAAAGACGCACGGTATTTTCTTTAAGTTCGTCTTGCACAAAGCGCATACTTGCTTCCATTAATGTATGACCCAGTTTTAAATGTCGTTTATCTGTTGCACTCACAACTCTTCCAATAGCTGTTTCAGCATAGGCAACTCCAGGCTTCAAAATGCGTGTGGTTCCAATTACTTGCCCTGCTTCTTTTATAAGAACATGGTAGGCATCTTTATCTAAACCATCAAGATCTTGATATGGACAATCTTGTTCAACCACAAATACTGCCATGCGTAAGGCAATTGTATCATGGAGCTCATCTATTGTTAATTCAGAATAATGTTTGATTTCAGTAATCATTAATTACAACAC
>JBLHOW010000127.1:0-12536 GCA_047623705.1 Crocinitomix sp.
TTACAAAGGTTTTCTATTTCTAGGATGGTTTCTGACACACTCTTTAGCTTGCGGCGAAATTAGCAATTAATTGCTTACGAACAATTTTGTTTGAATAGAAACTAAATAAAAATAAAATTGATTCTAGTTTTGATCGTAAATTTGAACTTCGAGTTTAAATTCATGACACAAGAAAAAGCACTTCAATTACTGAAATCAGGTAGAAATATATTTTTAACTGGTTCTGCAGGTACTGGTAAGACCTATGTTTTAAATCAATTTATTAAACATTTAAAGGATGCGAAAGTTGAGGTTGCAGTAACTGCCTCTACCGGAATTGCAGCTACACATATTTTAGGGGTTACCATCCACTCTTGGGCGGGTATAGGAATCAAGCAAAAAATATCAGAAAAGGATTTGGCTTATTTAAAAAAGCAAAAAGCCATACGCACTAAGTTTAACAAAACGAAAGTCTTGATAATTGATGAAATTTCCATGTTACATAAGGATCAATTAAACTCAATTCATCACGTATTATCCTATTGTATGGATTCTAACGCGGCTTTTGGTGGTGTGCAAATTGTTTTGTGTGGTGATTTTTTTCAACTACCTCCAATTGGAGATTATAGGGAAAAGAGCCGCGACAAATTTGCTTTTATGAGTGATGCATGGCAATTTGGTGATATGGTCGTTTGTTATTTAACAGAACAATTTAGACAGACAAAAAATCAATTAAACCAGATTTTGGAGGAAATACGCTCCGGTGGTGTGAGTCAAAATGCAATTGACGCTTTAAACGGCGCTAAATCGACTCGATTTAGCGAAGGAATTGAACCAACAATGCTTTATACACACAATAAAGATGTTGATTTTATTAATAATGAACATTTGGCAAAACTACCTGGGAAAAGTCGCTATTTTAAGGCAAAAACAAAAGGTGAAAAGGCCATGACTGATCTATTAAAACGATCTGTTTTAACACAAGATGATATGGCCCTACGAATTGGTGCCAAAGTAATGTTCGTAAAAAATAATCCTGAGCGAGATTTCATTAATGGTACGCTTGGCGAAATTATCGATTATACATCTCTCGGTTTTCCACTAGTTAAAACTTTGGACGGCAATAAAATCACTGCCAGTACAGAAGAATGGACAATAACGAATGAAAATGGTCAAACCATTGCCTCCTATCAACAAATACCGCTACGCTTAGCTTGGGCCATTACGGTTCATAAAAGTCAAGGTATGACCTTGGATGCTGCTGAACTTGATTTGAGCAAAACATTTGAACGCGGCCAAGGATATGTAGCCCTTTCTCGACTGCGCAACCTGGAGCGTTTGCGTTTATTAGGTTTTAACAATACCGCTTTACAAGTTGACCCGCTGGCACTAAAAGCAGATAGTCGCTTTCAAGAATTGTCAGATTTGAATGATGAAAATTTCACGACTGAGGATTTAGATCTTGAGCGTAAAACCTTTATTAAGAAAAGTGGTGGACGTGTTTTAAATAAACTGGATTAGATATTACCTAGCTCCCAAATTTAAAACCAACAAACAAAATATCATCTGTTTGTTCGTTTTTTCCTTGCCACGCCAATAGTTCATTGTCAATTATGTCTCGATTCTGTTCCATTGTACTATCAGTGCCGTCATTCATAAGGTTGATCAATCTTTTTATGGTAAACTTGCGCGTTCTTTCACCACCAAATTGATCTGTTACGCCGTCAGAGAAAAGATAGAATATATCACCATCTGCAACGTTTAAGTGATGTGTTTCATAGCTAATACCAAAACTATCACCTAAATCACCAATTGAAAGTTTGGCGGCATTAATGGCTTGCAACCCATCTTTGTTGAGTTGATAAAGTGGACGCCTTGCTCCAGCGAATGTTGCTTTATTTGTCACGTCATTATAACAGAAAATGCCAATATCCATTCCATCTCTCAACTGCACATCTGCTGTGGATGCCAATGCACTAATTATTGTTTTGTTGAGTTCAACCAAAATTTCAGCTGGATCAACAATACCCCGAAGTTCAATAATGTTATTCAATGCACTAATCCCTATAATTGTCATAAATGCACCAGGCACGCCGTGCCCCGTGCAATCACCTACCGCTACAATGCGCGTATTGCCAGATTTACCTACCCAATAAAAATCACCACTTACAACATCCTTTGGGCGATTAATGACAAAGTTTTCCTTAAAGAAGCCGTCAATCGAAACATCATCTGGTATATAGGCTTGCTGAATCATTTTTGCATATTCAATACTTGACCTTAGCGCAAAGTTTGACAAGTGCAATTCATCCTTTAACTGACTTTGTTGTAATGCTATTGCAAGTCCCTTTGCTACTTCGTTTGTTATCTCAATATAATGGTCAACATCTTCATTTATTGTATCGGTGAAACAAACATTTAAAGAACCGATCAATTTGTCTCCATGCATTAAAGGTGAAAGCAAGGCTAACCTAGCGCCTTCTTCAATTAAAATTTGGTCCGTTTTAGATTTAATTGTTTTTGTAGTAAGATCCTCTAAATGGTTCGTTTTATTCTTTTTAAGCGTTTCGTATAACTCAAAATCTTCCAAATCATAAGCTTTACCATCCGTTTTAGAAATTTCATTATTTGACATTAACGCGTATGAATAAAAGCTATCTTCTTCGGGTTTAAAGAGTGCCAAACTCGCTCTTAACACAGGCAATTTGTCAATTGTTTTTTCTAAGGTATTATAGATTATATCAGCGGTCGTTTCAGATGTAAGGATTGTGTTTTCAATGGCATGAACCACATCCAATTGATCGGCAATTTTACTAATCTCAATTGCTTGCGTCTTCTTTGTGGTTACATCCTCAACAAATCCGGACAATTTTATGACTTCACCTTTCGCATTTTTAATGGCAAATATTTTAGAAACTACCCACTTCTCTTCACCAGACTCTAAGATGATCCTAAATTCCTCTGCAAAAGTGCCATTTTTATAACCTAATTCAACGGCTGTAACAACACGCTCCACATCCAAGGGATGAATTGTTTTACGCCAACTATCTGCGTTATCTTTTAAACTTTGAACGCTTAAACCAAACACCTCCTGATAGCTGTCACTTACAAAAATCATTTTATCTGTTTTAGCATCTGCCAACCAAAACACCTCTTTAATCGATTTTATTAACTCTCTAAAATTCGATTCACTTTCATTTAACTCCGCCTCCTTTTGAGATAGTTCGGCGTTGGCGTTTTCCATCTCCTTTTGATGTTTTATACGCTCAGAAATATCAACTCCTAAAACAAAATACTTTTCAATGCTGGTTCCATCATAAATTAAAGGCATGATATCTACATTTGCATTAATCTCATCCCCATCCTTAGTCAAATGGATAATTTCTCCTTTAAATTTTTCATTATTTACGAAAACCGTCCTGTTAATCTCCTCCATCACTTCAGGTTGCGCTTCAGAATTATGCAAAAAATCAGAAGGGAATTTACCAACTACCTCTTCCAACGTATATCCAAACTTTTCTGTAAACGCCTCGTTTACCCATTCTATGCCAGTTTGCGTATGCGCAATGATTATATAATTACTTGTATTACTTGCAACCAATGAAAGTTTTTCAATCTGTTGCTGATCGGATACGCGTTGTGTAATATCAGAACCTATTACAAAATATTTCTCAAGTTCACCGGCAGAATCCAAGAGCGGCGTTACCTCCACATTACTATGAAATATATCTTCCGATTTGGTATAAGTAATCAATTCACATTGTAATTGTTTTTTATCAATAAAAACAGCCTCAGAAATCGCATCAATTGTCGCTTCATCAGTCATTACTCCTGAAATAAGACCTAAAGGTAATTCGCCAATCACTTCACTCTCTTTATAACCAGTAATCTTATAGAATGACGGATTTGCCCACTCAACACGATTTTCTTTATTTACCATCAAAATATAGTTGTCCGTATTGCTAGCAATTAAGGATAATTTTTCTATTTCTTGCTCGGCAAACCGCTGCTCAGTTATATCTTGACATATTGCGGTATTCTTAATTACTTTTCCTGTCTCATCCATTACTGGATTAGATTTTTCACGAATCCAACGCATCCCCTGATCGGTTCGAATACGATAAACAATATTATAGGACTCACCTTTTCCTACCAACTTGGCTGCTTCTTTTACTTTTGGCAAATCTTCTTCAAGAACAAAAGTATCCGAATGTTTTCCACCTTCATAAAAGAACTCAGGCGCTGCCCCCATAATTGCTTTGGAGTTTGGGCTTACATATTCATATCTATTTTCCGCTATGTTAAACAGATAAAACACATCAGACAATGTCTCATTAATTTGCCTCAAAGTACGTTCACTCTGAATCAATTCATCTTCTATTCTCTTT
The DNA here is from genome assembly GCA_047623705.1 of Crocinitomix sp. GTDB lineage: Bacteria > Bacteroidota > Bacteroidia > Flavobacteriales_D > Crocinitomicaceae > Crocinitomix. The sequence continues at coordinate 4,368 of JBLHOW010000127.1, forward strand.
CGTTCTGTCACATCAAACCCCATCACTAAGACGCGATCGCCATCCATTCGTTTTTCTTTAAATGACAACCATTTAGTTTCGCCGTTACTTGCTACCAATCCTTGGTATTCGTTCCGGCTTGGCTCCATAGTCCCTATAGCAAGGAGTATTAAGTTGTTTTTGATTCCCTTTGCAACCTCAGGCGTAACACCTAAGCACTCAACCCAGTCATGGCCTCGAAGATCTTCTGGTGAAATGCCCAAAATATTTTTTATGGACTGACTCGTATAGATATTCTCTCCGCGGCGATTCACTATAAACACAATAGCTTCTGCTTGGCTAATAGCCTCATTTGAAAACTCTAAATGCTTATCAAAGTCTCTTTTTGTGAGCGTTACAACTAATGCTACAAGACAAATCGATATGATAATCCCTATGAATAAAATCGAATCTACATGTGGATTGACAGTTGTAAAACCTATTAACATTGCAACAGCGACCACACTGCCAATGAAGATAAACATTGGCCAAAAATCCTTAATAATAACTGGTGTAGCAGACATGACTGTTATTAAAAACAGGAATTCTTCCAAGGCAATATCATTCACATATATTAAGTAAAGATGATGCACAATCATTAATAGAAAAAACGCAAGGGTTATTCTAGGTAAATTTGTTCTAAACCAACTTGAAACAAATGTTAAAGAATAGCTAAATAATATAAATAGCGAGACTCCAAAACGAAACTCGATTGGATCGATTAAACCTTCAGTAGAAATAGGAACAACATAGGGCAATGAGCTATATAGAACTGCTGCGAGCAGGTAGAGAATTCTTGTAGACTGCAGCGAATCTACATTCTCAATTTTGCGGTCTATTTTGCCTCTAATCTTCTGCCTTGCCTCTAACACAATTATGAGTAAACTTAAGAGTACAAAAAAGACAATAATCACAAACCAATCGTTTTCCCAAAATCTTAATTCGTTTTTAAGAACTTCATTTCTACTTTGCTCCAAATCGGCGAGATGGTCTTCCACATTAAATTCAGATTCAAAGCGAGTCAATCCATAATCATCTCGTCCAATGGTCATTGATTCTTGAATTATTTCAGCGCTTAAGGTATATTCATATGCCAAATCATAATAACCTTTACCAGCATTTGCAGTGGCCAAGCTCTCCATGAATTTTTTTTGACTCATTAATACGTTCAATGAATCTGCCTTTCGTAAACCCTTTGTCGCAATGCTTATTGCGTTTTCATATTGGCCTTGTTCATTAAAATATACTGACACACAATATTCAGTATTTAAAAGCGCATAATTATCTTTGAAATCATTACCTATTCTAAGTGATTTATCAAAATAGATTTTCGCAGAATCATATTTAGCCAAATAAACATAGGTCAAACCTAAATTGGCATAATCCAAGCTTAAATATTCAGCCTCTCCGCTATCTTCAAGCAGTTTAATAGACTTTTTGAAAAAATTTTTTGCTTTTAAAAACTGTTTTCTTGCTAATGCTATTTCTCCTAAATTGTTATGAACAAATGCATTCTCTATCCCATAACCGGTCATAGATTCGGAGTAATATCTCTCCGCTAATTCATAATGTCCTAATTCATGATAAACTGCGCCAATGTTTAGATAAACCGATTTTATATTAACAGTATCTTCCAATTCACGAAATAAGTCAACAACCTCTTCGAATTTACCTAAGGCTTTATATTCAAATCCCGTTTGAATATACACCCGCCCCATCCAATTGACGACGTTACACAATTCTCTTTTATTATTAACCTTTTTTAAATAGGCTTCGGAAATGAGCAGATTCTCTATCGCCAATTGATATTGAGATTCAGCAAAATAGTGGACCCCCATGGTTTTATGTGAATAACCAAGAAATTTAAGATTCCCCAATTGACTCGACAGATCAATTGCCGCTTGAATATGTTGAAATGATTGCTCGCGCTCACCGATACTCAACTCCTCTGACAGATTCAAAAGAGTTAAAACCTTTATTGTATCCTCTTGAGAATGCAACAATTCGTTTTGAAGACTATCAACGACAGTTTCCGCCTTACCCAAAATTGAGAAAAACAAGAGAAATGAGAGGATTAGGCTAGCCTTAATTTTCATTGAACATAAAAATAAGAATATCTACGTAATAAGCTTTAATATAATAGATGGGTTTCAAAGATCTATCGACAAAAGAAGGTAAAGGGAAACTTATAAATTATCAAATATAAATTGCCGCACCAATTCTAGACAACTGTCACAATAAAACCGTGCATCATGTCCACCTCCAGGAAGCGTAATTAATTGATTAACCAAACCTATTTCTTCGGCCTTTTGATGAATCAAGCCTGACCCTTCAGTAACTACCTCAGTCTCACCTGTAACTCCAGACAAGTATGGCACAACAATATCCTTATCGCCGTGCATGCTAATAAGAATTGGTTCGTTTTTATTGAGTAATTCAGCCGAATGAATTGAACCAGCCATATTAATAACACCTTTAATTTTTGACGCATAACCTTGATTTCCACTTTGCCCATCAATCCCCCCGTTATTAACTACATATTCTAATAATTCTTTTCCACCCATTTCCAATACATCCTTCGGGGTATTGGCATACGCATAATGCAAACTTGAAACTGCTCCAGCCGAATAACCACCAATAAAGATTTGATTTGGATCAATTTTGTACTTGTTTTTCTTGTCAAAATCTTTATTAAAAAAGCGAACTGCCGCTTTTTGATCATTAACAGCATCTATTACCGCCCTTTTAGATACCTCCTCAGTTTGAAGCACATCTATTAAGCGGTAATTGATAGTAGCTACAACATATCCTGATTCTGCAAAAAACTGACATTCTGCTGCGAAACCCGCCTTATCTCCAAAAAGAAAATATCCTCCATGCGCAAAAATAATCAATGGCCGATTTGTCACTGTGTCATTTGTTGGATAGTAAATATTCATTAATAAATCTTGCGCTTCACCTCCTTGTGTGATTGCATGGCCATATTTAATATCATAATCAATAGATATATCCTCAAATATAGCGCTGTTATATCGGACACTATCTTGATTATTGTTCGCTGACTGTGCCCGAACATTCTCGGAAAAACACAGTATTAGAACTACTAAAAAGGCATGGAAACTACTATTTTTATTCAGATTTATCATGGGAATTACGTTACTCATTTATAGGAGGATTTTATATTCTCAAAAGTGAATATAAGCTAAAAAGCGAATTATTATTCGTAAATTTAAATTGATTGTTACTGATTATATAAAACTACACCTACTCTGAAAACTGTAACTTCTTATGCTTTGCAGGCAATATTTGGATTCGCCCTTGGCTTATGCAGCTATTGGCTTATCACAGATAATTACCAAAAAAAGCAAGAATCATTGACTTTTGAGGCTGCTGAAAACGCCATAAAATATACGCGCGATTTACTCAATAAAAATGGGCGAATTAAAAGAACTACGAATGGTCTCTCTGCAGGAACCACATCTTTGAACAATTCTACAAAAATTGTTAATAAAGTAAAAGACATTACGGGTTTTGGCTGTACAATATTTTCTGGTGATGTTCGCATAAGTACGACGGCATCTGCCATTGGATCAGATGAATTGGCTATTGGAACACGTTCAAATAAAACAGTGGCAAAACAAGTTTATGGTTTAGGAGAAACGTTTAAAGGAGTCACTGAAACAATAGGGAAAGAATGGTTGATTATTTATGAACCATTAAGGGATGAAAATGGTCAATTAGTTGGAATGATTGCGGTTTTTAAAGAGTATCAAGACTTTTTATCGAATTTATACAGCTTTAAATTACTGGTTGGAATTACAATTTTTGTTTTTGTACTGCTCGTTTTCATTTTAATATGGCGTACACAGTCTCGAAAAAACAAATTGGAATTGGAGTATGAAAAGTCGGCTATTAAGAACGCGTTATTAAATGAGCAAAAGCTTGAATTGGAGAATCTCATTTTTGTTGTTGAAGAAATTGAACAAACGATCGCGGTTATAGATAAAACGGATAAAATTATTTGGATAAATAAGTCTTTTGAAAAAAACATGCAATATTCTAATCGAGAAGCTGTTGGGCAAAAGGCAAGTGATATTCTAGGGGGACCCGAGACAGATAAACTGGTACTTAAAAAAATGGAGGATGCCATTTTTATTTGGAAAACACCTATTGATTGCGCCCTTGTGCAATATCGCAAAGACGGATCTTCGTATTGGGCCAAAGTATACTTAACACCTTTACTTGATGGGCAGGGTGAAGTGGACAAATATGTTGCTATAAGTTTAGATATTTCGGAGGAAAAACGGGCGCGTGAGCAATTGCAAGAAAGTGAGGCCAATATCCGGAAAATTGGCGAAACAATTGATGATGCAGTGTATCTATACAATGTTGTTTATGACCGATTTGAGTATATAAGTCCTAAATGCAATGCTGTATTAGGTGTGAATCAAAACTTTTTTTATACGGGACAGAGTTATGAAAATTTATTTGTTTTAGATAAATACAGAGCGCTTATTAAAAAATCAAAAGAGGCAGTAAGCGAAGGGAAATCATTTGACATTGAGTATGAGATTGATTTTGATAATTCAACGAGATGGATCAAGGAACGCTCCCACCCTATTTATAATGACAAGGGCGAGGTTATCAAAAATTCGGGTGTATTTTCGGATATCACTGAAAGTAAAAATTTACAAGCAGAAGTAACACGAAAAACGCGTGACTTTAAGCTATTGACTGAAATTGGAATGGATCTGACCCAAGGTTTGTCGATTGATCGAATTATAGAAACGGTACACTTTAGAATAACAGGCATAATGGACTCGCATTGCTTTGCAATTGGCATTATTGATAAAGAAATGAATCGCCTTCATTTTCCTAAGTTCATTGAAAACGAAACAGTTTACACAGATATTTACCATTCTCTTGACGAGCACATTTTGGCAACAATATGTATTAAGGAGAAGGAGGAAATTGTAATGAACGACGTGATTAATGACATGCGGCAATACACGAAAAAGGAACTCATGCATACAGACGGTGATAACCCAATGTCCTTAATATATTTACGTTTATTATTTAAGGGAGAGCTTATTGGCGTGATTACAGTTCAAAGCTTAAATAAATACGCTTATCAAAAAGAACATGTGGAATTTTTGCGCACCCTGTCTGTTTTCATCTCTAATTCCTTGGCCAATGCCATTTTATATGAATCGAATCAAGAATACATTCGTCAAAAAAAAGAAAAATAAACCACGTGATAGTTCAACGGTAAGTTAACGTTTGATTAGAAAAGATTAAAACCGGAACACAAGCCCCCACCATAGTCCCGGCTTTAATCTCTTAGCTCACTGCAACTGACTTCCTTCAATCTTTTGCTTGAAGGATTCATTTTACAATAAAAAAGAACCTGTCAATTTGAAAAATCAAATATAGGCAGCTACAAGATGTCGACCGTAAAGAAAAATTGTTCTTGAACAATTTTTCCATCAATTACTTGATAAACACAAATTTCTTCGATCGTTGATCTTGGAGCCCCTTTAAATGTTAAATCCATTTTCATTGCACAGGAGAAAAAATTCTCGGCAATGATTGGATTTGAAATTTCATACTTATGGACAGATTCTACCATTTCGTTGAATTGCTGTCCTTTCTTAATTACATTATTAAGCCCTCTTACTTCTTGCGCTGGAACTCCATGAGGCTCAATACTTATTACTTCCTCAGCATATAACTCTCGCACGGCTTGTTCCATTTGACCGTGCCTGCATAAGGTGATTAATTTATTTGCTACGTCTTGGGTTGTCATTGTAATATTATTTTCTGATTATTATTTCATCAAAGATACGCAATACTTGATTAATTACTAGTCAAAACGACATTAATTTAGACTAATTTTTAATCAAGACAGTTTTTCAGTTCATACACATCTGTATACCATCATATTTACTTAAATTTTTGAAGCAAAGTCAATTATAAAAAATAATTCACTATTTTAGTTGCGAACTCATGCCCAACCAAGACCATAACTAGTTACCCTTTAGCACATGTCCGAAAATCAATCGAAGATAAAAATTGGAGTTGTTGATGATCATAATTTGTTTCGACAGGGGTTGATTCAATTAATTCAGTTTTTAGGAGAGGAATACTGTGTAATTATTACGGCTTCAAACGGAAAGGATTTGCTAGAAAAACTGAACCCTGAACAATTACCCGATTTATTGCTATTAGACATTGAAATGCCAATCATGAATGGGTATGAAACCGCCAAAATTCTTAAAACAGATTACCCCAGTATAAAAGTCATTACAATTACTATGAATGAAGAAGAAACGTCTCTCATTCAAATGCTAAAATTAGGTGTTCGCGGTTTTTTAAATAAAGATATCGATCCTAATGAATTGAAACGCGCCATGGATTCAGTCATTTCTAAGGGCTATCATTATACTGATAGACTTACGGGTCGATTGATCTCAATGCTCCAGAATGACGCAGGACAACCTCGGATCTCGAAGAATGAACAGATTTTCATAACGCTTGCTTGCTCTGAAGATCCCTATAAGGTTATCGCAGACAAAATGTGCCTAAGTATTAAAACTATTGATGGTTATAGGGCCAGTTTATTTGAAAAACTAAACGTTAAATCAAGAGTTGGCTTGGTCATGTATGCGATTAAAAATAAAATGGTTAAGTTCTAAATTAAGGAAAATTTAGCTGAAGTTCTGAATCTCTTTTTGTAATTGTTCGACTTTATAAGTAGCCCCCCAAGCAGTGTAGCATGTCAAAGCTTTTTCAAGTGATTGCAGTCCCTTTTCTTTTGCACCAGTCTTTAGATAAAGCCGGCCTAACCGCTCTGAAAAAAGAGCTTCGTTATGCATAAACCCGCCTTTGTTTGCAGCATTAATTGCTTCTTGATAATGATTTTCGGCAATGTTGTTTTTCAATTTAAGCTCTGCAATTAAAGCTTGAATTAGGGCCAATATCTGCGCATAGTTTTCAGGATTAATTTTAGCCAATTTAGTCGCGCGTTTTTTAACAAGTTTTAAAGTCTTAATCCCTTTTTTAGTTTTACCATTTTGAATGGCCAATTCTGCTTTTGCAATAGAATAATAAACTTCTCGTATTAATTCTGCTGAACTTAAGGAACTATAGCCTTCCTTATCAATTTCAGTCAGAATTGTCTCCATTTCATCAACTCTATTTAAAATAACGAAAGTCATTAATTGGTATAAATTCCACGTGTATTGAATATGCGTAAAACTTACACGTTTCATGCGCTTTTCAACATTTGAAATTTTGCCCTCACTTTCATCAAATCCATTTTTCAGAATATCGATTGCCGCATCAATAGCTTTATGCGAGCTCAAATAGTCATAATTAGCAGTTCGTTTTAAGAATTTAAAAAATGAATGCGTCTTAATTCGAACATCATCCAAAGGTGCACCAATGGCAATCATATTCTCAATTAAAATAATACTTGAATATGCTGCAATGCTATAATCACCTGCTCCTTTAGAAAGGTCAAAGGCATCATCTAAGGGCTGCACATTGGACTTGGAATGCCGAATTAAGTGACTGTAAGTTCCATGCACTCCAAATAAACCTCTTCCATGAAATATTTGATCGTCATATTTCTCGGTCAGTTTACCACCCAACTCAATATACTCCCACCCTTTTTTTATTTGCCCAAACCCCATTCCTAATATGGCACCATACCCTGAAATCGCAAAATAGCCAATTGGCGTATTTCCATTTTTTAAAACAATTTCAAATCCTTTTAAGACTAAAAAGGCCAGCACTTCTGGCTTTTTGCCCCAAGCAGCTGCTATCATCTCCATTAAAGTCAGCAAAATTTGTTCAGCCTCTAGACTTGTAATATCAGGTCTATCTAGCAAGGATTGTGGCTCTACGCCCCTAATCATCCACTTAATTTTGATTAATTGCTTTAGCACTTTTCCTTTTCCAATATTTTTCGGAAAATTCACGCCTAATAAACCCAAGGCAGTTAGCCCGCTTTCCCAAGCCACATCTAAATCGCTAACACCATTATACATCACTAAGAAATTATGATGAACTTTGGCCCTTTGAAGATTTGTACTTGAATATTTCAATGCAGATTCATAAAACATAACACTGCTTACAAAATCACTTTTT
>JBLHOW010000128.1:0-12373 GCA_047623705.1 Crocinitomix sp.
AAAATAGGAAACGGTACGTCACTTTATAAAAATAATTAGGATGAAAAACTTTGACATCAATGAAGATCCGCACAGACGCTATAATCCGTTAATCAATGAATGGGTTTTGGTTTCTCCGCATCGTGCTAAGCGCCCTTGGCAGGGTCAAAATGAAAAAGTTGCCTCTGATTCTTTACCGGCACATGATCCAACATGCTACTTATGTCCGGGTAATGTTCGCGCGAACGGGGAAGTGAACACGGCGTATGAAAATTCTTTTGTTTTTGAAAATGATTTTGCCGCTTTAAAGCGAGAAGAAATTGCCTTTCAAGAGAATGAAAATGGCACTTTTTTCAAAGCTCAACCCGAAAGAGGAATTTCTAGAGTAGTTTGTTTTTCACCAAAACACAATTTGACTTTACCTGAAATGAGAGTTGATGCCATTGAAAATATTGTTCACACCTGGCAAAAAGAATATACGGATTTAGGTCATGTAGATTACATTAATCACGTTCAGATTTTTGAAAATAAAGGAAGTGTTATGGGATGCAGTAATCCGCATCCGCATGGACAAATTTGGGCTCAATCCTCTTTACCGACCGAAGTGGAGAAAACACAGAATAATTTAAAAGCCTATTTAGACAAAAACGGAAGTAATCTGCTACAGGATTATTTACAAGAAGAGCTAACACTAAAAGAGCGTATTGTAATCGAAAACACTCATTTTGTGGTACTGGTTCCTTTTTGGGCTATTTGGCCTTTTGAAACGATGATAATTAGTAAGCGTCATTTAACTAAAATCACTGATTTTACAGAAGAAGAGGTTTCTGATTTCGCTGCTATTTTAAAACAATTAACTATAAAATACGATAATATTTTTGAAACATCATTCCCCTATTCTTCTGGAATTCACCAAGCTCCAACTGATGGTGAGGAACATCCGGAATGGCAGTTTCATATGCATTTTTACCCGCCATTATTACGCTCTGCGACTGTGAAAAAATTCATGGTAGGATATGAAATGATGGGAGAATCACAAAGAGATACTACTCCTGAGAAAAGTGCGGAATTTCTGAAAAACCAATCAGAAATTCATTATAAAATGCGCCTATAGTAAAAAGAAATCTTTTAAAATACACACTTAGATATTGAATTCTAATTCAATTTAAATTTCCTTTTTTTCAAGGGGGAGGGCCAAAATTATGTTTTTTTTAAAGAATTATAACACAAAAAAAATTATTAATCAACCAATTATTAACCAACCAATTATTAAAAAAATGAATTTATGAAAACCATGAAGAACGTAAATCAGATGTTGAGAATTAAAATTTTCTTGACGTCTAAACTAGCTTTATCCATTTTTATTTTGATTTCTTGTAGTAGTTTGCAAGCTCAAAATATGATAAAGGGGTCTGTTGTCGATCAAAAGACATCGCAGACGATTATTGGGGCTTCCGTACTTGTCAAAGGGACTACTAAAAGTACCATGACAGATGTGGACGGAAACTATGTGTTAAATGTAAGTGACCCTAATGCTACATTAGTGTTTACATACATTGGCTATGTTAAGATTGAAGAGGCTATTAATGGTCGAAAAGTCGTTAATGTTGTACTAAAGGAAGAAAATAACTCATTGGATGAAGTTGTTATTATTGGATACGGTACTATCAAAAAAAGTGATATGACTGGGGCTGTTGGAGGCTTAAAAGCTTCAGAATTAGACGCTCAAAGTAATACTAATCTAGGTAGTGCAATACAGGGGAAAATCGCGGGTGTAACAGTAGAATCGGCAGGAGGTGCTCCAGGTTCTGGGACGAAAATCCAGATTAGAGGAGCTGGATCATTAAACAATAATAATCCGTTGATTTTGGTTGATGATATTGCAGTTGCATCAATGAATAATTTGAATCCAAATGACATCGAATCCATTCAAGTATTGAAAGATGCGTCAGCAGCTGCTATTTACGGATCTAGAGCTGCAAATGGTGTGATTTTAGTTACGACAAAGAGTGGTAAAAAAGGAGATATGAAAGTGTCTTTTAATTCTTCTTCTGGTTATGCGAGTGTAGCTAAAATGTTAGATTTGTTGAATCAAGAGGAATGGGCAAAAGTTAGTAATGCAGCATATGGTGCTGCGGGAAAACAACCGTTAGATATTGCTCTAAATCCAGAAGTTTCTGGCGGAGGTGTCAACTGGCAAAATGAAATATTTAGAACGGCTCCAACTGAAAATTACTCATTAGGACTTTCAGGAGGTTCAGACAATGTAAAATATAATATGTCATTGAGCTATTTTAATCAAGAGGGAGTTATAAAAGAAACTAATTATGACCGCATTAATCTTAGGGTTAAATCTGAATATAAGAAAGGTATATTTAAAATTGGTGAAACTGTACTGTTAACCAAGGAAAAAAGAACAGATTTACCATTAGTAAATGGACAAGGTAGGAATGTTGTAGGATCTGCCATATCGATGATTCCAGGTTTTGCAATATATGACGAAAATGCTATTGGAGGTTATGGAGGCGCTTCTGGTGCAGTTACAGATATATTCAATCCGGTTGCAGCTTTGAATCTTTTCGATGTGAAAAATGATTATTATCAAGCATTAATAAATACATATGCCGAGGCAAGTTTTTTTAATGGTTTTAAATATAAGTTAAACGTAGGAGCTACCATTTCTGAACATAAGGCTTATAATTATACACCACGTTATGAAGTGGGAGGCTTCTTTAAGAATTTAAAGAATACATTGGTAGAAGGAAGTGATATGAATCAGTATTATCAAATAGAAAATACGCTGAATTATTCAAAAGATTTTGGAAAACATTCTGTAAATCTATTAGTAGGACACACGGTTTATGAAAATAAATTCCGTTCAATTTTAGGGGCGGTTTCAGGACTGCCTGATGGCATCTATGTTCTAGCTGGAGCAGAAAACCCTTCGATTGTTGGGGCTGCCAGCGAAAGTAAACTATTGTCTTTTCTTGGTCGTGCAATTTATTCTTATGATAATAAGTATATATTTACTGCAACATTTAGACGCGACGGCTCTTCTCGATTTAGTCCAGAAAATAAATGGGGTAATTTCCCATCCATATCTGCTGCATGGGGAATTGGGAAAGAAGATTTTTTTACTAAATTAGATTTACCTATATCTGAGTTGAAATTACGGGCTAGTTATGGTGTGTTAGGGAATCAAGAAATAGGAGACTACCAATATCTTGGTTTGATTTCTCCCGGGATAAGCTACGCAATGGGCGAACCTAATTCGCTATGGATTGGAAATATCCAACAAGAATATCCTGCAATTGGATTAAAATGGGAATCGACTGCAACGGCTAACGTTGGTGTAGATTTATCAATGTGGAACGGTCAATTGGACTTTACAGCTGATTATTTTGAAAAAAACACAACTGATTTACTTTTACGTGTGCCAATTCCTTTGTCTGTAGGTTCAAGCAATGATCCTTATACGAATGCAGGTAAAGTTTCAAACAAAGGTTTTGAATTGGGGTTGACGTATAATAAAAAAGTAGGAGAAGTTAATTTTTCTGTTTCGTCTAATATCTCCAGTATAAAAAACCGTGTGGAAGATTTAAGCACAGGAAGTCAGATTCTTGCAGGATCTAGTGGATCGTTTCATGGAGCAGCAGTAACGTATAGTAAAGTGGGCTATCCTATTTATTCTTTTTTCCTTGTTAAGACGGATGGTTTATTCAGATCACAAGAAGAATTGGACGCACATAATTTAAATGGAAACCCGATACAGCCTAGAGCCCAAATAGGAGACATAAGATATGTTGACTTTAATGGTGATGGACAAATTGACGGATCTGACAGAGAGTATAGAGGAAGTGCTTTTCCTGACTTTGAATATGGCTTGCGTTTGCAAGCTGATTGGAAAGGTATTGATTTAACTATAGCAGCCCAAGGAACTCAAGGGAATATGATATACAATGGTAATAATACGGATTTAGCTACCGTAAGGTCTAATATTAATTATTCAAGCGCAACATTAGATTCCTATACTTTTAATCCAAGCTCAAATTTTCCAAGACTGGATATTGATGATTTAAATGATAATGGAGCAGACTATTCTGATCGTTTTCTTGAAGACGGATCTTATCTTAGAATTAAAACAATTCAGGTTGGATATACAGTCCCAAATAACCTAACTCAAAAGTTAGCTATTGATAGATGCCGATTATATGTTGCTGGAGACAACTTGCATACTTTTACTAAGTATACGGGATATAATCCAGATGTTTCAGGTGATGGACTTGGAGGTAGAGGGATAGATTATAAATCATACCCGTTAGGTAAGACAATTACTTTTGGAATTCAACTTAACTTTTAAATTGACAAAAATGAAAAAGAAATTAATCATAGTATTTTTTATGGGTGGACTTGTAACGCTAAGTTCATGTTCTGACAACCTTGAATTTGGGAACCCAAATAAATTAACAACAGAGTCTTTCTGGCAAACTCCAGAGGATCTCGAGTCTGGATTGGCTACGGTATATAACACCTTAGTAGATAATAATAATGCAGGGTATTGGGAAATTCAGGCCATGCAATTAAAAGAAAATAGGACAGAAAATTTTATTGCCAGAAATGACGTTCCAGGACGTTTCGCAGTTGCGACATACAAAAACAGTCCTAGTACGGCAGAAACTACCGGGATGTTTAAAGCAATGTACATAGGAATATTTCGTGCAAATCAGGTTATTAATTATGGTCCGCAAATTAAAAATATTGACGAGACAAAAAGAGCGCAATTAGTTGCGGAAGCTAGTTTTTTAAGAGGGTTGAATTATTTTAATTTAGTAATTGAATTTGGGAGTGTGCCAATATTTACTGAATTAGTCAAAGATCCATCTGATTATTTTAAAGAAAAATCGACTGAAGAAGCCGTTTGGGAACAAGTAATTGCAGACTTTGAGTTAGCGGCTAAAAGTCCGTTACCAGACGTATATCCTGCTGCTTTAAAAGGAAGGGTAACCAAAAATACTGCTATCGCATACCTTGGGAAAGCCTATTTATATAGAAAAGAGTGGGCAAAAGCCGAAGAGCAGTTTGCTAAATTAGTAAATAATGAAGGAACTAATGGTTATGGTCTTTTGGATGATTATGCTCAATTATTTGATGGCCAGCATGAGAACAGCAAAGAATCAGTGTTTGAAATTCAGTTCAGTAGATTAGGAGGGGCTACCATATGGGGAGGAGAACCTTCACAAAGAACAAGGGCTACAACGATGGCTCAAGAATGTGCTCCTGGTGAAGTAGGGGGGTGGTTTGAGTTATTACCTTCCAAAACATTATTAAATGCACTGACCAAAGAAAAAACAGCAGATGGGGGGTTTGATCCAAGAGCAACTGCTACTTTGGCATGGAGCTATCCGGGAAGTATGTATTATAATGCTGATTTTGCAACAAAATTTGGGGCAGATGCCATTTGGATAAGAAAAAATCAAAATTGGTGGAATAACGATGAAGGAGATTGGAGATCAGAATTGAATGAGTACGCAATGCGTTATGCCGATGTACTTTTAATGCTTGCTGAAGCTCAAACTATGCAAGGAAAAGTGGCGAACGCCGTCCCTTTGGTTAAAAGAATTAGAGACAGAGCGAAGTTAGCCAATATTGTAATGGTAGGATGGAGTCAATCTCAAATGATGGACGAAATTATGCATCAAAGAAATGTTGAATTTGCCCGTGAAGGTATTCATTGGTATGATTTGAAAAGATGGGGTACATTGGAAAAAGTGATTAAAGAAAGTTTAAGAGAAGGCTATAAGAATTACTCAGCCAAATACAATTACTTCCCTATTCCAGAAAGTGAATTAAACAATAATCCTAAGATGACCCAAAATGATAATTGGTGATAGAATACAATAATTAGTTTTTGGGTGTTATTATTTTATGAGAAACGGCTACAGAAATTTATTGGTTTAATAATGTGGCAAATTTTGATACAAAATGAAATTTTGGATGTTATCGAGAAACGTTTTTCAACCATTTAATTGGATATATACACTGGGCCTGAATTGTTTTAAAAACAAAAATAAAGCTGGTAAAATCAGTGCCATAAGTAATTACGCCCAATAACTAATAGTAATAAAACTAAATAGTGACAGATGATTATTTGCAAATGTACAGCAAGTAATCATTTGTGCTGTTTTATAAAAAATAGGGTTTCCTTAAGTTTATGACGCAAGAAGATCATTGTAGATAAAGAGACTAAGTACAAAAATAGTTACCTAAAAAATATTGAATATGAAAAAAAGAGCAATTTTAACCAGTATTTTTGCTGTTGTATCTTTAATTGTCTTTGCCCAGGAAAAGCCAAGTAGCATTGACTGGGAAAATCCTGAAGTATTTCAGATTAATCGTGAACCAGCTAGAGCAGCATTTTTACCGTTTGCAGATGAAGCATCAGCAATCGCAGATGACTATACTCGTTCACCGTGGTATATGAGTTTGGATGGGAAATGGAAGTTTAATTGGTCTCCTACACCAGATGAAAGACCAAAAGACTTCTTTAAAATCGATTTTAACACTACCAATTGGAAAGAAATTGGAGTGCCTTCCAACTGGGAATTAGTTGGATATGGAATTCCTATTTATACCAATATTACATATCCATTTGTCAAAAATCCACCTTTTATTGATCATGCAGATAATCCTGTTGGTTCTTACCGCCGTACTTTCGAGTTGCCAGAAAACTGGAACGGACGTCGTGTTTACCTTCATTTTGAAGCGGGAACGTCTGCCATGTATATTTGGATAAATGGTGAAAAAGTGGGATATAGCCAGAATACTAAAAGTCCAACTGAATTTGATATTACAAAGTATATAAAAGGAGGCGAAAATCAGGTTGCCGTGGAGGTTTATCGTTGGAGTGATGGTTCCTATTTAGAGGATCAAGATTTTTGGCGCCTATCTGGAATTGATAGAAGCGTTTATCTTTATAGTACGGCCAATACCCGTATTGCTGATTTCTTTGCACGTCCTGATCTTGATGCTTCATATAAAAATGGATTCTTATCAGTTGATATTAAACTTAAAAATGCCAATTCTGTTGCCAAAAACAATCAAACTGTAGAAGCTAAATTAGTCGATGCGGCTGGAAAAGAAGTTTTTGTAAAAACGATAAAAATAAATATAGGAGCTAATTCCGTTTCGTCAACCACATTTGAACAAAAGGTTAAGTCACCCAAATTATGGAATAATGAAACGCCAAACCTGTACACTTTAGTCCTAACATTAAAGGATGAAAACGGGAAATTTGTTGAAACTGTAGCTACTTCAATAGGTTTTAGAAAAGTAGAATTGAAGAACGGACAATTATTGGTTAATGGTATCCGAATTATGGTTCATGGGGTGAATATTCATGAGCATAACTCCAAAACGGGCCATTATCAAGATGAGGAAACTATGATGAAGGACATTAAGTTAATGAAGCAATTAAACATTAATGCGGTACGTTGCAGTCATTATCCAAACAATTTATTGTGGGTAAAACTATGTAATAAATACGGTTTGTTCTTAGTCGACGAGGCCAACATTGAAACGCATGGAATGGGAGCTGAATTGCAAGGTTCATTTGATAAAACAAAACATCCAGCGTATCTACCAGAATGGAAGGCTGCTCATATGGATCGTATTTATAGCTTAGTGGAGCGTGATAAAAACCAACCTTCTGTTATTCTATGGTCTTTGGGGAATGAATGTGGAAACGGACCCGTTTTTCATGAGGCTTACAATTGGATAAAAAATAGAGACAAAACGAGATTGGTTCAATTTGAGCAAGCAGGGGAACAAGAAAACACCGATGTTGTTTGCCCGATGTATCCAAGTATGGAGTATATGAAGGAATATGCAAAACGGAAAGATGTAAAACGTCCCTTCATAATGTGTGAGTATTCACATGCAATGGGTAACAGTAACGGGAACTTTCAAGAATATTGGGATATTATTCATAGTAGTACCAATATGCAAGGTGGATTCATCTGGGATTGGGTAGATCAAGGATTTGAAGAAACTGATGAAGCCGGCAGAAAATACTGGGCTTATGGTGGTGATATGGGAGGTGAAAACTACACCAATGACGAAAATTTCTGTCATAATGGGTTGGTTTGGCCAGATCGTACACCCCATCCAGCTGCTTTTGAAGTAAAAAAAGTCTATCAAGATATACGTTTCAGTGGCGTTAATCTTGAAAAAGGAATTATTGAAGTCGAAAATGGCTTTGGTTATACTAATCTTGATAAATACCTTTTCAAATATGAAGTTCTGAAAAATGGGCTGGTTATAAAATCAGGGGTAATTGATATTCGTCTTGCGCCGCAATCTAAGAAACAGATTCAAATTGAATTACCAAAAGTAACTGTAGAAGACGGAGTTGAATATCTTTTAAATGTATTTGCTTTTACAAAAGAAGGAACTGAACTATTGCCTCAGAATTTCGAAATAGCTCGCGAACAGTTTTCTATAGGAGAGAGCAAGTATTTTGTTAAAGTAGCAAAGGCTAGTACAAATCCGATAGTTAAAGATACTCAGGATGCTATTACTCTAAGCGCAAATGGTGTTGAAGTAACCATAAATAAGAAAACAGGTTTAATGCAAAAATATACATCTGGAGAGGAGAATTACTTCAATCAAGTGCCAGTTCCTAATTTCTGGCGAGCACCAACGGATAATGATTTTGGTAATTACATGCAGGTAAGCAGTAATGTATGGAGAACCGTGGGGAGATTCAGTAGTTTAGATACCATTGAAGTGAAAGAAGTGTCTGGTCAGACAACTGTTGTAGCGCATCTTTTCTTGAAAGATATTGCATCGACTTATACTATTACTTACTCTATGGATGCTGATGGAAGTTTAACATTACAAAATTCGTTTAAAGCGGGAGAAATGGCATTGTCTGAAATGCCTCGTTTTGGGATGTTATTCTCTCTCAAAAAAGAGTTGGATAACTTTAGTTATTATGGAAGAGGACCTTGGGAAAACTATCAAGACAGAAATACATCGGCATTGAAAGGGATTTATGAAAGTAAAGTTGCAGATCAATATGTTCCGTACACGCGACCTCAAGAAAATGGATATAAAACTGATATTCGTTGGATAACATTGACAAATAGTTCTGGAAACGGAATTGAGATACAAGGTTTGCAACCGCTAGGAGTTAGTGCTTTGAATAATTACCCTGAAGATTTTGATCCGGGTTTAACTAAGAAACAGCAACATACTAATGATATAACTCCACGAAATGAAGTTGTAATTTGTGTTGATTTAGCTCAAAGAGGTCTTGGAGGAGATAATAGTTGGGGAGCTATGCCACACCAACAGTATCAATTGAGAAACAAAGAGTATAACTATGGTTTTGTTATTAAGCCAATAAAAAAATAGATAGAGTGCACTCCTGTTTTAGAAGGTAGAGAATAGGAGTGCAATGCAATTGAAGCTGCCGCAAAAAGATGTTGTTCAAAATAATAATTATGAAAGAAAAATTAAAACTAGGTTTCATTCGAAGGAGTGTTTTTACTTTATGCATTATGATTAGTACTGTGGCTTTGTGGGCTCAAAAAGTGACAATACCGATATCAACTGATAGTAATATGATGCTATTGCAAACCGATAGTACAAATCGTTTGATGACAGTCTACTTTGGAAAATCTTTGGCAAATGTCAGTGAATATTCTGCTGTATCTGAGGCTTATAATTTTAGGGATGAAAATGCTGGGATTTACAATGGCGCTTATACAGCTGCAGGAACCTGGAATCTTTCGGAACCCGCTATTCAAGTGAAACATGCTGACGGGAACCCGTCTTTGGAGCTTAAATATGTAAGTCATAAAACAGAAAAGGTTGATGCTAATTCCTCTATTACAAGTGTTATTTTAAGAGATCCTGTTTATCCATTTGAGGTGACTTTGTTTTATAAAGTTTGGCCAAAGGAAAACGTAATAGAGCAGTGGTCAGAAATTAAACATAATGAAAAAAGAGCAGTTCTATTGCAGAAATTTGCTTCGGCGAATTTGTATTTTACCAATAAAGATTTTTATTTGACTAGTTTTCAAGGGCAGTATTTAAGGGAAATGCAACCTATTGAGTCAAAACTTATACAGGGAATTAGAACTGTAGACTCTAAACTAGGCACAAGAGCGATGTTGCTTCAAAACCCTAATTTCATTTTGTCTTTTGGAAAACCCGCTTCAGAAACGGAGGGGACAGTTATGCTAGGGCAATTAGCATGGAGTAGTAGTTTTAAATTGGATTTTGAAGTTGATTCGTATAAGAACCTTCGCCTTATCGCGGGCGTTAATCCATTTGCATCTCAGTATCTTTTACCTGCGAATCAAGTTTTTAAAACGCCGTCTTTCATTTATGCCTTATCTAATAATGGTACAGGTGAGGCCAGTAGAAATCTTCATGATTGGGCAAGAAAATATAGGGTTTTAGATGGTGAAGGAGAACGACTTACCTTGTTAAATAACTGGGAAGCAACTTATTTTGATTTTGATGAAAATAAAATCGCTGGTTTATTTAAAGACGCTAAAGATATTGGAGTAGATATGTTTTTGTTAGATGACGGTTGGTTTGGAAATAAACATCCTAGAAACGACGATAAAGCAGGACTTGGAGACTGGAAAGAGAACGCGAAGAAGCTACCTCACGGATTAGGTTATTTAGTAAAAGAGGCTAAAAAAGAGGGCGTTAAATTTGGCATTTGGATTGAGCCAGAAATGGTGAATCCTAAAAGCGAGTTGTACGAAAGACACTTAGACTGGGTCATTCGTCAACCGGAAAGACCAGAAGTGTATTATAGAAATCAATTAGTACTTGATTTGGCAAATCCGGAAGTACAGGATTTTGTTTTTGGAATTGTTGATGGTCTTTTTGTAGAAAACCCAGAATTGGCTTTTATAAAATGGGATTGCAACGCTGTTATTTACAATGCATATTCTGCTTATCTTAATAAAAAAGGCATTCCACAGTCAAATTTATATGTAGATTATACAAGAGGTTTGTACAAAGTACTCGAGAGAATTAGAGCGAAATACCCAAAAGTTCCTATGATGTTATGTTCAGGTGGCGGTGGCCGTGGGGATTATGAATTATTAAAATATTTTACGGAATTCTGGCCTAGTGATGATACCGAACCAATTGAAAGAATATTTATGCAATATGATTATTCTTACTTCTTTCCTTCTATTACTACAGATAATCACGTGACCGACTGGGGGCAACAACCTTTGAAATTTAGAGTTGATGTTGCCGGTATGGGTAAATTAGGATTTGATATTGTGGTGAGTCATTTAAGTGATAATGATAAGTTGTTTTGTAAGGAAGCTATAAATAATTATAATGGATTCAAAGATGTCGTGTGGCATGGTGATATCTATCGTTTAGTAAATCCACATGAAAATGATATATCAGCTGTAATGTATGTTGATAAAGACAAGAGTAAAGCAGTTGTTTTTAATTATTTAGTTAATAATCGCTTTATGTTGACAGCAACACCGCTGCCGGTGGTTTTGAAAGGATTAGATCCAAATAAAAGATATGCATTTAAAGAACTCAACATGTATCCAGGTACAAGTTCATCAATAGATTCTAAGTCTGTTTTTTCAGGAGATTTTCTTATGAAGGTAGGAGTTAATCCTAATGTGAATTTGAAGAGAACAAGTGTAGTTCTTGAAATAACGGAAGTGAAATAAAATTTTAAGAAAGCGAATTTTAAAAAATTTTAAAAATGAAAATACTAGTTACTGGCGGATTAGGGTTTATTGGTTCTCATACAGTTGTTGAATTACAAAATGAAGGTTTTAATGTGGTGATTATTGATAACCTTTCTAACTCTACTGAAGAAGTTTTAAAAGGGATAGTTGCTATAACCGGAAAAATGCCTATTTTCGAAAATTTAGATTTGCGAGACAAGAGGGCTATTCAAGACTTCTTTAAGAAACATACGGATGTCAGTGGAGTCATTCATTTTGCGGCTTCTAAGGCAGTTGGAGAAAGTGTGGGGAATCCTTTATTGTATTATGAAAACAACATCAGTAGCTTAATCTATTTGCTTCAGGAACTACAACAAAAAGAGGAAGCCCATTTTATTTTTAGTTCCTCTTGTACCGTTTATGGTGAGTCTGATGTTATGCCTATTGATGAAAGCGCGGTCATTAAGACTGCAATGTCGCCCTATGGTAATACAAAGCAAATTGGGGAGGAGATTATTGTTGATGTCGCCAAAGTAAGTGGCATTAATGCTGTTTTATTGCGTTATTTTAATCCTATTGGGGCACATCCATCATTTGAAATTGGGGAATTACCTATTGGTGTACCTCAAAATTTAGTTCCTTTTATCACTCAAGCCGGAATAGGTTTG
>JBLHOW010000129.1:0-11735 GCA_047623705.1 Crocinitomix sp.
ATAAAAAACAGAAGACCAGCAATCACGTGATTGCTGGTCTTCATTAATTATTTATCTTAGGACTAAATCTGTATCGTTTATTTAGGACTAGTCATTTGTTTTAAAATCTATTTCCAAAGTTCAATTATATAATTCATCACATTTTTATTACTAATACCTTCAATAGCGTCCGTTGAAACCTGCTGAGAAATTGTTTCAATAATGGACGGATAGCGACTTGCATCTGCGTGTTCTTTAAAGTAAAAAGGAACTCTTGATCGGTCTGGATGTTTGTCAGTACTGAAATAATCAGCCCCAAAGCAAATGGAGTTGAAACCTCCAAGTTTAATTCCGTAATTGATGTGCTGGTAAAGGGCATTGGAGTCCTCGTTATTTACAAATGCTCTCAAAAAATTAACTCCAATAAGTCCTCCTCGTTGGATGATTTCTTTTGCAATGTCGTCCGGAAGGTTACGCGGATGATTAAAAACCTTTCGGTAATTCGAATGACTGGCCAAGATAGGCACTTCCAAATTATGTTTTGAAAGGTAATTCAAGATGTCTTGCGCCAAGGCATCACTGGTATGCGAAAAGTCAACCGCTATTTTTTTTCCATTTAAATATTGGAGCAATGTTTTTCCATCTTCCTTTAACCCTACTTCACTGTTATTTCCTCCGCCAAACCTATTTTCTGCGTGGTGTGTTAATCCAATGTATAATATTCGTGTTGTGTTGCTAATGATTTGCTCTAAACGTTCTAAGCCAATTTCCAGCGGCTCATCCTCTTCGCAAAATCCAGAGGCGTTTTCAATTGCCGCAATCATACCCAATTTGGATGAAGTAGCAATTTGACTCAAGGTACTTGCGTTATGAATCAAGGTGCAATGATTTGGGTATTTGGCAAGGAAGGATGCAAATATTTCGCTCTGCCTTAAGGCTAATGCTGTACTTCCCTTTTTGGTAGCCGTAAAAATGGCCATCACCTGCAGCTTCACATTTCCTTCAGCCAATGCTGGAAAAGAACAACCTATTCCTTCTCGTTTGAAAGGATCTGGATTTGGCATATTTAGCATATGCGCAAGCAAATCGCAATGCAGATCAATAACTGGCAATTTCATGTCTATTTCTGATTTTATTTTTTAATTGGTATACACCATTTGAATAAAATTAGGCATTTATACTGAACTACGTTAGGAGTGAATTTTATTTGTTGTTGTAGCCAGTTTTTATTTCTAATTTGTTCCATTTTTCTTTCCACTTTTTCTTTTCAATTCTGGCATTATAAATAGTCAAATCAAATGTAGGAGTTGGTACTACTAAAAGACTAAATAAATCTTCTAAACCGTAAGGTGCTATATATTCAATTTGGTTTTTGAAATTCAGTCTTACAGCTATCGAAGTTGCTGTTTCAGGCCAATAAGAAATAGCTTCATTACAATCAATGTATTGTTTATGTCCATTTCTAATATGCATTCTGGATTGATTTTTCACAGACCAATTCAGATTCGAATTATAGTTTCTTAGTTTGTTCTCAATTTGTAAGTCATACTCTTTGGTTGGATTTGATTTGTCAAAGTGAATGATGTCAATATCATTAAGTTGAGTTCGATCTTTTCCGTGTTTTTCATCCCAAATTTTGTTCCTTACAAAACCAGCTCCAATCCAACAATCAGTTAGTTTTAGATCTCTAACAATTTTCAAAATATCAATCATCCAGATGTCATCTTTAATGATTTCTATAAATTTGTTATCTAACTTTTTGTTCATTTTTAAACTGGCTTCAAAGCCGGGGTGTCTGATGTGATCAGTTTTTATACAATAAGGATTCTTGATTATCATTTGGCAGCTTTATCGTTCCAGATAGCTTTAATCCTAACCTCTCTAAAAGTTTTTGTGAATGAATATTGTCTTTTGTTGTTATTGCTTTAAGCGCGTGTAATCCAAATTCATCAGATGCTATTTCTATAATTTTATTGACGGCCTCAAAAGCATATCCCTTCTTTTCAAATTTAGGTAAAAATGCGAAACCAATATCAATTCCATCTAGCCCGTCTCTATCATACAATCCACAACTTCCTATTTTTGAATTATCTGATTTTTTGATTACCGTATAGTTAGAGTATCCTAATCTCTCTAATTGAGGGGTTATTTTGGTTATTATAAATTCTCTTGCATTTTCAATAGTTCTTATATTTCTATCTCCTATATATTTAATCCACGTTGTACTATTGAACAACTCTAAAAAAAAGTCAGCATCTTCATTAGAAGTTGGTTTAAGTATTAATCTTTCCGTTTCGAACACTTTATGCTTAGTCATTTAGATTTTATTTTGAAATTGGCTACAACGTTTAGTATAAGAATAGTAATACATTTACTTTCAGGTTTAGGACTTGGCCTTTATTATTTTTATACTTTGTTGTAAGCCGTTTTTATTCTATCTGAATTGTTTTGGTTTAAGTTTTTTACTCGCATTTTCTGCTATTTCAATAATCCTTTTTTGTCTAGTTTCAGGTCTTTTAGCAAGAACAACCCATGCTAATAGAATTTTTTTTCCCGATTTACTTAAACTCTCGTAATACTCCAAAGAACCCGCTCTTTCGTTAAATTCTTTTTTTAAATCTTCTGGAATTAGAAGTGCTTCTACTTCATCTAATATTGACCAAGAGCCATTTTTCTTAGCAATTTCAATAGTTTTATATCCAGCATCTTGCATAAGGTTTTCTGAATTTAAATAATCCACTTTATCCTTATTTATTTTGGACCAAGTACTATTTGCTTTTCGTTTGCTGAAATACTGTATGTACTTCTCATTGTCTATTGTTCTTTTGACGCTATCAATCCAACCAAAACAAAGAGCTTCGTCAACTGACTCGCTCCAATTTAAGTTATAGTTAGATGATTTTTTTTTATAGAAAATGAGCCAAACTGCTTCTTTCTCATTATGGTTTAATTCGAGCCATTTTCTCCAATCGTGTTTGTCAGTAGGACAAAATTCTTCAACGTCATTCATACTTTAATTTGTGATTTTTTTAATGACTTACAACGTTTGAGTAAGTTTTTATTCCCCTTTATTTATTTTCTCAATCAATACCTGCATATCTGCTATAAACCGTTCAGGTCTTTGAAAATGAGCATGATGTTGGGTCTCTTCATAAATATTATGGATTACAAGTTCTGGATGCATGTTTTTCAGTTTTTTGTTTTCAGGGGTGTAGTTTTGCCATGTTTCATCCTCAGTTCTTGGGTCAATAATTAGAAGTGGGACGTTAAGGTTTCTATATACAACCAAAGGTTCCATGAGGTAGGTTGATGACGCCAAGAGCGGAGCTAATGTTGGAGATTCAACGGCTGATAACATTGATTCAACAGATTCATTTGCCACTGCAGGCCAAACGTCAGATGTATAACCCCATTTGCCATTTAGTCCTTTTTTTAGCCCATCCAAAATCCATGCTTGACTTTTCACATTATTTGTATCTGTAAAAGCGCAAAATGCTTCAAATTTAGTATCATAGGTCATGAGTAAATCTGTTGGTATCTGTGCTTCTTTATATTTTGTTCTAAGTGTATCTCGATTCATTTGATACCGCGGTACCAATGCATTTGCAGATCCTCCATCAACTAGCATTAAACCTAAAACTGATTCCGGATATTCATCATAAAATGCAGAAGCAATATACCCTCCGCGAGACCAACCTCCAATTATTGATTTATCAATATTCAAAGCCTCCATTAAAAACTTGATGTCATCCGCTATGTTATAAATAGATTTTTCTTTTGACGGCATTGGCGTTTGTCCGTGACCGTAATAATCAATGCTAATCACGTATAAATTCAGTTGTTCTAAAGAATCTCTAAAATTCAGCATTTCCCATGATGAACTCCCAGTTCCATGAATCCAAATTAGAGGAGTATCTGTTGAGTCTCCAAAACTTATATAATGCATCCGAACATTATCTGTCTCAATAAAATGACCAATTTCTGATTCAATTAAATTGTAATTATCAAGAGCAGTGTCATAAATTTTCTTGTAAACTGCTTTGGTTGTATCTATTTGAGATGAAGCAAATAAACTGGATGTAAGGAATAATAATAAAATTGCGTTTTTGATCATACTTTTAATGGGCTATACTTGGTGTTGTGTATTCGTACTTTATGTTTTATTCTGTTGGAGTAGGAAGGATGTACTTTTTCACATGTTATTAGCGTTATTTATAGTTTCATACTTTCTGTTATTTCGTCAAATATATTTTCATACTTACCAAGCGTTTTGGATGGAATTGATCCACCCATTATAAATAGTTTTTTGTCTACTGCAAGATAATATTGCAGTGATATTGTCTCTTTGTCAAAAACACTTGCGGAATGTATAACTCGAATTGCTGATTTATCATCAATAAATATTTCGGTTTTTGAATTAATCTTGAAGTCTTTAAATGTGGGATCAGTTGTAAAACTTTCCATATTCTTTTCATAAGTGTATTGAGAGGTAAGAGGTTCTGGGAGTGCAAAAACTTTTATTCCAAAAGTACCATCTTGATTAAAGGCTGTGGAGTCAATTTCAGGCCCAATTAGATACACTGTATTGTCATCAGGTCTTTTTTCTGCAGTCCAACTTTCTGGATATTCAATAGAATAATTATGCCATTCCGAAACAAATGTTTGGTTTGAATTTGATGGGTTACTATCAGAAATACTGTTTTGATTGCACCCAATAGTTACGAACACCAATAACATCAATAAAAGTCTAAATTTTGTTTTCATATTCAATTAACGTCTGAGTAAAGTTAAGCATTTTTAAATGCAGCTTCGCTTTAGGCGGGTTGCGATTACTTAATATTTTAGATGCTGTTTTTCCCATCATTAACCTTAGATGGGGATTGATTTCTTGTTTTGCAGAGCACTAGATGTTACCGATTGAAATGCATCTTTCTGAATAGTTAAACATTGAGTATTTGGGACGTAAAATGATTAATTGGCATCAAATCCAATTATTGTGCTTTCTATTCACTATGTGCCGATTCAATCTCTTATTTTAGCAGTGTGAGATTTTGTTTCTGGTTAGTCATAGAATCCTTTTTCTTATTACTTGGGCAGGCGTCCTTTTCTCAGGATTTATCAAAATATCCGGCAAGGTTCATTACTGAAGAAGATGGATTGCCTAGTAATGAGGTGTATCACGTCATAGAAGATCATGAAGGTTATTTATGGTTTGCCACAGACAACGGGATCGCAAAGTATGACGGCCAAAATCTCTTAAACTTTAGTACGAATGATGGTTTACCTGAGAACACTGTTTTTCGATTTTATCTTCAAGAGGACGGAGTAATTGTAGGGGAATGCGCTGAAAATAAGTATTTCGAAATTATAGGAGATTCAATTATTCCTTTCGCATTTAATGAAAAGTTAAGTCACACACTTACGAACGACCAAAAATCTCATTCTTACTATAGATCACCTGACGGAAATCACAATTTTGGTTCAAATGGAGGTTTATTTGTTTTTAGTTCCGAAGGTTTATTGCTTCGTCAAGACACTCTTGACTATAATGTTGGTGCCTGTTTCTTTTCTTACATCCCGGAGATTGATTATGTTTTCACCTATACTCGGAGTAGCCCAAAAGGAGGCACCAAATTTCGTCTTTGTCAAAAACAAAATAGTACAATTATATATGAGTACTCGGCAGAATATCACGCATCCGTTTCTCGAAGTCAATACGGTGTTTGCATCAATGAAGGGGTGTATGCCGTAAATTTTAGTAATCGAGTAGCCATTCTTGAAAAGGGTAAATTACTTGATGAACTCGTATTCGAATACTATCCTGTTGGTGTCTTTTCAATAGAAGGAGACTTATGGGTTGCAACAAAAAATGGGGGAGTTGAAGTTTACAGTCGTAAAGGTGATCATTTCGTTAAAGCGCAACATCTTTTTGATGGATATACTGTCACTTCAGTTCATCTTAATAGAAACGAAACATACTGGATTACAACAACTGAAGGTGGTGTTATAGAAGTTGACCCTAGAGCTCCAAAAATGATTTTTGAATCAGAAGAAGATGATAATATTAGTCGAATTTTAGCAAATAGAGAAAATCTTTTTGTGGGCTTTGATAATGGATTGTTTGTTGCCAATGAAGGAGGCTATACTCATGATTTCTCTCAACAAATAACGGGAATATTGGAGTTTGACTCTTCCTTTATCGTTTGTAATGGAGGCGGAAAGCTTCATTATTTATTGAATTTTCAAACAAAGGAATTTTTTGAAGATTGGCAGCTGTCAGAAAAGTCTTTTGTTAAAAGTTTGAATCCGCTTTCTGAAGATATTCTAATAGCATCTGGGTATGCGCAGTTTTATATAATTGATTTAAAAAATAAGAAGGTGGATAGAATACCGAGAGATGTTTTTAATGAAAAAATAATGGATTGGAAGCTAATGGACTCATTGATTTATGTTTCGTCAGCGCAAGAGTTTGCAGTAATAGATCCATTTACAGAAACGATCATTACGCGTTATAACACAGAAAGTACCGTGGTCAGTCTATTCAAAACAGACTCTTTAATATATGGTTTATCTGAAGATGGAAAAATATATCGATACCATGCAAATTACAGTGAATCTGCCGATATTCCAGAAGACGGTAGGGTTTTTCAATACCTTGATCTGGTTATGGCCAATGGGATTTATTACATCTCAACAAACCACGGAGTTTATGCATGGCGTTTTGATGAGCAATCACAAACGCCAGAGCTTTTGGGTTTCGACAAAATTGAAAATGTCATTCAGATGAATGTGACTGATAATAGCCTCTATTATGCTACAAAGAAAAATGTTTTTAAGAAGAATTTTGATGACTTTCAACTTTCAATACCAGAGGTCAAAGTCCCTTTAATCCAAGTTAATGAGCAAATAGAAGTTTTTAGTGTTGATGAGCAACTTTCATTTGATCAAAACCATATCGGGTTCTTTTTTAAGTCAATTGCATTATCAAAACCTGTTTTGGATTACAGGTATAGACTAATAGGGCATGATAAAAAATTCAATTATTCTACTCAAGAGTCCGTTGTATATTCAGCCTTAAATCCTGGCAAATACACCTTCACCTATGCTGCTACAAATGATGGGTTTAATTATTCAGATGGGCAAGAAATTACTTTCACTATTCAACTTCCCTTCTGGAATACTATGTGGTTTTATTCCTTTTGCGGAATTATTCTATTGTTAATCATTATTGGAATCTATCGATTCAGATTGAAACAGTTAACAGCTAAGGTTCAAATAGAAAAAACGATATCTGTATTAAAGTCGCAAGCGCTCACCGCTCAATTGAATCCGCATTTAATATTTAATATCTTGAATTCCATTCAAGGTCTTGTTTCCGAGGGGCAAATTGAAAAATCAAATGTTTACATCTCAAAATTCTCACGATTTATGAGATTATCCTTGAATTTGTCTAAGCTCTCATCTGTCCCCGTAACAGAAGAAATAAAAATTATTGAGCAATACATTGAGCTCGAGAAATTGCGTTTTGAAAGTCAAATAGAATTTAGCATTTGTTCTTCTGGAGAGCTTGAAGAATTTTTAATTCCCCCTCTAATTACCCAACCTTTAATTGAGAATGCAATTAAGCATGGCGTTATGGGGAATAAATCTGAGGCATATGTAAAGATCGAATTCACAAAAGAAAAAGAAACATTAATTATTACTGTTGAGGATAATGGCAAAGGGTTCATTACTGGAATTTCTTATGGAGATGGATTAAGAATTACAGAAGAAAGATTGAAGGTAGTCTCTAAGAAGAACGAATTGAATATTCTAGATTCTAATAATCCAACAACGGTTCAAATTAAAATAACTCAATGATAATATCGGCCCTTTTAATAGAAGATGAAATTCCTGCTAGAGTAACAGTTCGAAGTTACCTTTGAAAGTATT
The DNA here is from genome assembly GCA_047623705.1 of Crocinitomix sp. Taxonomy (GTDB): domain Bacteria; phylum Bacteroidota; class Bacteroidia; order Flavobacteriales_D; family Crocinitomicaceae; genus Crocinitomix. Next base: position 7,912 of record JBLHOW010000129.1, read on the forward strand.
TCCCTGCTATACAATTGCTCGCAGAACTTGATTCAATTGAAGATTCTCTGGTTTTTCTAAAAGACCGGGAGGTTCACGTTTTATTTGTTGATATCCAGCTCAGAGATGGGAAAGGCATTGAAATATTAGATAAGATTGATACCACCAAATATAGAATCATTTTCACCACTGCTCATGAAGAGTATGCATTAGAAGCTTTTAAGCACAAAGCATTTGGGTATTTACTAAAGCCCTTAGATCCGAACGAATTCAAAGAAATTATGGGTAGGGTAATTAAGGATCTTTCAAACGAATTACCGGGTGAAAAGAAAATTAAAGTGCCACTTTCTGATGGTCATATTTGGATCAATACAAATACTATCATAAGATGTGAATCAGAAAGTAATTACACTAAAATTTACTGCCTTAAAAATCAACATTACACTATCGCGCGTACATTAAAACATGTAGAAAAAAATATGATTGACAGTGATGATTTTATTCGAATCCATCAATCTCATTTAGTGAATAGCAGCTTTATTAATAGCGCAGAAATCAGGAAAAACTCAATTCAAATAGAAGATGGAACAGTGCTCCCAGTTTCTAGATCGAAAAAACAGAGCCTTGTTGACTTATTTGAGAATTGATTACCAAGAATTTGATCCTATACTAAATTTTTCTACCTGATACTAAATGTGCAAGTACCCTTGCGTCAGTTTTCTCTACTTTCGATCAAAACAGAGAAAATGAAGATAATTATAACGTTGGTATTTATAGTTTTAGGGGCTAATTTGAGTAGTGCTCAAGTGAAGACTAAGGTATCCCTAGATAATGTTGAAATGACGAATTTGAAAGCGTTGGAATATTCGACCCAAATGAGAATTGAATTTGGTATTCTCATTAATTCAAAAATTACAAAGTATGATAGAATTCACTATTGCCTTGTACGTAAGAAAAAAACGGAATCGGTATATGAAAGTTGTTATAGTCGTACCGCAATTGGAGGTTGGACGTTAAATACGAAGACTTTTAAGGATAAATATAGCGGGAAATCGACAATCGACTTTACGCTTTGGCATCATGAAATTACTGAAGCTAGAAGTTACTTTGAGGACTACGAATACCGAATAGAAGTTTATGGGTTTTTTGAGAATGGAACAGAAACGGTGAAAAGAAATGGCTCGTATAAAACAGTGCCCACTTACGAGTATTCAAAAATAGCAGTTGTGTCTGAAGCGTTTAGCTTTGTTAGAGATGAAGTTTATCACGCGGCCGAGAAAGAGAAATATGACGTATTTATAAAGAAAGGTGATGAATATTTCGCCAATAAAGAATGGGAAAAGGCACGAGGAGAATATTATGATGCCTTGGAAATTATAAAAAATGACACGTATGCTGTCGCCCAACGAAAGCTGATTGAGGAATATATAGCTGAAGAAAAGGTAGCAAAAGATTTGAAGCGTGAACAAGAATATGCCGCGAGTGTGGTCCGTCAAGAACTGATAACTAAATCAAAAGAGAATTTTGCTACTATTGAGAATGAGTATACTAAATACATAACTGTTCCAGGTACTGGAAAAAGAGTTCAACCAAAAATTCAAATATTTAACACCTATAAAATGATGCGAACTGACTTGATGGAAAAAGACAACGGAATGGATACTGTTATAAAGGTAGAAGACAAACTGATTCAGTTAAAAGGTTCTAATACGAACAAGCTTAGAAAAGCCTTGAAAGGAAAAACCGCAACGGATGAAATAGTTCAGATAATTTTGGAATTTGAGAAGTAATAGCTCAGATTTTCAACGTCTTTTAAGACCATGGTTTAGTAATTGTATCCAACAACTTAACAAGTGCAGGCACGGGTCTAGTGCGGCTAAGAAATAGACGTGTGCTATACCTTGAATGTTCGCATGAGTTATCACTCAGTAAGGAAAACTTTGAATTTATCTTCTTATTTGAAAAAACATAACAATTGCTTAAACTGTGTTTTTATGCAACTTAGGCTTTCTTAGGCTTTCTTAGGCTTTCTTAGGCTTTCGTTATTTTAGTTTAATTTCTTTCCAAGTTTCAATCGCCCATTTTCGATCACTCTGATTGTCAAAATAAAATGCCAATTGAATCACTTGGGCATCTATAATTGAAAATCCATAAATTACTGAATATTCTTTCTGGTCATCATTTTCCTTAACTAAATAACCAATTCTGTAAACTTGTTCATCAGAGAACTCAAATGAGTCAAGAGTCAAAGATTCAGTATCATTCCTATTGTTTACTTGTTCTTGATGGTTTTTATAAATTTCATCTTTTGCTTCGCCATCCATATTCCAAATGGCGATCCTGACTGATTTATCTTCAGTGGTATAGAGTAAATCTCCATTCTCTTCCTTTATTCTTTCAAAAAGGTTATTTATCTCAATTGTCCAATTTTCTGTCAAATTGTGAGATACCATATAATCGTCTTCTAAAGGGTAGTCATTAACAGAATACCAATCAGAATTTTGATCTTTTCTTTCAAACACTGAACCTACGCCTTTTAAAAGTAAATCGGCCACTGAATCATCCATTTTTAGTAAAGTTGAAGGATTGTATATTCCTGTGTTGTTTGGGTCATTCGTATATTCATCACTTTCAAATCCAGAAAAAATTCTCCATCCGCTGTCCTCTGGTCGACTTCTTTTTTCACGATACATAAACAAAGGTTTTAAGCCTTCTTCAATTACTTTTTTGGAAATCATGAGGCCTCCAATTGCAGGGAAATCTTCAAAAGTTTCTTTTTTCTTTTTAGCCCAATTGAACAATCCCATCTAAATCAATTTTTAATTGTGTCTAACATCAGAATAAAAGACTGTCTTTTATTTCTTTTATCCGCCAGTTGACGGATTGTGCACCTAAAATAATGAATCAATTGGACTTTTCGAATTTTGGATGAGCTGAAGTGAGGTACGCACTAAATTTATTGATCTCGTTAAGAAAACAGGCATAAATAACCTCCAAGGTTCCACTCATTTTCGAACTTTTCTCAAATTGGTAAACCAGTTTTACTTTATACTGATAAACATTGGTGGACGATAATTTAAGGTCCTTATAGGTTGTCACAACCTCGCGAATGGTTTAGTGAATTCAGATTAGTAATTTTTCTGAATTACTTAAGTAGAGTTCAAGAAATTCAGAAAAAGAACCTGCGATTTGACGATACTTTTCACCGCAGAGAACAAAAACAGCGTTATCTATTTTATTCTCTGTTAGTCTAATCGCGTATGAGAAAAGATCAATATGATAATCAGCAAAGACAAAATAATTAAATGAGTTCTCTAAAGTTTTATTGAGAAGCTGATAATTAGGAATTCCTTGTATGTCTTTATAAAAATCAGGAATGTTTTTGAATTGTTTTAAATCATAAAACGCGTAAAAATTCGCGTCATATTTTTCGTTCGTTCCATTCAAGAACAAGAAATATTCTTTTAGATCATCTAGTAACTCAACGTTATTATTTTTTTGAAAATCCAAGAGATCTAATTTTGATACAACAGTTTGACTGGTGATCATTTCTTCACTCCAATACCCTTGTACTTTTTTAAGAATATCGACCATAATTAATTCGAAAAAGTGTCAAATTTATTCCTAAAAGTTAGTGATAATTCAATAAAAAAAGATGCTTCCTAAATAGAATAAATATACGAGCAATAATGATAGTTGAACAAAGATTTGTTTTTTCCCTGTTGCCCTGTCTATTTGGATACACCGGTGATGTTGACCACCCCAAACCGGTTTATGCTGACCAGTGTAAGTTAAGTGTAAAAAGAGTTAATTTCATCATGCTATCTTGTTAACAAATTTACTGA
>JBLHOW010000130.1:0-11569 GCA_047623705.1 Crocinitomix sp.
CATCTGTCCCTGTAACAATGTAACTCTGGCTAGTAATAGGAGTGAATTCTAAACCATCAATGACACCTTCTGTCCATGTATAAGTCCCGTCATCTCCTGCACCACTTCCCATTAACACGGCAGCTACTCCATTACATATCGCTTGATCTTCACCAGCATAAATAAAAGGTAAGGCATGAACAACAATCAAAATTGAATCTATATTTTCACAACCATTTTCATCTATTCCTTCGAGGTAATAAAATTGGGTTGACTCAGGAATAAACGGGGTCTCATTAATCACACCGTCACTCCAAGTATATCCGTCAGGATCTGCAAGACCTTCGGCAGAAAGAATGATCGCGTCACCATAGCAAACGGCATCATTTACCCCTGCTTCTATCAAAGGCAAGTCATATACTGTAACAACGATAGTGTCTTTATTTTCACAATCATTAGCATCAGTGCCCGTGAGGATGTATGTATTTGTGATAACAGGCTCAAAAGAAACGCCATCAATAACGGCCTCATCCCAACTATACGTTCCATCAACATCAAGACCTGTGCCTGACAAGGTAACTTCATTGCCAATACATATTGCAAAATCATCACCCGCATTAATAATTGGTAAATCATTCACACTAACCTCAACCTCACTTGTGTTTTGACATCCCGTGATATCAACCATACCAGTTAAAACATAAGTCTCTGTGCCAACCTCAGGAAAATAAGGATCACCACTAATAACCTCAAGAGGATCCCATGAATAAGTATCTGCATCACCCGATTGAGAAAAAACTACCGCATCTCCATGACATATTTCTATCAAATCAACAGAAGCAATTACTTCAGGTAATTCAAATACTTCTATTTCCACAGTTGTCCAACAGTCTTGGTCATTGTCACTTGTTCCAGTATATGTAATAACTCCTGTTACCCCGGGTTCGAATGATACTCCATTGATCGCACCACCATCCCAAGAAATTCCTCCTCCGTTATCCGAGGTAGCTTCCAATGTCAATTCTTCACCATCACACAATTCAAATGCAGATGCAGTTACAGTAAGTGGATCACAAATGACCTCAATAGTCACCAATCCATTCCCACTTCTTATGCCGCCAGATGTTGTACCGTCAGATACGCCGTCAATATATGAAGAGCCGCCGCATCCACCAGATGAACCAGAACCTGAGCCACCTCCATACCAGCCTCCACCTCCACCAGCATTTCTATAAAAACCTGTACCTCCGCCAATACCAAAAGAACCTGCACTAACAACACCATAGCAACATCCAGCAGCACCACCAGCAACTTGAGTTCCTCCGGTTCCTGCAACATTACCAGCGCCAAATGCCCCAATGCCTCCAATCAAACCTCCTCCTTCTCCGCCGAAGCGACTATAAATGCCAAAAGAACATCCACCTCCACCACCTGCAACAATTACGCGATCAGCTAAACCATAAGAACCTGTTCTTACATCAGAGCCACCACCACCAGCAGCTCCATACTCGCTTCCTGCTTGTCCACCACCATTAAATCCACCAGAACCATAGGCGCCACCAGCACCTCCCACATATACATTTAAAACTTGACCAGGAATTACAGCTAATTCTCCTTTGGCGTATCCTCCAAAGCCTCCAGGGGCATATTCATCATAAATAGTTAAAGCAGAACCACCTTGTGCTCCCCATGTTTCTATTTCAATTAATGTAATGCCATCAGGAACGGTGTAGGTTTGCATCCCACCAGTAAAAACGAAGGTCTCAGTTTGAGCAATAGATACGTTTGTAAGCCCGCATAAAAATGCAAGTACAAACCCTAGTAGGTATAAAACATTAATTGTTTTTTTCATAAGGAGAAGTAGCAAACGTCCTTTAAAGTAAATGTAAAAATAAATTAATAATTTATTAATAAAAAGAGAATTAATCTGAAAATTTTAACAGAATTGTGTTCCTAACTTAAATCGATTTATATCGCATAATTAACACTGAATTAAAGTGTCAGTGTTGATAAGAACTTACAAAAGAAAAATGGGCGGAAGGTTTTCTGAATATCTTTGTTTCTGAATGATTGAATGCTATCATTTATTATAATCTTTCATTCATCTGAAAATTACACTTATGCTAAAAATTGGTTTATTCGGTCTTGGACATTTAGGAAAAATTCACGCAAAACTCATACTTGAGTTAAGCGAGTTATACGAATTTGTTGGATTTTATGATCCAAATGACGCGCATGCTGAGTTTGCCAGTCAAGAAATGGGCTTAAAACGCTTTACTGATATTAAAACGTTAATTGACGCAGTAGATGTAATTGACATTGTTACACCAACCATATCGCATTTCGAAATTGCATCTGTCGCCATTCGTAATTCAAAACATGTGTTTATTGAAAAACCGGTAACACAAACGAATGAGGAAGCAAAAAAATTACGTTTACTGGCTCAAGAAGCTGAAGTAAAAGTGCAGGTAGGTCATGTTGAACGCTTTAATCCAGCATTCAAAAATGCTTTACCGTATATCAATAATCCTATGTTTATTGAAACACACCGTCTTGCTCAATACAATCCACGTGGAACTGATGTTCCAGTGGTACTTGACTTAATGATTCATGATTTAGATATTATTCTAAGTTCGGTAAAGTCAACTGTGCGTCGCATAAGCGCTTCTGGCGTTGCAGTAGTAAGTGAAACACCTGACATTACAAATGCACGACTTGAATTTGACAATGGTTGCGTTGCAAACCTTACCGCGTCTAGAATTTCTTTAAAAAACATGCGTAAATCACGCTTTTTTCAAAAGGACGCATATATCTCTATTGACTTCTTAAGTAAGGAAGCCGAAATTGTTAAAATGACCACCTTAGAAACAGAACCTGATCCATTTGATATTGTATTTGACCTTGGCGAAGGAAAAGCAAAGAAAAAAATTGAAATTTTTAAGCCAGATGTTACGGCCTCAAATGCTATAAAAGAAGAGCTTGAATCATTCGCTCAATCCATTGAAAATGACACGGTTCCAATCGTCTCAATCGAAGATGGTGAGTACGCTTTAAACGTGGCATTGCAGATTATGGAAAAATTAAAACTAAACGGAAACTTGATTAAAGAAAATATTTAGTGTTTTTTTGCGTTCTGTAAGAAACGTAATTGTGCCAAATGATAAAAAACCTACTTTTTATTACCCTATTTTCGAGCTTTTTAATTGGATGTAAACAGGACGACATTACGCCTTCTTGGTTGGCAATTGATTCGTTTACATTAACGACAAATCTAGAAACTCAAGGAGCCAATTCTCATGGAATTTCAGATGCCTGGATTTTTATGGACGGCAGATCTCTCGGTGTATTTGAATTACCCTGCAAAATCCCAGTTTTAGATGAAGGCGAACATAACTTCATCATTTTTGCAGGAATTAAAAACAATGGAATTTCAAGCACCCGTATTCGCTATCCATTCTATAATTCATTTGAAACTTTAGGTACTTTAGCTCTTAATGACACCTTACATTTATCTCCAACGACAACATATAAAAGTGGGACAACCTTCTCTTTTAACGAAGATTTTGAGGATCCAGGAATCGGCTTTGTAAAAGGACCAACTTCTGATACATCTATCGTATTTATTGAGGACGAAGAAATTGTCAAATATGGTGCTAAATGTGGCGCTATATTTTTAACAAACCCTGATTCGGTATTTGCCGGTAGCACTATGAGTTCTATGGTTCTTCCTAAAGCAGCGGACGTTTTTATGGAGTTAGATTATAAAAACAATAATTCATTGGCCATGGGTGTCATTGCACGATTTTCAGATGGAAGTGTCAGTGAACACACGCCACTCATTATTATGAATGCGCAACCTGACGGCGAAGAGGTTTGGAAAAAAATCTACATTGATTTAAAAGAAGATGTCAGTTTTGAAGTGGGTGCGACTAGCTACGAAGTTTACTTTTTAGCGGTTAAGGACAGTGAATTAGATGAGGCGCGTATTTATATAGATAATGTTAAAGTAGTTCATTATTAATGACCGAAAAACAACGGACCATACTACTCGTTTTCTTTGATTTTTTAACTGCGGCTTTCACGTGGTTATTGTTTTATGTTTACCGAATTACTTCTATTGAAAAGGTTGAGTTAACCTTTAAAGAAGGTTTTTTTATCGGCATTCTTATCGTTCCATTCTTTTGGGTATTTTTATATGCCTTGCAGGGAACTTACCATAACGTATTGCGGAATTATCGTTTAAAAACGATTAAATACACCCTATTTGGAACAAGTATTGGCGTAATTATCGTCTTTTTTAGTGTATTGTTGAATGATTTTGAGCACCTCCACCTCTACCAACAATATTATAAATTATTTTTCGCTTTATTCATCCTGCATTTTACAATCACTTTATTACCAAGGATAATCATGACTACGATTCATGTTAAGCAAATTCATTCTGGTAAATTTGGATTTAAAACAATAATTATTGGTGGGAGTAGTAAAGCCGTTGAAATTTTAAAAGAGATTCGAGATTTAAAACCTGCATCTGGGCATGATTTTGTTGGTTTTGTAAATATTAATGGAAGCGATTATGAATTAAAGGAAAATTTACCATTGCTCGGCCATTTAGACGACGTTGAAGCCATTCTAGAAGACAAGAGCATTGATGAAGTCATAATTGCTTTAGAAAGTTCTGATCACGAGCGTTTGAAAGGAATTATTACGCAACTTTCAAGTTATGATATTCGCATTAGTATAATGCCAGATGCTTATGACATACTCTCTGGGCAAGTCCACATGAATAGTATTTTTGGCGCCTTGTTGCTTACAACTAATTCGACTCATATGCCGGACTGGCAAATTTCGTCCAAACGAATATTTGATATTGTCGCCTCTCTTATCGCGTTGATCCTGCTCATACCTGTTTATATCATATTAGCTATGTCGGTAAAGCTATCCTCTAAAGGTCCTATCTTTTTCATGCAAGAACGGGTCGGCAAAAATCGAAATCCGTTTAACATCATTAAGTTTAGAACCATGTATGTTGGATCAGAAAAAGATGGTCCACAACTTTCTAGCAGCAATGACAGTCGAATAACTAAAGTGGGAAAATTCTTGCGTAAAACAAGATTAGATGAGTTTCCGCAATTTTGGAATGTTTTAATTGGAGAGATGTCTTTAGTTGGTCCGCGACCAGAAAGACAACATTATATTGATGAAATTTCAAAACACGATCCACAATATTTGTATTTGCACAAAGTAAGACCCGGAATTACCTCATGGGGACAAGTTAAATTTGGCTATGCAGAAAACGTAGAGCAAATGGTACAGCGCATGAAGTATGATTTGCTTTATATTCGAAACATGTCTCTCGCACTGGATTTAAAAATCATGTTTTACACCATTGCCATTATCTTTAAGGGAAAAGGGAAATAGCAGCGAACGACTTCCATTCCGTTTTCCTAAATATTGGTATCTTGTTCTCAATTCTATTCATTTCATACACGTTGAAGCAGCATAATAATGGCATTCAGTAAAATAATTCAATCTGGAATTCAATTTTGGTTAAATACCACTGGGCGTAAATTAGATTATGCAAAAATGCCTCATTTAAAAGGACCTTTGGCAGGACATGAAGTGATTGGTGATCAATTTTACCAGAAACTCGCCAAGGCCGAAGATTTAGGGATTGTTTTTAGTGAGGATGGCGGCCTACTTCCTGATTTTTCAGAGGTAGTCGATCAAGCGAATCCTTTGAAGGACGTTTTAATTCCTGAGATTTCTAAGTTTTATGAGGCAACCGCCCAATATAATATGGAGGTTTGGTCAAAATGGATTCCTCCAATTAGTTGGTTTGCTAAAATCATTATTCGCTCGGTCAGCACAAAAATGCAGCAATTAAACATTCCACTTAGTCCGCTTGAAACAAGTTACGGAATGAGTAGTAATGTCATTCACTTAGTCAATAAAAATGGTGAGGTGAAGTATGTATGTTGGTTAAGAAAGTCAGTCAAATCAAACAAAGTAGTTTATGCTGGCTTCTACAGCGTATTTCAGTTGGATGATTCAGAAACAAAACATGTGAAGGTTGTTTTCCCGCTCACATCTGGTAATATTACGGTTATTCTAAAAGTGGATCTTTTGGAAGATGGATCAGTAAAATTAATTTCCAATAAACGTAAATTCCCTGGTACAGGTTATTATAGATTACATCAAAATAAAAAAGGAACAATAAAATACCGCCGAATCCCAATTAAAGAAATCATTCACGTGTTTAAAGATGAGAATGAGGTCTTACGAACCGATCACTTTTTTAGCTGGGCGAGGCTGAAGTTTCTACACTTGCATTATAAAATGAATAAGAAAAAAGGATGATTAAACTATTGAGGTATACGAATATTTTGCCACTTTCACTTTTTGTGATTGCTGTAATTTGGAAGTTTTGGATGCATGCCAATATTGGTCTCTATGCATTGGCAACAGCCTTTCTCTTAGTCAATCTTATCATTAATTTATTCTTGGCGCACTCCTTGAATGAAAAACAGAAAAATGGAGAGATTCATGTTTTCTACAATCGAAATACGGGGCCTTTATTTCTTCGGTGGGTAATATTAACACTAAGTGCTGGAATCTTGTTTTTAATGGTAATAGGTTTGGGTGATATGCAAGGATGGTTTTGGTTAACATTCATGGCAACTAAAGGAATTGAACATTTTATAAAAATCAATAACTGGGATGTTATCATTGAAAATAATGCTGTATACGAAAAAAGCTTTTGGATGAAACCGATCCTTATTTCTGAAATTACGAAAGTGCATATTAATGAGCAAGCCCAATTAGAAATCAGGAGCCCAAAAGGCATGACGCTTTTTAAACTAGATTCAGGAATCTCGGTAAATGTGCGTGATAAAATAGAAGCAATACAAGCTGAAAAAACTCACGTTTATGCTTAAGACAACTGTCGTTAGATCAAGTCGCAGGCATTATAAAGGTAAGTCTCATCAGAGATAAAAAAGTTTAAATGAATCGCTAGCCAAGCGATAGAATTGTACCTAAAAAAAGGTGCTCACGCGATACATTCACGCGGCAGCGTTACCATTTTGTTACCTTTTCAGCATTCAGGTTACTTACGAGAGAACGTTTTAATTTAAAAATTGCCATGATAAAATATCTAATCCTTCTTCTTCCACTTTTCATTTGTTATCAAGGTTATAGTCAACCGAGCAATAAACAATTGAAAAAAATTGTGGATGCCGTTCTTGAAAGATCAGAAGAAATATCGCTTTTTAAAGAAAGTGTCAATTGGCCAGATGTGCGTACTGCGGTTTATATACAATCCAAAAAAGCAAACTCAATCACAGACTTGAAGCCCGCATTTGAGGTACTTTTAAATGTACTTCGCGATCATCACGGACGAATTATAAACGCAACGGACTATTCAATAATTGCACATTTCACAGATTATCCAAACATCAGATATAAGGACGAGCGTTCAAATGATTCAGAAATTTGGAACAGTGTTCAGGACGTTAACGCACGTTTTGAATTCGAATTATTAGCAGATAATGTAGGTTATTTAAAAGTAGTTGGAATTGGCCCTAACATTGACGGACAGTCCGAAACTGAACGCATTCGAAATGCCATTTACGCTCTAAACGAAAAAGGTGTTAAGCAATGGATTCTAGATTTACGTTATAATGGCGGCGGTAATGCTCTCTGGTTTAACGCCGCTATTAAACACAAGTAAAGTTGCCAGTATTCAAGACAACAATGGAACTATTCTAGGTCTGGCAGAAGTTATTGATGGAAACTACCGCTACTTTGATTACGAAGGTTTCTCTATCACCAATAATCAAATGATTGAAAGTCCAAAAATTGCTGTTTTAACGAGTCGCTATACGGTTAGTTCTGGCGAACTTGTTGCGGTAGCCTTTAAAGGTCAAGAAGATGTCCGTTATTTCGGTGAATCCACAGGAGGATACACCACCAATACAAGTGGCGAGGTAATTCAGGATGCCGTTGTCCTAGTTATAGCCACAGGTGTTTTCTGCGACAGAAATGGACATGCTTATTCTGAAAATGTTCCTGTAGATGTAAACATTAATTTTGAAGCAGAAACTGATAAATTAAAAGATGAAGGTATTATCGCGGCCAAAGCTTGGCTTATTCAAGATAAATAAACTAGTTCATCTTATGCTGATTCCAAGCATCCAATAGACGGTCACTTTCTTTCAAAAACTGATCATAAACGTGAAAAGTTTCTGGTGATTCTCCATTTTTTTGAACGGTGTTTCGATAAACCTCCATAATCAATTGAAAAATATTGGAGTTCACCAATGTAACTGACATTTCTGGATTCGGCTTAAACGAGTCGTAAACATTCTTAATTCGATTTGCTTTTCGTTTTTCAGAAGTACTTAAATTTTCCCTGGACATTAATTCTGAAAAACTAGGAAGCAAACTACGTGACATGACAACAAATCGTTGTATCACGTGCACGGCTTTTATTCTGTCGTTGATTGTCATAATAATTCCTTTCTATAAATAACGTAAGAAACGTTGATTCGGTTGGTCAATTTCGACCATTCCCACATTAATCTACACAGAAATTATGCCGTAAATTTTTGCAGAGCTTAAAATCCCTAAAAACGCTGACTATTTTAGAATTGACACTGTTCCTTCATCCTTATGTCTTTTGTCGGACATAGTTTCTAGAAAATCGATTTGCCAAACATATGTTCCATCTTGAACTAATCCTCCGTCGCCATAAGCACCATTCCAACCTGCTGCTGGATTAAATGATTCGAATACCATTTCACCCCAACGGTTGTAAATAATCATGTGGAAATCATAAATATCAATCCCACTTGTAAATACGGGTTGGAATGTTTCATTAAAATCATCTCCGTCTGGCGTAAACGTATTTGGAATAAAATAAAGAATAACGTCATTCACCACAACTTGTACGTAGGTCGAATCATAACAAACAGGATCTGAACCATAAGCCCAAAGCCATACATTATATGTTCCCGGAACTTGCGGATAAATATGTGTTGGATTAATATCATTTGAAGTAGGACTGCTATCATCAAAATCCCATAAATAAGTACTCGCATCAATTGACTCGTTGTTAAATTGGAATTTAGTATCATATAAATCAGTCACATATTTGTCAACCGTAAAGTCTGCTACGGGTGGTTGAACCAATTCAATATAATCATAGTAAGTTATACTGGCAGAACATCCATCAGATGATTCTACAGTTAAAGTAACATCAAAAATTCCAGCTGAATAATTGTGTGAAACTAAATCACAGGCGTCCCCAGTTGAACCGTCACCGAATTCCCAATGACAATTTGCTCCAGTTGGTGAAGACGTATTGTGGAAGGTAACAGGTTGCGGTGCACAAATTTGATAAGGATCAGCATAAAAAGAAACAACCGGAGTTGGATGAATCGTTACGTCAAAAGTTGTTGGTGCTCCGACACAACCTGAGGCTGTGGTGGCAAAAACCTCTACCGTTACGATAATTGTCGCTCCAGATAAATTAAGGCCTGCAAAAGTTGGAATATTTCCAACGCCAGCCATTCCGAAGCCAACATTAGTGCCAGTAACATTCGTCCATGTATAAGTTAGCCCTACACCAGTTGCTGAAAAAGCAGGAATGGTTAATGGCAAGCCGTTACATACATCTTGATCAACAATAGCATCCATTACAGGCAAAGCTTCAATTGTTATATCTGTTGTATGCACATCATCTCCACATTCTACAGATACAATTGTATTAGTTACTGTATAAGTACCAGGAGTACTTGCTGCAATATCAACCTCGCCAGTGATGGGGTCAATAACCAAACCAGGTGTGGATGAAAAGACTCCTGGTGTTCCATCATCAGCGCCATCTCCGTCTAAATCATAGCTTGTCATTTGATTCGGCTCATCATGGCAGTATGTAATTTCGGAGTATTCAAAATCTGCACTAGAAACTGAAAGTATTGTAATATCGAATGTCTGTACATCTGCACCGCAACCTATGTCAACAATAGTATTGGTAATTGTATATATACCAGCCACACTAGCGTCTAAATCTATTTCACCTGTGACAGGATCAATAACTAAACCAGCGGGTGCCGCTGTAAAGACTCCAGCACCGCCTTCATCTACACCGTCTCCATCTACATCAAAATTAGGAAATGGATCAACGCCGCCAGAGCAAAAAATCGAAGGATCGTATTCAAATGTTGCATCCACTCCATCAATAATTTCAACAGTTACGGTTACATCAGCAAAACATCCGCCTGGTGAATAAGTAACATTATATACACCAACTGCAGACGCTGCAGGATCAATTTCTCCAGTTACTGGATCTAATCCTAATCCTGCAGGGGTCGCTGTAAAGGCACCAACAATTGGTCCAGCAATTACGGGTGGTTCAATTGGATCACCCGTACATAAAATAAGGTTCGCATAATCAAAATCAGGTCCACCAAGACCACCTAATGAAAGTTGAATGTTATCAATTAAAATTGTTGCGCCATTCAATCCTCCACCAATAAATCCACCTTCAAAGCCAATTGTATGTGATGTAGCTGTTGCAGTAAAAGTAAGACAAGCATCTAACCATCCGGGTGCTGGTGCTAATTCATTTCCTGAAGTCATTACAGGAAGTCCACTAATAAAAACTAACCATTCTGCAGTATTAGTAGGACAATATCCGGATAAACAACTTCCAAAATTCGATTCTTCATACGTCAGTGTGTATGTTTCTCCAATAGTAAAACCAGCTACTGTTTGTTGGAAACGTTCTGTATATCCCCCAATTTCGCAATAAGATTCTACAAACGTTCCTCCATCAGATGAAAGCGTTGCAGCCTCTGTAAACGTAAAACCTACAATACCAGGTGGAACTGTCAATATATCAGTCGATCCAGATACCATAGTCCAACTTGGCGGTGCCATTGCAAGACCTGTTACTCCTTCACAACTTCCGTTTACAAATGCTTGTCCGTTTGCTGTATTTGAAAAAAGGCCTGAAAGCACTACTAGTAGTGCAATTGTCCAGTTTTTTATTCGATTTAAATGCATCATTTAATTGTTCTTGTTGGGTTAAGCGTAAAATATAAACCTCCTCAGAATTAGAAGCTTCCTATAACTTAAACGTTTAGAATCAGGAATGGATGCCTTTTTTCTCCTATATTTTTTATTGATTATCGTTCTATATGAGCTATCCGTCTAAACGGATCTTGCATAGGTCGATAAAATATTGCTATTGAAACGTTACTCGCTTCTATCCTGAAGACTGATTGGTGGAACGCTGATCACATTTCGGTAGGCTCAAATGCACCACGCAGATAATTTTGATCATTGCTGATTTTTTACTTTGATCCTTCGATTTGATTCATGCAGAATTCAAAAACGCAATGCGGTCAGTTCATCTCGACAGTTATCGAGAGATTTTCAGCTTGAAGCAGTCAAAAGAATTGTATCGAGAACCTGACTAGTCCTAAATAAACGATACAGATTTAGTCCTAAGATAAATAATTAATGAAGACCAGCAATCACGTGATTGCTGGTCTTCTGTTTTTTATAGGTTTTTATTTTGATT
>JBLHOW010000131.1:0-11239 GCA_047623705.1 Crocinitomix sp.
TAAGCTGTGTCTCCCTTAGCACCCATGTCGGGTCCAGCCCATGACTGTACAAACGCTGTCATACCGTTTGGGGTTACTTTAACTGGAGCAGTAAACGTACTTCCTGATAATCTTGAAGTATATACGCCTTGATTTGTTGCTTTTCCCCACATGACTAGCGGTATGTTTTGCTCGGCTAGAACAATTTTTGGCCGAGTATTACCGATCGTATTGTTGTCATTTACAACGATTGGGTTGTCCCACGTAATGGATTGTGCACTCACCGCTAAAGGCAAGAGTAGAAGCAAAAGTGATGTGATTTTTTTCATTAAGTGTTCCTTAATTCTTTATAAATATCTTTTGAGTTGAAACGCCAAATTTCGATATGGTCGTGACAAAATAAATGCCTGAATTGATGTATTGTGTGTTGATAGTCAAAGACTTGCTAAAACGCTTCCTAGCTATTACTTCTTGACCCAACTCGTTTCTAATTGCAACAGTTGTAAACACTGTTGAATTCACATTGATAATCTCAATTTGATTTTTAAGCTGTGCATACCAAATGTTTGAATTACTTTTTACTAACCCTGGAATACCGGCATTCCCGGACATTGGGCATTGTGCGATACTATCACGTATAGATGGAAGGCTATCAGCCTTAGCCAAATTCCAATAAATACTGGTATCAGAACATACGACAGCGTACGTTGGCCATCCTAGAAATGTGTAATTCAATCTATAATAATCAGTTATTGTATCCCCGCCTCCTTCATATCCACAGGAGGGATAAGTAACCTCATATTTCGTTTCGAAACCTTTGACTGCAGCATTATCGTCTCGATCACTAATACCGAAAACAACAACGTTACCTGTGTCTCCACCATAATCTTGATACATATCTTCAACCATTGGTGTAAAACGTTGACAAGGTTTACAATCCACAAAAAAGAAATCAAGCACCACTGTTTTACCCTTTGCTAGCTCACCATACAGACTATGCTGAATACCATGAATATCCGTAAAAATAAAATCAGCAGGCTTTTGGGTAAATCCCAAAACCCAGATAAGGCAAAGTATGACGCTTGATATGATTCTCATACTAATTATTTGCGATCATACTGGCAACAACCCGGCAGACCGTCATAATCAGTCTTTTTTGCCTTTATAGTGTCTGTATCATAACCAGAATCAGCAATCGCTTGCTTGATTTTATCCAAAGAAGTGGTGTGCGGATCAAAGTGCACAACAAACATTTTTGAATCAACATTCCAACTCACTTCCATTACTCCAGTGAGGGATTTGGTTGCGGTTTCAATGGTGCGCTTGCACATACCACAATTACCCGAAACAATGAATGAATCAACTTCACTGTGCATTGTTGCTTGGATAGAAGATGAATACATTTTAGGAAAAACCTCAGCTTGAGAAGCGAAGCTTACTAACAACATTGAAATAAATGTTAAACTTATTTTAATCATAATTTAATTTTTAAAATGGCGATCCAAACTTAGGATCTTTTGTTAATTCTGTATCAGTTAACGTTTTTAGAAAGTTAACTAAATCTTTTTTATCTTGTTCTGTTAATCGAAGACCGGTAGCCCTTGTTTGATCTAAAGCTGGATCTAAAGTTGATGAAGACTTAAGACCCTTGTTATAATGATTTACGACTTCTTCAAGTGAGTTAAACCGACCATCATGCATATATGGTGCAGTTAGTTCGACATTTCGCAAACTGGTAATTTTGAATTTTGCTTTGTCTTTTGCATTTTTCGTTACCTTCTCTCTACCACCATCCTTAAAGGAAGCGTCGTCATCTAAACCATTGTTTGCATATTTGTCATTTTCGAAATTTGCTCCACCGTGACAGTGGGCACAGTCTGCTCCACTTTGCTCAGGAAAGAACTCGTTATACTCCCCAAAAAACAGGTCTCTTCCTCTTTTTTGACTTGCATTGAAGGCCATAGTGTCTTCAAGAAAATTATCATACAAAGACTGGTAAGAAACAATTGAGTTCATAAACTGCTCCATTGCTAATGACATTTTCTCAGAAGTTATTTCATCGCTGCCAAAAGCTCTCACAAATTGATCGTTATAAGTAACGCTGTTCGACAATTTAGTTATTACGTTTTCTAACGTTTCATTCATCTCTAGTTCGTCTTGAATTGGTCCAAGAGATTGGTCACGTATCAAATGTGCTCTTCCATCCCAGAAAAATTCATTGCTATTCCAAGCCATATTAAATACCGCCATAGCATGTCGACCACCAGGCTTACCCTCTACACCTATTGAAAATTTGGCAGTATCACTAAATGCAAATTCCTGTAAATGACAGCTTGCACAAGCCATCGAGCCATCTTTGGACAACATTTTCTCATAAAACAACATTCTTCCAAGTTGTACGCCTTGAACAGTGAGTTGATTGTCAGCAGCGATATTTGGATCAGGGAAATCCCCAAATTCCAACATGTAGGGCGTTTTATCATGTTCTACAGTTGCTGGCGTTGCTTTGTCGTCATCATTACACGCTGTTCCAATTAAAACCACAGTTAAAAGGGCAAAGCAGATATATAGTTTTTTCATATTTTTATTTTCGTTTTTGTTTTGAAATAAATTTATTATCCGTTAAGCTTTCTAAAAAAGCCACCAATTGTCGTTTTTCTTTGATCGTTAGATCTAAAGGCTTCACGTATTCACTTTTTGTTACACAGGCTTTCCCTCCATTGTCATAGTGTTCAACTACATCTTTCAAGGTTAATAGTGAGCCATCGTGCATGTATGGTTTTGTTAAAGCAACATTCCGTAAGGTCGGCACTTTAAAGCGTGCATAATCACGCTCTTGGTTTGTTAACCTTTGTCTACCGACATCATCATAATTAAGATAAAGTCCATTGTTTTCGAAATCATAGTTGGTGAAATTAAAACCTGAGTGACACTTCGAACAATTCGTTTTATCACTAAAAAATAATTGCATCCCAGCCTGTTCGATGTCGTTCAGTGCTTCAGTCTTTCTTTCATATTTAAACCTATCATAAGGACTAAAGCCAGATATTAGGCTCCTCTCAAAACAGGCCAAAGCTCGAACAATGGCATATGCATCTAACTGTCTATTGTACGCTAGATGAGACATCACTTGATAGGCAGAATCAGTCGACAAGCGCTCTGCAATTTTGACAATATTGAAGCCAAATTCATTGTGTTCCTGTATTGGAACTAAAACTTGCATTTCTAATGTAGGCACCCCTCCTTCACGGGTTAAATAGGGATGATATCCAACATTTGCAAGCGTTGGTGAATTTCGAGTAGCTGCTCTACCATAAACACCAGGCGTTAACGATACACTATCACTAAAAGCAAGCTGTGGATTATGACATGTTCCACAGCTGATTGAATTATCTATCGATAAGGCGTTTTCAAAAAACAACTTTTCACCTAATTTCCATCTGTCAATTG
The DNA here is from genome assembly GCA_047623705.1 of Crocinitomix sp. Taxonomy (GTDB): domain Bacteria; phylum Bacteroidota; class Bacteroidia; order Flavobacteriales_D; family Crocinitomicaceae; genus Crocinitomix. Next base: position 3,430 of record JBLHOW010000131.1, read on the forward strand.
AAAATGAATTGTCCTCAGGAACATCCATATCTGGAAACCAAGGAGGCACCTGATTATCCACAGCAAATGCGTCATCTACCGTGAGAAATTTAGAGTCCTTCCCGCATCCAAGAAATAAACCTAGGATTAAAACAGAAATTCCAACTTTTGAAAACGTCAACACGACTTACTACTCTATGATTATTTTCTTTCGAACAATTGCGCCCTGTTCCGTAATAATAGATACTATGTAAATACCCTTCTCCTCAATACCGATGGAAACATCATTTGAGAATGTTTTAGTAATAAAATTGATACTTTGTCCTGTTAAATCAAACAACTCAATACGGCTATTCTGAAGACTTAATGTTTCCGAAACCAATCTAACCGTACCCGTTGAAGGGTTAGGGAATAGCGAAATTTTATTGTTTGACAGACTATGTTTTATACCAAGCGTGTTTTTATTTCCTTCTTCAGAAGTGAATACATCATTGGCGAAGTTCCTTAGCAGTCTTGTGGCTTGATCTGTTTCACCATGTATTACAAGTCCAGAACTAACATCTATGTCTTTAATAGCTTTGGTATAATCAGCGTCTAACGCAACAACCAATTCACTGTTTTCCATTTTTCCTTTTGTAGGAATATTAATCTTGAAAAAATTATCATTTCCTAACGCATGAATTTCAAAAACAGTCGAAAGACTACTACCAGTTTTCCCTTCAAGTGCAACGAATCTATATCCAGCTGACCATCCCCAGTGCATACTCGGTGATTTAGGAGACAACGCGTGTGCTTTATCCCATTTCGTTGGATCCGCATTATTCACACCTGGATCAACTCCAATGGAGAAATTAATAGCTTCAAGGTTCGTTATATCAAACTGTCCAAGATCAACGGTTACTGGTGCGCCTGCATTCACAAGAATATAGACATCGCTTGCAGTCGTAATTTTACCACTATCATGAACGAGACTAATACCTGAGATATAGTATTCAAGTCTTTTTACGTTAAAATCGTTTCCTAAATTGTTTGTAGATGCCTGATTAAAACCGAAAGATTGATCTTTCAATTTGTGATTAATCTTTAGCTTAACGGGTGTCTGAGAAAAAGCGCTAAGGCCTATTAACAGTGCAATTGTTACTGTATAAATCTGTTTCATTCTAATTATTTATTTATTTATTTTCTTTATTCAATACGTAATCCATTCCGCATACTGGACATTGCCCCGCCTCTGCTGAACCGCTACCTTCGCAGTGCATTGGACAAACATATGTCGATGTATATTCAGGACCTGTTTTACTTTCACTTTCTGCATTGTTGCAGGACGCCATACCTAGAGCAAATAGTCCTATAAAGATGGCTTTAATCATTTTTGTTTTCATTTCGAAATTACTTAAGTTAAGAATTGACTACCAGAAAATAGTCGTTTAAAAAAAGGTAAATATTGTGTGTAATAATTGCCTTAGGCTAAATCAAGAAAATCTGATAAAACGAATGAAAATTCTCAATTGGTACGATTGGCGGAGAACGCCAAGTATCTAGTCTTTTCTCAACTATTGGATCATAGCGTACAACCACTTCACTTGAAGCTAGAAATAGCTGCTTAAAATCAAATTGCACCTTTTTAACTAATGTTGGAACGGTAATTTGTCCATCTATAATATTATTAAAAAAGCTCACATCCTTACAACACGGTACTTTCGTAAAACCCTCATCGTGTTTTTCCTGAACACACATGTTAGGATTTTCGGTGTTGCACGATGGTGCTTTCGAAAATGCACAAACACTCTTAACAGCGCCTTGGCAAATGTGGGCGTTTAAGTTCAAACCAACACTTGCTATTAGTGTAACAAACAACAAGAAGGTGGATACAATTCTTAAATGCATTTTTAAGGCAAAGCCCAAAGATACCCAAAACCTTAAATAATTATTTATCATTTTATGACGACTTGCACTATTTCGATTTCATTTTTAACATCAACAATGTCGCTCCATACATTAAAGTTTGGGAATGAGGCATCCACACTTTTTTTGATGACATTATAATTAGCCTCAAGAATTTCCGCACCTTTAACATTGTTAAGTAGCACGATTACTGCTAGTCAATTTAATCCCAGTATGCTAATAATTATAAAGATCTTATTGATATGAGGAAAGGTCAAGGATTTAATAGTATAACACTGAATTAAGAATGAAAACAGAATGTTACAGCGCTATCCTAATTTACTAAACCCATGACCAAACTTCATAAAAAAATAATAGAAACGAAATCAAATTCTTATCCAATTTTTCCAGATGCATTGTAAAAACCTGCAACGGAAGCACCTGAAATCCACCCTAGAATAAACGTCAACACTAGACCAATAGCAGCATGCAAAAAATGAACGTTCATTTTTATGATTGGCTCAATATCTAAACCGTGTAAGACACTATTAAAAAAAGCAACAGTTCCAGATTTCCCTACTGCCACCATTAGAATCATACATCCCAAATAAAATATTGCACCTGTCAAACCAAATGCAACCCCGAGTCTTTTATAACTAATATTATTCATATCTAATTAATTATCTATGTAAAGAAAGAAGTTCTGGATTAAAGAAGCTTACCCTTTCGAAACCCATGTTTATCATATTTTGTCTATTGGTATTCGTAGACTTTTGCTTAAAGATTTGTATTCTACCAAAGACATTCCCGTATGATTTTTAAACAGTCTTGAAAGTGCAGACAGGTGGTGATAGCCTAGGTCATAGGCAATTTCACTAAAACTAAGATTTCCAATTTCAATTTTTTCTTTAATCCGCTCAACCTTTAACTTTTGCTCATAATTTTTAATCGTGTATTTAAATACTTTCGAAAAATTCCTGCTTAGAATATAGTATGGTCTGTTAAGCTTGTCACTCAGGTAATCGGGTATTTTAATTTCATTCTCTTCATTCCAAACGTAGTTGATAATCCATCTTTTTGTTTTTTCAGCTAGTATGCTTTTTGGCTCGGTTATTATGTCAAATTCATTCTGCTCAATAATCTCTCTAATTTGGTGTTCGCTCACAACATTTCTGTCAAAAGCAACAGCAATTTTTCCTAATTGTATGTCAAGCACCTGAGCACCTAAGTCTATTAAGGCGTTATTGAGTAATTTTAGGCAACTACTGCAAATCATTCCCTTTACATGAAATTCGATTGTTTCGATATTACTAGGTTTCATAACGTTCATTTTAATTTCAGTTTGCCTACTTTAGTTCACTTAATACCTCACCGCATCCAATCATACTGTCACCGTAATATGGATTTTGAATCTCTTTCTTTGCACTTATCCAGTAGCCTCCGTTGTTGTTATTGGCCATAGGGCAAAATTCCAAATACACCCTTTTTTTATTCTCCATTTCTAGGCCCAGCTTTGCCAATACATCAGAAAGCGTTTTGCTTATCGTTAAGAATATGATTCGTTGTTCATCAATATTCACAGCCTTTGATAATATCTTGATATTCTTATTCAAGGATTTTAAAGTCTTCATCCATTCATTATGGGCATCTCCCATGACCAAACTCATGTCAACTTTAGTTAGGGATTTCTGAACAGCACTAACATCCGATTGGATATTAGAATTATCATCCGCCAATTTATCTTTGACAGATAGATAACTTTCAACAACAAAACCCAATTGCTTTTTGAATTGGGTCGGCACTGTCGCTTTATCAATCATTACCTCTTTAGTCATATCCATTTTAGACATGTCCATTTCTTTCTTTTCATCAGCGCCTCCATGATTATGACCAGTTGCTACTTTTCCTCCAGATGGGTTCATCATGCTTTTTTTACCTGCCAATTGAGCAGATGCATCAATTTTGAACACGCCATTGGTTGCAATTTCCTCTCCCTCTTCTAGTCCTTTTTTAACGATGTAGAAGTCTCCTGCTTCTTCTCCTAAAATAATTTCACGATAGATGAATGAATTATGCTCCCTGTTTGGAAGTTTCACATAAACAACTGCTCGTTTCCCCGTCCAAAGAACGGCCGATTTGGGAACCAAAATCACGTTATTGCTGATCGGCAATTGGGATGTAACAATGCCATTGGCAAACATCTCGGGCTTTAATGCGCCGTTGCCGTTTGGCAACTCAACTCTCACATAAGCTACCCTTGTTTTGGGGTTAATGAAAGGATCGATAAATGTCACCCCACCTTTAAACGTTCGCCCCGGTATAGATTTTAGCTCGATTTCCAGTTGATCTCCTTTTCTTATCCAAGGCAAATCATTTTCGTATGCTTCAAATAGCACCCAGACCTTGCTTAAATCGGTGATTTCAAATAAAATCTGCCCTTCTTTAAAATGATCACCTACTGACACCATTCGCATGATAACGAAACCACTATAATCAGAAAGAATATCTACTTCAGTTTGAACTTCTTTTGATTTTTCTAAATCTGAAATTTGCTGATTCGTAAACTTCCATTGTTTCAATTTGTTTCGACTAGCCTCTACTAATGAGGGACTTGTGGACTCGTCTTTCAATACTTCAAATAATTCTTTTTGCGCTGTAACCAACTCAGTAGAATACACAGTAGCCAATTTTTGACCCTTTCTTACCTTTTCTCCAGTGAAATTGACATACAGCTTTTCAATTCTCCCGGAGAAATGAATGGCTTGTGAGAACATTAATCTTTCATCCGCCTTTACTTTACCCAATAGTCGAATTTCCTTCTCAGGTTTTTCTTTTTTCACGACATAGGTTTGTATTTCTGCCAGTTTCATTGCAGAAGCCGACATTGGTACTTCATCAGGCAACGTTTCTTCATCTTCCATTGAATTGTCTAACGGAATTAAATCCATTCCACACAATGGACACTTTCCTGGCCCATTTTGATGAATTTGAGGATGCATCGAACATGTCCAAATTTGTTCTTTAGCAGTATCATCGTGGATATGGGTGCCTGTTACCTCCTTTGATTTAGAACTCCCTCCGATTAATTTTCCGATAACAATCCCAATTATTAAAACTAGAATTATGACTACCCATTTATTTTCAAATATTTTCATGTCTGACATTTTATCTACCCAATAAATAATTAATAAATGCTACTGCAGCATTTTTATCCGCTCTAGCTTTATCAATCTCAAGGGAATATTTTAAAACTTTTCTTTCGATTCTTAATACCTCCTCAAAATCCTTTCCATCTGTGGCATAGGATGTTAGTAATATATTCATGGACTTATTAGCCAATTTTAATTGCTTTTGATAGAGGTTAATCCTTCGTTCAGCATCTTTATAATCTTTATAACCTTTTTCAAATAGTGAGGACAATTGATTTTGCTTATCCACTTTTCTGAACTCAGTTGCCTCCATTTGAAAAGAAGCTTCACGAACCATCGCCGTATATTTTTTTCGATACAGTGGAACGGAAATACCAACTTTGGGAAGTAATAAAGCATCACGTCCATTTTCACTACCTAAATTAGGGTTGTTGCTTTTTCCGATAAGTGCGTAATCAACACCAATAGAAAATTGTGGCATCCCCATTTTTTTTGCGACTACTTCTTGGTTTCCCCATGATAGTATCTTGTATTCCAATTGTTTAATCAAGTGATTTTGAGTAGAGATACTATCCAGTAACTCATTTTTTGAAACCAATAAACTATCGTTCAATAAAGTGTTTGGTATATTAACAGGGCTGTCGTCTAAGCGATATAAAAGGTTGTTAAATTTTACCTCAATTGCGTATTTACTATCCATTAAATAAGCCAATTGGTTTTCGAGTTCATTGATTTCCATTTCAACCCTCATTTCATCAACAACCGATGCTTTTCCAGTCTCTATCTTAATGATAGCCAATTGCTGGAAAGTATTTAAAATGCGAATGTTCTCCTTCGTGATGTCTATTCCTTTTTGAATAAAGTAAACATTGTAAAAGGCAGACTTGATCTCAAAAAACAGTTTTGATTTTGCCTCTTCAAATGCTTCGTATTTAGCTTTAGCCATTTGAATAACAACATCCTCTTTCGCATGGAGTGTACCAAACCATGGAAACATTTGGTTCATTCCGAATTTGGCTCTCTGAGGTCCAACTCTGGTTTCTATTGGCGAAATAAAATAGCCAAAAGTCAATTGAGGATCGGGCAGCGTCCCTACCTGAGGAACTTTTTCTAAAGCTGCATTGTATTCAGAAAATTTCGCTTTTAAGCCTGGATTATTTTCTGCGCCAATAATCAGATAGTCTGCTAATTCTGTTTGAGCTTGTACTTCAACGACAAATAGTAACAGAATGATTGTTATAATTTTATATAGCATATTCATATTCTATTTATTTTATTTAACCTTTTAACTTTTCCTTCTTGCCACATACTATAGAGCACAGGCATGATAAACATGGTCATCACTTCAATTAGCATTCCTCCAAAAAGTGGAATAGCCATTGGCCCCATAATATCTGAACCTTTTCCTTGGGATGTGAGCACCGGAATTAAAGCAATAATGGTTGTTGCGGTGGTTAAAATTGCAGGACGAACCCTTTTAGAAGCCGCTAACAAAACAGTTGCCCTGACTTTATCTTTAGTGTCGGGCTTGTTTTTTGCAAAAAGCTGTGTTAGATACGTTCCCATAAGCACACCGTCATCTGTAGCAACTCCAAAAAGAGCTATAAACCCTACCCAGACAGCCACGCTTAGGTTTACTGTGTGTACTTGAAATAAATCTCGAAGATTGATTCCTCCAATAGAAAAGTCTAAGAATCCAGGTTGACTATACATCCATAACATGATGAATCCTCCTGAAAATGCAACTACCAATCCACTAAAGATCATCGAAGTTGTGATAACTGACTTAAATTGAAAATACAGAATTAAGAAGATCGCTAACAACGAAATTGGAACAACAATCATTAATCGTTTGGTCGCTCTAACTTGGTTTTCGTAATTACCTGTAAATCGATAACTAACTCCTGCTGGCAACACTAATTCGCCTGATGCTATTTTTTGCTTTAAAAGGGCTTGTGCTTCCTCAACCACATCCACTTCGGCTTGTCCTTCTTTTTTATCAAAAATGACATAGCTCACTAAGAAAGTATTCTCACTTTTTATAACCTGTGGACCACGTACATAGTTAATATCTGCTAACTCTATTAATGGAATTTGAACACCTTCTGGAGTAGGAATTAACACCTTTTTCAAGTCTTCCGGATTGTCTCTATATTCTCTAGCGTATCTAACGCGTACAGGAAAACGCTCGCGACCTTCTACCGTGGTTGTCAATTGCATTCCTCCAACGGCTGCTCCAATAACCTTTTGCATGTCCTCAATCGTAAGACCGTATCGAGCAATTGATTCCCGTTTTATTTTAATTTCTAAATAGGGTTTCCCAACAACCCTATCAGCGAAAACAGCCGAGGCTTCAACACTGGGCACTTGTTTCAAAATGCGCTCAATGTCATAGCCAACCTGTTCTATGGTTTCTAAGTCTGGACCAAATACTTTAATCCCCATCGGAGCTCTCATACCCGTGGCTAACATGACCAAGCGCGTTTCTATAGGTTGCAATTTTGGGGCAGAGGTTAATCCAGGAATTTTGGAATGTTTTAATATTTCTTTCCAGATGTCGTCTGGAGATTGGATTTCTTCTCTCCATTGACGAAAATATTCTCCATCACTATCTTCAATTAAATCTGTTGTAGGGATAGACTTAAACGGGTCTACGGGGTATTTATAAGTAGATCCATCTTTTAGTACAAAGGCATTGTCCTCATCAACTTTGAATTGCATTTTATGCCCATCTTCATTCACTTTAAATTCTGGTAAATAGTTGATAATGTTTTCGAACATAGATACTGGTGCAGGAT
>JBLHOW010000132.1:0-9550 GCA_047623705.1 Crocinitomix sp.
AAAAACTGCGAATTCACATTGGTAAATGAGCATTTTTTCGAACAAGTATAACGCCGAAATTGGGCTTTAAAGAAAAAAACCGTTTGAACTATAAAGTTCGAGTTCAAGGCTTGCGAAGTACAAAAAATTGCGAGTTTACATTGGTAAATGAGTATTTTTTTGAACAAGTATAACGCCGAAATCGGGCTTTATTGAAAAAATCGTTTGAACTATAAAGTTCGAGTTCAAGGCTTGCGAAGTACAAAAAACTGCGAGTTTACATTGGTAAATGAGTATTTTTTTGAACAAGTATAACGCCGAAATCGAGCTTTAAAGAAAAAACAAACCCCCATTCACAAGAGTAAATGGAGGTTAATAATACTTTATTGATGCTGATTTTATAAAATCGCGTCTAATTTTGAAGTCAATTGTCCTTTTGGAACAGCTCCAACAGACTTATCAACCAATTCTCCATCCTTAAGATAAACAATTGTAGGAATGTTTCTAACACCGAATTTCCCAGCAATTCCAGGATTGGCATCTACATCAACCTTTCCAATAATCGCTTTTCCTTCATATTCGTTGTGCATTTCTTCGATAAGCGGCCCAACCATTTTACAAGGTCCACACCACGCAGCCCAAAAGTCAAGAACTACTGGTTTATCTGCATTTCCAACTATTTCGTCAAAATTTGCCTCTGTTATTTCTAAAGCCATAATATATTTAATTTTTGTTTTCTACTTTCTAATTAAGTGCAAAAGCAATACCATTTTATCTTTCATGACACTTTGGCTCAATTCTTAGCTAATTGTCATTGCAATTTAATTGCTTTGTACAAATTTGTCAATAAATTTCCTTATTCCTTACATTGTTCGTCGAAAAAATCCATAAACATATAAAAACTAGGAATGCATTAATCCCTAACATTTCTGATCCGAACTCATAAAACACTTCCCCTTCAGGCACCGCAAAAATAGTTCTGATATTCCAATTAAAAAGAAATAACAGAGTTGGAATGATAATGCTAATCGGAATACTAAAACGATCTTCAACATTACGCTTACTCATGATCCCAAACATAAACAGACCTAGCAACGGTCCATAAGTATAGGATGCCGCAGCAAACAAGGTCCAAACAACACTGTCATTATTCGCATATTTAAAAACAAGAATGGTAAGTAATAGAGCAACAGACATGATAACATGTGCCATTCTACGTTTTCGTTCTTGTTGCTTTTTCTCATCATTTTCAATATTCAAAAAATCTACCGATAATGATGTTGTTAAGGATGTTAAAGCCGAATCTGCACTACTATAAGCAGCTGCGATTAAACCGAGCAAAAAGAAAACTCCTACTGTACCGCTCAGTCCCCCTTTCAAAGAAATTGTTGCAAACAATAAGTCACCCTGCCCTTTACCATCTTTACCAAGACTGTTCCAGACTTCCGCCACATCTGGATTGGCATCCATGTATAAAAAGAGCAAACCACCTAGCGTTACAAAAAGTATGTTTACAAAAAACAGCACAATAGAAAATGAGATCATATTCTTTTTGGCCTCCTTTTCATTTTTACAAGTCAGATTTTTCTGCATCATGTCTTGATCAACGCCTGTCATTCCTAGCGTTATAAACATTCCTCCCAATATTCCTTTAATCCAGTAATTTTTTGCTAGGCCATCTTCCGTTTGAAAAACCTCTCCAATTCCTGCATCATCAATTGCACCAAATATTTGCCCCAATTGTAAATTAAGATCGTCAGCAATAAAGTAAATGCTCAACCCTACCGATATAAGCATGAACAAAGTTTGCAAGGTATCTGTCCAAATAATTGTTTTAATTCCACCACGGAAAGTATACACCCAAATTAATAAAATACTAATGGCCACTGTTCCTTCAAATGGAACTCCAAGATCATCAAAAACGAATTTTTGCAATACAATTACCACCAAGTACATGCGCAAAGCAGCACCAATTAAACGCGATACAATGAAAAAGCCTGCTCCCATTTTATACGTATAATGTCCAAATCGTTGTTTTAAAAATTCGTAAATCGAAGTTAAATTTAAACGATAATATAATGGCAATAAGACAAATGCAATGATTGCATATCCTATGATATAGCCAATTGCCATTTGTAAATACGTAAAACTGTTATTACCGATTACTCCAGGAATTGATATAAAAGTAACACCAGATAAAGAGGCGCCAATCATTCCAAATGCAACCAAATACCACTTATTGTTTCGGTTGCCCGTAAAAAAAGTGTCATTATCAGCTTTTCTACTAGTGAGAAATGAAATCCCCAATAAAACTAGAAAATAAGAGACTAAAATGAGTAAGATGTATGATTTATCCATGGCTACAGACTATATAACAAATGTAACCGATAGTTGAATACTATCGCAGGTAATCAAAAAAATAAAGCCAACATTAAAAAGTGAATATTGCATGCAGTAGTTTATTGGAAACAACTAATTATTGGACCAAAAGGAACGAATAGTCTTCTCCGCCAATTTATTCTGTGGTGTAAAATCCACATCCCCATTTCCCCCTTGGTTTTTATGATCATGATACCATTTCCATATAAAAATACCACCAAACCAATCTTCATCCCAAAGCACATTAAATAAAGCATTATAAGCGTTATGCTGAATTTCTTCCGAATATTTTGACCGCGTACTATGCTCCCAAGGTTTAATCGTCGCACCTTCCATGCTACGATAGCCTATTTCAGTAAAAACAATTTTTCGTCCATATTTTTTTGAGAATTCAGAAAGTACCTTTCTATGCACATCCCAACCAATCGTTAATTCTTTTAAATCTGGTTTCTGCGAAATACTAATTGGAAAATATCCATTTACCCCAATCACATCCATTTCCTTCCAAAATGGTACAGCTGCATAATCATCCCAGTTTGCAGCATAAGTTAATTCACCTGAATACTTCAATTTGATTTTCTTAATCAATTCATTCCAAAATTCCGGTCGCGCTTTCACAAATTCTCGCCACTCAGTTCCAAAACAAAACATTTCAACATCCAAGTCAATCGCTATTTCTAGGAATGATAAGATGAATGAAGCGTATGATTTTTCAAATTTTACCCATTCTTTTTCCGTCGATAATTTATAATCCCCAGTATAAGCATTTCTCATCCAGATTTGAGGCTTAAGCATAATCTTTAAGCCTTCCGTCTTACACAATTCAATCGTTTCCTTAACTCCTTCTTCCTTCTCTCCCCACCATTGCCATTTCGAATTATAAGTTACTGTACCATCACCTCCAACAAATCCATAAGGCATCAATGTTACCCAATTGGCATTCATAGTAATTATTGGAGCTACATCAGTTTTGTCTATTGGGGAACTTGAAGCAACGAAGCTGAGGCCTTTAATTTTAGTATTATCTTGCCCATATAGCAATGTCACTGTAAATAGAAACACTAGCATTAATAACTTTTTATCTAATATTGATATTCCCATTTTAATCAAATTGATTTGTTCTTAACATTACTAATGTGCAAGCCGAAAGTACTTCAACTCCAATTTCAGTAAGTTGTTGTTCAAGTTCATTATTATCAGCTCCAGGATTAAATATAACTCGACTTGGTTTTAACTGCAATAAGTAATCGTAATATTCGACCTGATTTTTTGCGCTTAAATACATGGTAACAGTATGAATACCATTAGTCGCAGGAACTGTTTTTGAAATATTTACTCCTCTCAACTCCCCTTCACTAGTACCTATGGCAAAAACTTCATGATCGTAATCTACTAAATCATTAATTGCTAAATAAGAATAACGTTGAGGATTTAAACTGGCTCCCAAAACAAGTACTTTCATAAAATAAACTTAAACAATAAATGTACCAATTTAAAAGCTTTATAACTTCACTATTAGCATACACTTCTGTGCAGAGGTTCTCTTTCCCGTATTATTAACAGTAATCTTCTGACAGAAAAACCCTTAAAGTTAACCAGTTAGACTTTTCGTATGTCGCTACAGCTTTACCGCACTCGCACAAAAGCTTTAGCCGTTACGAAGCGAAGGAACTCCTGTTTTTTATCAAAATTTCAAAATTTTCAACACTTCTTTGGAGATTTGGTATAATCGCACTCAGGTTAATAGTATTATTCCCTATTTTTACCACTCTAAAATAAAAAATATGTCTGTACATAAAGAAGTTAAAAAAATCACAACACACGTTCTACAGGAAATGAAGAACAACGGTGAAAAAATAGCCATGTTAACTGGCTATGACTTTTCAATGGCTAAAATTTTAGATAAAGCTGGCATTGATATTATACTTGTGGGCGATTCTGCATCAAATGTAATGGCTGGACACGAAACGACATTACCAATCACATTAGATCAAATGATTTATCATGCATCTTCTGTTGTAAGGGCCGTTAATCGAGCACTTGTAGTTGTAGACTTACCGTTTGGATCTTATCAAGGCGATTCCAAACAAGCACTTTCCAGTTCTATTCGTATCATGAAAGAATCTGGCGGACATGCTGTCAAATTAGAAGGAGGCCAAGAAGTTGTTGAGTCAATTAAGCGAATCTTATCTGCAGGAATCCCGGTTATGGGACATTTAGGTTTAACCCCACAGTCCATCTATAAATTTGGAACATATACCGTAAGAGCAAAAGAGGAAGAAGAAGCTGCGCAATTAATTAGTGATGCCAAATTATTGGAAGAAACAGGATGCTTTGCGATAGTTTTAGAAAAGATACCAGCTAAACTTGCTACAGAAGTAGCTTCAAGTATCAATATTCCCGTAATTGGAATTGGTGCAGGTAACGGAGTAGACGGTCAAGTACTTGTAAGCCATGATATGTTGGGGATTAACAATGAGTTCAATCCCAGGTTTTTACGTAAGTATCATAACCTTTATGAAGAAATGCTTGGCGCTTTTGAAAACTATATAGGTGATGTTCGCTCAAGCGACTTCCCAAATGAAAAGGAACAGTACTAAATGGCTAATCTGGATATCCTCTTTGAAGACAATCATCTTGTGGTTGTAAATAAAGCAGCCGGAACATTAGTGCAAGGAGATAAAACGGGAGATATTCCGCTCAATGAACTAGTAAAGTCATATATCAAGATCAAATACAATAAACCAGGCGACGTATTTTTAGGTACCGTTCACCGCCTTGACAGACCTACAAGTGGAATCGTGCTTTTTGCGCGCACTTCAAAAGCACTTACTCGTATGAATGAGCTTTTTAAAATAAAAGACATTCAAAAAACCTATTGGGCAGTCACCGAAAAATCTCCAAAATTAGCCAAAGGCCTTTGCATTGATTTTTTATTAAAAAACGAAAAGCAAAATAAGAGTTACGTCAAACCTAATGATAAAGGTGGCGCTAAAAAAGCAGAGTTAACTTATAAGTTAATTGGCAAAGGCGATAATTGTAGTTATATCGAAGTATCACCGATTACGGGCCGTCACCATCAAATTCGTGTACAATTGTCCAATATAGGTTGCATTATAAATGGAGATCTTAAATATGGAGCAAAAGGATCCAATAAAGACGGATCAATTCATCTACATGCCCGCAAACTTGAATTTATACATCCTGTGAAAAAAGAGCCAGTATGCATCATTGCACCACCACCCAATGAAGTTCTTTGGAATAGATTTTTAAAAATTAGCACGAAATAAAATTATTTCTTTTTATTTCTTTTTGGCTCTCTTCGCGTGTTACGATCACCATATTTATGCTCGATCAAACTCCCCGAGAAAATTTCAAACTTTCTATAATCACAACTTAATGAACCATTATAAATTTGAATTTTTGTGGAAGGTTTAAGCTCAATTTTTTTCAATGCATCAAAGTTTGAACTTAACACCCAACAGTCATATCCTTGCATTTTTCTTTTGAAAAAATTGCCTAACCCTTGGTATAATTCATCAAGTTCTTCCATTTGTAATCGCTCACCATATGGTGGATTGCAAATTAAAACACCCTTACCTTCAGGCGCTTCTTGATCGTTATAATCTTTAATTTCAAATGAAATTGTTTTTCCTAAAGGCAAAGCTTTAATATTATCTCTAGCTTTCAAAATCACATCACCATCAGTGTCAGAACCAATAATCTTAATATCTAAATCACGTTTAGGATGGTTCGGTGCACTTTCAAAAACACTTTTCCAAAGCTGTTGATCGTAATTTTTCCAATTTTGAAAACCGTAAGACTTTCTAGCAATATTTGGTGGTATACCATTTGCTATTAGTGCAGCTTCAATTGGCAATGTACCTGATCCGCAAGTCACATCAACAAAATTTGACTCACCATTCCAATTCGCCAATTTTATTAAACCAGCTGCTACTACCTCATTCATTGGAGCATCACCCGTCTTCTTTCTATATCCACGGTGATATAAAGGAGCACCTGAACTATTTAATGAAACAGAACAAGCGTATCCATCAATATGAACATCAAATAAAATTTTAGGTTTTGTCAAATCTACATCTGGACGTTCACCAAACTTATCTCTAAAATGATCAGCAATAGCATCCTTTAGCACAAGCATTGGATATCCCGTATGATTGAATAAATCAGAATTCACAGCACCTTTAGCAGCAAAAGTATCTTTCACCCCCATGATGTCTGAAAAATTTATCTTAGCAAATTTGCGATATAGATCCTTCTCATCAGCAAAGCGAAACTTCTTAAGAGGTATCAAAACAGAAATGGCAGTTCTCAACCATAAATTACTTTCATAAAGTAATTTCATATCCCCTTTATAAGTCACAACTCGGTTCCCGACTTTCACATCCTCACCTCCCAATGCAATTATCTCATCTTTCAGTACTTCCTCTAATCCGTATAACGTCTTTGCGACAAGTTCCATATTACTTTTTTTGCAAAGATATGAATTGTCCTTGAAAACCAACCTTTAGAACCAACAAAAGTAATTTCTAAAAAAAAAGTAATTATCTTTGAATAAAAGGTTCCTTTGAAGAAAATCATATTATATAGCATTCTCTTGTTAATCTGTTCAACAGGATTCTCACAACGAGTAGGTCTTGTTTTTAGTGGAGGAGGCGCTACTGGGTTCGCCCATATTGGTGTACTCAAAGCCTTAGAAGAAAACAATATTCCTATTGATTTTATTACAGGAACCTCTGCAGGAGCCTTGATTGGCGCCATGTATGCCTCAGGTTATTCTCCGACCCAAATCGAGCAATTAGTGCTAACTGATAAATTTCAACGCATGTCCTCGGAACGACTAGAGGAAGACTTTCGTTATTCAATTCATAACCCCGATCGGGATGCAGAATTAATGTCTATACGCGTCGCTAAAGATTCAATTCTGCAAAAATCTCTCCCAACAAATATTCTCAACCCTACGTTTTTAGATCTAGAAGTCCTTAATATTTTAGGAAATAATTTAGATATTGGTAACGGCTCCTTTGACAGTCTTTTTGTTCCTTTTCGCTGTATAGCTTCAAATATTGCGACAAAAGAAAGTGTACTATTTAGAGAAGGAAACTTGAATCAAGCAGTTCGTGCTTCAATGACCTATCCTTTCTTCATTAATCCCATCGAGATAGATGGTATTCTCATGTTTGATGGTGGCCTTTACAACAATTTTCCCGCCAATGAAATGTACAACGAATTTGATCCTGACTTTATAATAGGAAGTAATGTCAGTTACAACGAAGCTCCACCAAAAGTAGATGATTTAATGTCCCAAATTAAAAATTTATTCTCGGCGCATTCGGATTATGGCCTACCCTGTGAATCTGGTATTATTATCGAACCAGATTTAGGTGATATTGGCACATTTGATTTTGACAAAATAGAAGAGGCGATCGAAATAGGTTACCGAGCAGCACTCGAAAAAATTGATTCCATAAAATATTTTGTTAGCCTTCGCGTGTCAAGTGAAGAACTTCAAAAGTCTAGAGCACTCTATAATGGCAAAAAGAAAAAAATACGCATTACCAGTATCGTTGTTAAAGGTGTTAGCATAAATGAACAAAAATATATTGAACGCAAACTCATTAACAGTAAAAAGAATGAAATATTAGAATATGATCAGTTAAAAAAGAGATACCTCAGGCTCTATCAAAGTGAGCATGTACTTTCAATGTTCCCTATGTTATATCCAAACTCTGATTCAACGCAAGAACTGGTAATAGATTTTAGAAAAGAAAAACCATTCAAAGCTGCATTTGGTGGGCACTATTCTTCTAAACCTGTAAATACAGGATTTTTAAGCCTCTCCTATTCAGACTTCACTATCACACCAATTACCCTATATGCTAATACTTACTTCGGTAAATTCTACGGATCGGTAAAAACTGGAATTAAATTTTATTTACCCACTAAAACAACTTCTTATGTTGAGCCATACTTCGCTATGAATCGCTGGGACTATTTTAAAAGTTTCTCCACATTCTTCGAACCGTCTAAACCTTCATACCTGGTTTTAAACGAACGTTTTTGGTCTATTAAGTATGTTATTCCAGCAAGTTCCAAAAGTAAATTAATTTTTGACTTCACTAATGGCACCAATGAAAACACCTATTATC
Organism: Crocinitomix sp.; assembly: GCA_047623705.1. GTDB lineage: Bacteria > Bacteroidota > Bacteroidia > Flavobacteriales_D > Crocinitomicaceae > Crocinitomix. Next base: position 8,529 of record JBLHOW010000132.1, read on the forward strand.
AAACTGATAATTTTACGCAAGTTGATACTACAGATAATACAAGTTTTCTTTACTATTCTCCTGGTTTTGAATTTACTGTTGATAAATTAAATCGTAAACAATTCGAATCTGCAGGTTCATATTTTTCCTTTAAAAGTCGTTTTATACACGGTATTGAAACCACCGTTCCAGGCTCGACATCCAATAATAATGAAATAACCAAGTCGTTCAAGAACTGGTTTTATGTCAAAGCCAATTATAAAAACTACTTCATTCAAAAAGGGCTCTATCGCCTAGGTATCCAATTAGAAAGCGTTTACTCTACACAACCATTCTTCGAAAATTACACCGCAAGTATTCTATCTTCACATGCCTTTCAACCAATTCCAGATTCTAAAACAGGTTTTTATGATGATTTTAGAGCAAATAAATATTTTGGAGCAGGACTCATGAATGTTTTCACATTAAAAGACAAAGTAGATTTTAGAATAGAAGCATACATTTTTCAACCAATCAACCGTATACTTAGTAATGACGGTGTTGCCTATGAAGGCGAGTTATTTAGCAATCGTTTTGGAATTGCAAGCGCCTCGCTAATTTACCATTCAGTAATTGGCCCAGTTCGAGCAACAGTAAATTATTTTGATAGTCAATCGCAACTCAAACCACTTTCATTCCAACTAAGTTTGGGTTATGTTATATTTAATAGTCACGGCCTCAAATAAGATAGAAAGTCCAGCTAATCTAAATTAGATATCCCAAATTCACCTGCACTTCACTCCAAAGATCCAATACTAAATTCCGAAATAAATTAACCAGCAGGAAATCAATAATTTGGGCAATCCCTTTTTTCAATTTCCATCACATTCCCTGCAAGTAAGTACAACCAAACAATACGGCCCTGCTCTCGCTAAAATCTAAGTCAATTAAACATTGATAATTCGGTACTGAGTTAAACTTAGTGAGTCTATCAAACCATCAAAATTGACCGTACCTTCAAGTGATTGGGTATAGTCACATTATACCAAGAAGAAAAAAGGTCG
>JBLHOW010000133.1:0-9291 GCA_047623705.1 Crocinitomix sp.
CAACTCCCTAACCTACATCGGACACCCTACATCGGACAACTTACAACCTTTGCTTTTCAATTCCTTCACCTTTCTGATCTTCCTACCCATAGTATTTCTGCTATACTGGTTTGTATTTCAGAAGAACTTGAAGTCGAAAAATGCATTTCTATTGTTTATTAATTATCTTAATATTTAGTCTTTCAGATTCTTAAACAGGACAACTAGTCATTTATAAATGATTCCTAAGTTAACAGGCTATAATCATTGTTAATGCAGATAAACTGGAAGAGTTTCCCAACAGATAAAATGTATCCTCGGTTTTTAGTGAGAAATATATTCCTAATTAGGTTTGTAGTAGCATCAGTATTACTTCTGAGTTCAATTAGGCTTTTGATCTTTCGACTTTCCGATTTTCTCCCTTCTGAAATTCCTCTCAAGGATTCAGCTTTTTTTGTCCAGAAGTATGATTTTTTCATAGAAAATGGCTGGTATGAAAGCATTACCGTTGGAGCTTCACCCGTTTTTAATGCGCTGGTATGGATCGTCGATTTATTGGTCAAAGATCCTTACCAAAGTATGAAGCTACTTAGCATGGTATCTATGGTCGTAACCATTTTGATCTGGGTTTATTTTGGTAAATCCGTATTAAGAATTTCAAGCCGATATACTTACCCCTTTGTTTCATTTTTGATTTATCTGGCATTTTATAGAAATGCTTTTTTTTCGGGTACGAATGACGGCTTATTCTGTGTATTTATCTGTTTGGGAATAATTTTCCTTTTCAAGAGCATTCTCAACAACTCTCAGCTATCGCTTTTTGGAGCTAGTTTCTTCTTTGCACTAGCTTTTGGAACACGGGAGATTTTTGTGTTCTATGTTCCCGGAATTACGTTGATTTTAATTTTACTGAATTTAAAAAGTCGGATTAATGCCAAATCTATCCTTGGACTTATTGGCGTTTTCCTCCTTACGACATTTGCACTTTATTTCCCTTCTCTAATCGAAAATCATACCTTCAAATTTGCCGATAAAAGTGAGGCTGCGGGAAACTGGGCCGAGAAAAATTACCTGCAAGTTTATTTAGGGGAGAATCAGATTTCATTTCAGGATGTGGAGACATTCAAAAACACTAATCCTGATGTCACTCTGCCGCAAACTTATTCTGAAGCAATATTTTTTAATCCCAAGCTGACAGTTTCAAATTTCCTAAGACAGCTAATCCTTATTCAGAAACCATTTGTGTGGCAAATCGGAGTTTTATTTTTATTTTTGATTGGTATGACCATCTGGAATATTAAAAAAGGAGGTTTTCTTAGTTTAAATGTTTTGGCCATTTTACTATTTATTACGTTTACCTTTTCCTTTTCCATTTTATTGATCAATCGCGTCGAGTTTCGATGGTTTATGGTTTTTCCTTTTTTGTTTTCTGCGCTCACCATCTCCTTTATTGAGCGAAATTGGCAGAAGTATCCGCTATTAGAATATATGTTTCTGGCGAATTGCCTTCTGATCAGTGTGCTGAATTTTAACCTGATTGGAGTTTGGAAATAACGAAAACATCGAATAGTTATTACTCACAATATGGGCAAGACGTAATTTTTGGGTACGGTAATTTTATCCCAAAAGAAGCATGGCTTTTACATGGATGTTGGCGCACATGATGGTATCCAATTCAGCAAGTCAATTTTTTTGAAGTCAACAGAAGGTGGAAGAGTGTAGGTTTCGAACCCAATCATGATGTTTTTAGTCGGTTGCAGCGGTACAAGATCAGTAGAAATTACAATGTCTGCACGGGAGATCTCGAAATAGAAGTGGTGCTAAATTTGGTAAATGAGTAAAACAATAATTACTGTAGCTAACCTATCCAAACGCTACCGGATAGGATTAAAGGAAAAAAAGTCGGAAACGCTCGTCGGTCAGCTTGGCAATATCTTGCGCACTCCTTTTAAAAATCTTGAGACTCTGCGACGGATGAACCGCTTCGGAGAGGAGGAGGAATCTGTCTTCTGGGCATTAAAGGATATTAACTTCGAGGTTAAACAAGGAGAGGTTTTGGGGATAATAGGGAAGAACGGAGCAGGGAAATCTACCTTACTTAAAATCCTCTCTCAAATCACAGAACCGACCTCAGGTAAAATAGAAATTTATGGTCGAGTCGCTTCGCTACTAGAAGTTGGGACAGGATTCCATCCCGAACTTTCAGGCCGAGAAAATATCTATATGAATGGAACCATTCTGGGAATGACCCGTCGCGAAATCGATTCTAAACTAGATGAAATTATCGATTTCTCTGGTGTAGAGAAGTTTATTGATACGCCAGTTAAGTTCTATTCCTCAGGTATGAAAGTTCGTTTGGGCTTTTCTGTAGCAGCACATCTCGAACCTGAGATTTTGATTATTGATGAAGTTCTTGCAGTTGGTGATTTCGAGTTCCAAAAAAAATGTTTGGGGAAAATGCAAGATGTTGCTGGCCAAGGAAGGACAGTATTGTTTGTATCTCACCAAATGGATGCGATTACTCGTCTTTGCACTAGGCTTTTGGTTTTAAAAAATGGAGAGGTTGAATTTGTCGGGAAACCATCGAGAGGTGTCAAAAAATATCTAGGAACAGAAGAGCATGAAGAGGGAGCAATTGCACGATTTGATTTAACTGAGGGGAGTCAACATGTCTCGATTCGTAAAGTCGAACTTAGGTCTAATTCAATAGTTTTAAAATCTTCCGCCGATGTGCGTGATGAAATTGAGATTGAAATCAGATTTGAAGTTTTTGAAAATGGATTAATTGTATCCGCGGGAATAAATGTACACAATGAATACGGAGATCATTTATTTACTTCCCATAATGTGGACTATATGGTAAATTCACACCCATTAGTAAAAGGAGTTTACAAATCTGCAGTTATTATTCCGTCTCATTTTTTCTCCGAGGGCGTCATCTATTTTTCAGTTGCTTTAATGCAGTATGAACCTTTTTTCGTATTTCAACATGAGGAAAAAATCCTATCGCTATCAATCACAGATTTCGTGGACGGGACCTCTGCCCGCGGAAATTATTCAGGATATTTTCCAGGATTAGTTAGACCAAAGCTTGAATGGATTACAAAAATATTTAAATAAATAAATTATGTTTAAAAAGAAGACTTTGGAAAGGTCTTTTCCCTTAAAGGGAATTGATAATGGTCATTATAATATTGAATATAAAGGTGTAAAGTGCCTAAAGTGCCCTTTTGATTATGTCATTTATCAAATGATAGTTAATGAGGTAAATCCCGATTTGATAATTGAAATAGGAACAAACGAAGGTGGAAGCACTTTATATTTGGCTGATTTGTTAGAACTGCAAGGAAATGGCACAGTACATTCTATAGATATAAAAGATGATTGTCCTAAAAAAGTAAAAGAACATGGTAGAATAAAACTTTTTACTGATGGATGGGAAAGTTATGACCTTAATTTAACTAGAGAATTTAAAAAAATACTTGTGATAGAAGATTCGTCTCATCAATACGAAAATACTCTTGGAGCTATCAAGAAATTCAATTCAATAGTGACTATAGGCTCTTATTTAATCGTAGAGGATGGAATAATTGACGATTTAGGAAGAGCTAAGGAATTCAATGGGGGCCCTTTAAAAGCGATCAAAGAATTTTTAACAGAAAATCTAAACTTTTCAATTGACCAGAGATGGATAGATTTTTTTGGAAATAACGCAACTTTTAATCCAATGGGCTATCTAAAAAAGACGAATTAATGGATTTGTCAGATTTTACAGGTGAAAGGTTTATACCTGGCGTTGAGGGTAAGATTGCTATTGAGCATTTACATAGGTATTCATTTGCAATTAATTTTGTTCAAGGGAAAAATGTGTTAGATATAGCATGCGGAGAAGGATATGGGTCAAGCATTCTATCAAGATTCGCATTAAATGTCTCAGGTGTGGATATTGATCATGATGTTGTTTCACATGCAAACAACAAATATTCTAATAATAATCTTAATTTCTTTGTTGGAAGCGTTCTCCAAATACCATTTCCTGAAAATCATTTTGATGTTATTGTTTCTTTTGAAACAATAGAGCATATTAGTGAACATAATGAAATGTTTCATGAGTTAAAACGGGTGCTTAAACCTAAAGGGGTACTGATTATTTCCTCTCCTGAAAAAAGAAAATATTCAGATGAGAAAAATGGTACAAATTCTAAATTTCATATTAAAGAATTGTATTTGAATGAATTTAGAGAATTGGTTAAATTGTCATTTTCATCTTCTAAAATTTTTTATCAAGATTTCTTACAAGGAACAGTTATTTTACCTTTCAACTCGAAATCAACCGATCTTACATTTTTTGAAGGAGATTTTAATAATATTAGAAATGTTCTTGAAATATCTCCCGAATTTGTGATCATAGTTGCTTCAAATAATGCTGAAGTAATAGATGAGTTAAGGGTTAATACTACAATATTTAGTAATAATTTATTTTTTGAAAAAGAATTTAATTTTGAAGTTAAAAGAAAAGTAGATAAAGTTTTGAAAGGATTTAGATACAAGTTTATTAATTTTATTTTTTCCCCATATGATTGGTTAAAAAATAAATCACAGAAATGACTAAATTAATTGCATATTATCTTCCTCAGTTTTATCCTATACCTGAGAATGATGAATGGTGGGGTAAAGGCTTTACAGAATGGACTAATGTAACTAAAGCAAAATCTATATTTAAAGGTCATAATCAACCGCGCTTTCCAGCAGATTTAGGATACTATGATTTGAGGATTCCTGAAGTACACGTTGCTCAGGCAGAAATGGCAAAGTCTTACGGTATTTATGGATTTTGTTATTATTCGTATTGGTTTGGTAATGGAAAAGTTATTTTAGACAGGGTTGTCAATGAAGTATTTGAATCTAAAAGCCCGGATTTTCCATTTTGTTTTTGTTGGGCAAATGAATCATGGAAGGGGGTCTGGTATGGAACTGGAAATCAAATCGCATTAATCGAACAAACGTATCTTGGAAGAAAAGACTATGAGGACTATTTCAATTATCTGCTTAAATTTTTTCAGGATGATAGATATATCAAGGTCAAGGGTAAACCACTTTTTCATATATATAAAGTAGCTGACATACCTGATTTGCCTGAATTGGTAAATACATTCAATGAACTTGCAATAAAAAATGGATTTCCGGGGATCTATATTGTCGCGGGTCTTAGAAATACTTCTGAATTGACTTGGAACCCTTTTGAACATGGTTGTAATGCTGTGACAGGGCCTGAATTTTCTTCTCTTCGTTTTTTATCTTCTACAATAGATTTAAGTGACTCGCTTCTAGGTAAGATAAAACGATCAATAAACTATCGTTTCTTCAGGAACAAACTAAATTTTGAAAAAAGAAGAAGTCCTATAGTGATTGATTATGAAAAAGTAATTGACAAGTTGGTAACCGATCAAAGCTTTGATTTCCCATATTTTCCAATAGTCATCCATGATTGGGATAATTCTCCAAGGGCAACCTCAAGAAGTTTAATATTTCATAATTCAACTCCTGAATTGTTTAGGAATCATCTTCGAAAAGCAATTGCAAAAGTTTTAAATCTAGAAGAACAGGAACAATTCATCTTTCTGAAATCGTGGAATGAATGGGGAGAAAGTAATGCGTTGGAACCTGATTCCAAATGGGGTTATGCATATTTGAAAGTTATTTTGGATGAGGTTTCTAGGACTCTGAGAGTCTTATGATATCAATAATTATCCCTTGCTTCAATTCTGGACAGTTTTTGAAAGATGCAATTGAAAGCATCAAGAACTCTGGAAATATTACGGTTGAGACTATAATTGTAAATGATGGTTCGACTGACGATTTTACCATCGATTTTTTAGGAGAATTAGAAGGCAAAGGAATAAAGGTCATTCATCAAGATAATCAAGGCCCTGCAGCTGCCAGAAATAAGGGAGTTAACCATTCAAAAGGCGAATATTTACTTTTTCTTGATAGTGATAATAAAGTTAGGCCGGAATACGTAAAAACAGCGAAAGCTATTTTGGATTCTTTTGTAGATGTTGGAGTAGTTTATGCAAAACCTCATTTTATTGGATCGGTAAATGATTCTTCAATCAGGTTTAATACACATTCATTCAGCTTTGATGCTCTGCTTGCAGGGAATTATATTGATATGTGTTCTTTGGTAAGGAGGCAGGCTTTTTTAGAAGTTAATGGCTTTGATGAGGAGCGAGACTTAATTGGTTGGGAAGATGCTGATTTATGGATTAGAATTGCGCAGACAAGGTGGAAGTTTTATTTTATTGATGAAGTTCTTTTTGATTACAGAGTACGGACTGATTCTTTGATGGGAGTTGCTGACCAAAATAAACGTGAACTTATGCTTAATTACCTTGGGAAAAAACATGGGTTTATTATTCATCAGCGTTATCGTCAGTATTTTCGTTTGATGGAAAAAATTCAAGAACAACCTTTTTCTTATTTTTTACGAATTCTGTTTTATAAATATATCCTAAGGAGTCCGTTTATCAAATAAACTATTTCAGTAATTGTCTGAAATCTATGGTAACTAAAAAAGTGAAATTTCAAACTAGGAGGCAAGAGCTTAAAAAGTGGTATTTAGATTTCTTTTTAAAAATACTTTCTACTCGTTTTGATATTTTGATAGATGAAACTAATCCAGATTATATTTTTCATGAGACACATTTGATTGATGTTTTGTCTTTTTCGGGTGTTAGAATAGCTTTTGCTGCAGAAAATGTACGAATAGATTTCAATATTTCGGATTATGGAATAGGATTTGACCACCTAGAGTTTAAAGATCGGTACTTGAGGTTCCCACTTTACTTGTTATATACCGAGGCTACCCGACTAGCAGAAAATCGGCCCGCTTTGATTAAATCTGAGAAAGCAACTGATTGGTTTGATCGAAAGTTCTGCAATTTTCTGGTTAGCAATGGTGTTGCTACTGAATTTAGAGCTCAATTTTTTAATGCTTTGTCAAAAGCAAAGCAAGTAGATAGTGGCGGTGGATTTATGAATAATGTAGGTGGAAAGATTAGTGATAAGTATGCCTGGCAAGAAGAGTATAAATTTTCCCTCTGTTTCGAGAACTCTTCGACGAGTGGTTACCTCACAGAAAAATTGATTCAGGCTTATGCTTCCAATACTGTTCCGATCTATTGGGGCGATCCAGATGCTTTTGGGAAACTTGCAAATGGTAAAAGTGGAATTAACTCTAAAGCTGTTATTTGGGTCGATAAAAGTAACATGAAGCAAAGCATTGATCATATTCTAGAAGTTGACTCAGATGAAGATCTATATATTGCTTACCTGAATGAGCCTTTATTCTTGGAAGAAGACCATGCTGCGATTTTAACTAACAAGCTAGCAGATTTTCTTTTTTCTATTTTCAGTCAAGAACGAGACAAAGCCTTCCGACGAGGATTTGGTTTGGCTAGAATGAGGATTGAAAATCGAACCAAGGCTAGATCCAGTATCTATACCAGTTTTATTAAGTATTTCAAAAAACGATTAAAGAGTTGATACAATCCCCTATATTTTTTACGCTGTGCTCCAACAACTATTTAGCCCAAGCTAAGACGCTTGGAGACTCAGTTTTAGCAACGTACCCAGATTCAATCTTTGTAATTGGTTTGGTTGATTTCCGTGATGATTCTATAGACTATTCCTCTTTTGAGAGGATGCAAATCACTGGTTTCGAAGAGATTGGATGTCCTGAATTTGAAGAGATGCTTGCTCGGTATAATGTAATCGAGTTTAACACTTCCGTTAAGCCCTTTTATATTGAATACTTGTGGCGTCACTATGGGGATGAACATCAGATTGTATATTTGGATCCTGATATAGTTGTCTATAGACCGTTGGATCATGTCTTCATGGCTTTGGATGTGAATAGTATAGTATTGACCCCGATGTTTAGCATGGTGACTGAAAAGACGTCCCTCGACGAATTGGTTGCTTTGAGACATGGAATGTTTAATCTAGGATTTATTGCCCTGAAATACTCTGAGCAAAGCATGAAGCTTGTGAAATGGTGGAAGGAACGATTGACTACACATTGTTTGATAGATAAACCACGTGGAATTTTTGTTGATCAAAAGTGGATGGATTTAGCTCCCTTGCTATTTGATGAAGTTTTTATTTTAAAACATCCAGGATATAACATGGCTTGGTGGAATTTCGCAGAGAGGAAACTACTTGATTTGGGAGATTCATTTGCAGTAAATAACCGGGAGCAATTGTTATGTTTTTTTCATTTCAGTGGCTTTAAACCTGGAAGCGATTCAATTACGGGTAGATCAGCTGAAAGTCAGTTTGCTTATGAGTCCCGACCTGAAATGAGACAGTTGGGGAAAGATTATGAGCAGAAGTTATTGGCGAATCAATTTGACTTCCTTTCCAATATATCACCAAAGCTCAAGTTCTACGAGCCTAAAATCACATGGAGGATGAAATCCAAAAAAATGGTAAAAAAGATCCTAAAGAATTTCTTTTGAAGAGTAAAGAGATTCTCGGGGTGTCCATTATCATTTGTACCTATAACGGGAAAAATAGGATGGAAAAGACTTTACAGGCTGTTTGTAGTCAAGAAGTTGATTTTCCATTCGAGATTCTAGTAGTTAATAATGCTTCCAATGACGACACTGAAAATTGGCTCGAAGAATGGATAATAAAAAACAAAAGAAAGGTCCCGTTAAGGCAGATACATGAAAGTAAGCCCGGCCTTGCCCATGCTAGAATAAAAGGTACTCAAGAGGCCTCCTTTTCATATCTTCTTTTTTGTGATGATGACAACTGGCTGAGCCCTGGCTACCTCAGGATGGGTCTAAGCCTATTGACTGAAAATCCCAAAATAGGTGTGTTGGGAGGTTGTGGAGAAGCAGTTTTTGAAACTGAAAAACCTTCTTGGTTTGATCAGTATTCTCATAGTTATGCCGTTGGAGATTTGAGGATGAAAAGTGGCAAACTTCTCGAAGGCTCAGCATTATATGGCGCCTCCTGTTTTTATAGAAAAGAAGGATTTCAGCGTCTGTTTGATCTTGGCTGGGAAAGTATTCTCTCTGATAGAAAGGGTAAATCATTAAGTTCAGGAGGAGATGTTGAATTTTGTTTTGCCTTTCAATTGATAGGGTATGAGCTTCATTTTGAGAAACGATTGATTTTTTATCATTTTATTGAGCGGCACCGCTTGAATTGGAATTATTATTTGAAATTGAAAGAAGGCATTTCAAGTTCGTTCCCACTTTTGGAGAGTTATAAAACCAAACAATTTAAAGATCTTAAAACCTT
>JBLHOW010000134.1:0-9106 GCA_047623705.1 Crocinitomix sp.
TGTGTATATGCGATAGACCTAGACAATGATTTGGATTTGGATGTTTTATCCGCTTCATCAGGGGATAATAAAATAGCGTGGTATGAAAACTTGGGAGGTGGTTTGTTCGGTGAGCAACAAATAATTTCTACGGATATATATCAGGCACATTATGTCTTCGGGGCTGATCTTGATGATGACGCCAATATTGATGTGGTATCAGTATCAACTGATGGAACAATTTCTTGGTTTCAGAATATGGGAGATGGGACTTTCGGAGATGAACAAATAATTTCGGCAACACCTTTTTTTGGAGTTAGTGCTATCCAAGTTGATGTAGATGCAGACGGTGACATTGATGTAATATCAACTTATCATTTAGATGAAGGTAAAATTTCATTGCATGAAAATCTAGGTGCGGGAGTTTTTGCTGCCGAACAAATTATTGACGATAGTGTTCCATGGGGCAGACATTTGGATGTTGCCGATTTTGATATGGATGGTGATTTAGATCTAGCCTCTGCTCATGACAAAAGTGTTTCTTGGTATGAAAACCTCGGAGATGGGACTTTTGGCGAAATTCAAACGCTTTATGCCGGGCCCAACTGGAGTCTAGCAGTCAGTTGCAATGATCTTGATCAAGATGGAGATATCGACATTTCGGCAACAACTTATGATAAAACTATATGGTTCGAAAATCTAGGAGATGATGAATTTAGTTCGATACAGATTATTTCAGATGAATTAGATTGGGCATCCTCAGTTTTTTCCGCAGATCTGGATTTAGATGGAGATTATGATCTTATTTCTGCTTCAGCTTTGGATGATGAAATCGCCTGGTATCCAAATTTAATCCTAAGTCCCAACCAAATCCGTGGAGAATTATATATCGATAACAATGAAAACGGGATAAGAGATTCTGCTGAATTGGGAATGACTTTTACAGAAGTTATAAGCATCCCTGATAATTCTTTCGCATATACGTATGCAGATGGCAGGTATTTTATGAATGTTGACGACGAACTGGAAGCTGTTTATGAAATTTTACCAATTGATTTTGAATATTGGTCGATTACCTCAGATTCGTTGGTTTATCATATTGCAGTAGACGAGTTTTTTGATTATGCAGACAGTATTGATTTTGGACTTTATCCAGACACATTAATCGATACAATTGCTGTGAATATAATAGGGGGCTTTCCGAGATGCAACAGTATAGTTAATTATTGGTTAGACGTTAAAAATGAGGGGACAACGTTGCCTTCAGGTGTAATTCATTTAGCATTGCATGAAGAGATTGAATATGTTTCAGCGGAAGTTATCCCAGATTCCATTGTAGGTCAAAATATCTATTGGCATTATGATAGTCTTTTTTATTTTTCAAATGAATCATTAAATCTTCAAGTTTTAATGCCCGATTTTAGTTTTGAAGGCGACACTTTGGTGAGTTACTTAAACACTTCAATTGATTCATTGGATGGGCCTGTTTTTATTGATAGTGACACCCTAAGTCAGATTTTGGTATGCGGTTATGATCCAAACGACAAAATAGCAACACCTGCTGGAATTGATAGCATGGGTTATATTGGAACGGATGTAATGCAATTGGATTATACTGTTCGTTTTCAAAATACAGGGACAGATACAGCTTTTACTATTGTTATAAAAGATCAATTGGATGAAAACTTAAATTGGACGTCTTTTACACCGCTCGCCTCAAGTCATGAGATGATAATTGATGTCGCTTATTCGGGTGAAATTACGTTTACGTTTGAAAATATAATGCTGCCTGATAGCAATGTAAATGAAATCGCGAGTCATGGTTTTGCCAAATACAGCATTCAATTAAACGAGGATCTTGCGGTGGGAACAAGTATTTACAATACTGCCTATATTTATTTTGACGCGAACGCTGCTATTATTACCAATACAAAAATTAATACGATTTATGATTGTGAGTCCATTTTTGACAGTTTAACTATAAATACAGAAGTCTGTCAAGGTGGTGAGATTCTTGGAGAACTTCCATTGACACTTACCGGAACGGATATAAGCTGGAACGTGCTTGACGAAATAACAGAAGGTGAAGATTTCAATTGGATATCAGATGAAGCGGGCACTTTTGATTTGACGATTACTTATGCAACTGATTTTTGTGTAAACGACACCGTAATTGAATTGATAATCCTGCCTCTTCCAATAGTGAATTTTGTTGATATTGACGACGAATTAATATGCTTAGATAATGGTGAAATAACCTTAGTCGCAACTCCGATAGATGGCGTTTTCTCAGGTACAGGAGTCACTGCTTCTGAATTTGATCCTGCCAGTGCAGGAGAAGGTGAACACACACTTTATTATTCTTTTGAGGATGAAGATGGATGCGCGGGAATAGATTCGGTTCTAATAACCGTGTTAGACTGCCTTAACCTTCCAGTTCAAACACAGGATCAAATCACAATCTACCCCAATCCATTCAACGATTTCACAACCATCAATTTTGGAAATGAATTAACAGAAAATCACACCATTATCATTCATGATATCCTTGGCAAAGAAATCTATAGAAACGAAAATGTCAAAGGTGCAAGCCTTGAAATTAAAAAAGAACAATTGGGTGTTGGTGTTTACGCCTTGTCACTATTTAATTCGAATTCAGAAGAACTATTCAGTACAAAACTTATTGTTGAGTAATTCCCCCTCAAAACAAACAACTCTCCACATCCTCCAACCTCAAAAAGTTCGATATTTGTCCGCTTGGGGCTACCATTGAAAAAGAGTTGTCATTTGGCAACTCTTTTTAAGCTTTAAGTGGCTGATTTTTCAAAATTTTATTGAGATTATTGATAAGTCGTTAACCCTCTAAAAAGTTTATTTATTTCTTGATTTAATCAATCAAATTTGAGCTGTTTTTTGTGCAGGTGTTACATTTTGGTGTTACAAAAAAGGTGATTTTGGGTTAAAAAGGGTGTTTTAACAATTCGTAAGTAGCTGATAATCAACAAGTATTTTTTAGCTCGTCGGGTAAGGAATCCGCACGAGTAATTCTTCTATAAACGTCTATGAACCTGTAATTCTATATATTTGGATCGAGTGATATAAACTTGTTCAAAAACGCATTTTTAATCCTATATATCCCTGATTAAGTTTTGGTTAAGAAAAAGAAGCTGCCTAGAATTAAATTCTAGACAGCTTCTTTATAATAAAACAATGGTTCGCTAAATTCGAATTTTATGAATCTTTTTAGCTTAAGTCATTGGTAATTTAGATTTAATAAAACCCATTTACTCCAAAACAATCTTTTTTATTATGGTTTGACTGGTGGTTTTTAATTCTATCATGTAAACTCCGGTACTGAAATCTGAAAGATTTAATTGGTATTTATTCTCTGTGAGAATACCATTCAATATTAATACCCCATTCATAGAATATATGCAATAGGTTACATTCTCCGTCCATTCATTTAATTCAATCGTTATTAGATCGGATGTAGGATTTGGATAAAGAATTAGGTCATACTCGTTAACCAAATTATTATCGACATCTAGATTACTTTGACTCGTTTTAAGCCACCCCGTATTGTTTTCAATGCGTAAAACACAAGCATTATAACCACCACTAAGGCCTGAATGGATAAGATCACCGCTATATGGGATACCATACTTATAACTAAGTGTATTGTTATAATTCCCAGCTATAAAACTTTCTCCATTTTGATTTGTCGTAATTGAATATGCATTGTGGTCATCAGAACCAGTAGGAAGAGCACTCTCAGTAACATTAATCCAATTTCTAATTCCCAAAATCGAATAACTAATGACTCCAATATGAGAATTACCTGTTGGATCTCCGATATAGGGAATTCCGATACCAAGACCACCTCCAGATGCTACTGTCAATCCTGCTCCTGAAAATTCATTTAGAAAATAGGCATTACCATCTATATTACTCACATCCATTCCATCAACCCAACCTGTTGAAATTGGCGCTGGGATCGTATGTCTAGCCCAAGGTGTAAAAGTTCCTCCAACTCTGGCTCCAATCATATAACTATGCATATTGGAACCAATATTTGGCAATGGATCAATTCCAGCAAAAAAGAAGGGTATAGGTTTTGTTTTGTTATATGAACCTGTTAAGAAGACGGCACCTGATGTTTTGTCAACAGAAACTCCGTTGCCGGTCATTTCACCAGTATCATCCACATTTCCTCCACGCAAATTGAGCAGTGTTCCAGTAACATCATTAATCGATATTAAAAAAGCATCTGATATTGGATCTGGATTAGACAAGGTTTCCATTAGCAATTTCACTTCATCATGATACGTTCCTATACCGTACAATAAGTCCCGATTTTCATCATAATCCAAATCATTTATTTGATTAAAAGCGTCTGGGTTTGATGAAGCGTCGATAGCTGTCCAAACTGGATCGTTTAACGTATTTGAAAGACCTGCCATACCTGTTGCTGTAACTGGATCAAACTTATAAATAAAACTTCTGACATTCATATCCAATGCAGTTGCTTTATAACTTCCTCCCACAAAGATTTCTTCACTGTCTTCATTTATCGTTATGGTTAGCGCGTTATTTACCTTACCAAGATCAATATCTTTGACAAAATACAAACACCCTGTATTCATATCATATTGGGCTACATAAGCACCTTGATTTATCAATATATCGAGCGTTATTGGTCCGCCAATCATACATAGGTCATCCTCGCTTTGGGCATTGTTAAAATCGGGGGTTGCGATTACATTGCCCGTAACATATACGAGGCCTTTGTCTTCATCAAGTACCAAAGAGTTACCTGTTGAAAGATCTGTTCCTGTTCCTGTTGAATGAGCGACCCATAATAAGGTACCACAATCATCATATTTAGCGACGTACATTGAACCGTCAGGAGCAGATGGGCCGATCATAATATTTGGGTTTAGTCCTCCTTCAAGTTCGGTAGTTTCAGTAAAAGTTCCTGTGATATATACATTACCATTGACATCTGTTACCACATCTCTCGCATCTTCTGTTCCTGTTGTATTCTCTGTTGTTTTATGCCATTCGCCTGCCGTCACTGTAAAAGTTATTTCACCTGAACAGAATGGAGCGTCATTTGCTCTCGCTTTTAAGGTATACGTTCCAGCACATAGACCGGAAAAAGAAAAGGTTGTTTCGTCAGAAGTAGTGCCTAATGGTGTAAGGCCCTCGAACAGTTCCCAATCATACAATTCGCCATCTACAGTGGCTGTAAAATAACCTGTACAAGCGTCAATACATACCCCGTCAAAATCTATAAGTGAAATAACTACTTCATTCACAGTAATAGTAGCATCCTCGCAACAACCGTAACTATTACAATATGTTAAAACATGATCGCCAGGTATATCCGTTTCTAAAAAGTAATTTCCACCAAATTCAACTACGCCTGTTCCTGACCAGCTTCCATCTCCGCCTAAGTCAGGCAGTGCATAAGACATATATAAACAATATTCATTGCCATCTATTGCACTTACATCAACGCCAGGTGTAATACAAATGAATAACTCAATCTCACATTCACCATAGGTTAAAATTAAACTATACTCACCACCTTCTGTAATATTATGAGTACTCCCTGTTCCAATTTCATCACCACCCAGATACCAAGTATAGGTGTCAAATCCAGGAGGGCCAATTAAATCCATTGACATCAGACCACATAAATCATTGGCTCCCGTACTTGTCGTAATCGGGTCAACATCTTCAACAGTCAACGTACATGTTTCACAAATCACATTTAAAGGAATTGGATCATCTACAACAGTAACATCTAATAAATCATAATGAAAAGCGCGTATCTTACTTTCTAGTATGCCGTGGGTTGCCGTAAAATTTTCTTGCGTTCTTGTAACAACACCATACTCTTGATCACATGTATTTCCACCTAAAGAAAAAGCAGTTAAATTGAAATTTTTTGGATCTCCCAAAAAAGGGTCGTATGGATTCCCAATATAAAATGAATTATCAGTATCAAATAAATGGCTCCCAATAGCATATTCACTATCAGTTAAGTACCGCTGATTATTGAGGATAGCACCATCAGAAGAAAGTACTGACAAATAACTACCATAAAGGCCTGTTTGTTCATCTACGCTCAAAATTATTTTTCCGCTGTGAGATAATATATCCAAAGGAAACACATAATCGTTGGGGTATTCGTAATTGTCATACATTCCATTTACATTATCCAATGTTCTAATGTTAGTTAAATCGTCATCTACTCGAAAAGCAAATAGATCAGTTGACTTTTCACCGACAACGACGATTCCGTCGTCACCTTTCATAATTCTTCTAATATGTCCTCCCGACAAGTTATATCTCCAAATGTCTGTACTTAATGAGCCTCCTGTTTCTGTGAAATGGGCTATATAGCTAAAATATGAATGTTCACCTCCAGCAACATAATATTCACCAGGTGTTACTTCCATTAAATCTTTTACTAGAAAACCATCTCCCATGATTGGAGAGGTATATTGATGGGACCAAAATACAGAACCATTGACTGCATTTACTTTCATTAAAAACAACTCTCTTGTATCCGGCGCTCCTTCTTCGACTAAAATACTGCCCGCAATCAAAATATTACCATCCGCAAGTTGTATAGCCATCAGTGAATTAATATCTTTAAAAGCACCGTCATCATCTATCATTTCCATTCGTCTGGACCACAATTCTTCTCCATCATTATCCGTTCGTATCAGATAATTTTCACTTTCACCATCAAAATTCGCTTTCCCAGTCATGAAATAACCATCATCCATTCCTCCCGACTCTAAGGTAATAATGTGGATATCTAGTACATCATTATCATTACCTAAGCTGTATCTTTTAAATAAACCCGTATAATCGCCAACTTCATCAACAGTGGTAAGTATTGCTTGACGCACTCCATCAGCAATTTTTATCATTCCTAAAACAAAACCAGCCTGACTTTGGTCAATTAATTTATTATTCTCTGTAACTCCATGTATTACGGGTACACCATCAAAAGCATATTCCTTAGAAAACTGTATTTGTGAGAAGCCATTTCCTCCGATAAAAATCAGCAATATGCTGAGCAAATATTTTTTAAATTTTAATTTCATAATAACAGATTTAGTTAAACATCTGTTTATGTACAGAGGTTCTATTAAAACAAACTTATGACAGCAAATCTGAAAAAGACGAAAACGATTTTTTTACGGTAAATCAATTTTTTTATCGGTCAAAAAACAGCTACCCTTTATATAGGTTCCAAAAAAAATCAAATTCACAGAATTCAATAAGGATCCTGCTACCAATAAAAAGAGCCAGATTCATATAAATGAACCTGGCTCTTAACAGTTAAATTATAGAATAAAGAATTCCTAATGCGAAATCACAACATGCTGTATAATTATACTTTCATAGGTTAGGGCATCCCTCATTAATATGAGGTATGTACCATTCGCTACTGACTTTGTATCCCAAGTCAAATTTTCACTATAATCACTCTTGACATCCGTTTGCATTATTACACGCCCAGTAATGTCAACTAATGTTATTTGATAGGCTTTATTCAAATTAGGCAGTTCGATCGTCAATTGATCGGATGCTGGATTCGGATAAATTTTCAATTTAGTCGGTTCACCTGTTTGAATCAATGGAGCTTCAACACCATATAAGGGTGGAGCATAGTTCGCATCTGTGGCAGGTGTTTGAAATGCACCGGCTGGATCCAATTCAACGCGCATTCCAAAAGTTGCCCATTGTCCTGCTGTTGTTATCTCACCACTAGCTGGTGTGCCAACCAAATAACCCATTTCAATGCTAAAGCCTCCAGTAATAAATGCATGACCAAGTGAATCCGTTGCAACTGCATGCGGAATATGTAAAGCGTCATCTCCAGGATCTTCAATCGAGGCATTTGACCATTCGTAATCACCGTTACTCGCCTTATATGATACTGCAAAAATATGAGATTGATCATTTGGAGTGCCTGCCACATAAGGCAATAGTTCAGTTCCATCAAATTCCATATCCGTATCTTGATAAGTTCCTGCAAATACCACATGATCCCCACTAATACTAACAGCTAGTCCTAAGACTTCTCCAAAAACAGAACCACCGTATCTGGCATTTGCCCATTGCGGAGTTCCATCTGCATGCATTGCTACAAAATATGCATTAGGTTCAGTTGAAGATACGAATGGAAGGATTTGGCCACCGATCATGTTAAATGCTGTGGTTGTCATTCCAATATAATAACCTGTTAAAAAAGCATGGCCATTATCATCAGAAACAATTCCTTGACCAAACATTCTACCAGAAATGTTGCCGTTTTCGAATACCGGCTGCGAAAGTGGTGTCGTTGCGTCTTCTATACGGACGACATATGCATCTGATTTTCCGGTTGTAGTAATAATATCCGCTCCGATCAATCGTAAACCTTTTCTAAAACTACCCGTTGCCCAAACACTTCCTTCGGGGCCGAGTGTTTCGTCAAAATCAAGATCCATCAAGTTTACTGTTGACAAATAGGCACTTTCTACTGTCCAATCAAGCACACCAATCAGTGAGGGGTCTGTATGATATCTTTGAATAAAAATTTTATCTGCTCCAACAAAAGGGCCAGATTGCCCACCGATATAAATATGTCCAATGTTTTCATGAACTGTGATTGAGGTTATGCTGGTGATGGTATTTAGGGTCACAGTTTCAATATCTTGTATTGTTCCGTCATCCATATCAAACCTGGCAATATACCCTTGATTTGTCGCCCCGATTGTGAATAAATCAGAAGCTGGTCCTGCAAAGTCACCAATTCCTCCATTGAAATGAATTCGGTTGGAAAATTCACCCACAATATAGACACTGTTTTGATTTTCATCTAAGACAAGGGCGGTGCTTCTATCATGGTCAGGAGCCATTAGGTTATCTGAAAAGGCAACCCATAATAAATTTGCACAATTATCATATTTTGCTAAATATGATTTGTTATTCCCTCCTGAACTTGCAGTTACATCTGCATTGGCTCCACCCGGAAAAATTGAATTATTGTAATATTCTCCGGCAATGTAAATGTTACCCTGTAAATCAGTCACAATATCATTTCCTTCATCCCAAATTC
>JBLHOW010000135.1:0-8882 GCA_047623705.1 Crocinitomix sp.
CATGAAAAAAACAATTGTCAGCGCATTCACTCTAGCGTTATTTTCTTTGGGCAGTTTCGCTCAAGGTTACTCAGAAATTCAAAAAGTAACAGCACTCGATCGCGAATCGGAAGATCGTATGGGTTGGGCTGTCGATATGGACGGTGATTATGCCATTGTTGGCGCCTATGGCGACGATTTTGGCGCAGTAAATCCGAATATGGGATCAGCACATATGTATCAACGTAATGACGAAGGTATTTGGGAGTTTACTCAAAAAATATTTAATGATGACCAAGACGATTATGATCGTTTTGCTTGGGCAGTTGCCATTAACGACAATTTGGCGGTAATTGGTGCCTACGGTGAAGACGAAGATGAGAATGACGAAAACAACCTTTCTAAGGCGGGTTCGGCATATATCTTTGAACGCGACGTTGATGGAACTTGGAATGAAGTTCAAAAAATTGTAGCATCTGATCGTGCCGAAGGAGTTGAATTTGGCTTTTCTGTTGCCATAGATGGAGACTTAATTGTGATTGGGTCACATTATAATAATACAGACGCTGTTGGAGGAGGTTATTCATTACATGCAGGGGCAGCTTACATTTTCGAACAAAATGTTGACGGTGAATGGGTTGAATTGCAAAAGCTTGTAGCATCAGATCGTTGGGGGAATCCTGGTTTTGATTATGAAGAAGAAGATTGGAATTGGCGTTATGGCGAATCAGTAGCCGTTGAAAATGATTATGTCGTTGTTGGTTCTCCATTCGCATCTAAAGGCTATATGTATGAACGTACGGGTGATACTTGGAGTGAGGTTGAGCAATTAACTTACCCTGGAATTGCGTGGTTAGATCGTGCAGGAATAGTTTCTATTAGTGGAACAACAGTTCTTCTTGGAGCACAAACGTGGGATTATTCTGAAGAGTTTGGAGACGACGCTTTGATGAATGCTGGTGGCGCCGCTATTTTTGATCGTGTTGGGGATGGAGATTGGACCTTTACCCAAATGATTGTTGGTGGCGACCGAAGTGCAGGTGATCATTTTGGAATTAGTGTTTCAATTGATGGTGATTTAATTGCCTCAGGAGCGCATCAAGACAATCATGATGAAGATACAGACGGCGATATGGAAAACGCTGGATCTGCTTATGTTTTTAAAAGAATTGACGGTGTTTGGGAACAAATAGAAAAGGTTGATAATTCTGATCGCGCAATTGGAGATCAGTTGGGGATTGCTGTTGCTGCTTCTGTAAACACAGTTTTAATTGGTGCTTTTCAACAAGACTTTGCTGCTGGCGGTGGTGATTATCAGGAAGATGCTGGCGCTGGTTATTTTTATATTGATACTGATGACGAGGACTGTCCTACAGTTTATTCTTCGCAGTCACCAAGTATTTGTGATGGAGAAGAGTTTATTGTTGGACCAAGTACCTATACAGAATCTGGAACTTATAGTGATGTTTTAATTTCAGTTGATGGTTGTGACAGTGTTGTTACCACTTATTTAAATGTAGTTACAGATGATCCTTATGAATATGAAGCAACAATTTGTCCAGGACAATCGGTCATTGTTGGTGAATCTGAGTATACCGAAGAAGGAACCTATACTGATATTTTTGAATCTGTTGGTGGATGTGATAGTATTGTTGAAACAACTATTGTTTTATCAGATGATGTAATTGAAAATGAAATAGTTGAGGAGGATGGTTTTGGATTATTTACAACTGCTTTTGGAATGGAAACTTACCAATGGATAACATGTGATCCTTTTGAAATTATTCCAGGAGCAACAGGGCCGTTTTATATGCCTACAGAGGATGGTGAATACGGCGTAATTGTAATGTCAGAAGGTGGTTGTATTGATACTTCAGATTGTGTAACGATTGGCGACGGTGGTGGCGGACCTGGAGATGAGCTTGTCGTTCCAGTTGATGGTTCAGCAGAAGTTCAAACAGCATGCGAAGGGACTTTCTTTGACAGTGGCGGAAGCGAAGATGGTTATGCCGAAAACGAGGACGGACAATTAACAATTTCTCCAACTGGTGCCGCTACAGTAGAATTAACAATTATAAGTTTTGACGTTCAGACAGGTGTAGGTTGTGTGAATGATAGAGTAATCTTTTACGACGGACCAAGTACAAGTGATCCTGTAATTGGAACTTATTGTAACTCTGTTCCACCTCCAGCAACATTATCATCCACTGGCCCATCTATTACTATTGCATTTGAGTCCGACTTTACTTTTAGTCTTGAAGGTTTTGAAATTGATTGGTTATGTAATCCGAGCACAGATGGAATTGAAGAAGAAAACATAAATGAATTTAGCATTTATCCCAATCCAAATAATGGAATGTTTACCATTAAAGCGGAGAATTTGTCGAATACTGCGCAGGTAGAAATTATTAACGAATTGGGGCAAGTAGTTTATTTAGGTGCATTATTGAGTGCGACAAACCAAATTGATTTGCAAAACATAGCTAACGGTATTTATATTGCAAAAATCACAAATAAGGGTGAAATTGCTTACGAACGTTTTGTGGTTAACTAGTTATTAAAAGGTATTTATTAGAAATTAGAAAAGGAGGTTCAGTAATGAATCTCCTTTTCTAATTTTAAATATATAGAGATGACTAAAAGTCTATTCTCTCTAATTACAACCTTACTATTAGAAATTACGGGATATGGCCAAGTGTTTTCCGAAATTCAAAAAGGCACTGCGATAGATTGTGAAACTGAAGATCGTTTAAGTTGGGCAGCAGGCACCTCTGGAAGTTATGCATTAATTGGGCTTATGAACGCTTTATTGGGATTAGGCAAAGACACTAAGCTTCAAATCCACCAGCCATAATCTCTGCCACGGCTGCGTTATATGCTTCAATACTCTTAGCTTTTTTAACCTTTTTAAAGGTCTTATGCGGATTTGGAAACGTTTGTGCGAAATACTCCCAAAAAGATGTCATTTTGGTTAAGACATGGCTTTTGCCAGATAATGCACTTGCATAATCTTCAAAAATCGTATCAATAAACTTTTGAAAGCGTTCTACCCTATCTTCCGGATATATTGTAGAATTGGCTTTAATCATAGCCGGTAAAAACGGATCAGCAATTAATCCACGGCCAATCATCCAATGGTCAATTTGAGGGAATTTATCTTGCATCTCTCTAAATCCTTCAACCGTTGTTATATCTCCGTTATAGTAGATTTTATGGCGTGTGTCAAAGCAATTATTAAAGGAATCTAAATCGACACCACCTTTGTAAAGTTGCTTACCAATTCTGGCATGAATTGCAATGTTTTTAATTGGGTACTTATCTAAAACAGGAAGAACGTCTAATATTTCTCCAGCATGCTCATAGCCCATTCGCATTTTCATGGATACTATAATGTCTGATTCATTGTGTACACGTTTTAAGACTTCATCAATTCGCCCAGGATCATTGATTAGACCAGAACCCATGCATCTTTTGGTAACCATTGGATATGGACAACCCAAATTCCAATTGAGTTCATTATATCCTAGACTTTGCACATATTTAACTACAAACAAAAATTCATCCGCATCATTGGTCATCACTTGCGGAATTAATTCTTTCACGAAATTATTCTTCGGCAATAAATCTCTTTCGTAATTTGGCTTGATCAACATTTTACCGTTCAAACGGATGTAGGGCGCATAGAAAGTATCAATTCCACCAAAATATTTGTCAAACGCATTTCTAAACCGAAATTCAGTAAAGCTTTGTAACGGTGAAGACAATAATACGAGCGACATTTAGAAACTTTGAGCAAAGATTAAAATTTAATTGGGATGTACATGGGATTAATCGGAATATTTGAAAGGATTATAGATTTACATTTAATAGCAATTTCAAATGTATGCATAGAAGTTTCAGAATTAAAATCACTTATATTTAGACCGGATGGAAATTGAAATTTTATACGAAGATGATGCTTTAATCATTGTGAATAAGCCTAACAATATTTTGGTGCATGCATCTTATTATGCAAGAAACATTAAGGAGCCATCCTTATTAGCCCGTTTAAAAGAATCAATCCCTATAAAGCTTTATCCAGTTCACCGCCTTGATCATAAAACCTCTGGCGTGCTAATTCTGGCAAAATCAGCCGCATTTACGGCCAAAATTCAAAAACAATTTGAGTCCAACACCATAAAAAAGACTTATTTGGCTTTGGTTCGTGGGTTCAGCGCTGCCAAGGGAATTATTGATACGCCCATTCAAAATGCAGCCACTGGAAAGTATAAAGATGCGCTAACGTCCTATAAAACGCTGGAACAAACAGAAGTTGATATTGCAGTGCAACCCTATCCTAAAAGTCGTTATTCATTACTTGAGTTCCATCCTGAAACTGGTCGTATGCATCAATTGCGGAAGCACGCAAATAAAATAAGTCATCCCATTATTGGTGATCATAAATATGGTAATCGCCATCACAATAAAATGTTTGCCGAGGAATTAAATTTTCCAAATATGTTTTTACACGCCAGTGAAATTGTTTTGGAACATCCAGAAACAAATGAATCGCTAATAGTAAAAGCTCCTCTTCCACTCTTTTGGAACGAAGCTTTTACAAAAATCAATCTTACAACTAATTACTAAAAACAAAAAACCTGAAGAGCATAGCCCGTCAGGTTTTTTGTTTTTTACTCGAACGTTTGTTCGAAATACTATCCTTTCAATGCAGCAATTTTTGCTTTTGTTGCTTTGAATTCATCCACCATACCTGCTTTACCATAAGCTGATTTAAGTGCTTCTAAAATTTGAATATCTTCAGGCTCTTCTAATTCAGCGCTTTTTAGAAAATCTACTGCTTTTGTAAAGCTTTCTTTTGATTCAGCAATTTTTGCGTCATACTTTGCA
Source organism: Crocinitomix sp. (assembly GCA_047623705.1). Taxonomy (GTDB): domain Bacteria; phylum Bacteroidota; class Bacteroidia; order Flavobacteriales_D; family Crocinitomicaceae; genus Crocinitomix. The sequence goes on from JBLHOW010000135.1 coordinate 4,867, forward strand.
TTGTATTGCGGATCGTTAAAATCATACGTATTCGCTTCGTTATTTGCATCAGCCCCTTTATTAAAGAAGAATACACCTAAAGAGTACTTGGCATTAGTATGTTTCGCATCAAGCTCTAAAGTTCTGTTATAAGCTGTTTCTGCGTCATCCATTCTACCCATACTTTCATAAATAATTCCTGAAGTATAAACTAAAGCAGTATTCTCTGGTGCTAATTTAATAGCTGCAGACAGTGCTTTTTCTGCTTCTTCATTTTTATCTTGATCGATATAGAAGTTGATACTTTGAATTAAAAGATCTAAGTTATTTGGATATTTAGAAACAGCTGCTGCCAACTCCTTCTCAGCTTCATCCATTTTCCCTTGCTCCTTCATTGATTCTGCCAAAAATCCAACGCTTTCACCAGTGTTATAATTTACGTCAATACATTTTTTAAATGCAGCTTCAGCAGTTTCATACTCCTTTTCCATCAAAGCAGCCTGCCCACCAAAAAAGTAATACATTGAATCTGTTATCCCTAAAATATTTCCATATTCAGCAGCGCCTAACAAGCCGCCCATAGCTATTTTATAATCCTTTTCTCCATAAGAAGTAATACCTTGGTTCGCTAAAACTGCTCTGAACATGTTTGCATATTCGTCTACATCATCTTCATATCTTCCTTTCGTGTCAACTTCTTTTGATCTTTTTAATGCAGCAAATCCAGATTTCACTGTTTTTTCCATGTCCATTCCTTGGAATGCAGAAGAATCCATTGCGTAAGCCATACCAACGCCTAAGTTAATTTTCCCTAGATACATTAAACATTTTGGATCATCTTTAGTATCAGCATGAACAGCAGCTTTGTCAATATAAGCTTTTGCTTCAAGTATATCTTTAACAGCTTGTTCTTGATCTCCACCGGAGATGTCTGCTTCATACGATTTATAAGCCAATGCAGCATTTGTTACATTACTTTTTTGGCTAAATCCAATTGATGCAATAAAAGCAAGGCCTAGTGTTAATACGATTTGTTTCATTTTATTTTTGTTTATCATTTTTTTAATAGATGCGGAATCTATTTCGATTCCACACAACACAATCCAATATTTGTGCCAAGCACAAAAATACTGAAAGACAATGAGATTTTCAAAGATAGTATGATGTATTGATTAAAACTCATCTTATTTTATTCAATTCGTAATCATTTATGATTAATCGGTATAATGTATTGGATAAATTGTAATTTGAACTTATGAAACGGTTTATAACTAAAGTATTGGGAGTGTTATTGTCTATATCTCCCTTAATATCAATAGCGCAAGAGTTTGAACCTGGAGAAAGTTATTTAGATGAAAATGGCTATGTTGAGTTCTTACCGGGTAATATTCCTATCATTATTTCCGTACCACATGGAGGATATTTGGAGCCTGATTCAATTCCCGATCGTGCTTGTGATGGCTGCGTTTATGTCAGAGATAGTTATACGCAGGAATTATCGTTTGGCTTAAGAGAAGCAATTTATGATAAGACTGGTTGTTATCCATATGTTATTATAAACTTATTGCACCGTAAAAAATTTGATGCCAATCGTTCAATTGAAACTGCGGCAGATGGTAACCCTTTAGTTGAGGACTCGTGGCAGGCTTATCATGACTTTATAGATACAGCTAAAGCAACAATCGTAGCAGACTATGGTCGCGGACTTTTTATTGATATGCATGGCCACGCGCATGACATTGAAAGAATTGAGCTTGGATACCTGTTTACAAAAAGTGAACTTCAAATGACGGATGAGGAATTAAATACGGAAGATTTAATTGATGAAACGGCAATTAAACAATTGGTGGCGGATAATAATGGAACATTGTCATGTGCTGAATTGATTCGAGGAGGACAAAGTTTAGGACAATTATTGCAGGCGCAAGGTTTCCCATCTATACCAAGCATTGCAATGCCTTACCCTTTGGATGCTGAACCTTATTTTAATGGAGGTCACAATACGGTTTTACATGGGTCAAAAAATGGAGGTTTAATTGATGCAATTCAATTGGAATTTAATGCAGATGTGAGATGGAATGCTGATTTGAGGCTTCAATTGGCTGATAGTTTAGCTGTTTCGTTAATTAGATATATCGATTGGCACTATTTTCCAGGTTTTGGCACACATTTTTGTTTGTTGCCAGAATTAGGGGTTGATAATGATGTGATTGATGAAATTGGAGTCTATCCTAACCCCGTTCAAAATAGTTTAATGTTAGCAACAGTATTGAATAGCGGAAGCATTACTATTTATAATTTGGCAGGCGTAGTTGTTCTTGCGCATGATTGGAAAGGCAATCCGATTGATTTCAGTTCAATTGCTCCTGGTGTATATCACTTGCAATTTAGAAGCCCGACTGGAACGTTTTCTTATTGCAAAATCATCAAACAGTAAATGTAAGACTGATTTAATGTTAACTCCGCCAATAATATGCCTCAGGATTCACTCCATTTAATCAACATTGAATGGTTTGGGCAGAATCGGATGATTGCACTTGTTTTTCCTATATCTCACCCCAATCGGTGGAAGTATTATGGTGCTAGTGAAGTAAACCTCGCAAGTTCTTGGATGATCCTGTTATTTGCTATCAAGGATCACTAAGTCACCTCCCACTTTTCAACAACATCAATACATTCCTCAATAAATTCACTCCCTTCCTCGCCTATTAATGGCGATTTAATTTGCGATTTTAAAACATTCATAATTTTATCTGATGGCTTTATTTTAGAATGATAAAGAATTAGAATAGTCAACGAATACTTCCACTCTAGATCGCCTCCGAGCAGCACTTTAATCACGTTGTTTTCAATATCATTAATATGATACGCTAAAACGCTTGATACTGATCCAGCAATTGGCCAATTAATATCTGCAAGCGCTCTTAATAATTCGTCTGCATTTTCTATTATCTCGGATTTGGACATTTTTTTTATGACATCCACACCCTCTTGGTCATCTTTGTGTTTTAATATCATTTATTATACAGTCATGCCTTTAACATTTAAACTTATTCTTTTAGAATATTACGTCAAATTCTATTGCTAAGCGGACTGATTGGCGCATAATCTAAACCTCTTTTTCAAGCAATAAAACTACAAAAAAAAGGCTGATTTAGTTTTACCCAAATCAGCCTGTCAATTTTTATTTAGAATAGCACCTATTCCTCTTCAGAACCTGCATCATCCGCAGTCTCTTCTGTGTCATTTGTTCCAGCTCCTTCTGCTTCATTCGTTACATCAGTTCCTTCTGCGTTTTCAACAATAATTGGATTTCCTTCTTCATCTAATTCCACTTCATCCTCTTCTGTTTCTCTATCACGATAAACTTTAGCAACTGCGGCAATTTCATCACCACCACGTAAGCTAATCAACTTAACTCCTTGTGTCGCACGTCCCATTACTCTTAGCACATCAACATGCATTCTAATAGTAATACCTTTACGAGTAATGATCATTAAATCATCATCATCCGTTACGTTTTTCATGGAGATTAATGAACCAGTTTTATCCGTTACGTTAATGGTTTTAACACCTTTTCCACCACGGTTGGTAATTCTGTAGTCAGAAACTGATGAACGTTTACCGTAACCATTGCTGGATACAACTAATACGTTTGCTTCATCATTTTCAACAGCAATCATTCCAACTACTTCATCTTTTTCACTTTGTAAAGTAATTCCACGAACACCTGATGCCGTACGTCCCATGAATCGAACCTTCTCTTCATTGAATCGGATTGATTTACCAGACTTTAATGCTAACATGATCTCGTTAGTACCATTCGTTAACTTCGCTTCTAATAACTCATCTCCTTCACGAATACCAATAGCGTTAATACCATTTGTACGTGGTCTTGAATATGCTTCTAGCTTCGTTTTCTTAATGACACCTTTCTTAGTACACATTACAATGTACTTGTCTTCAACATATTCAGGATCTTTAATATCCTTCACATTGATAAAGGCCTTAATCGAATCATCTTGCTCAATGTTGAT
>JBLHOW010000136.1:0-8743 GCA_047623705.1 Crocinitomix sp.
CAAGCTAAATTACGATGAAGACTTCAGCAAAAATTTGCTACTTGCATTGAGTAATATGATAGATACCCCCTCAATGAGAGTTGAAATGGGGGTAAATGCAAAACGTTGGGTAGAAAAAACGCATAATATAGATAGTACGACTTCTGCTTACATGGGGCTTATTGCTGCCGAAAAGGAGCGTTTACGAAATTTACAAAGCTTACCTAAAATCCGCAGTTTTGAAGTGATTAATTACCTATCTCTAGAACAGATTATTAAGTTTAGCCAGGAACACAGTAAACAGTTAAGCGAGTATACTTGCACGGGTTCTCATTGGTGGATGCAATCGCTATTACCACTATTTGACGCTAATCATTTATTTTACGTTTCGGAAAATAATGATGCCTTAAATTTGGCTGAGTCAATTTTCAATTATGATCAGGACACTGCAAAAATAGTTCCAGCAAAAAATATCAGCAATGGTATATATGCGTCCGATTCTGCAGCCTGTGATCGGTTTTTGTGTATTTTGGCTGCCAAGCGCATTGAAGTTGACCCTGTTGCTGCGTTTACTGCAATAAATAGTTATTTAACAATGGGCGCAATTGGTTGTGTTTCAATTATTTGGGATACAAGCATTGATAGTGAGTTACCACTTAATCGTTTAGCAATGCTGGCATATTTTGAAGCGGCAGGGTTTTCCGTGGACAGTTATCATACAGGGCATGCGAATGTTGATATGCTGCAAAATATTGATTATGGATCACATTTGCAAGAGTGGTGTTTCTCGTTAACTAAACGCTCCAGAATGGTCAATATGACGCCCCAACCGTATTATGCAGGCGCATGTTCAACACTCAAACTTATTGTTAATAAAGTAAATGGCGAGGGGCTTGCGCATGAAATATAAGCTCCCCTCTTTCGGAGAACTATTGCAGCGCAACGCACTTAGGACTAAGGCCATTTTCTACTGGGGAATTTCCGTCTTAACTCGACAATCTGGTATCGTAATCATGTGCTGCGATAAGACCTCATTGGCTGCACAATTTGCGGATAAAACGGGATTTGACGTGATTTATTTTGCGTCCAGGACAATGTTGGTTAAAAACGGTTTTTGGTATTGGCAACAGCGAGTAAATTCTGGGTATGAATCTTACCTTTTGTCAGATATGACTTGCGACACCAAAATTAGTTCCAGAGTAGAGGCCGGTTTCGAGAACTTGGCTCAGCCCGCTTTGTTAGTTAAGCAGCGTCGACTGGATGAGCAATATTCGTCTTTGAAGAAAATCAACTGGATACACTGCTCCTATAGTAATGCTTTGGAAATAATTTTGGGAAGTCGCTCGCTTATTGAACGAGATTTACCTGTTATCACCATTACCTCTCACCAATCTACCAGCAGTGTAACAGCCCTGGTGGAGGCGTTTTCCAGCATCGAGTATTCTTTGTATGACACAAGGTTACAAGCTTTACGCGTCGATTCAGATGTTCCGATTGGGCATTACAATGAATTTGTCGCACTGCCAAACAACAGTGAAATCATTGAACAGCTGCCAGATTTACTGAGATTTGATTCCGCGATTACCGCTAAATCTAATACCCAGAAATATGCTATAGAAATTCAACGTTATTACCTGTCACTATGTAATTTAGTGAGTAAAAATAAAACCTTACTAAAATCGTTGTTGTTTAGTAATAACCAGGTGTTTTCGATAGCACAGTTAGCCCACAAAAATTTTCACCCCGAAGAAGGTAATCAAGATTACAACTATTGTTGGACAGGACCAGAGCCCGAGAGTCATGTTTATGTGAATATTCCGTCACCAGGTCAATATCATATGAGAATAGTCACCGCTGATCTTCCCGGTGATGTAATAAATTCTTTAGTAATGGTTTTTGCCGATGGTGTGGCTGTATTTGAAGATAACGTTGAATCTAACGCCATTATTGAGTTTGATGTATTGATTGAGGAAACAAATTTTAGTGAAGAGCTATGTTTGACGCTTTGTACGTCTGAAATAGTAAACATTGATGGTAAATCTATGGGCTTGTCGATACACAAAATCGAAGTTTACTGGACTGAGGATGAATTAAAATGAAACATATTTTAATTGTGTCTCCAATTCCTTCTCATCCGCAATATCAAGGTAATAGTGCGCGAATATTCCGGCTAACAAAAATGTTTCAATTGGTTGGTTACAAAGTTCACTTCGTCTATTTTGGGATGGAAGGCATGACGGAGCAACAGCAGCAGCAGATGACTGATTGTTGGGACTTTTTCCATTATGTTCAGCCAATCGGTCCGGCCGCATCTCCTTCATACAGTGAATATTTTGATATTGACGATTGGTACGATATGCGGGTAACTGATTTAGTTGAAACGCTTTGTCAACGTTGGAATTTCGATATTTGCCTGACAAATTATGTTTGGTTTTCTAAAGTTTTGGATGTTATTCCTCAATCTACACAAAAAATCATTGATACTCATGATGTGTTTGGTGACAGGCATATAGTTGCGAAAAACGCCGGACTGGATCCGGTATGGTTTTACACAACTAAAGAGTTAGAGGCGCTAGCACTAGCAAGAGCCAATCTAATTATTGCGATACAGGATGAAGAAAAAAATTACTTCAATGAAATCACCGATGTTCCTGTTGAAGTCATAGGTTATGTTGTGCCAAAACAGGACCTAATTGAGCGAACTCGTCAAGAAGCAGATAAAATTCGAATTGGCTATATAGGGAGTGGCAATCCATTTAATGTGCAGTCGATACTGGCGTTTCAGGCACAAATAATGCTGCATCCGGGACTGTTAAATAAATTCGATTTCTATCTTGCAGGGACAATTTGCAAAACTATCAAAGAACATAATGAAGTTTATACAATTTGTGGCATGGTTGATGAGTTGGAAGATTTTTACAGCGAAATAGATATATCTGTAAATCCGATGAAAGGGGGAACCGGCCTGAAAATAAAGTCATTGGAGGCAATGTCTTTTGGTAAGCCTCTAGTCGGTACGATTGATGCTTTGGTTGGAATTAAAGTGCTCGATGAAATGCAGCAATGTGATTCAATCCAAACATTGGTGATGCTGCTTCAAGAAAGCAGTGAAGAACGATTGGCGGAACTAGGTCTTAATTCGCAGGATGCTTTTGATACTTACAATAAACGATTTATTACTAAATTTACGGAGCTGTTTTAATAACGTGTCAGATTTCCAAAGTTATAAAAAAATGTTAAGCGATTGGGCGCATGAACAGGAACCTGTTTTTATAGTAGGCCCAGAAAGAAGTGGCACTAGTTTGTTATTTCAGCAGGTATCGAATCATCCATCCTTTTGTGATTTTACTCATGCCACTGTTGAAACATTTTGTTTTGTCAAACCTTGGATGTTACTTAATCCGGCAGGACCTGAAAACTACGAAATGAGAGTTTATCTGGGAAGTAAGGAGCAATTCAAAGCGTTTCAAAATAAAATAACGCCTTTTATTGAACGTAACAAAATGCTTACTGGAACAGGGTTGCCAGTACCTTATTTAGCTAAGCCGGAACGGCAAAAAATATGGTTTGAAAGGCGTTATAAACACGTACTACGAGCATTTTTTTTCCATTCATGGAACAATTTAGGAAATAAGCGTTTAGTTGAAAAAACGCCGGCGCATATTCGCTGTGTTAAAGAAATTTTAGCAACGTTTCCAAAAGCTAAAATTCTTATTTGTACACGAGACATTGCAGAAATAATTTCTTCACATAAAAAACGCTTTAAGAAAGAGATTGAGCTAGGGAAACAAGCAAGTGACCCAAGTATTGGCTGGTTGGCGCATAGCACACAGCAGTATGCTAATTACTTAAAGCAAATCGACAATATGCTGATTGACCTTATGGGCGCTAACGAACAAAGTTTGGTAGTGGGCTATAATGAGTTAACGCAGAAAAGTACAGAAACACTCAGTAACATATATCGATTTTTAAATGAAAGTGACTTAAATATTACCGATGTGGCAAAAGAAAGACCAACTCAAGCTTGGGATACGCTTCTTAATAAGCCGCCTCAACCCAATTCTATTGATGTAAATGCTTATTTGAATAATGAGGAGCTTACAATGTTACGGACGTTTTCTGCTTCATTTTCCAAATTTTGGAAATAAAAAATGGCTAAAAAACAAAAATTTACTGTTTATGCTAACTGTCAAAGTGATGCGCTGGCTAATCTGCTTCTGCGCAATCCCTTTTTTGCAGATGAGTATGAGTTATTGCGAATACTGCCGGTTCACCTACTTCAGAAAAAACATACTCCTAGCGTACGTGAAAAAGTATCACAGGTTGGCTTGTGCATCTCTCAACCCGTAAGTAAGGCAAATGGAAGTAGGCTTTCAACAGAAGAGGTTGCTGATTCTTTGCAGGCTAATAGCAAATTATTGACATTTCCATCTATATATTTTGATGGCTATTTCCCCCACCTGGTACCGATTGCTAATATGCCTAGCATAATGAATAACGCTCATGACATAAATATTATGGTATTGAATCAGAAGGGATATAGCGCAAGTGAAATTTTTGAAATCACCTCGGGTGATGATTTTTACAATTCAGCTTTGTCAGATACGCTTTTTGAAAAAAGTATTGAAGCCTTACAAGTGCGAGAAAATACCAGCAGTGTAAATATTACAGTTTCAGATTTTATTTTGGCGCATTATAGAGAATCAATCCTATTCAATACTTACAATCATCCAAGTAATAAAATACTGATGCATATCGCTAGTCGGGTATGCGAAATGCTTAATATTGATAATAGTATTTATGCTGAACTCAATGCACCAGAGATACTCGGTTCCTATAGAGCTATGCCTTATCTGAGTACTTTCAAAAACTTACAACTAAGCGATTCAATTAAGACGTCGTATTACTTAGAAGGTAAAGATGTCTCACATCGTGATGTTGTTACAGCGTTGACTGCCACCTATAGTAAGCATGTAAATGAGAAAGTATTGTCTGTCGCGGGCAAAAAAGCCCCGCTAGTAGTTAAAAATTTAGAAAAATATTAAGGAATTTTATGAAAATTGGGATTTTAGGCTATTTTGGTTTTGGCAATTACGGCGATGAATTATTCCATCAGGTATGGCGAGATCTTTTTTTCGATCATCAGCTTATCACTTTTGAGGAAGTGACCGGTCTGGAAAAATGTATGCATTCCAATGGCCAACAGAGACAACAATTTATTGATTCTGTTGACGTGTTGCTTATCGGTGGTGGTGACCTTATTAGGCCTTCAGGAAAGATAAATTACTGGTTTCCTGAACTGTTGAGTAAACCCATTTTTTTATACGGATTGGGTGTTGCTAAATGGTTGGGAAAAGACCCCGAAATAGTCGAACAGATTGTTGACTTTTTAAAACACAAAAATGTTAAACAAATTGGCTTAAGAGATATTCAAAGTAAAAATTGGCTGAAGGAGCTTGATAGTAGCCTCGCCGCAAAGATTGAAGTAACACCAGATATTGTGTTCTCCATGCCAAAAATTGCTCCTGAGCCTTTTACGAATAAAAGGTTAGGCATAATCACACGACACCAAAAAAATTATACGCCAGAGCGAATAGAGCAGATGAAGTATATTGTCGATTTGTATACAGAATTGGACTTTGAAGTTGTTGAACTGCTCGCATCTACCGGTCCAGAAAAACAATGGGATATTGAAGGCTCCAAAGGATGGGATCTAGGTGTTGAAGTAATGACCTTCGATAACGAAGCCGAAATAACCCGAGCCATTTCGTCCTGTGATCTAATCTATAGCATGAAATTTCACGGCTGCGTTGTGGGTTTACTTCATCATGTGCCAACAGTTTCACTATTAAAGACAGATAAATTCAAAAATTTATATAAAAATTTAGCGTTGGATAATTGGCTAATTGGTGGGAATCAATCATTAGTTAAATATGAAGATATCCAAAAACCGCGCGCACAATTGTGGATGAATATTGACACACTTACAGAATATTCCAATGTGGGATTAGCTAAGTTAAGATTGAGCGTTGAAAAAGCTGGAGAGTCTAGTTGAATCCATATAAGAATCTGCCGGAAAAGGCATTTTGGAAAACGGCCGTAGCTAATCGAAATATGTTTGATATCACCAACCTTTGGAATCCAAAATTTAATATTGGCCCCAAAGACAATGTGGCTACTTATGGTTCGTGTTTCGCTCAACATATAGGGCGAAATCTCGCCCTTCGGGGATGTTCTTGGCTAAGTACGGAACCCGCCCCAAAAAATACACCGCCGCAAGTGGCGCAAAAATATAACTACGGAATATTTACTTCCCGCACAGGAAATATCTATACAACAACTCTTTTGCAACAGTGGCTTGAATGGTCGTTCGGTTTAAAGAGTCCGCCAGAAGAAATTTGGCAAAAAGGCGATAGGTATTTCGACCCTTTTAGACCCGCAGTTGAACCCAATGGTTTTTCATCTGAAGAGGAGTTGTTGGCATCTCGCCAAACTACTTTAAATGCATTCAAGCGTTCTGTTGAAACCTCAAAATATTTTGTTTTTACCTTGGGCTTGACGGAAAGTTGGGTAAACAGTGAAAAACACTATGAATACCCCATGTGCCCAGGAACTGTTGCCGGTGAATACGATTCATCAGTGCATAAATTCAGCAAGAAAAAGTTTTTTCACATAAGAACAGCATTAGAAAGTTCTATTGAAATCATGCGCGGTATTAATCCTGAGCTAAAGTTTATTTTAACTGTTTCGCCAGTACCACTCACTGCGACTAAATCCGGTGACCACGTTCTTGTGGCAACCATGATGTCAAAATCAACATTAAGAGCTGTGGCAGGTGAGATGGCTGAGAAATTCGATTATGTGGATTACTTCCCTTCATATGAGGTGATTAATTCAGCTCCGTTTAAAGGGGCCTTTTTTGAGCCAAATCAACGAAGTGTTAATCACAAGGGTGTTGAGCTTGTTATGAGTCATTTTTTTTCAGCTTTAGAGCAGAAATATAAAGTGAAATTTTCAATCAACAGTGATCAAAACACGACTAATTTAGACGAACTGGATGTTATTTGTGAAGAAGAAATCTTACAAAGTTTCTCAAAGTAATGGTGTACCTCTATTTATTGGTGATTCTCATGCTCTGAGGTTGATGGAAGGGGCCGTCGATATTGATATTCCATTTCTCGGCGGCGCAGCATGTGCAGGCTATCTGTTTTCGACAGATTTTTTCTTCATTAAAGAGAATAATTTTTACTTTAAAGATCACGTTAAGCCCAGAAATCCAAAAGTATGTAAGGAATTGATGCATCTTTTGAGCCATGAAGGCCCGATTATTTCTACAGTAGGTTTTAATGTTCATACTTTTGTTAAAGATAATTTCACTAATGTAACGCTTGATTCAAAATCGTGCCCAGAAAAGCAATTTGTTAGTCAGGCTTTTTTTGAAAGTTTGGTACTGGAGAAAAGAAAATGTGCTATTGAATTTTATACTATGCTACATAAACATCAAAAGAAGTTTTACTTTTTAAGTTCACCGCGGGTTTCATTTTTTGAAAGTAGTGAAGTTTATTTGCGTTTTGAAGAACATTTATCGAATATTCTTACGGAACTTGGGGGGGTGAGAATCGATCTCGAAGCGTTAAATCTATTTAATAAAGATGGAACACTCCTTGAAAAGTACCGTAAATCTAACAACGATGAAATTCACGGTAATGAATTATTTGGCTCAACGATACTGAGTTCAATAATTGCTTCTAGTTAGTTTATGACTAGTCAATTGAGCGGAGAATAACTCTGAGTGTTATTCTCTAAATAGCTTTTATTACGCTCAATGTACAATCTTTGTTATAGATGAGTCTTAATTTAAAAATGGCCATTTTATAGTTGTAAATCTTTTGTGAAAAAACAGGTTAATAGTATTCTAAGCTCACAAATAGTATTACGGTTAAAACCTTTTGTAGAGTGTTAGGCTTCAATTCATTAGTCTATGTACAGAGAAAATCATAGTTGCACCAAATGAATATTAAAGTATATATCCACATTGGCCCCCCCAAAACGGCCACATCAGCGATCCAAAATTGGCTTCAAAACAATCGGGATTTGTTATTAAATCAAGGTTTCTTTTATCCTGAACATTCTGTCGATGAGAACGGTGTAAGTTCAGGAAATGTATTGGATGTATTCGACCGCAATGAAGATACAAAACTCGTAATTTCAGATAAAAAAGTCAAACAACTGCTGCGGGATTGCAAGAAGAACAAGTGTGATACCTTATTACTTTCGTCAGAGTTTTTCTTTTTTCAAGTTTCGGAATTGCTAGAAATATTCCCCCATGCACAATTGATTGTTTATCTGCGATTTCCCCTCGATGTTATAGAGTCGTCTTACAATCAGGCAGTCAAGCGTCATGATGAAACTAAGCCGTTTAGTCTTCCTAAAGAACCTAATGCTTACCACTTAAAATTTATTGAGAAAATGTTCGCTAAGCATGGAACTGCTAATTTCACCATTCGCTTTTACGAAAAAAGCATGTTTTGCAACGGTGACATTATTTCGGATTTTAATTCGATATTAGGCATAGAAAATGATTTGTCGGCCTCGGATATTATCAACTCATCTTACACGTTTGAAGCACTTGAATTGAAACGTTGGTTGAACACATTTTTGCCGGTTGAATATCAACAGAGAGTGGATAGTTTTTTACAATCGTACAATCATGGCGCTGATTCTTACTCATTGATAAAACCTAAGCAGTACGATTACTATGTTG
>JBLHOW010000137.1:0-8575 GCA_047623705.1 Crocinitomix sp.
CTCAAGCACTCTTGTATTTATTATTAAGACACGCTTATTTACTCGAATATTTAGATACCTCGACCAATATCTTAATCAACAATGATATAGTCAGTTCTGAGGCTGAATTAGAGGTTGAATTGCAACAAATGGAAGGTCCAGATGTTGTAACCGCCGAAGAACAAGCACTGATTTATAATGCCGTTGTTGAGAGTTATACCATTCAAACAAAGGTGAATATTGCAATTCAAGTGCAAGAAGAGTTTGAGGGAGAGGAAGTTGCACGTCATGTAATTCGTACAAGAGAGGAAGACTTGTTTGTTGAAGAAGGGCCAGTACTGGTTGACCTTATCAATGATGAGTATGATACACGTGTGGATTCTTTTACTGCCGATCAGCAAAAATGGAACTATTTAATGGAACCAGTTGAAGAAGTAAGTGGAGAGCTTTCTATGGAAGCACACATCAATAACTTGCTTTTAGATGGAGATCCAGCTACCGCATTTTTAGCGCAACAGAAAGACAGTCTTGAAAAAATTAAAGGATTGCCAACTGCTAGATTAGAGCGGTCATTTGCCGAGCATTTAGATCTTTGTAATTACCGCTTGGATTCATGGTTAATAGGACTCGTTAATCAGCGACTTGAAAGCCAACAAAGCACTACTGAAGGAATGTATTTAGGAGCGTTTGGTGTACTTGAAAATTTAAAGCCGAACACTGCTTTCCCAGGCGTGTACGTAGTAGAAGTTGATGAAAGTGGAGAAGAGCTTCCAACTGGACCTGAAATTACGGATGATTTCACTTATATTGGTGATACAACGGCGACATTAGAACGTGACCCAGATAGTGGGAAGGTACAGGCTGTGCCTACAATTGATGCTAATAATCATGGCTTTGTCCATACACCATCAATTAATCACGCTGTTTCAGCCGCCATTTTAAGAGCGGGGTATATCTCGCATTTAGCAGCAGATTCGGATGATGATACATTCGCGGTGAACCTAACTTCTGAAAGAGTTCGAAAAGCACTTTATTATTTGGAAGGAATTCAAAATGGTCAAACACTTCCTGCCTTATTGGGGTATAGATTTGAACGTGAATTGCATGATAGATCCACAAATTTTGGAATGGATCCTTTAACGAATAATTTAGATCAATATATTTTAGATATTCGCTTGGCCTATCCTTTAGTAGCAGGTGGCGTTTCCACTACAGATCCAGGTTCAATTGAATCGCAAGAGGCGCGAAATGTTGTTGACGGATTAGAATTGATAAATGCCTATGATGAAGACAATACTATTCTTGATCCGATCATTGTAAATGCTGGACACAGAGCAGATATTGTTTTAGCATTAGATGTCATTCGAAATGATATGGATGCTATTGCAGATCTTCTTTTATCAGAAAGTGTATTCCAAATGGCTAGAGGCAATGCCGAAAGATCTGGGGCGGTATTAAAAGCTTTGAGTGAAGGTGGGTTTGTACAAGAGCCTGAAATTATTCATACACCTAGAACCGGAGCTGCACTGACACACCGATTTGGTATTCAATTTGACGCAGCACAGACTAGTCATGATTTTTGGACATTGAATGGGACACCGCGTTCCTTTGCTGAGCCTGCCTTAAATGGCTGGATTGGAAACCAACTTCCTCCAGTAGGAAAAATACAATTCAACATTGAGTATGACACATTTGTGGGTGAAATAACCACAACAAGTCCGTCAACAATTGTACTGACTGAATTAAATATTGAACCAATTGATTTGATTTATTTAGTTGGAGATCAGGGGACAAATGAAGACGCTGCAGAATTGTCATCTAGACTTGCTTATATAATTTATAAGACTTTAGCCGTAACGGATGACGCTGTTGTGCGCATTCTCTATACAGATGATACAGGAATGGATTCGGATGAATTTAACTTGTTTAAAATCATGCCATTGCTTTCAGAGTTGAAAAGGTTAATTGGAAATAGTCGTCCAATAGAAGTCAATGATTATTTATTAGCAGCGGAATCTCAAGCTGGTGCAAGTCCAGATTTATTATTCACAAACCTTGATACAAGTGGAGCCAAAAACAGAATTAAACAATCAGCTGGTATCGACCCTGGATTTACGGAAAACCTTACCGCTTTAATTGATGATTTGGATACTGCGATTACCAATGCTGGTGAACCTGTAGATCCAATGCCAATTGATCCAACAGTTACCTTAGATGCACTGAGAACTGAAATAATTAAAGGGGCTGCATTTGGTATTTCTCATACTTTCCCAGCAAAATTATTTGATGATAGTGAACTGGAGCGAAATAAATTGGTTGTTTTAGGAAAGAGAGCGAAAGGAATTTTGAATGCAAGGTTGACTAAAGTAACAGCCTTAATGGTTGAAGTTGACGCCTTAACTGAAGCAAAAGAAATTAATATTAAACTAAGCGAAGCGGGGCAAACCTTATTCGGTCGTTCTTTCAAAATATTCCCAGAATTTGAATTATTGAATGCGAACCAAGTTAATTTGAGTCGTTCAAATACCAATTTATTAGATATGATTGGAGATATGGCGGCCGAAGAATGGATGCAAACTGTGGCTAAAGTTCGAAATAAAATAACGAATTATCAGAAACTACGCCTATTGTCAGATTCATTGACAGGAATTAACGCACCAGATCTGACCGTAACCCAACTGCCTGTAGTTTCAACTACGGGAGATCGTTGGGTAGGTATTGAATTGCCAGAATCTCACGTAGTTTCTGGAGACACGCTTTCAATAGTATTTGAGTTACCAGAAAATAATAATGCTGCAGCACTTCAAGCTGGAATGGTGATTGATGAATGGGTTGAAACAATTCCAGATAAAAATGTAGAAACAGGTGTTGCCATGCATTATAACCAACCAAATGCAGAGGCCCCCAATGCCCTTATTATGGCAGTAACGCCGCAATTAACAGGTAGTTGGGAATGGGATGATTTAATGGATACAATCAATGAAACACTTAGTTTAGCTAAGAAAAGAGCGGTTGAACCAGATCATTTAAAAGAATCAGTTTGGGGACAAGTTTTACCAGCTTTGGTGGCTTCGGTAAGCTCAAATGATTCTACCCCATCAGTGGACTTTGGAAGAAATATTGTAAACGTAAATCAAGGACAATTTGGACATGTTTTCCCCGCAGAATATGCGGCTCCAGATGATGTCGAGTAAAAATATATAATTATGGCAACAGAAACCGCAGGAATATTAAGTTGGAATCGTTTGGAACCAAGACCACGGACCGAAGATTTCGATAGGACATTGAAAGCTGAGATAAGAGATCCGCTTTGGATGATGACGCGACAGTGGCAGTTTGGTGAACTTCAGGCAGAAGATGCTGGTTCCGCCTTGTTTTCACGAATTCACATGAAAAAAGCGAAAATCAATAAGGTTAAATTAGGCGCGTCAGATGTAAGAGATAAAAACATGAATTTGCCGCTTGAGGCAGATGTTGAAAAGGAAAAGCCCGAATTTGATTTATTAATGCGTCTCGAAATGGGCCGTTATTGGGAGAAATTACTGGCAAAAGGAATTAAAAAAGAGACCTTATTGGACCCTGGAGATACGCAGGATGCAATAGATGCAATAATCGGTGAATACAGAAAATCTACTGGACGTCCTATTGATTTGAATTTTTATCCTCCAACTGAGGACACTGCAAATGCAGGTTTTTATAGTAATCCTGCATTGTGGTACGGCACAGTTGCTGTGTCAGAACAAAGAGGGATTGATGGTTACTTACTCTATAAATGGTTGGATGATGGAAATGATCCATTAGACTTCATGATTGATTATAGTCCAATTTCAGATTTTGAAGATGTGATCTCGGATGCAGTTGTGCCATTCATAGCTTGGTTTAAAAGAAGTTACGCTACACCGGGAACTGATTTAGAAAGTGCATGGAACCCTGGTCACTTAGAATATCAATTTGCTTGCTCCGCTCCAAAACCGGATACTGCTTCAAGTGACGTGCTCGTCGCGGATGAGTATTATCAAGGTAAATTAGATTGGTATGCATTTGATTATGAAAAAATACCAGAAAACTATGACGGTGCTTTAATCGCACATGATTCAAGTTTGATTGAGGAAGATAAGTTTACGCTCATTCCAACCACAATTAATTTTGCAGGAATGCCGCATCCAAGGTGGTGGCAAATGGAAGATAAAAAAATTGATTTAGGTGATGTGAATGCTTCTACTACTGACGCTGCAAAAGTTGTTTATTCTGAATTTGGTTTGATTTATAGTAATGATTGGATGATCTTTCCATACACAGTAGAAGCTGGAAGTCTTTGCGATTTAAAAGATGTAACTGTAACCGACTGTTTTGGTCAACGAACAAAAGTGGTCTCTGCTAATGCAGGAGATGATGATGATTGGAACCGTTGGTCGTTCTTTGGTTTAAGTACTAAGGGAGATCTTGTTTCTGAGGCAGATACGCGTTTATTTGTTCCAGCAGTAACACACAAAATGTTAGAAAGTGAACCTGTTGAAGCGGTTAATTTTATAAGAGATGAAATGGCTAACATGGTTTGGGGAATTGAACAAATCATTCCAAATGGTATGGGTCAAGGAACAGATGGTTATGAGGCCGGTTTGAAACATATTGATTTTTTGAAGACACTAGCTACAGTTCCGTTATCGCCTTTTGTTCCAATCGAAAATGATGCACAAATAGAATTTAAAATAGCGAATACAGTTCCTGAAAACTGGATACCATTTATAGCCGTTAAGTTGGGTTCTGGACCATTGAGTCGACAAACGCAACTGCAACGTGCAGCTATGCCACGATATGTTGATGGCTTAACAGATATTGAACGTGTGAGGCCGAGAACTATTTTGCTTCAAGAAAACGCCACAGGTATTGGAGAAGTAGGTGAATCTTGGAATCCATATTATGTTTATGAAGAAGAAGTACCGAGATCAGGAGCAATTGTGAAGCGAACATGGCAAAGAACACGGACCGAAAGTGGTGCTGTTGTAACTTGGCTAGGTAGACGTAAAACGAATGGTAGGGGCGAAGGAAGCAGTAATTTAGCATTTGATAACGCGAAAGACAAAGAGTAAAAGCAGATTTATTTGCTTGAGTTTCCTTGTCAATTGTATGGTATTTGTTTAACTTGCTGAAGGTTTAATCGATTCATTTTTAAATCGTTGAACTGTAAATTGAATGCCTTGTTTTAATTGATGTTTCATGAAGATAATAGCTTTTTTTAGTTCATTTTTTGTCATAATTCTTGCATCCTTTTCCCAAGATGCGGCCTTTCAATGGGTGGCGACAATTGGGTCAAGTACGGTTGATGAGGTAAAATCAATTGCGATTGATAGTGAGGGAAATTCATATACCATAGGACTGTTTACCGAAACGATTGACTTTGACCCGGGTGATGGGATTTTTGAAATTACCCCAAACGGATTGGACTTTTTTGTACTCAAATTAGATAGTGATGGAGCATTTGAATGGTGTAAATCATTTGGAGGTGATAGCTTTGATGTTGGTAATGCTGCTGTATGCGATTCAGACGATAACGTAATAGTGGCTGGATATTATTCGGAAACTGTTGATTTCGATCCCGATCTAACCGAATTTAATTTGACCGCAGTTGGGTCACGCGACTGTTTCGTTTTAAAACTTGATTCTGATGGAAGTTTTGTTTGGGTGAAGTCCTTTGGAGGATCAAATATCGAAACGGTAAGAGAAATGGCAATTGACGCAGCCAACAATATTTATATCGCAGGGCGTTTTTGGGGAGCAACAGATTTCGATCCCGGTCCTGATACTTATGAATTGGTCACTTCTGGAGAAGAGGATGTTTATATTGAAAAACTGTCTGCCGACGGAGATTTTCTTTGGGCAGGAGCAATTGGTGGTAGTTTCGAGGATGACATTCGAGATATTCAAGTAGATGCAGCAGGTAATGTGTTCATTTGTGGAGGCTTTAAAGGAGAAGCTGATTTTGATCCCGGATTAGATGCATTTATACTTACATCTTATGGCACGCAAGACGCCTTTACACTAAAATTGAATGCAGATGGCTCGTTTTCTTGGGCCATTCAAATTGGTGGAGATATTGGAGACTTAGCTTATGGCTTAGGACTAGATTCGGATGGAAATGTATACACGGCAGGGACTTTTTTCCATACGGCCGACTTTGATCCAGGACCTGATGAATTTAATATTACTGGTTTAGGTTCGAATGAAGGATTTCTCCAAAAATTAGACAATGATGGAGTATTTATCTATGCGAAAGCACTTATTGGTCCGTCTGCAGAAGTATTTCGTGATATTTATGTAGATGAAACGAATGATTTATATTTAACAGGAGCATTTACTGGAACCACAGACTTTGATCCATCAGGCGCTACTTATAATCTAACCACGAGTGGTTCTGGAGATGTTTTTATTGAACGCCTAGATTCAGATGGGAATTTTATTTGGGCAAAGTCTTTCGGAGGCAGCGAATTTGACAACCCAAATGATATTATTGTAGATTCTGAGATGAATATATATACCGTTGGATCATTTGAAATGGAAGTTGATTTTGATCCAAGTGCTGCTGAATTTAATTTAGAATCAAACGGCGAAACCGATATCTATGTGCTAAAATTAAATGCCTGTACTCCAAACGCCGTTACAGATGAAGTTACTGCATGTGTCTCTCACACTTGGATTAATGGCATAACGTATTTCGAGGATAACAATTCTGCTACTTATACATTAACCAATATTGAAGGATGTGACAGTGTTATAACCCTTGACTTAAGCGTTGACGCCGTTGATATTACTACTTCTGCCATTGGTGGAGTTATTACATCCAATGCAACGGGCGCTTTGTATCAATGGCTCGATTGTAATGCCGGTTATGGAGAAATTGATGGAGAAACTAGCGTGGGATATACACCAACTACTGATGGCGATTATGCCGTTGAAATCACCATAGATGAATGCGTGGACACCTCTGAATGTATTTCTATTGATGGCGTTGGAATTAATGAAAGTTCCCTTAAAAGTCAGCTTAAAATTTATCCTAATCCAACTGCTGGCTTAGTCAATTTGGATTTAGGTGATTTACAAGGCGTAGGAATTTCCATTTATTCTGTAAATGGTAATCTTGTGTTTAGTGTAAATAATCTCAATGGCGGATTGCATTCCTTCCTGCTTAATGTTGAACCTGGAATTTATATTATTGAAAGTACCACTTCAATAGGGAACGACAGAGTTAAATTGCTAGTTATTTAAGAAGCTCTGATTCATAAGAAGCAAAATCTAGCATGCCGTATTATTTCCTAGTATTCGACTCCTTAATTGTTTGCAATAAAATTTTCTTCTTACTTCTAGAAACTTCCACACGATCTCCGTTTTTTAATGCTACTTGACCACCACCAGTATCTTTATTTCTAGTGTAACCCGTAAATTCACTCAAACTAATTAGATGAGATTGATGGACCCTCAAAAAATTAAAGGGGCTTAATAATTTATCAAACTCTTTCAATGATTTAGTTGCAACAATTCGAGGAGTTTCTTTTAAAAAAATAAGCGTATAATTGCCATCAGCCTCGCATCTTATAATATCATTGATAAACACTTTTACTTGGCCTGTTAAGGTGCGCAAAATGATACTTGGAATTGCGTTTTCTTTAATTTGAAGCATTGCACCAATATGATTTATGCGCTCAAACTGATCAGTTCGTTCTTTTTCGTTGCTTGCTCTAGTTACACTTTCTATAATTTGCTTAGGGTGTATTGGCTTCAATAAATAGTCTTGAGCAGAGTAGCGGAAGGCTCTAACTGCATATTCATCAAATGCGGTGGTGAATATTACCTGCATTTTTTTGTAGCTTCCATTTAAACGATCTAATAATTCAAAACCACTTCCCTTCGGCATTCGAATATCGAGAAAGAGGATGTTAGGTTCGCATTCTTGAATCATTTCAATTCCCTTTTCAATATTATTACAACTTCCTGTAATGCTTACCCAGGAACAATGGGTATTGAGCAAACCAGTTAACAGCTCAATATTCCCAGCCTCATCATCAATAATAATAGCGGTTATTTCATTAGGCATAATCAATTGGAATATTAAGTGTGATTTTAGTTCCTAGCGCATTTTTAAATTCATCCTCTAAATCTTCTATTTTATAACTTAAACGTGTTTTATATATTTCGTTAAGTACTTGCATTCTTCTTGAAATTGATTTTAGTCCAGTTGATTTGCGAAATTTATCGCTAACATCCTGTAGTTCTTTTGCACGTTTCCTGCCAACACCGTCATCCAAAATCTCAATGCATAAATAATCCCCTTTTTGATGAAATGAAATGATAACCTTTCCATTTCGTTCGTCTCTATTCATTATCCCATGCCATATTGAATTCTCAATAAATGGCTGAATTATCATGGGAGGAATCTTTACAAAATCGGCATTAATTAATGAAGAACAATTGATTTCGTATGAAAAGCGCTCTCCTAAGCGTAAAACTTCCAAATCTAAATAAAGTGTGATGGTATCTATTTCATCCGAGAGTAAAACGGAATGAAGTTTAACATTATGCAAAATTCGGCGCATTAGCATTG
>JBLHOW010000138.1:0-8575 GCA_047623705.1 Crocinitomix sp.
TTCTCCGAAATTTGTTTTTAAAACATAACGATAGCTCGTACTATTACCACCTAAAGCAGTACCAAAATGGAATTTTTTATGTTCAAAACTTGGGTAGTTTTTGCCATAGCGTTGTGCACTCAAACCCTGAGTAAACAACAACAATAATACTAACCAAATTAATCTAATCTTCACTTGCACAATTTGTAAAACGTATTTTTATTGAATTTATTCCGCAAATTCTATACCTCAACTATAAAACATACGACTGGTAAAGTTACATGGTTTATTTTATTCCGTAATAAATTGTGGCAATTCCACCTCCAACTCTTTTTGATTTGACATTTTTATAGCCTACATCTGACATTATATCCATGAATGCTTGACCTTCTGGAAATGCTTCAACAGATTCGGGCAAATAAGTATAAGCAGCCTTATCTTTTGAGATTGCCTTACCAATTGTAGGTATAACGTATTTAGAATGAAATTTGAAATATTGTTTAACGGGAAATTTTTTCGGTTTAGAAAATTCCAAGATCACGCCTACACCACCCGTTTTTAAAACACGAAGCATTTCGGTTAAACCAGCATCTAAATTTTGAAAATTTCTAACTCCAAACCCAACAGTAAATGCATCAAAAGTAGCCGTTTCAAAGCTTAAATTTTCAGAGTCACCCTGTATCATTTCAACAATTTGGTCAACTCCTTTCTTTTTCATTTTTTTACGCCCAACTTCCAACATCCCATTAGAAAGGTCAACACCTACGACACGGTCTGGATTTAATTTAAGCGCTTCAATTGCAAAATCACCTGTACCAGTAGCCATGTCCATAATGACTTTTGGTTGATATTCTTTCAGAATTTTTATGGCTTTTTTCCGCCATAACTTGTCAATACCGAGTGATAAAAAATGATTTAGAAAGTCGTATTTCCCTGAAATGTTGTCGAACATTTCTTCTACTTCTTCCTTTTTAGTAGCATTAGCCTTATTGTACGGCTTTACTTTTGTACCCAAAACTTATCGTATTTATGGTTTATTCTATAATGCCAAAACTTCTCGCATCAACTGCTCTTTATTAACAGTTACAACTCCTATTTGTTCACAAACTAAGCCACCCGCCAAATTCGATATTTCCGCCACTTGTTTAGCGGGTAAATCACATGTTAAACATAAGGTTGCAACACTTATTACGGTGTCTCCTGCTCCTGACACATCTGCGATTACACGCGCATGAGCTGGTACAAAATTATGTTCTTCAGATGATCCCATATACACACCATATTCTGACAATGTGATAAACGTGTACTCAGGTGAAATTCTTTCTTGTAGCTCTTTAACTGCATCAATAAAGATTTCCTTTTCCTCCATTTCAAAATGCAAACCTAAGCCTTCTTTAAATTCTTTTAAATTCGGTTTAAATAGTGTAACATTTGAATAGGCAAAAAAGTTTTCTTTTTTAGGATCAACAGTTGTTATGATCTCATTTTCTTTGGCAAATTCAATAATCGACTGAATGACATTTTCAGTTAAAATTCCTTTATTATAATCTTCAAAAACAATGGCATCAACTTTCTCCTTGAGCGCAACTTTTTTCACGCGCTCAATTAAGGCAAATTCCATCAACGAATTAATGGGCTCAGTACGCTCATTATCTATTCTTAATAATTGTTGATTATTGCCAATAATTCTAGTCTTCACTGTCGTTACACGATCAGCACTTGCCAAAACACCCCAATCAGTTAAATTATTTTCAGCAATTAATCGTTGAAACAAGTCTCCTTCTTCATCCTTTCCTATAACTGAGCAAATAAACGGCTGTGCGCCCAATGCTTTTATATTTAGCGCAACGTTTGCCGCTCCACCTAAGCGGTGCTCTTTTGATTGAAACTGTACAATAGGTACTGGAGCTTCTGGAGAAATACGATTCACCGAACCATTTAAATAAGTATCAATCATCACATCACCGACCACAATAATTTTTTTGGTCGTAAATGCTTCAAATGTCTTTTTCAAATCAATCATTAACTTAATTTTTCTAGTGCTCTTTTTATACGTGCAATTGCGTCAGTCAAAATTTCTTCAGAAGTAGCATAAGATAAACGAATACAATCTGGGTCTCCAAAAGCTTCGCCCGTTACTAATGCCACCAATGCTTCATCTAATAAATACAATGACATATCGCTTGCATTCGCAATTGTTCTGCCATTCACCGATTTCCCGAAAAAGCTAGAGATATCAGGGAAAACATAAAAAGCACCTTCAGGTACATTAATTTTTACGCCATCAATTTCACCCAAAAGTCTTAATACTAAATCACGACGGCTTTTAAAAGCATCAACCATGAATTGCAATTCGGATGGATCAGTTTCCATTGCTTTCTTTGTAGCACGTTGGCTAATGGAACAAGTACCCGAAGTATATTGCCCTTGAATTTTACCACAAGCAGCTGCAATAGCTTTTGGTGCGCCAATGTATCCTACACGCCAACCGGTCATTGCAAAGGCTTTTGAAACACCATTTACAGTAATTGTTTTATCATAAACCCCAGGCAATGCTGCAAAGCTTACATTTTTTTGATTGAATACGATATGTTCGTAGATCTCATCAGAAATCACATAAAAATTTTCAGTCCCTGCCACAACTTTGGCTACTGCTTCTAGCTCGGATTTTGTATAAACAGATCCAGTAGGGTTGCACGGGTTACTAAAAATCATCAATTTAGATTTTGCCGTTAAAGCATTCGCTAATTGTTCACCAGTAATTTTGAAATCGTTATCAATTGACGTTTCAATTATTACTGGTACGCCACCAGCCATTCTCACCTGCTCAACATAAGTTACCCAATATGGCGCAGGAACAATCACCTCATCCCCTGGATTAACTAAACTCAGCAACACATTGATTAAACTTTGTTTTGCTCCTGTAGAAACCACAATTTGATCCGCAGGATAGTCCAATCCATTATCACGTTTAAACTTTTCCGAAATAGCTTCACGTAAATCCAAATAACCAGGAACTGGCATGTATTTTGAATAATTATCGTCAATAGCTTGTTTGGCTGCCACTTTAATAAAGTCAGGTGTATTAAAATCTGGCTCACCAAGGCTTAAAGAAATAATATCTTTTCCAGCCAATTTAAGTTCTCTACTTTTCGCAGCCATGGCAATTGTAGCCGATTCTGCAAGGTTTTTAACTCTTTCCGAAATTTGGATCATTGTTACTGCTTTAATGTTTTGCAAAGTTATATATTTTATGGAATGCAAGGCTCTGTTTTTGAAAAGGATTTACATCTTTTTCTCTCATTTATTATAGTACTGTTTTTAGAAGCTCATCCCTGCTTTCTGATATGGGTAGGCATTGAATGTTCCGGTTGCTATTGCTACTAATTTACCAGAATCTGCTTGAAATATTTTCCCCTCAGTTACAATAATGCGTTTCCCCGCAGAAATAGTTTTTCCTTGCCCAATTAAAACATCTCCAACTCTAACTGGAGAAATATAATTGATTTTAAATTCAACTGTTGATACCAGATTCGAATTTTCAGAAGAAACATATAAGGCCGCCAATCCTAGTACACCATCCATAAATCCAGCAATTAAACCGCCATGTGCCGTCGTTGGTGTTGCCAAATGTTCCTGCTTAACTTCCAAACGATATTCAATTCCATCTTCTTCAAATTTGGTCAATTCAATACCCAATAATTTTCCAAATTGATTAGTTTGTTGATAGGTCTTGATTAAAAGTTCTCTAAAATTCTCCATAACACGTATTTACACTATTGGGGGACATTCAATTAATACCTTGCAAAACTAATGAATAAAAAAAAGCGTGCAATTCAATGCTAAATTGATTGTCTTTTAAATAAAAGACTCTATCTTTGCAGCGAATATTAATTTATTCAATTATCAATTCAGGATTTATTCTGACAAAATGCGAGAGTAGCTCAGTTGATAGAGCGTCAGCCTTCCAAGCTGAGGGTCGCGAGTTTGAGTCTCGTCTCTCGCTCAACAAAGCACTGCTTATTTTTATAAGTGGTGCTTTTTTTTTCTTTAAATTTGTTGATGTGATTGCGGCTTGACTTTGCAAGGTGTTACAATTGGTTAGTAACGTTTAGATAAGGATGGATTGTAATTCTGCGATTGCGATTTAACCTAGCAACGCAATACAATCGTGCAGCAACCTAGCGAGTCAAAAAATTAAAAAATATTAGATCAAAATAATTATTAATATCCTAAACTAACTATGAGTCCAGCAAATGAATTGCTCATTTATTGCGGAATAGGCTTCTTGTTTATTATTGCGTCGTTTGTGTTTTTACGGATTCGAAGAGAAACTCATTTGAACAAGTACGAAATGAATTATCATAAATTAAAGCGAGCATTAGCGCATAAGGATATAGAAAAAATTAATCATTTTGGAATGCTGCTACTTTGGAACGAAAACATGGAAAAGAAGGCCTACTTTGATTTAAAAGAAAGTGTTGATCAACTAATCCTTGACAATCCAAACTTAAGTGATTTGCAGAAAAAGATTGATCAATTATTTGAGAAGCAGATGTGGTTAATTAACTTAAACTGATTAATTCTTCACAAACCGAATTCCTGTTGGATTACCATTTACATCCGTAGCCTTTATCAAATAAACGCCTGTTGGCAAATCGGCAATGATTAATTGATTTGTTTTTTCTGGAGCAGTCATGACTCGTTTTCCGAGGTAATTATAAACGCTAATATTTTGAATTTCAGTATCAAAATATACTGATTTAATTTGATGGATTCGGGTAGAACTTAATCAATGGAATTGTATTTTCAGACAAATCAAGTTCATAAAAAGAACCGAGCGTATCTCCAGATTTTATGGCGCCCAATAGATCGATCCGGTAATAAGATTCAACGCCTTCTTCATAATAATGCGTGAGCCCAAACTCTTCTTCATAGGTACACCAAACACCACCCCAAGGGGTTACTTCGCAAATTTCAGTCCCATAATAATTCAAATCTGTTACGTCTCCCCATCCACCCCAAATTTCTCCAAAAGTTGCGTAATCATCTACATAAATCCCTGACAAACCAACATACTCAATATGTGCACCTATACCCGAAGTATCCCGGCGCCAACCTACTTGATTTTGAAAACAACCTTGATCATCTACTTGTGAATGAGATAAATCGAATTCATATTCAAAAAATCCACCTAAGCGCAAATTATCAACGCGCTCACCAGGAAAATTGAAGATTTGAAGTGAATCAGGGGTAAATGGAAAATAAAGCGGGAAATCTTGATAAAAATAATGGCCATCAATAAGTGTTTTACTGTATAGTGGAACATGATGATATTGGATATATTCTTCTTCCCAATCATCTCCGTCAAAGTGATAGTAATGTTCTTGATAAACGAGTACATCACCAACTTCGAAATCAAAAAGCAAGTTATAGCTGTCAAACTGTTGCCCAATAAGGTACTCTATTCCATCTAATTTATAAGTAAAATCTGTCTCTGATACGAAACTTGGAAAATCAACCCAACCATAATTCTTAGATTGTATGAGGTGGGTACCGTCTGAAATCAGATAAAAGCGGATTGAATCTGGTTCACCCAAAATCAGCGTATCCACAGCATATTCTAAAGTAATTGCGAGACCATAAGACCAATCCCAAGTTGAGCCAACCGTCTGATTATTGATAAATAATCGTGCGCCTTCAAACCATATCGAATCGCCAGAAAAGCGCACTGAATCGCCCCAAACACTTCCGTTTTCGTTGAAAAAATAATCCCCCAATGTATCCACTGGTATGAAATTATCGGTAAACCAAATCACACTATCGGTTTCAGTAAATTCTACTTGTTTGGTTCTCAACGTGAATTGATCACCCGTATTTGAAGCTGAATAATAATAGTTTAAGGTATCATTAAAGATCTTCCAATCTTGCGCACTAGCCTGTTGCGTAAACAAAAAAATCATTAACAAATAACTATATTTTTTGGTAACAGATTTCATAGGCTCAATTAAGTTAACGAAAGTTTGTTAAAGATGGTTGGAATATGTTGGATAGAGATCTGGCAGAACTGTATGATGTTAAACCTATTCGATTAGGTGAACAAGCTAAAAGGAACCTGAAAAAATTTCCCAAACATTTTATGTTTAGGCTAAATAGTGAAGAAGTTGATACTATGGTATCGCAAAATGCGATACCTTCTAAACAGCATCTTGGAGGTTCCTTACCATATGTCTTTACAGAACATGGACTCTTACAATTGGCTAATGTTTTAACCAGTGGCAGAGCGACGGAAATGAGCATTAAAATTATTGAGGTCTTTGTTCAAATGCGAGAAATGCTTTTAACAAATAAAGATCTACTTTTAGAAATGGAGGCGGTTCGAAAAAGACTGACCGGCCAAGACGAGAAAATTGATATGACCTTTGATTACTTGACTAAATTCATCACGCAAGAAATCGAACAAGAACCTATTCGAACAGTAGGTTTTAAAAGGAAAAATGGAAAAAAATAAAATCGTTTACTACAGCTCATTTCTCAAAAAAAATCGCAATATTTGTTTTTAAGGTTAACCCACAAACCCAGCGCATCTAATTAATAGTACAGCAGGACTTATCGCAGCAACATAAACTGCGACTTTCTTGCATTTATTTTCTCTACTCAATTATTAAGTTGAAAAGCCTAGTGCAACATATCGCGCTCTTGATTTTACTATTGGTAGGATTAATTGCGCGTACCCAAACCTATCCTGTTCAAGCTTTCGTGCAGGTTAGTCCGCCTTACAATTCATATTTACCAGACTATGCAGACCCCTTCACCAATCAAATGAAGGTTTTGCTCACCTTAACTGACTTTTCAATTCCATCTACCCAAGTAAAGTTGCGGTTCGAAATTGACGGCCCTGGTTACAGTATGCAGTCGGTTGATTTAATTGCATTTCCAACAATTACACTAACGCCTGGAATGCCCGTTGAAATTAGTGGCAGTGATTTAGCGCCGTATTTGGCTACGGAGAACCTAGTGTTTTCTGGCATTTCTCCTTCGGATTATGAACTGTCGAAGATTTTACCCGAAGGCCCCGCAACTATCTGCATTAAAGTGATAGATGTCACCAGCGCAGGACAACCAATTGTTGGCAATCCTGCCTGCGCACAGACTTGGTTTTCTTTATACAATCCGCCACTTTTAAATTTGCCTTTTTGTGGTACTGAATTGATGATTACCGAACCGCAAGCTGTTCTTTTTAGTTGGACACCATTGCATATGGCTTCGCCTTTGGCTGGCGAAACAGAGTATATTTTTGAACTCTATGAGATTCGCCCTGACATGGCCGATCCAAATGTAGTTGTTGAAACAAGTCTCCCTATTTATACCGAAACTACCATCAATACTTTTGTTAACTATGGCATTGTGCAACCTATTCTAGTCACAGGTATGTCTTATGTTTGGCGGGTTAAAGCACGCGACCCTAGTGGCCGAGACTTATATCGCAATAGTGGTTTTTCCGCTGTTTGTCCATTTATATGGGGCTCTATAGCTGGCGCATTAATTGATGGTATAACGCTCGAATTAAATTCCAACGGAACAGGTGTTCGGCAAGGACTGACATGGTGGAATGCTTCTGATTTATTTGACACTTATGTTTTAGAAGTTCGCAAAACTGGTAATCCTGCTTTTGAGTGGTTCCCCTATACCGCCGAAGACGGAGAACGCAAAGTCAATAGTTTAGAACCAGACACAGAATATGAATGCCGCGTAAAAGGTATTGCTGGCGGAGCAGAAACGGATTGGAGTAATACGTCCAATTTCACCACACAACAGCAACCCGAATATGCTTGCGGAAGCACATCACTTCCAGCAGTATCGCCAATGAATCAACCTTTGGAGTTTCTAATACCAGGAGATATTGTGGCCACAGGTCAGTTTGAAATGATTATTACTTCCGCAGAATCACTCATGTTTCCCGGTCATTTTCACGGTTATGGAAAAGTGAGAATCCCGTTTATGCTCACTAACATGAATGTTGAATTTGACGATATTTATATAGATGATAATATGGTCATGCGCCAAGGTCGTGTTGATGTTATCACTGATGGAATTGACGCTTGGTTAGAAGATTTTGGAAATATTTATATTCCCGGCATTATTAACCCCGGTGGTTTCGAATTTTCTGACGATTCATTACTCACCGTTCATTTTGGAGATGAAACCTTAGTATTTGATTTTAGAGATGGTGACCCCTTGGTGCTTCATGATGAATCGGGCTTAATTTACACGGTACATTCAGATGGGACGATTACCATAAGCGGCTCCATAACTTGGGATGCTGATGACTTGGCTGCCACTGCCGATCACATGATCACATTTCATGCATATAACGATCAAGTCTATGGATTTGACGAAAAAGAATACTTACAATGGGCCTTGCATTATCCCTGCATTGCTTTAGATGATGGCAGTTTATATTTTGTGCCTTATAAATCTGTTGGTTCAGGAGATCATGATATAGTGGTTGCCACCATCACCTCAACAGAACTCATAATTTCACCGCAATTTAAATATGCAGACGGTACTACTTTGTCATCAATCAAAATAAACG
>JBLHOW010000139.1:0-8494 GCA_047623705.1 Crocinitomix sp.
TGAAGGTGAAAAATTGACTCAAAGGATTGTTATTTTGTAGCGCCTTTTAAATTTCAATCGCATCTTAAATTGGTTATTTGAAAGAATGGTTTCTCCTGGTATTGTAGTAACAATGAATTAAAAGTCTTGTTGAAATAAAGCTAGAGCACAATTAAACTCTTACAATCAGAGGTTCAACTCATTTCCACCAGAAGCAATTATTTTGATTGGCTATTAGTTTTTGATGAATAGCAACGAACTGAATCGTGCTAAAAAGAGAGGGAACTCCCGTAGCGAAGCAGGAAGATCGCCAACCTTTTCACGATTTCAGGAGAGCAAAGCCATCAAAAAATTCGAGCCTAGAGGATTTAACCGTTGGCAACTAGCCCTTTTGTTTCTTTTGTGGTAATGACAAAAGAAAAGAAGTTGATTTATAGTTGAAAATATAAAGAAATTAACATTTCTGATAATACAATAATTGTAGAAAGTTTCATCTACTCGATTTTGCTATAATTAATTAGAATTAACTTTATATACTCACGCTACAGCATTTTTTCAAGTGCTGGATTTTCCAAAAGATGTTTAAAGGATTCTAATGTTGAAATAAGTTCCTCTAGATCCGATTTACATTTCTTTTTCCTTGCATGATATAGATAGGTTAAATACCATCCGTAAAAAGGGACAACCGTCATGAGTTGACCTAATCCCAATAAAAATGCTGTTGAATGATATAAAGGCGTGGGTCCAAATTGGATTGAATTAAATAATTCATCCGCCCGTTTTCCAAATCGCATATCTCGGAAATACGCTTTTAATTCAACAACATTATTCACTAAATCAATAACACCTGTACCTTCTGCAAAAGTCGGATCAATAAAAAGTCCAGACGAATCGTTGACACGACTTCGAGTACGTTTCGCAATATTTAACACATTCGATACATATTCGACACTTTGCTCCTCAGTTGACTTAACACGCTCTTCTATTTGCTCTGTTGACTCATCCAGGTCATATGATTTTTTCCGTAAAACAAAATTTGCTCCCAAATAAACCTTTCGAACCATTTCATCTGCAGCTAATGACTCTGCAGACCCCTCTTTTAATATACTTCCTTCAAAAAGTAAATAAGTTCTGTCTGTGATCGACAATGTTTCTTGTACATTATGATCGGTAATCAAAACTCCAATGTTTCGCTTTTTGAGCTGGTATACAATTTTCTGAATATCCTCAACCGCAATAGGATCTACTCCTGCAAAAGGCTCATCCAATAAAATAAATTTTGGATCAGTCGCTAATGCTCGAGCAATCTCAGTTCTTCTTTTTTCTCCTCCAGATAAACTCTGCCCTAAGTTTTTTCGAACAAGATTCAACCCAAATTCATCCAAAAGTGATTCTAATTTTGCACGGCGCTCCACTTTGTTTAAATCCGTCATTTCCAAAACGGTCATGATATTATCTTCAACCGACATTTTTCGAAAGACCGAAACTTCTTGGGGTAAGTATCCAATCCCTAATTGCGCCCGCTTATACATGGCATGGCGCGTAATGTCCAAATCATCCAAATAAACATTTCCTGAATTGGGTCGAACCAAACCAACAATCATGTAAAATGAAGTCGTTTTTCCAGCGCCATTGGGCCCCAGTAAACCAACAATTTCTCCTTGATTTACCTCCACAGACACGCCTTGTACAACTTGTCTGCCTTTATAACTCTTCTTTATTGAATCTGTACGTAACTTCATTAATGTATTGTGCTATTAAAAGTCTGATTTAAACACAAACTTTACTCCAAAATTGGATATCGGATCACCATATAAATCTACATTGTCGCGATAAGATAAACGCCAAATCGCATCAACTCTGATAAATTTAAGAATATTCTCCAACCCAACACCAACTTCATAATATGGGCTACTCAATTCTCTTGAATAAAACGGCAACAAGAGTTCTTTATTATGTTTTTCAGAATAAGAACCAATTACCATCTTTCCAGAATAAACCATTCTCAATTTTAATTTACGAACCAATGGCACTCGATCCATTATAAATCCTTGCAAATGATGCTCAAATAATACCTTTACCCATTGGTCACTAATAAACTCATAATAGTTCATGAGGTTGAAGTTATTATCCTGTATATAGTAGGTTTCATTGCCCTGATGGATCTGCAAAAAAGGATATGGAACTGTTCCGAAAATTTTCCCTGCATGAATAGTATATTCTAAGCGTCCAGCCATTCCCATTCGCGGTCGGTGATTATATATTAAATCTAAACGGTGAAAATCATATTCACTCTGCAAAAAATCTTTAATTCCCCAAGTATGCGTTAATGAAATAACGGGATACTTCGATCCTAAAGATATGCGGTCAAATTGTCCTTTAAGGAATTTTTCTTCCTTCACAAACATAATCTGATTACGAATTTGGAAAGATGTCAAGCTGCCTATTTGACTAGTATCTCCAGATTCTGGATCAATTCGACTATAATCTGAACTCCCTAAAGGAACGTAATTCTTCCATTCAACCGTGTTGAACGTTCGCATATCAAAACTCCAATCCTTTTCCAATCTAACAGAAGCCTGGTTCACCATTGTCAACTTATCTAAAGGTGCGGCAGACAAAAGCGTACTTAATGAATTCCCTACTTCACCAACTGAACCGATTAAGCCCAATTGATCAATTCTTTTACGGTAGGCAAAGCGTAACATTTCACGCGGACTTTCCTGTAATTTCCAACGCAAAGATCCGCCGTACTTCCATTCTCTATCCAATGTTCCATATCCAACAAAACCAGACATCTCTACCTTTTTACTGAATTTATTTGAGGTTCTTAATGAAAGTAATAACCGCGTTCCTTCCACCACATTTTGATTATAAATTGAATAGATACTTCCGTATTCCATAGGGCCATAACGCCAAAAACCAGTATAGGCCATATAGGTCAAATTCTCATAAAATTTATACGATCGATTATTTTTTAAAGAATCAATCATTTCAATTACCCCAGCCTCTTCGTTTGATAATTCACTATGTCTTTCTGCTTGCCAATATTCCACCTCACGCTTATCCGCACTATCCAAGATGACAACATCTCTCACATAAAAATCAAAAGCCTTTGGTTGATTCAAAACAAAGTTCTTCCGGTTTACATTTTTATGAATAGTAACCCCCATTAATTTAGATTTTTCGGCCTCGTTGAATAGATCAAAATTCGCCGTCATAACCTCATTGGTTAAAACATAATTGGTGCCATCAAAGCAAGAATAACGTTGTTCAACATAAAAATCGGATACATAATTTAGATTCACATCATCAGGAATCAAAGCTCTAACCTGTTTCACAGCAAAAGTTTCATCCGAAATCCAAAATTCGCCTTCAAAAAGAGCGCCACCTTTTCTTTTTGGCACAAAGCGCATATGATAAAATGCCTCGCCTTCAATGGTATCTTTTTCTAACAAATAATACTTATAAAACAACTTACCTTCATCAGCAATCGGACTTAAAAATTCTTTATTAAACAACTCTACATAGTCTTCATAAATATTCACATTTTGATACATATCGCCTGTAAATTGACCCAATTGTAAATTATCAACCCCCGTAATTCGCGTAGCTCGAATTACTTCCTTTTTTTGTTGCGGCGCTTTCTTAAAATAATAATCAGAAATAGATTCGGATAATAGGACTGGTAAATACTGTTCTCCATTAACAGTGTCCATATAATCCATCATAAAATCAAATTTCTTAAACACCTTTCTGTCCTCAAATTTCTCGGACATATTATTCACATCAAACTGCATTTTATTGTAAACCTCACACTGATAAGCAGCTAACTTTTCAGGATTATTGAATTTTTTATTTTCTTTTATCTTGCGCAAAATTTCAAACGCAGGGTTCTCACCCGCCTCTATCACAACTGTATTTAAGTTGGTATTCGATACGGCCAAATAAATCGAAAGACTCAAATCGGATGTTTGGTCAATTGAAATGCGCTGCGCTTTATAACCTAAAGAATTGATAAATAAAGTATCCGTTTTTTCAGACGATTCTATTTTAAAATACCCAGCAGTATCAGTTCTAGCATAAGAACCTTCAATTTCAAACTTAACCTTTACAAAAGGAATTGATTTTTGAGTAATTGAATCGCGAATGTGTCCTTCTAGTGTAATTTGGGCATTACTTTGAACCCCAAAAAATATAAGCCAAATAACGAGATATGCCCGATAAGAGATCATTAATTAAACGAGGCTTTCTTTGAAACGCTTCTTTTCAATCCGTCGCGCAATGAGAATACCAAATTCATAAAGCATGAGAATTGGAATACTAACCACTATTTGCGTAAATAGATCAGGCGGCGTTATAATGGCAGAAATAATTAATACGGCAACAAATGAGTGTTTCCTATATTTCTTTAAAAAAGCAACAGATATAACACCTAGCCGCGCAAATATCATAATAACTACAGGTAAAAGAAACAAAAGACCCGTAAAAAAAACAGTGGATATTATTGTGCGTAAATAGGAATTAATTGTGATATCATTAACTATGGCTTCAGCCATTTTCCAATTCCCTAAAAATTGAATAGATAAAGGAGCGACAACGTAATAACCAAATAATACACCTATAAAAAAAAGTACTGATACAAACCCTACTATACCTCTAACCGTTTTGACTTCGCTTTGCTTTAACCCAGGTTTTATGAAGCTCCAAATTTGATAAAACACAATGGGGAAAGCAAGAATTAACCCTCCAATAACCGCCATCATTAAATTGGTGCTAAATTGCCCTGACATTTCAGTACTCTGAAATTTAATATCTATAGCATCATTACAGATGTCAAATCCCCAACAAAAAAATCTAAAAATCGGAAAATCAGGTTCTCTTAACTTAAGAAAAATATTCTCAGTTATCCATTCAGTGAAGTAAAAAATCGCAATTGCAAAAATTAAAATCGCAATAACGCTCTTGACCAAACGCCATCTTAATTCTTCCAAATGACCTAAAAAAGGCATGTTATTTTCGTTCGCTTCAGACACGCGGCAAAATTAGTATTATTTCTACCATTTTCATAAAGATTTCAACGAAACTATGCACTAAGAATACGTGCACTTTTTATGCACCAATATTAGGAACTTTATTGGCTGCTCCGCCACACAAAAAATTCACCTTTTTCGGTTTCAATTTTTTCAATCGACTTAAAATCTTATTCTGATCACCACTATCACTCACCCAGATTGGAACTAAACTTCTCAATAAGTTCAACCAATCATCAGCAGCCTTTTTAGCACGAATACCACTGTAAAAATCAACTTCGTTCATCCCTTCGTTTTTCGCCTTAAGCTTATCAAAATCAGCTTGATAAATCCCGAAATTTTCAGGAATCATTGCATCTTCAAATACCGTAATAGTCAAATTAAGAGCTCTTGTTATTTCACCGTCATATTTTACCACTCCTCTATTTGTTGCGGCAGCCTTATCAAAAGTCTTAATCTGTTTGGAAGAGTCTCTAAAATAACCTCCTTTATTTTCGCCTAAAACACCCCCTGCAATAATTTCCAAACTTGCTTTACTCTCCTTCTTTGCCAAATAATTAAATAGCTCCATAATCTGAACTGAATCTGAAACGGTTAAAGTTTTACGCCCTTCGTCCAAAACAACACGTTTAAGCTTATACTTTGAATGATTCTCATGTTTTGAAATGTGAATATGAGCAAAATTTTCGTCAATTTTCTCATCAAAAACTTCCTTCCCAAACGAAATATGGTAAACCTGGAAAACTTCTTCACTTCGGTCTTTCGGAAAAGTAAAGTCCTGCGTTAAATAATTAAATTGGGCACCATCTTTAAACGTATAGATATTATTTTCGACTTCATATTCCATCATGATATAGCCAATATTTTTACGCATCCCATCCAATTTGGTCTCCCATTTTACTAATTTGATATAAGCCTCTTCCATGTCAATTTTAAGTTGTTTTAACATAGATTTTTGACCATTCAATAAACCATTCAATTGTACCAATCTATTTTGCTCGACATTCCTCCTTTTATCCAATTTGCTCAATTTACTAGTAGGATGACCTCCCCCGTCTTGATCCGACATGCCTAGGTTTTTCTTCTTATTCTTTTTCTTCTTAATTTTTGGTGTCCCCTCAGGCGTATATCTCAACTTATCCAATCTATACTCTGTTTTCTTAATTTGAAGTTTCGTGGTTTCAATTTTCTTTTCGAACAAGTCAATTTGATATTCATAACCTCTTTTACCATATAAGTCTTCCTTTATTCCTGCTATATGATAAAACTCTAAATTATACATCAATCGCCAATATGTGGTACCTTCACCATATGTCGAATCTGGAGACACAAGACGGTGATCATTCTTCCCATATAAAACATAAGAATTCCCTCCCTTTTGAATCGCTATAGTCGTTTGCCTTTCTGGATGATACCCGAAAACATCAACGTGAACAACAGTATTAGAATCACTATTAGTAGTAAATTGTTTTCTTTCAACAGTCTTAACAACCAAATTTTTCAATTCTTTTTCTTCATCAAAAACTTGTTCTATATTGAATTTAAAAATGCCATTTTCATCAGGCAACCCAATTGAATAAGGCGTATTAAAACCGCCAGTTATTTCAGCCCAATTAGATCCATCTCCTACTGCAGAAATATGATTCACTCCAGCATTTCCACCTCCTAAAACTTTAAATATTTCCTTAGTCCGTAAATTAACGTATTTTTCTTCCGCGGCCATTATCGCATTAATAATTAGCATTTGATCCAACTGCGAATAACCCGAATTCAGAATAGCCGCCATTTTATCGGAAACGGTTAATGAAGCCGCATAATATCCCTGCACCGTTTTTGCCAGCACATAATTACCGTTATTCAACGTTCTAACGGCACTTTGCGGTACTTCTTCCAAAACATATTTTTCAAATGTTTTTAGTTTTTCCAAAAGAGGCATATCTTCCTCGGCAGTCGAATTTCTAAACTGCAAAATTTGAGATAATTCCCAAATGGCATATCTAGCCGCTAAATCGCTTACTAAACCATCCGATTTTCGCATCATTTGATCAGAATGGAGCTTTAATAAACTCGGATGTGCAACGATTTGCCTTTCAACATAACTATAATCTGGTAACGTATCATTGATATAAGGAATCGAATCGCTATACTCAAATAAATGGAATAATTCAAGCTTTAATAACTCAACTCTCCTAGTCTGATGATATAAAAAGGCCCTCTCTTTTCCTGTGAAATCATCCCAACTTTGTTGGCTCAAACCTGTTGAGCCAACAAATAACAATAAAATATAAAGGTACTTCATCCGATAATTAATTCAATTATTCCAGCTTTGAAACGCTTCAAAGCCTATTCGTTACGCTAAAATAATCAATATTACTCCCAATTATAATTCTCGAGAGGCAGGTTATTAACAAGTGATCATGATCAATTTAATACACGCAATTTTTAACACTTTGATTTGTATTGCCCATTGAATTGTTTACCTTTAATAAGGTCGCAGCATTATTCATTGGCTCAGGCATTTAATAATCTTATAAATAATTGATCATGAAGGCAGAAATTATTGAATTTGACAAATTAACCTTAGTAGGACTAAAAATCAGTACTTCTTTATCTGAAGATAATACATTTAAACTTTGGAATACCTTCATGAAAAGAAGGACTGAAATCAAGAATCGAATTGATGATAAATATTATTCCGTACAAAAATACCCCAACGACATAGACATGGATTCTTTTACTCCAATAACGGTTTTTGATAAGTGGGCGGCCGTAACAGTCAGCAAAGTAATTGATATACCAGAAGGAATGGAAGTCATTTATATTGATGCTGGGAAATTTGCCAAATTCCAGCATTTTGGAACCGCTTCAGATTTTTTTAGAACTTCACAATATATTTATGGAACTTGGCTCCCCTCCTCGGGCTATGAATTACGAAACGCACATCATTTCGAAATAATGGAAGCCAATTATAAAGGGCCTAATGATCCCAATTCTGAAGAAGACGTATTTATTCCGCTCAAAGCCTAATTATGTTTGCTGTCATATATTCATTTAAAGTAATTCCAGGCAGAACAAATGACTTTATAAAAGGCTGGTCTGGTCTAACAAAACTTATCTATCAATACGAAAACAGCCTTGGCTCTCGTTTACATCAAACTGAACCCAACACTTATATTGCATACGCACAATGGCCTGATAAATCGACATGGAAGAATGCTGGCAATAACTTACCTGAGCAAGCCAATGAATTTCGTAAACTTATGAAAGATAGCTGCTCCGAAATAAAAATAGAGTCAGAACTAGATGTTGTCGCAGATTTGCTCAAACAACAACAGCATGATCAATAATTGACAATATAAATGATTTCATAGCCAATAATTTGGGCAATCCCTTTTTTCAATTTCCATCACATTCCCTGCAAGTAAGTACAACCAAACAATACGGCCCTGCTCTCGCTAAAATCTAAGTCAATTAAACATTGA
>JBLHOW010000140.1:0-8452 GCA_047623705.1 Crocinitomix sp.
GATTTTAAGGTGACTGATTTAGATAGATCAGCCATGCGTTTTAAAAATATGGGGACACGTAAAACGTATAAAGTTGATTGGTTTAATGCACTTACGGGTGATTTTATTGTAACAACAAGTCAAAAAAGCAACTCATTTGGGAGGTTAATACTTGCCTTCCCTGGTGTGCTAACGGGGAATAATGTAAGCCCAATTTTATTCTTTCAGATTTGTCGCTCAGGCACTGATTTTAAATCAGTTGCGGAGCCAATAAAGCTGACTAGTAAATAAATCTCATTCTTTTTTTGAAACCTTTTAGTAACATTTGCGTTCATACTATTGTAAACGGATTTTTAAATCTCGATTACATGACTATAAGGGTTAGGAAGAGAGTATGAGAGTGCTCTCTTTTTTTATGCGCTAAAAATTCGTTTTAAGTTAGCCTACTTTTAATTCAAAATCTATCTTTTTTAAATCAATCCAGTAGACGTATGATTTTTGTCAACCGTAAGGGGATTACACTCGAAAAATCAAGGGATAAATCATATAATTACTTACATTTGCAAAAAAATTAAGTAATATGAATACAGGAAAAGTAAAATTCTTCAATGAATCAAAAGGATTTGGATTTATTTTAGATAACGAATCAGGAAAAGAATATTTTGTTCACATTTCAGGATTAATTGATGAAATCCGTGAAGATGATGAAGTAACCTTTGATTTGAAAGAAGGAAAAAAAGGTTTAAATGCCGTCGACGTTAGAGTCGCATAAGTGAAGTAAAACATTGACATAAAGCCTTATCTTAAATTATTGAGATAAGGCTTTTTTTTTTGTATTGAAATGATTGAAAGAAAATGCCTGTCTTGCGGGACATGGAATAAAGAAGAAGACAATTGTACCAATTGCGGAAATCCTATCTCGCAAAAAGAAATTATTAAAGTCGAAACTAAGAAGAAGCGACTTGAGGAGGCCAATAAGCCTAAAGATAAATTTGAGTTATTTGCCGAGCGATTGAAGAATCATAAGTATTTCTTCATGCGGGTTATTTACAAAATAGGTTATTCCATAGGGATGGTATTTGCTACCATAGGAGCCTTTATTGCATGGGGAGTGGCCATGGCAAATGGTTAAATTCATGTTCAAACCATTACTCAAACCTTATTTTTTAATTGCCATAGCGCTCTATATTATTGTTCGTTTGGGTAGGTTAAGCTGGTATACACCAAATGAGTGGGTTAACAATTACATGAATGATTTGTTATGCATGCCAATTATCTTAACCATTTGTCTTGTAGGCGTGCGTTATTTGAAACGACTACCTCAATTTAACCTAACTCCCATAATGATTTTTGGAATGACCACTTTTTATGCGGTTTTATTCGAATATTCCCTCCCAAACTCAAGCCCACTTTATACTGCTGATATCATAGATGTAATCATGTATTTTGCCGGAGCCGTATTTTATTGGTTCTATTGGAGGATGAATCGTGAGAAGGTATCTGCTGTTATTCTATAGTTGCGAAAGCTTTCAGCACTGACATTCAGTGCTAAATACGAATTACTAAGAACTAAATACGAGCGACTAAATTCTATTGACTAAATTTACTCCACTATAATTACTTGACATTATGAAGCTAAAACGTTTTATTTATATAGTTCTCTTACTTCTTTCAACACAAGATGTAAGCGCACAAAATAGCCCAGATTTTTTTAAAGTTTTTCC
This sequence comes from Crocinitomix sp., assembly GCA_047623705.1. GTDB lineage: Bacteria > Bacteroidota > Bacteroidia > Flavobacteriales_D > Crocinitomicaceae > Crocinitomix. Next base: position 1,704 of record JBLHOW010000140.1, read on the forward strand.
GCAATTGGATGGAACAGAACCTGAATGGGTTATTGAAATGTATAGTGATTACCCGAATGTGCTGGAAGTAGTAGACCTTTATCATCAGCACTATCAATCAAATCCGCTTGTAAAAAATATACATACGCAAAACTATAAATATTGGTTGCGTGCAACTTCTGAATTTGTGCAAAGCAATGGTTTATTAGTACTACCAACTGCTGCGGCAGAGAAATTGCGCATTCAAGAATTGCATGAGCAACGAAATTTTGGATTTGCTACTAAAACAACTTCATGGCAAAACATGGGGCCCGATAGAACGTATAAAAATGACGGTTCTCTGAATTTAAGACCTACACAAGTCAATATCTTCACAATGGCCGCAGCTCCTTCTGATAATGATATAATGTATGGTGCAGCTGAAGGTGGTGGAATTTTTAAATCAACTGATCATGCTTTGAACTGGGAATTAACAAGCATTAACGAGGTTTTCACCAATTGTCAAGATATTAAAGTGCATCCTACAAATCCGGATATTGTATACGTTGGAACAGGGGTAGACATTTATAAAACATTGGATGGAGGGCTAACTTGGAACTTGAATTTTACCGCCGACGGAAAAATAGAGCAATTTTACATTCACAGAACCGATCCTACAAACGTTTATGCTGCAACTGCAGATGGGCTCTACTTTACAGATGATTCGGGAGATTCATGGGCAGTGATTTATGATGAACGTTGTTGGGACATAGAGGCGCATGCCGTTAATCCTGACATTTTATTTTTATCCATTCACAACCCTTCAACAAAACGTGCTGAAATCTTTAAATCGTTAGATGCTGGAACAACTTGGCTTTTAAAAGATGTAGATTGGTATGTTCCAGAGGATTTTGCGACAGCAAGTGATATTGGTTGTAAGATTGGTGTTACACCAGCAAACCCTGATATGATTTATGCCTGTTTAATTGGAAATAGCAAATCTGGCGATAATGGTTGGATTGGTGTGTATTATAGCGAAGATGGAGCCGAAAACTGGGTGAATCCTGATGGGATTGATGGTGGGCCTTATGAAACAGGAACTGATATGGCTACCAATTGGTATGTAGCTGGTTATTCAGATGGGTATCATCAAGGATGGTATAATTTTGATATGGATGTGTCGCATACAGATGCTGATAAAATCTGGATTGGAACAATTTGGATGCTTGAATCAGGAAATCGCGGTGCAAATATTGAATATATAAGAGGTACACGAAGTTTAGAAATGCATGCAGATATTCAAGATATTGATGTGGTAAGTGGTGAAGTTTGGGTCGCATCTGACGGTGGCCTTAATTATTCGAATGATGAGTGTGTAACTGTAGAGGTAAGAAATACGGGAGTTTCTTCGAGTACGTATTGGGGGTTTAATCAAGGTTGGAATGAAGATACTTGGACCGGTGGTCGTTATCATAATGGTGATGCGGTTTATCATGAAAATTTTGGATTTGGAAATACCATGTTCATGGGTGGTGCAGAAACTTCAACAGGTTATGTAAACCCTTTGAATAATAGAGAAACACATTATTCTGATATTGCCGATAAAGTAACGCCAGACGCGCTTTCTCAAAGTTCGTCTAACATCTCTAACTTTAGTATATATCCAAATGAAAGTTACGGTTTATTGAATAGTAGTGAGGTGGAGTATGATCCTCGTTATGCAGATCATTTGTATTTAGGAAATGAAAATGTTTTTTATAAATCCGAAGATGGTGGAGCAAGTTTTGAAGCCTTATTTGAATTTCCAGAATTCAGTCGTGTATTGGAATTTGAAGTTTCACGGGATAATCCAGAAATCATTTATACCATAGTGCGAGACGGTTTTAACTGTCAAATTCATAGATCGATTGATGGAGGTAATAGTTTTGAAGAAACGACAGAGGTACCAGCAGGAGCCTTAACGAGATTGGATTTAACCCTAAATCCAGCAGATGCTGATGAATTATGGGTAGCAGTTCATTATGGTTCAGACGGTGAAAAAGTTTATGCAACATATGACGGTGGAACAACTTGGGTAAATAAATCAACCCCAGTTTTAAACGGACATTATATTCGAGATATTGTTTTTCAAGCAGGATCAGATCATGTGGTTTACGTCGTTTCGGCTTATAATTTATTTTATTGGGATGAAGGAACAAGTGAATGGTTGTCCTATAGTGAAGATTTACCTTTTGTAACAAGAGCTTTATATTTTAGACCATTTTATCGAGACCATAAATTGCGCATGAGTGGCGGACGTGGAATTTGGGAAGTTTCTTTAGCAGCTCCTTCATTGCCAATCGCGCAACCAATGACAGAATCAGCTATTGTGTATTGTAGCAGAGATACCGTGCAGTTTGAATGTTATTCTGTTTTAGCACATGACGGCGCATCTTGGGAATGGGAATTTTCACCTGCACCCAGTTATGTAAGTTCGCTTACGGATAGAAACCCACAAGTTGTTTTTGATGTGGAAGGAAGTTATGATGTAACACTGACAGTAACAGACGGTGATGGAAATACAGATTCAAAAACCGTTGAAAATATGGTGGCTTTGGATAACCAATGCTCGCCTGACCCGAATCCAGGATTTGCAATGGAAACCTTTGAAAGTGGCGATTATGCTTCTACAGGAAATATGAACATTGGTTTAACCAATAACTTTAGTGTTTCGGCTTGGGTAAAACCAGATGGCGTACAACCTGATTATACCGGAATTGTTTTTAATGATGGAATAAGTGCTGGGTTAAACTTCAGACCAGGAAATATGCTGGCTTATCACTGGCCAGGTGGCGCTTGGTGGTGGGATAGTGGCCTTGTCGTTGAAGATGGTGTATGGTCTCATGTGGCCTTAGTGGTAACACCAGATTCTATTACTGTGTATTTAAACGGGATTGCTAGTTCGCATGTTACTGCTGCAGAACCCGCGCTAATTGAATCCATGAAAATTGGAAGCTATAAAGGTTGGGGTAGTCGAAATTATAAAGGAATGATTGATGAAGTTTGTATTTGGAATAAATCGTTGACACAAAATGAGATTCGCGAATTACGCCATTTAACAAGAACAGGAGACATTCCTTATACAGATGAGTTAATCTCGTATTACCAGTTCAATGTTGAAGGAATTACAGCAGTGAATGATAGAATTGGAACCAACCACGCAGTGCTAAATTCGGGTGCTACAAAAGTAATTTCTGGCGCACCTGTTGGCGAAGGTAATAGTGATCGCATTTATGTCACTGGAGCAGGAGAGGTTGATTTCTCAAATAGTGAAACCATTTTGGTTTTTGCGGATGGAACTGTTATTGAGGGAGAAGTTGTAGTAAGTCGTATTCATTTAGAGCCAAACGTGTTGCCGACTGACAATCCGAATACGGGTAATTATTGGATAATTAACAACTATGGAACAGAGACGTTTGAAACGATAGAAACACTTAATTTCAAGGTGCATGATGCATCACCAGAAGGTTTGCCTGAAAACGCTTTACTGTATGTGCGTAGTGAGAATGAAGCTGATGCTGTTTGGGAAGAGAGTTGTGCAGCAGTTGATTTTGACGGTGGAACATTTAACTATGATGCTACTTGTGCCGTTACTAATTTTTCTCAATTCTTTATTGAATCCAATGTAAATGGTGATGATATTGTTACCGCTATTGACGAGACAGAAGAAAATGCGCTCATTCAATTGTATCCTAATCCATCTACAGGAGTGTTTTACGTAGCTTTTAGAGACTATATGCAATTAATGGTGGAAGTAGTAGACAATAATGGTAAATTGGTTTATTCGAACGTTCTTACAGCTACAGGTCAACAAGTGGATTTATCGAACTTAGCAGATGGTGTTTATTTTTATCGTTTTATTAATGATGGCGAAAAAGTAGGAGCAGGTAAGATTCTTAAACAATAGTAATTTCCATGGCAATTGAATCTAACGGGAGTCCAGGAGAATTAGATTCTCCGTTTTATTTAGAAAATAAGGCTTTTTGTGAAGATTTTGAGGCATATATACTTGACATAGGCGGTGTAACTACTGGTGCATACAATGCATGGTCGTATAATGTTAAGGGAAGAGTAGATGCACCTTTAAGATGGATTTTTCAGCTTAAAAAAGCTACCTATTCAGGAGCAGTCCTCCTGGTTTCTAGTAAAAAGCAATGTTTACAGTTTTGGACGATTTGGAAATGTAAAGATCTAAAAACTGATTTACCTGATTTTCATATTCGAAAAAGGAAGTTTGGAGATGTGGGAAGGGCTTTATCCAAAAGAGTAAATAAGTTCAAAGGCTCGAGTGAGTACATGATTATTACCGATCATTCAGATCATCCAATTGCGAATCGTTTACATTTTATGCTAGCGCACTTTTTTAGTGATCAATCACTATTAAAAATAACCTATGAATCCAATGAATTAATCATTCAAATTGATACAGAACAAATTCTAAAGAATAAGTTTAAAGAGTTGATTGAAGAAAAATTTAGGGGATTTTAAAGAGTAGATAGCAAAGACAAAAGAGCCAAGATTAAACCGGGATAGGTCAGCACAAAGTCTTTGTTCTTTAGTCTATGAGCCCAGTCATTACAGTAAATTCTCATCCTGCGCAGCAAGCACATGGTATCTTGGATCATCAATGTCACGCTCAATAATCTCATTTAAATGCGGATTCGCCTTGGTCAATAATATAACGCATTGCGGACTCAGGTGTTTTAGCGTAATGATTTTCCCTGCAGTCTCATAGCGTTCCACTAAGCTTTTCACAGCCTCAATTCCCGAATGATCGGTTACTTTTGATTCTACAAAGTCAATCTCAATGCGCTCCGGATCTCCAGCTACATCAAATTTATTATTGAAAGCTTGAACAGATCCAAAGAACAATGGACCCCAAATTTCGTATACTTTTGTTCCGTCTTCACGAACAGATTTACGTGCTCTAATTCTCTTTGCATTTTCCCAAGAAAATACAAGGGCAGAAACAATTACACCACAAATCACTGCGATTGCTAAATCAAATGCTACAGTCATTCCTGAAACCAAAATCAATACAAAAGCATCTGATCGAGGAATTTTGCGAATAATACGGAAACTAGACCAAGCAAAGGTCCCAATAACCACCATAAACATAACGCCAACTAAAGCTGCGATTGGAACTTGTTCAATGACTCCAGCTCCCCAAAGAATAAAAATCAATAAAGTAAGTGCTGCTACAATACCGGAAAGTCTTCCTCTACCGCCTGAATTAATATTAATGATTGATTGACCAATCATAGCACAACCACCCATTCCACCAAATAATCCATTTACGAAGTTAGCACCACCTTGTGCAATACATTCTCGGTTTCCATTTCCACGTGTATCTGTTAATTCATCTACTAAATTCAGTGTCATTAATGATTCAATTAAACCAATGGCTGCCAAAATAAATGCGAATGGTAATATTGTTTTAAGCGTTTCAAATGTGAGTGGAACACTTGTAAAAGTCTCGGCATGGAAAGTAGGTAATCCACCAGCTATTCCTGTACTTGCTTGACCTAATGGCGCGCCGTCTGCAATAAAAGAGCCCACGGTACTTATGTCAATATTTCCGAAAATAGTGATACATGCCACTACTATAATTGCAATTAATGCAGAAGGTACTTTCTTGGTTAATTTAGGTAAGAAGTACATGATACCCATTGTCAGGAGTACAAATAACAGCATCAACAATAATTCAGTAGAAGCTAAAAATGATTTGGATAATCCTACTTTTTCAATGCTATAAATACCTGCAGATTCAATGTTATATGCGACGATAGAATCAGTTCCAAATACTTGATTTTCTGTGATGTTATAAGCTAGTTCATTGGAATGTGCATCAATTAATTGATTGTCAACTTTATTAAATAAAACATGTCCACTTGAATGGTCGCGAACTTGTGTTCCGTCAATGTCATAAACCAAATCTTTTGATACTGTCTCAACTTTGTTTTGTCCATAAACGTCTTTATCAGTCGTTTTAAACATGCCAATTTGCGAAAGAAAAATAACAATTGCCAATCCGTTTACAAAGCCCATCATAACAGAGTGGGGGATTAACCTTACAAATTTTCCAAGTTTCAATAAACCTGCTGACATTTGAATAATTCCAACCAGTAAAAGGGTTAAGAGTAAGTATTCTAATCCTAGTCCACCTTGATCTTCACCTATTTTAACAAGCGCAACCATAACAACGGCCATTGCACCAGTAGCACCAGAAATCATTCCAGGACGTCCACCAAAAATAGAGGTGATAATTCCCATCATAAACGCGCCGTAAAGGCCAACTAATGGATCTACACCGGCTACAAAGGCAAAAGCTACTGCTTCGGGCACCAAAGCAAGTGCTACAGTAAGACCTGAAAGAATGTCGTTTTTAACGTTGCTTGTGGAATTTTGAATGAGCTTAAACATAGTCCAATTTAAAAGCCGCAAAGATAATTCAATTATGAGAGTAGCCTCAAATTATAGGAAATTTTATAACCGAAGAGTGGTTAATAATTAATGGTATAGCTATTGTTTTCAAACGGAGCAGTATAAATCGAATCAAGGTTAGAATCCGCGTAAGTAACATCTATATAAGTGAACCTCACATATTCCCCAGCAGTTGTAGCATAGGTTATAGTCGTGTCCACCGCACCAAATAAATTAAGTGTTGTATTCTCTGCACATTCTTGACAGCCCTCTCTAAAGGTATGTGTAACTAATCTAAAGTGGTCATCTTCAAGTGGTAAAAAGTTTTT
>JBLHOW010000141.1:0-8353 GCA_047623705.1 Crocinitomix sp.
TTGAATGTAAATGGCAAGGAGCAATTACTGAACGACGTTGGTTATTTCAATGCCTTAATTCAAAAAGGAGCAGTGAAGGAACTTTCAGAATTATTATCAATTTCTGAGCAAGAGGCAGCATCATTAAAATCTTGCGAAGCCTATCCATATTCGACTTTCTTTGAAAAAACGGCTGCGCTCAATGTATTATACATGACTACTGATACAGCAATTTATAATAACCTAGATTTTGCCGAATTAATGTCGCAGGAAAACGGTGATTTAAGTTCTAAATTCAGAATCTCATTTACGGCCACTGACCAAACAATATTCTCAAAATTGGAAGCACCACTACTCGCATATTTAGAAAGAGTCCCTGAATTAAATAAATTGTTAAAATCGAGTCAAAAAGCTTTAGAATTTCAACGCCAAACATATGTTGCTGAAATGGCCAATTTAGATACGCTGAAAAAAGTAATGAATATGGCACTACTCGAGCAAGCCAAAAATTCGGGAGGAATTGGAACAAACACTTATGTAAATCTATCAGCCAGCGATCAGGGTAATAGAAGTGTGAACGCCCTTGATATTCAAGACCGTTCAATCTTTTACGCGCTCAAAGTCACGAATATTGATGTAGCTATTCAAGAACATTCCTCTTGCTATTTTGTAAGCTCACATTTAAACTCTTTTGGAAAAAAGATTGGTTATGGCAGATTATCGCGAGCAATAGCATGCGCAACGGTTTTCTTTTTATTTACGATTCTTTTGCTCTTCTTTTTAAGGTTAAGTAAAAACAAGGCATAAATGAATGCCGAAGACGTTGGAATCACAGAAAAATTAAAACGGAATGTATACGGAAGTACCATTTACAAAGGTATTGATGTGGTCTTTAATTTTTTATTGGTGCGTTACGCCATTCAATTTTTTGGTGCTGAGGATTATGGCGTTTGGCTCACAATTCTCTCCTTCTTCGCTTGGTTTTCGGTCATTGAATTCGGCATAAGTAGTAGTTTTCGAAATCAATTAACACAATATTTCGCTGATAAAAAATTTGACGCAATTCGCACTTGGGTTGGGATGGGTTATCGTGCAACAACAATCATTTATTTGATTGTTATAGCTTTATTTTTGATAATCTACAATAGCATTGGTTATTCATTTGATCAATTTGACGCTAATTTCAACCTTGTATTCCAAATTAGTTTTGTGCTATATATGGTACATTATATGCTCTTCTTTTTACAAACTGTTTTATTAGCTACACATCATGCACAAACAATCTATATCATTAGTGCCGTTCAAAAAGCAGTACTCTTGTTTGGGATTATTGCTTTTATTGAATTTGAGTTGACACCTTCCATGTCTTTTATTTGCTTGTGGTTTTCGGCCATTCCAATAATCATTTGGACAATTGCATCCTTCTTTTCATATCGTTCATTTTTGACGCCAATAAAACCGAGAATTGCTGACATTAAAAGCTCAAAAACACGTCCTTTTTCTCATGTACAAAAAGCGTTTTTCATCATTCAAATCAGCACGTTAATCATTTATGCAACGGATAATATAATCATCATAAATGGCATGACAGGTGCGGATGTCACTTACTATAATATTGCGTTTAAATATTTCAATATCCTCATCATTTTATTCAATATTGTTTTGTTGCCCTATTGGTCGTCATTTACAGAAGCGGCGCATAGAAAAGATATTAGCTGGATTAAAAAAAATGTGCGTAGGCTAATTATGTTATGGTTGGCCATCACTGGTTTGTCTGTTATTATGCTTGTTGCTTCAAGTTATGCCTATGAACTTTGGATTGGTAAACCTGTCACAATTCCTTTAGAACTGTCCATATTTATGGGGATTTCAGTTTTAATTACATGTTGGAATAATATTTTCTCTTATTTCTTAAACAGTATTTCTAAAACCAAACGACAAATGTTAGTCTTGGTTATTTCCGCCTTAATTAATGTGCCATTATCTTTTTATTTATTAGATCAAATTGGAATTACCGGGGTGATTATCGCTACCAGCATTGTACTCTTACCACTTTCAATTGTATTGCCACTTCAATATCGTTCTGTTATTAAAAAACTAGAAGCATAATGGAACGAGCACTAACAAAAAACAATACTATTCACTTGCTCTTTTTAGAATTGGTCAGCATTACTCCAATTCTTATCATTTTAGGCAATGTTGTTCCTCCAATGCCAATAAAAATCCATCATATGGGTTTGGGAATTATTTTTTTAATAATGGTTTGGGCCTTAATGTCTGATCCTTATAAAAAATGGATTTTATATGTTGCAGGCGCCTATACCTTGATTCAATTCACACATGAACAATGGTATTTAAAAGGATTGATCGACTATTTCTTTGGGCCATTTGCTTTATTGTTGTTATTGGATATTTTGGTCAATCAGAAATTACCCAAAGCAACACTTTTGAAGTATGAACGACGTTTCTATTACCTTTTATGGGTTCCAATAGGGATTGCGGTATTGCAGTATTTCAATATTGTGCCCGTTCAATTTTGGAATGCAACTTATATTAATTTGGCATATTTTGGAAACATAGCTATTCCACGGCCTAATGGCTTGCTTTATCATGGTTCCGAACTTTCAGTCATTATTTGTTTTGCCGCCTTATTTCAATTCTTTAAAAAAGAAGATAAAGCCATTTGGATGCTGCTGCTCCTGATAGTGATTTCTTTCATGACTTATTTTAAGGCATTAATTGGTTGCACCATTTTATTATTTCTATACTATATCGTTTTTGTAAATCGCGGTGTGCTGGCGCAATTCAAACTCATTTCAAAAAAGCGTATTATTTTTTATATCTCTTTAGTCGTTCTATTCGTTGGAATTGTAGTACTTCGTTTTACCTCACAAGTGTATACGTATACGGGTTATTTATTTGTCCCAGATATGCTAACAGGCCGTGGCGCCATTTGGAATATATACATTGAACGCATTAAAGAATTTACGTTTTGGAATTATTTATTTGGAAATGGAATGGGCTCCTCTTTCGATATTTTTGCAGACTACGCTACAGCTGACACGTGGTATTTAATAGCCAACGATCCTAATGCAGACACAGATTATGACACGCATAACGCCATTTTAAGCGTATTTATAAATAGCGGAATTATTGGTTTGGCGTTTATCTTTTACCTGTTTCGCATGGTTTGGAATCAGATAAAAAAGTGGGCTCCAAATGGGAGTTGGAATAAGACCGTCTTTTTTGGTATTTTTATACTCCCATTGATTACCATTGGAATCACCATTCCAATTTATGAAAATGCCATATTTTGGATTAGTTTGGGATTTTTAATACACCGCTGGAAATTTTATACAGATGATGAAGGAACTGCTGAAACCTAGACTTATTTCGGTTGCAAATATTGATTTGCTCTTGTTCTCCGCGTTTTTAATTTCTTTCTTATTGCATTACCGCCTAAATGGGTTTATCGCAATGCTTATCATTATTTTTGGTGTGGTCAAGCTAGTCATGAAAAAGCTTACTTTTCGTGGTGGTTTAGGTTTACTTTTTTTGCCTGGATTATTTCTTTTATTGGTCATTGGTCAACTTTACACAACAGATTTAAAAGAAGGTTGGACCTTGGTAGAACGCAACCTCTCACTTTTATTAATGCCCTTTGCCATTTCCAGTTTCCCTAGTTTATCTGCAAAAAAGCAAGTCTTTTTAATTCGATTATTCGTAGCTTCCACGGCAATTTTCGGTTTGATCTGTATTGGTAATGCAACCGTGGTCGCAGCTGAAATCGGAAGTATTTATACTATTCCTAATAACACACATTTTCTCTATAATATTTTTATGCATCACCACTTAACGGAGCCGTTTGGAATCCATGCGGTATATTTTGCTTTGTCTGTTGGATTGGCAAGCATGGTGGTTTTACAAGCTATTCTTGCCAAAAAAATGGGCCAATCAAGGCGCATTTTTCTAGGCCTATTGTTTCTGTTTTTCTGCGGATTGATTTATTTATTAAAATCAGCGAATATTACCTTGGGCTTTGCTATTTGTATCCTTTTGGTTATTGCGTATCGCTATGGGAAAACAATTTTTAGTTCTTCCAAAAATATCGCGCTAGTTAGTATTGGAATCCTTGTACTTGGTTTCTTTACTTATAAGGGGATTCAGAGTAAATTGAGTAATTTTCAACTATCGTATGAAATGTCTGATCCCGCCATGGGACCACTTGGAATTCGCTTATCAATTTGGGACTGTACATGGCAGGTCATTCAAGAAAACTGGTTGCTAGGAACTGGAACTGGAGATTCTCATCACGAATTATTGAAAAAATATGAAGAGAATAACTTTATAATTGGGCTAGAGAATGATTTCAATTCGCATAATATGTATTTGCAATATTGGATGAGCAACGGTTTATTGGCAATTGGGATTTTTATCTTAGGATTTTTAATTCTCCTAAAAAAGGCGGTGCAAAACAGAAACGTCATTTTTCTTTGCTTCATCACGCTATTTGCTTTATTCAGTTTGACAGAGTCAACCATGCGTACGCAAAAAGGAATGCTTTTCTTTGTGTTTTTTGCGGCCCTATTTTATTGGGCTCCACAATTTTTATCCAAAAAGAGTAGTGAAGAATGAAAGTTGCAATTATACATAACTACTATAAGATACGAGGCGGTGAGGCAACTGTTGTTGCTATTGAAAGCGAGAATTTATCCAATAATGGTATTGAAGTAATACCATATTCACGCGATAATCGCGAAATTGATTCCTTCTCAATTATAGAAAAATTTAGTTTGATTCGGAACACAACATGGTCCAAACAATCCTATAAATTCTTTCGTGCATTTTTAAAAGAGAATCAACCAGACATTTGCCATGTTCATAATTTTCTACCACTCTTCTCCCCTTCAATTTTTCAAGCTTGTCAGGACGAAGGCGTTCCAGTAGTTCAAACCTTGCACAATTATCGCTTAATCTGCACCAATGGATTATTAATGCGCAAAGGGAAAATCTGTGAATTATGTTTAGGAAAATCAGCTTACCAGGCAGTCACAAAAAGGTGTTATCGAGATTCTGCCTTGCAAACCTATGCGGTAGCCAAAATGATTGAGAAGAACAAAAGTAATGGAACTTGGAACGAAAAAGTGGATGCCTATATTTGTCTCACTGAATTTGCCAAAGCAAAGTTTAAAGCACACGGCTTGCCAGCAGAAAAACTATACGTTAAGCCAAATGCAGTTTCTATTCCTGATGACATACCGCAGATTGAAAGCGATCGCTATTTCTTATTTGTTGGGCGCTTGACTGAAAGCAAAGGTGTCCTACTATTGAAGGAAATTGCTGCTCAAATCGACATTCCAATTTGGGTGGTTGGTGAGGGCGAATTGCAAGATGAATTAAAAGCGCAAAAAAACATTATACTAAAAGGCAAACGTCCCTATAATGAAACTTTGGTAATTATTAAAAATGCCACGGCTTTAATCTTACCTTCCCTTTGGTATGAGGGAATGCCCATGACAATTTTGGAAGCCTTTGCTTTGAAAACCATGGTTATCACAAGTGATTTGGGCGCCATGCAAAGTATAATTCGTCATCAAGAAAATGGTTTATTATTTCAACCCGGATCTGCCAAAGACCTAATTGATAATCTTAACTTTGTATTGAAAAATATAGATGCAGCTAAAGAAATGGCAGCAATCGGACATCAAGACTATGAAGAATTGTACAGTATTGAATCAAATGCGGCGCAATTACAAGAAATTTATAGGACTGTAATTGCAGCAAAGTTTAAATGAAAGTAATTGGAACAGATTTATATGAACACGGCATGGATGCTGCAATTGAGGAGATTGTTGCCTTAAGTACGGCTCCAGCAGAAAATCTATTAATCAGCCCTTCTGATGCGAATGTTTTAGTATATGCTCGTCGTAACAAAGCATTTAAAGCCGTTTTAGAGCAATATTTTTGGAACTTGCCTGATGGTGTTCCGTCCGTATGGATTTTAAAGCTAAAAGGCGCCAAACAGGCTACACGGTGTAGCGGTCCCGATTTATTTGAACAAGTAATAAGAGCAACAACTCATTTACCTATCAATCATTATTTATGTGGCGGTGCAGAAGGCACTGCTAAGGAATTGGCGCAAACATGTTTGGAATGGGGCAATAAAAATATTGTTGGCTATTATAGTCCACCGTTTAAAGAGCTATCGGAAAAAGAATATAAAGAGATGGCAGAACGCATTAATGCGGTACAAACTTCAATTTTATGGGTTGGATTAGGTGCACCAAAACAAATTTACTTTTCGCATCAAATTTCAAAATATACGCAGGTGCAATTTATCATCCCAATTGGTGCGGCTTTTGATTTTCATACAGGTAAAGTAAAAAAAGCACCACGCTGGATTCAAAAATGCGGCATGGAATGGTTTTACAGACTTTGCCAAGAACCAAGAAGGTTGGCGAAGCGATATTTTACAGTAGTTCCTTTGTTTTTGTGGTATTGCTTGCTTGGTGCATTTAGAAAAAGTAAATAATTTTTAGTAATTGGTTTCGAGTAATTAGGCAATGGGTAACGGATGAAATAAATTAAATCATTCCTCATTAACCCATTAAATCATACATAATTGAAATTTGGAACAAATCGCTATCTTTGCAATACATGAAAAAATCTATCCTCTCTCGATCAACTCCTTTCCTGCTTTTTATTATTGGAATATTTAGTGTTGGAACTATCATTTTAAGTTGCTCTTCAAAAGTAAAGAAAGACGAAGTAGTAATTTATTTAGTGCGACACGCTGAAAAAGATTTGAGCGACCCATTGAATGCCAATCCTGAACTAACTTCTGAAGGTGAAGCTCGGGCTCAAAAGTTGGTTGAAGAAATGAAGGGTGTAAAACTGGAAGATGTTTATAGCACTGTTTATACACGTAATATCAATACTGTTCAACCGCTATGTAACGAACGTGGCATAGAAATTCAGAACTATGACGCTTTCGAATTTAGCGAAATGCTGGACCTAATGAAAACCAAGAAAGGCAAGGCTTTCTTAATTTGCGGGCATGGAGACAATTTATTGCCAATGGTAGATTATTTAGGAGGTACTCGCCCAATTGAATCTTTAGCACACACTGAAAATGATAAAATTTTCAAAGTGAAAATAACGGACGATACGAGCATTGTTGAATTGTTAGTGTATTAAATTTGTCGTCGAATAAGCTCAGGTGATTTACGAACATAAAGCCATTGGATAACTTTAACTATCTTTAAAACCATGAAGATCAAGTTAATTACATTGATTCTGATTTTTTTGAGCATTACCTCTTGCTTAAAAGAAAAAGCAGAGCCTAAACCCAGAGAATTTTATCCCGGCATGGTGTATTTTGAACTGGAAGGGGAAACTAAACTAGTTGAAGCATCAGTCTTATTAGATTCCTTAAATGCAACTCGTTTTAAACTAAATGGATTTAAATACACAACTGAAACGACATTCGATAGTTTAACTTATTACTTCAACATTTTCGATAATACACCCTTCTTAAAAGTCTTTGATATTACATTCGATACCCCTACGGGCATTGCAACATTCAGTAGCATGGGCTTTGAAAATCTAACATTTGAAAATGTGGAAAATTGGCAAAGTACCTTAGCTGACAATGAAATTGAAGAGGTATTTGATGGCAGAAAATATGGATACCTCTATTGCTCTGAAGGTGCGGAGCAATATTGGATTGATCAACTCAATTTATTCGCAGAAGTAAGCATTGCTGATTTTTGGTACGTTCACGAGCCATGGTGCAAAACTGGTGGATAATCTGTTGGCGTCCACTTTGTACAAAGAGATGCATTAAAGTATTATAACCAAGCCTTTATAGCGACCAATACATCCTTCCAATCATTCACAACAACGTCCTTTTTAGGTCCTAATAAGTAGGTTGTTTCATCTACAAATTTCATACTCGAATCAAAATTTGATTCGGTTTTTCGGTAAAAACAAAAGGTATCTGCGCGGTCTTTAATTTCAATATGCAATTGCCCTCTCTTTTTTCTGAATGAGAATTGTTGTTCTGTTAACCCAATCTCTATAAGCAATGCGCTAATTGTTTTATGTTCTTCGGGTAAAAATTTCATAGCCTAAACTTTGTAATTCGGTGGTTAATTATTCAATGCCATTCTTTTCATTATCGACTAAATATGCCCCCCATGACGCAATGGATCGGAATACCGGAATTAATTCTCTCCCCTTTTCAGTAAGACTATACTCTACTCTAGGAGGGCTTTCGGAAAAAGCTTTTCGATTAATTAATTGATCACGCAACAATTCATTCAACTGTGAGGTAAGTACTTTTCGAGAAATTCCAGGAATGACGACATCCAAT
>JBLHOW010000142.1:0-8259 GCA_047623705.1 Crocinitomix sp.
CAGGTAAAAAACTACCGAAATAATAGAGATTATAATCAAAATAGAACCGTTCACCACATTGATTTTATCTTTTACTTTGCGATGAATTTTTGACTTTATTTCATTAAAATAGCAGTAAACAAAATGATATAATACCAAATAAACTAACAACAGCACTAATAACAAACCTGCTCCTTTCTCGTAAAGTGCGTTACTAATAGATTTATTTTCTACAAAAAAAACCAAATTATGTTTAAACTGAACAATAGGGGCAATTGAAAAGAAAAAATAATAAAAAAGACAAAAAGTTTTATTTAAAGAAATAGCATGCTTGTCTATTGACAAAAACAATCCATATAACGACAAGAGTCCAGTTAAAAGAAATAACGTTAATGGTATCAACTCATATCTTATCCCTGAATTTAAATACGTATAAAAAATTGTAAACAAAGTCAAAACCAATAAAAAAGAATATCGTCTAATGAGTTTCATCTAAATTTAGTTTCATTTTAAAAAAATAATACGACAATAAAGCATATATAACCCTAGCAGCTACAAAAGCAATAGCACCTCCAATAATTGTAAATCTTGGAATTAAAAGACACGCCAGAATAATCATAAATAAAGTGGAAGTTATAGTAATCCAACTATATAATTTATCTTCAAAATAAACCAATAATCCATTTATCCCATAACTAGAAATGACACCCATCAAAAAAGGAACGGGACTTAAATATTGTATGACCGCTAGTGTATTATCAAGATCTATTTTATTTTCAAATTTAAGCCAATGTACTATTAAATAATCACTTCCAACGAACATGACTACACTTAAGAAAAGTCCCATGCCCATTAAGGCAATGCGCGAAGGGATTCTGTTTTTTTGCTCTCTATTTACCATAGGGTAAAACACAGTAGTTAACACTGTATTGACAGTTGAAAAAGCAAAAGTAAATTTGATTCCTAACTGCATAAAAGCTACATTATTTGGAAATCCAAACAATCCCATCAAAAAAACAATTAATACTCCCGATGTAGAAGGTAAAAGCAAATTAACATAGGAATAAAAATGAGACTTTAAATACATGATCGTTTGTTCTAGAGACAATAATTGAATCTTGATTTTAAATTGTTTCAAAACCCATAAAAATGAAATCCCCGAAACAACAAATAGTGCCACAGCCTCTGTTAGTGGAATCCAAATAAAATCACTTTTTCGCTGAATAAAAACAAGAACTAATCCAACATATATCAAAGTTGACAAAAAACTAATCACTGTAATAAATTTCATTTTCTCCAAACCCAAGAAAAACCAACGTAAGGAAAACAAATCTCCTATTAACAATAAAGAGGCCAAAAGATAAATCATTCTATTTTCTATAAATCTTGGAACAAATAGTACAACTATAAAAATTATGCAATAGGCAATACCTAGTAAAAAAAGTTTTACTGAAAACACTTCGTTAAAAAGTTGATTCATTTTCAATGAATCATTTTTGTTGGCCGCTAGATCCCGTACTGCTGATAAGTCAAATCCATAATTCAACACATTGACAAAAAATAAAATCATGGCCATGGCAAAAGCATAATTCCCATAATTCGCAACTCCTACCTTAACTAGCAAATAAGGTATTAAACCTAAAGTCAATGCTAATTCTACTCCTTTAACCGTAAATAAGGAAATTAGATTTTGAGAAAAGTAATACAGTTTTTTCTTATTCAATGGTGATTTTGGTTCTATTTAAATTCTTATTTAGTTTGTCAAAAACGATTATCCTAGATTAGTTCAAAATAAATCACAACTTATGAGAGAAACTATTGGCGGCATCCGTTTTACTCTGCACTAAGTATTTTTCTTATAACCGAACAAACGTAAGAACTGTTTTATATGTTAATTCTATTTATAAGTATTATTTGTATTTTCTGTTTCTTTTTAATCTTCACTTATCTTTTGAAAGATTTAAATGTCTTAACAAGTCCTTCTTTGATAGAAATAGGAAGCTCTTTCAATAATGCTTTTTTAATTTTTGTATTACTAACTATATAACTTTCTGTCAATTTCTGTAATCTTTCTGTGTTTAATGGTAAATACAAATAATCACCCACTTTAGCAAAACTTACCATGAATACTGATGGTATCTTCCAAATCACAGTTCTCTTCTCTAAACTGCCACCAACTAACTCAATCAATTCATTAGTGGATAATGATTCATCATCAGCTACATTATAAATACCACTGGGAATGCCTTTGTTTTCTAATAACTCTTTAATTATAAAACAAAGATTTTCAACACTTAAAAAAGAACGTTTATTATCAAAAGCACCAAGAGGCCATGGCAAACCCTTAGCAACTAATTGGTATAATAAATTAAGATTTCCTTTGTTACCTGGCCCATGGATCATGCACGGTCTTAAAATATAAACTCTTTTTCCCTGAGGCAAATCATGAGATAAAATATACTGCTCTGCTTGCTGCTTGGCGATCCCATAATGGGTTTTGGGATTAGCAACTGCATCTTCAGTCAAAATATTTTCGACCTCATCGGCTACAGCTTTAACAGTGCTCATAAATATAAATACAGAAGCCCCTGAATTTAAGAAAGCATCAAAGACTTGTTTGGTCAATTCAAAATTCGATTCATAATAATCTGTTGAGTTAGACACATTTTTTAAATCATGTGCCTTACCTGCCAAATGAATGATAACATCAGATTTTAAAATAAATTGTTGATTGGGTATATAACGAACACTCATAGATTGAACATAATATGAAGTCTTCAAATATTCTTGCAGATTTTGCCCGACAAAACCTGAGGCGCCAGTTATTGCTATTTTCAAAATTATTTCTCTAAGATGAATTCTAAATTATCGATACACTTTTTCATAGTAAAATTATTTTCATAGAAGTTAAATCCATTACTACCCAGATCCATTCTATCTTCTAAGCTCATTTCGTACATATCAAGAATAATCTCAGCTAGCCCTTCAGAATCACCTGCATTAACCGAAAACCCGCAATTAGCTTCATTTATAATCCCTGCACCCTCACCATTCAACATCCCTAAAATTGGTTTTTTAGTACATAAATAGGCCTGTAATTTTGCTGGCACAGTTAAATTAAAAATCATTTCATTCTTTAGTGAGACTAAAAGAGCATCAGCTTGGTTAAAGAATGATTTCATTGCATCTATCGGAAACCTTCCCATAAAATGCACCGTTTCATTTAAATCATTTTTAAACACAAAGTCTTCCAATTGTTCTTTACTTCTTCCATCCCCTATAAAAACAAAATGTATATCAATCTTTTCTTTGAGAATTAAAGCCGTCTTCATAATCGAATCAACATCCTGTGCTTCTCCGATATTTCCAGCAAATATAATTTTAAACCCCACCGGTAAAGTGGGAATAGGATAATCTAGATTTCCTTTTAAAATTAAATCCTCGGCCCAATTAGGAAAATAAATTAACTTTTCAAAATAATTTCCTTTAGCTAAAATGGACTCTTTAAATCCTTTGGAACTAATTAAAATTTTATCCGAAGTATCATAAATGTACTTTACCATTTTTGTGAATAATGACAAAACATATTTATTATTTACTCCTCCTGCAGAAGTTAAACTTTCTGGCCACAAATCTAGGACCCAAAAATGAAGCGGAATCTTTTGAATTTTTTTTACAACAATGGCAGGAAATCCTTGTGTAATTGGAGAAGGCTCATGCACTATTATTACATCAAATTTCTTTTGAAATGACAGAAAAAAGGCCCTAGTCGAAGCAAAGAAGGCCCAGCTGAAATAATTAAGAAATAACCTAACTCCTCCACCTTTTCCTCGTGGTACCAACCAAGTTCGAATAACCTTTACACCAAGGTAATTTTCCCTTGTTTTTTTAAAAAAACCATAGTCTTTATGAATTTTTCCCTCGGGATAATTTGGCAATCCGGTAAGAACTGTAACTTCGTGTCCCTTTTTTGCTAATTCAATTGCAATATCATTGCTTTTAAAGTTTTCAGGATAAAAATATTGCGTCACAAGTAGTACTTTCATTCCCTTAATTTATCTCGCTCCAGACCACTCGTTTTATATAATCTGTATAACTCAAGATGATTCGAACCATTTTTTCAGAGACATTAGGCATCGAATAATCCGCAACGGGCCTAAAATTACGTTCAAAACCTCTTTTTTGCGTTTGCAGTTGAACCAATCCTTGCATTATTCTTTCTGGATTCAACCCCACCATCATTACAGATGCTTCTTCCATTGCCTCCGGGCGCTCGTGCGCATCACGAATGTTTAAAGCTGGAAAATTCAACGTGGATGACTCTTCTGAAATGGTGCCGCTATCCGACAAAACGGCAAAAGAATTCATTTGCAAAGCATTGTAATCGATAAAACCCATCGGTTTCAAAAACTGCACCTCAGGTCTCATGCCAATTTGTCTAGAATCAATCATCTTTTGGGTTCTCGGATGCGTGCTTACAATTATAGGATAACCGTATTTTTCGGCAATCAAATTCAAACTGTCCATCAGACCTTTAAAGTTTTTTTCGCTATTGATGTTTTCTTCTCGATGAGCTGAAACCACAAAATATTGATTTTCTACTAAATTTAACTTAATTAATACATCCGAAGATTCAATTTCAGGCAGGTAATGATGTAGCACTTCAAACATGGGCGAACCCGTTTTGATGATTCGATCGGCAGGTAATCCTTCTCTCAACAAATATTCTCTTGCTATATCACTGTAGGTAAGATTCACATCCGAAACATGATCCACAATTTTACGATTGGTTTCCTCTGGAACCCTTTGGTCGAAACAACGATTTCCTGCTTCCATATGGAAGATTGGAATATGGCGTTTCTTAGCTGGAATCGCACATAAACAACTGTTAGTATCTCCCAAAACTAAAAAAGCATCAGGATTTTCACTTTCTAGCAAAGGATCAATTTTAATTAATATTTGCCCTATGGTTTCCGTAGCAGATGCACCGGCAGCATTAAGGAAAAAATCAGGTTTACGTATACTTAACTCATCAAAAAAAATTTGATTTAATTCATAATCATAATTTTGCCCTGTATGAATAACAATGTGCTCAATAGCTTCCGAAGCATCTAAAGCTGCCATTACTCTGGATAATCTTATAATTTCGGGTCTCGTACCCACCACAGTCATTACTTTTAATCTTGCTTTCATTCTTGTTTTTTCTTGCCCCTAAAAAAGGCTTGATTTCTAATTTTTACTACACGTTTTCAAAATACGTATCCGGATCATTTGGATCATAAAACTCGTTAATCCAGAAATTGGCATAAAGAACCTCGTCACCAATATTCTTTATATTATGTGTGTACCATATCGGCATATCGACGTAAGCAGGTTCATTACCGTCTAAATAAAAATTTAACACTTCATCAGTGCCAATGCGACGCAATTGAATTAAGGCCTTCCCCTTAATTACCGCAAAACGTTCTATCTTACGGGTATGATAGTGGTTTCCGCGAGTAATCCCTGAAACTGTAGTTGAAAACGAAACTTGTCCTCCAACTCCTAGTCGAATTACCTCAACAAAAGATCCTCTAGAATCAGTATGCTCAATAAAATTTACTGGAAAATGATTCGCTATGTCCATATAACAACGAAAGGTATTGAATAAATTTAACTCGAAAGCACTATTTATCGATGGAATGATTCCGCAATCTTGATATTGCCCCTTGTAGGATTCCAATAAGGATAACAATTGAGACACTTTAGACTCTGAAGTGTGTTCAACCATTACCTCAGGATTCCCCTCGTCTCTTCTAATTTCTGCAAGAATCGCGCTGACTAATTCGCCTACATAAATCAGTTTCATATCGCCGTCCACCTCAATGATTGGCGTTTCATTATGCGCCAATTTATGGCTAAAGGTAGCTATAACCGAATTATAGTTGGGATGTCCAAAAGGTCCAAAAACATTGGGAATAATCATCCCGGTGAATTTTCCCCCAGTCGTTTTTGCCGAATTAATCAGTAACTCACGACCGTTTTTTTTAGACTTACCATATAAATTCTCTTTTTCTTCTTGCGTGGAAGACGAGAACAAAATATGTGATTTACTCTTAGTTTGCTCCAGTGATTTGATTAGTTTTTGAACTAAATCAATATTGGTTTCATATATAACTTGTGGGTCATTGTGTCGGTTCAAAGCAGCCAAATGAACAATTACGTCACATTGGACAACAAACTCATTCAGTTCAGTTGAGTCGGCAAAATATTCTTTCTTAAAATCAATTCTTTCAAATTCTTCGGGAAACAACCCTAAAGTATTATACAAATGCGTCCCCACAAATCCTGCCTGACCAGTAATTCCTATTTTAACCATTGTTCTTTTTACGTTTTAAAATAATCAATGTCAAATCGATATTCATCTTTAATTTCTCCTAACAGGTAATCAGCCATAACCAACAATTTAGAGTCCATTTCAAGCGCCTGAATACTGCTCACATAGCCCCACGGCACATGAAGTACGTCCAGACTTTCTGCATGTATTTCAAAATCTAATGCATTTAAATCTTCAGAAGGAGATTCCCAATTATCAATAGCAATCAATTCAATCTTGAAACTGCCTTTCAAAACAGAAAACCACCTCTGTTCAATGCGATGGCCTTGCCATCCTCGTACAAATGTAGCATCTTTATTTTCTATAAAATAAATTCTCTTAATTGCCGAGGCATCAAAATTATTATTATAAAACAAAGTTCCTCTCGAGTCGGAATGATTGCCTCCTTTTATTATTTTTGGAATCATTTTCTCCTAATTACTAAAAACTAACAACTGCGTACTAATTCCTATCCTTGCATTTGAACCACATCTTCTCCAAACACTTCTTTCCGAATTAAAGGCAAAGTCGCTAATAACTTTTTCATACCTTCAACTCCTTGTTGCTCCGTATTATGCGAATGATAATCTTCTATCAGAGAAACATCTTCTTCCCCTTCAGAAAAATATTGTGCATAATTCAAATCTCTGTTATCCGCGGGAATGCGATAAAAATCACCCATGTCTTCCGCTTTCACCATTTCTTCACGAGTACACAAAGTTTCATATAGCTTTTCTCCGTGGCGTGTTCCTATTATTTTGATTTCGTTATCTGCTTTACAAAGTTCTTTCAGAGCCTGAGCTAAATCACCAATAGTTCCGGCCGGTGCTTTGTTTACAAACAAATCACCTGAATTACCGTGTTCAAAAGCAAACAACACTAATTCAACTGCTTCATCCAATGACATCAAAAATCGGGTCATATTAGGATCTGTTATGGTTATGGTTTTACCTTCCTGAATTTGTTTTAAAAACAAAGGAATTACGGACCCTCTTGAAGCCATCACATTACCGTATCTTGTAAGGCATACAGTGGTGTCAATTAAATTTCTTGATGCTGCCACTGCCACTTTTTCCATTAAAGCTTTAGAGATTCCCATAGCATTAATAGGATATGCAGCTTTGTCGGTACTCAAACAAATCACTTTTTTCACCTTGTTAGCTCCTGCGGCATCGATTACGTTTTGCGTGCCAAACACATTTGTTTTTGTAGCTTCGATAGGAAAAAATTCACAAGAAGGCACCTGCTTTAAAGCCGCTGCGTGAAATACATAATCTACCCCACGCATCGCTCGCTCGACACTGCTATAGTCTCTTACATCACCTATGTAAAACTTAAGCTTATCATTTTTCAATTGGTTGCGCATGTCATCTTGTTTCTTCTCATCGCGGGAAAAAATACGAATTTCACTAAAATGGTCAGTATGAAGAAATCTGTTTAAAACGGCATTTCCGAAAGAACCTGTTCCACCTGTAATCAGAAGGGTTTTGTTTTGTATTTTCATTATAAGTTTATTTTAAAAATCTTATTTTTTTCTAACTGAGTTGGGTAGTTTATTAATACCGCTTTATATGGTCCTTTAAAAACAAACAAACTACCTGCTGCGACACCTATAACTCCATGAATACCTATCACTTTTTCGATGTCACCTAAAGAACCTGCGCCCCCTAAAACAGTCATGGGCAGTGAAATCTTCTCACGAACTTTAGCAATTAAATCTAAATCATATCCTTTCATAACCCCATCTCTATCTATGGAATTGATTACAATTTCGCCTGCCCCCAATTTTTGGGCTTCATCTATAAATTTAAGAGGATTTATTCCTGTCGCTTTTTTACCATTATGGGTATAAACTTCATAACCCCCTAATAATTTCTTTTTAACATCCAAAACTACAATGACGCTCTGCGCACCCACCCTATCTG
>JBLHOW010000143.1:0-8248 GCA_047623705.1 Crocinitomix sp.
CAGTTGGACCACAAGGACCAATAGGTTTTACAGGCGCAAATGGAATCGACGGAATTGATGGAGCAGTTGGGCCACAAGGACCAATAGGTTTTACAGGCGCAAATGGAATTGACGGGCTTGATGGAGCGCAAGGACCAATAGGAGTTACAGGACCAAGTGGACTTACTGGAGCGACAGGCGCGAATGGAGCAGTTGGCCCACAAGGACCAATTGGTGCATCAGGTGCTTCAGGAGCGAATGGAACAAACGGTACAAATGGCGCAGTTGGCCCACAGGGCCCAATTGGAGCGACAGGAGCAAATGGAATTGATGGAATTGATGGAGCAGTTGGTGCACAAGGACCAACAGGAGCGACAGGACCAGCAGGTACATATACAGCAGGTAGCGGTATTGATATTACGGGTGGAGTTATCACGGCAACTCCAGTTGGAACAGAATACTTGTTCGTTCAACCTGATGGAATTGCTGGAGGGTATGTAGGATTTGGTTCAGCAGTATCAGTAAATGGAATCGGATATAATTCTGTGACAGATGAGTTCACCTTGAAAGCGGGAAAAACATACGTTCTTGAAGGATCAGTATACATGCATACGACCTCATCTGCAGTAACGTACTCTTTCGTATTCTTCGATAAAACGAATAGCACAAGTATTGGGTCTGAGGCATACCAAAGAGCTGCAGATTACTCTGGAACAATAATCAACCAGCCAACAATGACGGGGATTATTACACCGGTTACTAACATCCAAGTGGGAATCAAAGATATCTATGGAGCAACAGGTGGATTCATTGCAACAAGAGGATATTTTAAAATAATCGAACTCAAATAGGAAGTACTTGTGAATAGTATATAGTGGTTAGGTTAAAAAGGCTGTCAATATTTTGACAGCCTTTTTTTTGTGTAACGTTATTTCAGGACGGAAAAGTCTGGGATAAAAAAAAGCCCTGCAAAATGCAGGGCTTTAATTTTTACTTGCGGAGAGAGGGGGGACAGTTGTCGAACTCTTTGTATGAAGATTTGGAGAAACTTGATAAATTGAGAGAACAAATTTTACTTGATTCTGATGAGCAGGGCCTCTATGAGGGACGAAGGGATTGAACTGACATGGAATACGCCATCGGAATTGAACAACGATTACCTTCAACTGGCAAGTTGCATCTCGAAGGGAGTGTTACAGAATGATCAACTTGAACTCCCCTCATCGAAAGTAGCTCTTCTATATCTCTGTAGCTCCGGGTAAACCTCAATTTAAGATAAACTGCATGCAGAATAACTACTCTTGGATATCGATGACGCTTGAACATGGTGCTGGGTTTTGGTTAAATCTACGTATTTTGTATATCAGTCGAACTTAATGCGACAGAACACTCTGGAGGGGAATTCAGAAAAAACAAACCAAAATCAGTCATAATAGTCTGAAAAAAATCAATAATTTTGTTGAAACAAATTTTGAGATAAGCGCTTGTTTTTTTCAACAAAATAGCTGATCACTATCAATTGAAATTTGGTCGTCAGCATCGCAAGAATGAATAGACTCTGGCTATGCGAAAAAGACAAAGCTTAACAATAATTTTAAACAAAAGATCAGTATAATGAAAGCAATAGACGCCCTGTACGAAGCTCAAAAAATTTCATTTAGTCCATTTGTATTTGAAGCTACTTATACAATGTTAGAGTTAGGTGTCTTGGATTGTATTCAAAATCATGGAAAGGATGGTGTCTCTATCAAAAAGATGGCGGAAGAATGTAGTATCTCTGAATATGGGGTCCTTGTTCTTATTGAAATGGCTGAGGCAGCGGGGATCGTTGAAAAAAATGGGGACGACTGTTATGTAAACACAAAAACCGGCTATTTCCTTGCTAGAGATGAAATGACAAGAGTCAATTTATATTTCACACATGACGTTTGTTATAAAGGTCTGTTTTTCCTTAAAGAGTCAATTCAGAATGGTAGTCCTGAGGGCTTAAAAGCGCTCGGAGGTTGGAGTACCATATATGAAGGATTATCAAAGCTTCCGGATCATATAAAAAAATCATGGTTTGAATTTGATCATTTCTATTCTGACAATTCATTTGATAATGCGTTAAAAATAATATTTAAAGATCAGCCAAAGCAAATCTTCGATATTGGTGGGAATACTGGGAAGTGGGCTATAGCAAGTGCTAAACACAATGCCAACGTGAAAATTAAAATATTTGATTTACCAGGTCAAATAGAAGTCGCTAAAGAAAATATCAATGCTATACGAGAAATTAAAGATCGCATTGAATACCACATTATCGATATGCTAGATCCAAACTCTCAAATCCCCGCCGGAGCCGATGTTTATTGGATGAGTCAATTTCTAGATTGCTTTAGCGAACACGAAATCGAGCAAGTGTTATTAAAGATTAGGAAGAACATGTCAGATGGCGCACGCGTATTTATAATGGAGACATTTATTGATAACCAGCGGTTTCAAGCTGCAACACACAGCTTAGCTGCGACATCATTATACTTTACAGCTTTGGCAAATGGAAATAGCAAAATGTATTCTTCATCAGCAATGAAATACATTATAGACAAAGCCGGTTTCGAGTGTATTTCAGAGCATAAATTACACGAGCATAAATTTCATACTATTTTAGAAATCAAGGTAAAAGATTAACCGACTACACACTCCTTTTCAGAATTTTATATCAAAGTAGTTTAAACTCTTCTACATCTCTGTAGTTTAAAATAAATCGCCTGCATGATCATTGCTTATGGATACCTATGATGCTAGAACATTGTCAGTGAAATTTAATCTCAAAACATGAATCTTCACACAGTAACACGATTAATCCAACAGAACCAAAATAATTCTTATACTTTTAGATAAAAAATACCGTATGAAAAACTTATTACTACTATCACTATTATTTGTGACCGCCGTATTTTGTTCTTTCGGGCAAAAACTATCTGAGCACTTCACAGTTACAGGTGGCGATTCATATCCGGTCGTAAATGGGGAAAACAAAAAGTATATCTCTACCAATGATGGCTTTATCACATCGATAAAAACGGATGGAGCTCTTGTTACAGTTCAAAGATACGATGTGAACGGTATGAAAGAAGTAGGCAGAAACTCTTATGAAGATTTCCCAAAATACAGCAAGGTTCAACGAATTATCGAAACGACAAATGGGCTGTATTATATATTTGAAGCGTACAATAAGAAAGATGAAACGTTCTCTGTATATTCAAGAAAAATAAACACAGATGAGGCCTCATTTGAATCGAGTAAAAAATTATTTACTACTACTCGTCCTGCAATAGGACAATCAATGGATACAGAAGGGAAAACTTCAATGGTCTCAAAAGGTGCTATTGTTTTTAATAAAGGTGTCAAATTTCAAGTCCTACAGTCTTTTGATAAATCCAAAGTTCTCATTGTATATAGAGTTAAGCCTATTGAAAAATCAGATGCAAAGAATTATGATATTCTAGGTTTTTATGTATTTGATCCTGAATTATCGCAAATTTCAGGGGATGAAGTGAAAATGCCTCATACAGAAAAGGAAATGAATAATTTGGCCTACACGGTAGACTCTGAAGGTACTGCATACATGATGGCTTTTTTAAGAGAGGCAAAAAAATTCGAGTTGTTAAAAATATCTCCGGATGGTAACTTAGAGCAATTTCCTTTGGCAATTAATGGAGATTTGGTATTTCAAAAATTCAATCTTACAGAGGATAGCAATGGGAACATAGTATGTTCTGGATTTTATGCAAATGGGTACGACTTTAAGGTGAACTGGACAGGAAATGCTGCTTTGAGCTTTAATACAAATGGTGTTTATTGCTTTAAGATGGGCAAAGATGGCTCGGTGTTTGACGTATATGATATTGAATTCCCAGTAAAAATTATTGAACAATATCTTTCAGAAAGGGAACAAAAGAAATTAAAAGCGAGAGAGGAAAAAGGCAAAGCTGGAATTGCAGACTTAATTATGGTTGAGTTCTTTCAACAAAAAGATGGTAGTTGCATCATCGTTGGTGAGCAACAATATGCTAGAGAAGAAATGGTAATGGCTTCAACTCAACTTGTATATCATTATGGGAGCGTAATTGTTACCAAGATTAACGTTGATGGATCTGTGGCTTGGATGAAAAAGCTTCCTAAGAACCAACATGGGGTTTGTACATATTCTTGGAATGCAGCTTATTTTGAAGGTCAAATGGGAGTTAAATATGTAAATGGAGCTGATGCCCATTATCTTTTGTTCATAGATAATCCTAAAAATGCTGACTTATCACTAAATAGCACTCCAGCGGGACATAAAAATGGTATGGGTGGATTTATCTCTGCATTTAAAATCGATGACGCTGACGGTTCTATTGAAAGACATACAATTGCTGACATGCACGATTTGGATGGATCTAAAGCTTATCAGTTTAAGGTAACGCGTATTTGCAAAGCAATGGACAATACATTCATGATGGAAGTATACCTGAAAGGAAAAAAAGATGGAATGATTAAATTAGAATTGAATAAGTAGTAATCTAATCACTTAATTGAAGACACTAGTTTTAACTTTGGCTAATATACGCGTGTATTCTAATCCTCTTTGAACTGAGAATCCCGGGTGAGGGAAATAACTACGAACAATAAACTTGTTAGGACAACTTTCATATTCAATTAGGTAGATAGATATTAAACTTAGATGTAAAGATAATTTTTTTCAGGAGGGTTGATTTTTTAATAGTTGCCATCTAAGTGCAGTTAGCGATAATCAGTAAAAAGCAAATAAAATTTCGCTAATGTCGAAGTGTTGATTCAACGGCATATGTAGTACCTTTATTGCCAAATACAAAGTAATAAAGAATTGCATCTTTCAATGAGTACACTATTTCAATCAACGAGTACCTGTATCATTATTCCTACGTATAATAATGAGAAAACGTTAAGGCGTGTACTCGATGAGGTTATTGAAATAGTTTCAAATTCAACGAGCATAATTGTAATAAATGATGGGTCTACTGACTCCACTTATGCTATTCTTGAAAGCTATCGGGAGAGTATTGAATTCATTTCATACAAAGAGAATCAAGGGAAAGGGTTTGCATTACGACAAGGATTTAAGAAAGCCATTGAACTTGGATTCGATAATGCATTGACAATAGATTCTGATGGTCAGCATTACCCTGAAGACATGTTGATTCTGTTATCCGCAGTTGAAAAAAAACCAGGGAGTATGATTATGGGCTCCAGAGACATGGGGCAAAGCAGTGTTCCAGGGAAAAGCTCTTTTGGAAATCGTTTTTCTAACTTTTGGTTTCGACTTGAAACATCTATTATCATGCCTGATACGCAGACAGGATTTAGAGTGTATCCTTTACGGGTTCTGAAAAAAATGCGGCTTTTCACGAAGAAATTTGAATTGGAAATTGAAGTTATTGTTCGTCTTGCATGGAGAAATGTAACGTTCGTTGCAGTTCCTGTGAGAGTATTATACGACATTGAAGAAAGAGTCTCACATTTTAGACCAGGACGCGATTTTTTTAGAATCAGTATTCTGAACTGTGTCTTAGTGCCAATTGCCTTACTATACTACTATCCTAAAAAAATCTTTTCTAAGGATTTTTTTAGGAAAATTAAAAAGGAGGCCATCAAACCGGAAGAATCAAACTTGAGTAAAGCTTTGTCTCTTGGTTTTGGTTGTTTTATGGGAATAGTACCCATCTGGGGATTTCAACTTTTGATTGGGATTCCACTTGCAATCATATTCAAAATGAATAAGGTACTTTTTATTGCAGCGGCTAATATTTCTATTCCACCAATGATTCCACTCATTATTTATGCTAGCTTTTTAGTTGGACAGCTGGCGGTTGAAGGCTCAGTGGATCACACCCAAATGTGGTCAATGTCTACGGGTAATATTCAGGACAATGTTCTGCAATACATAATTGGAGCGGTTATTCTTGCGGTAATTATGTCTGTAACCGTTTTCACTATAAGCTTTATTCTCTTAAAATTGTTTCGGAAAGAAAAGAAAGCTACTATTGATAAAGAGCACTAACCTTAAGATAGATAACCTCCTCCTTTTTTATTTGTGCCGAAACCTTAATCCCACCATCCTCTTGCTGTCTATAATTCAAAACAATGTCAATTGAAGTTGTTGTTTTTGGATTGAGAATCGCAAGAAACTTGCAATTTCCCATAAATACCAAACTCAATTTCTTCCCTACAACACGAGAAAGAAGCTCTTTGATTATTTCAATCTGCATGACACCTGGAGTTATTGGATTCTCGGGAAAATGTCCCTCAAAGATTTCATGCGCATCGTTGATTGTGATATTGAAGATTGCAGTTTCTTTAGTGAGCTCTTCTTGGTTGACGGAGTAAAATTTGTTTTCGAATGACATTAAAACGTGCTAAAAACATTATCTGAAATAATTGAATTAAAAACTACTGATGAAAACGAATAAACAACGTAATCATCCTCGCTCTCATTTATGGCAATTTTATCCAATGCCAACGTTGATTTATTAAAGGTGAGTTCAATGGAAAGGATATAATTACTTAGCCTAGCGCTTTTTGGAGTAAGAATGAGTTTGTAACTTGAATTCGATTGATAATAGTTAATTGAAAATTCCTTTTCGTTCAAAAAGTCATGGTTAATTAGTTTAACCATTAAGGATTGCATCTTCTTGGCTATTTTATTACGAGAAGCATTACTCACTTCCTTGCCATCTTGTTTCATTCTAATGGAACCGCCATTGATTAGAATTATATCAGATTTAGGGGATGTTTTTTCCCAACGAATTTTTCCTTCCTTCTTGTATTTCAATTGCCCAGTTCCACTTTTAGGCGTATTGAACATACTGGAATATAAGGTTTCTTTAAATTCCGCAGAAATTGTTTTGGTAGTTTTCGACTTCGTTTCTAGTTCTTTTTTACACTCCGTAGGATCAGAAATAACCTTGTAATCCTGTGATATCGAACAGAATGAAAAGAAAATTAAAAATGCGGGTAATAATAAATTCATCATAATACGTTTTTCACTTCATCCTTTGAAACAAATATAATACCATTCTGCTTCGCTTCGGCAATATACTTCGGTAGACACTCAAGAGTAACATTCAAATTGTCATGAAATAGAACGATATCACCTTTTTTCGTTGTGCGAACAAGTCTGCTAATTAACTTCCCTGGATCCTTAGTTAAGGTATCATAAGTGCGAAGCCGCCACCCAATACATTTTAAATTCAATCGCTTTAAAGCACGCGTATAATTGGGAGTAGTATAACCAATTGGCGGACGAAAAAACCTAGACCGATCCTTCGACAAAGAGTCAAGTATTTCCTCTGTTTTTGTAAAATCATTAATCAGGGCCTTTGTAGAATAGAACGCCATAAAGTTATTGTGAGAATAAGAATGGTTTCCAATCATGTGGCCTTCACGTATTATTTCTTCTACAATCCCTTTATTCGCTTCAATTTTGTTTCCAATCAAGAAGAAGAATGCTCCTATATTATGTTCGTTGAGAATACCTAATATTTTTTGCGTGTTGTCTGGATCAGGGCCGTCGTCAAACGTGAGTAATACTTTATCTCCTTTAAGTCGACTTGTTGTAGGAACGAAGTAACTCAATCGTATAAAAACAACTCCAATACCGATGATTGCAAGAAACAACAAAGCAGTCCCGACCAAAAGAGCTGGAAACAGATCTGAACTTCTGAAAAAATAAATTTCCAAACCAAAAAGAGTGATAAAGATGGCGGTATTTATTTTATGCTTCAAAATTTATTTTTTGATAAGTTGCGTAATAAAGGAACTCATTATTTATGATTTAGAGACTATAATCAGCCCCAACTTCCCTTTGCATAAGTTGTTGATAATTAACACGTTTTTCCCGTCACTGTTATTCAGGTAATCATAAGCGAGATGAGTTGCAAAAGCCGAAGCACTATAATTCATTCCTGAATAATCAAGATAATTCAACGTGTTTACATGGTCGTGAACAATCGCTAAATTCGGATCAGAATGTAAGATCAAATTAATTTGATGAATTCCTGTTTTCTTGGATTCAAGAAATGCCATGATTTCACGATCAACATCTTTGACATTGAAATTGATTCCGACATGGTTTATTCCAATTCTATTTGCACCTAGGTTAGGCGAAAGAACAAAAAATGAAGCACAAGAAGAAAGCGGATATTCCGATGGAATTAATTGTGGGCGAACTTCCTCAAAAAATGGAATTTTCTCATCTGCAGCCCCC
>JBLHOW010000144.1:0-8155 GCA_047623705.1 Crocinitomix sp.
GTTTTCAAATCAAAAGATGTTCATCAATAATAAGAGCGGAACACTTGAGGAGATGGCTAGGCTAGAGATATACAATGTTGCAGGTAAGTTGGTTCATACCGAATATGTCAATATGACTATGGGCACATCCCAGGTTAAATTACCTTTCCTAAACAACGGTGCCTATATTGGGCGTCTAAGTACTGATGTTATGCAGATTAATGAGAAATTTGTAATTAGTCAATAGCGTTAATAAAAGCGCAAACCTTTCCAATAATTAATTCATCATTTCTTTTCTAAGCCTTTAATGTATTTTTAACAGACCGTTGTTGAAAATAAACAGCAATTCTAAGCCTTTTTTAACAACTTTAGCCAGTAATTGTTCATTTACGAGCGAAATCTTAGCTTTTTTTTCCTTACATTTGACTCATATTAATAAATAAAGAAAAATATGAAAAAAATTTACACTTTGATTGCTGTTATGGCATTTACATTCAGCGCTTCAGCTCAATTTGACCTGTCTTGCGAATTTGCAACTTATACTGCTGGTTCTACAGTAGCTGATGATCCTATGGACGGAACTATTGTAATCACTAACGAAGGTGAAGATATTGCTATTGGCGATACACTTACATTCGGATACATTATCGACGGTGATTCTTATTCTTTAGCTTTAGATGCTGGATTTTATAACTTTTTCATTACTGAAGAAGTATTCGTTTCTGGAACTACTTTATCTTTTGGAGATCCTGCATTAGCATGGGCTGCATTAGGAATTGATGTTGATCTTTGTGCTACGGTATACGGAATTGGTGCTTTAGCAGTTCCAGATTTCACTGGTGATGCTGATCCAACTGACAACAGTTCTTGTATTACTTATGAGCTTCCTGATGCTCCAATCGACGATACTGGTATCGAAGATTTGAACTTAGTTTTATCTAACGTTTATGTTGCTGCTGGTCAGTTAATGATCGTTAACGAAGGAGCTAATGATGACGTTCAAGCGAACTTAAACATTGTTAACATGAATGGACAAACTGTTCAAACTGAAAACTTTGCTTTAGCAACTGGAACTTCTATCGTTGAATTAAACAACCTTTCTGCTGGTATCTACATTGTAGCTATCGAAGTTGAAGGTGCTGTTATCACAAGAAAAATTTCTATCCAGTAATAACCGGATAACAAATTATTAAAAAGTCGTCAACCTCAGGTTGACGACTTTTTTTATGGAATAAAGTGAAATGTTTGCTTATTTATTAAAAGATCGTTTATATTTGCCCTAAGAAAAGAATAATGAATTTTAATCAACTACATCATCATCATTTTCATACTTGCATTAAGGCGAGCGGAAAATGATATGTCTGTAAATAAGAAATAATCAATCCCGTCTTGGCTTAGCTGAGACGGGATTTTTCTTTTCATCAATCCGCCTATTCTCAGTTTTGTTTCGACACTAAATCAAAATATGAGAAAATTAAAAATTGCCATTCAAAAATCAGGAAGACTTAAAGAGGATTCTTTAAAACTGCTAAAACAAAGTGGGATATCAGTAGACAATGGGCAAGATCAACTCAAAACGAGCGCAACAAACTTTCCATTAGAAATCTATTATCTGCGAAATTCAGATATCTATCAATATCTCATTGATGGAGTAGTAGATATTGCAATAGTGGGAGAGAATTTGCTCTATGAAAATTCAAGTACATTACCCGTTGTTTGTAAACTCGGTTTTTCCAAGTGCCGTGTATCAATGGCTGTTCCGAAAGATATTGATGTAACTGGTTTGAGCTATTTTGAAGGAAAACAAATTGCAACGTCATATCCAAATACGCTTAGAAAGTATTTGGGTTCAAATCAAATTTCTGCTTCTATTCATAAAATTTCTGGTTCCGTTGAAATTGCTCCAAACATTGGACTTGCAGACGCTATTATGGATATCGTGAGTAGTGGGAATACACTTTTTAAAAACGGATTAAAAGAAACAAATACAGTGCTGCAATCAGAGGCAGTGCTAGTTAAAGGTCACAACCTCTCTAATGATTTAGATGAAATAGTTGCACAACTGAATTTCCGCTTAAAAGCTGTGCTTGGAGCAAAACAATCGCGCTATGTGCTCATGAATGTTCCGAATTCTAAAATTGAAGCAATTAGTCAATTATTACCTGTTTTAAAAAGCCCTACAATTATGCCGCTGGCACTAGAAGGTTGGAGTTCTTTACATACTGTAATTAGCGAAAATGAATTTTGGTCAGCAATTGATCAGCTTAAAGCCGAAGGAGCTGAAGGTATTTTAGTTCTTCCTATCGAAAAAATTATTCTTTAAAAAAACAAAAATGAGAACATACTTGAATCCAATTCAAACGGATTGGAAAACATTAAGTGAACGCCCAACACTCACCTTGGAAAACCTAATGCCATTGGTGCAAAAGGTTTTTAAGTCGGTTGAAATAAATGGTGATGTAGCTATCCGTAAATACACCACTGAGTTTGATAAGGTTGATTTGATTGATTTTCGCGTTACAGAAGGAGAAATTACTTCGGCTTGCCAGAATGTGTCAGAACAGTTAAAAGAGGCCATTAAAATAGCAGCGTATAACATTAAACGCTTCCACCAATCTCAAATCACACTTAAAGAAGTGATTGAAACAACGAAAGATGTTTTTTGCTGGCAAGAAACAAGAGCGATAGAAAATGTCGGGATTTATATTCCTGGTGGTACGGCTCCTTTATTTTCAACAGTTTTAATGTTGGGCATACCTGCAACCATTGCAGGTTGCGATAATATAGTACTTTGTACGCCTCCAAATCAAGCAGGGGAAATACACCCTGCAATACTATACGCCGCACAATTAATTGGAATTAAGGAAATTCATAAAGTAGGAGGGATTCAAGCTATCGCAGCACTCTCATACGGAACAGCTACAATACCAAAAGTTTATAAAATTTTTGGCCCGGGAAACCAATATGTCACTGCAGCCAAGCAGTTTGCACAACAAGTGGGTATTGCAATTGACATGCCCGCAGGTCCGTCAGAACTATTAGTCATGGCTGATGAAACTTCCAATTTAGATTTTGTAGCGGCTGATTTATTATCGCAGGCTGAACATGGAGAAGACAGTCAAGTAATTGCTGTTCTATCAAATAAAAACTTGTTGTCTGAACTTTCAAATACGCTTGAAACGCAATTAAGTGTATTGCCTAGAAAGGATATTGCGGCAATTGCGCTACAAAATTCACGTGTTATTATTTTATCAGATTTAAGTGAAAGAATCGAATTTGTCAATCAATATGCACCTGAACATTTAATTATTACGGAACAAAACCCAGAAGAAATTCTGGACAAAATCAAGAATGCAGGATCTGTATTCATAGGTGCGTTCACGCCTGAAAGTGCAGGTGATTATGCATCTGGAACTAATCATACTTTACCAACCAATGGCTACGCTACAGCATACAGTGGTATTAACCTTGATGCTTTTGTAAAGAAAATAACCGTCCAAAAAATTACTGAAAAAGGAATCCGAAATTTGGGGAAAACAATTGAAATAATGGCTGAAGCCGAACAATTACAAGCCCATAAAAATGCGGTTTCTATTCGCCTAAAATATCTTGAATCATGAAAATTGAAAACTTAATTCGAAAAAACATAAAGGCCTTAAAACCTTATCATGCCGCACGACATGATGCAAATCTTCAAGGGATTTTCTTAGATGCAAATGAAAACCCATACAATAATGGTTACAATCGTTATCCTGATCCGTACCAAAATGAATTGAAAGCTGCAATTTCTAAACTCAACAATGTTAGGACAGATCAAATTTTCGTTGGCAATGGTAGTGATGAGACGTTAGACCTATTGATTCGTGCCTTTTGCGAACCAAATATTGACAATGTAATTATCATGCCGCCTACTTATGGGATGTATACCGTTTTGGGGAATATCAATGCCGTGACATGCGTTGAAGTTCCCTTGAATAAGGACTTTAGTTTAGATGCTAAGCGCGTTTTATCTGCCGTGGATGCGCATACTAAAATCATCTTCATCTGTTCTCCCAATAATCCTACTGGGAATTTGCTTAGTAAGGATGAGATAAACCTTGTTTTGCAAAAGTTTAATGGCATTGTAGTAGTAGACGAGGCTTATATTGATTTTTCTTACTCGGAATCTGCTATAGAATTACTCAATAGATTTCCGAATTTATTCGTTAATCAAACATTGTCTAAAGCCTATTCTGGTGCGGGTTTACGTTTAGGGATGGGGTTTTCTTCTAGCGAAATAATACAAGTTTTAAACACAATAAAACCACCTTATAATATTAATCTACCGGCGCAATTAATTGGAATTGAACTATTGCAAAAACAGTCGGATTTAAACTTAAACATCCAACTAATTAGAACAGAAAAGGCGCGCTTATATACTGCTTTTAAAGAATTCGCCTTCGTAAAGGAAGTTTTCCCAAGTGATGCCAATTTTTGGCTGGTTCGATTCGATAATGCCACTAGAATACATCAAGTACTCTTGAATCTTGGAATTGTCACACGAAACAGATCACATGAATTGTATTGTGAAAACACTTTGCGAATAAGCATTGGCACCCGCCAAGAAAACAATAAACTTATTAATTGTCTTACCCAAATTAAAACCGAAAAATGAAAAAAGTACTATTTATTGACCGCGACGGCACACTCGTTATTGAACCTCCTTTAGATTATCAGCTGGATAGTTTAGAAAAGTTGGAATTTTACCCTGGTGTATTTTACAATATGCGCCGCATTGCTAAAGAGTTGGATTATGAATTGGTAATGGTGACTAACCAAGATGGCCTTGGAACTTCAAGTTTTCCATCAGAAACATTTTGGCCGCCACAGGAAAAAATGATCAAGGCCTTTGAAAACGAGGGGGTCCTTTTTTCTGCAATTCATATTGATCCAAGTTTACCAGCAGAAAATTCACCTAATCGCAAACCCAAAACGGGAATGCTTCAAGCATATTATAGTTCGGACTATGATCTTGAGAATAGCTTTGTAATAGGAGACCGTTTGTCAGATATGCAATTGGCAGAAAACTTGGGTTGTAAAGGGATTTTGATCGGTAAAGACAGTAAGCCTAGTTTAAAATGTGTCGCTCTAGAAACGTTAGATTGGTCAGCTATTTATACTTTTTTAGTCAAGGGAGAGCGTATTGCTGAAATTCAAAGAAAAACGAATGAAACAGATATTTCAATTCAACTGAACTTAAATGGGACTGGAATTTCACAAATTGACACTGGAATCGCATTTTTTGATCATATGTTATGTCAAATTGCAAAGCATGGATTAGTGGATTTATCTATTAAGGTAATAGGAGATTTGGAAGTAGATGAACATCACACAATTGAAGACACAGCAATTGCACTAGGAGAAGTGTTTCGAAAAGCCTTAGGTTCAAAAATAGGCATTGAACGATATGGGTATCTTTTACCTATGGATGATTGTTTAACACAAGTGGCTATTGACTTTGGTGGAAGGAATTGGTTGGTTTGGGAAGCAATGTTTGAGCGAGAAATGATCGGGAAGATGCCTACTGAAATGTTCTTTCATTTCTTTAAATCATTTACAGATGGTGCCTTATGTAATTTAAACATTAAAGCCGAAGGAACGAACGAACATCACAAGATAGAATCCATTTTTAAGTCATTTGCAAAAGCAATAAAAATGGCCATACAGCAAGATCCAGAGCGCATGATATTACCAACAACTAAAGGTCTTTTATAATGAGGGTAGCAATTATAGATTATGGTGCTGGAAATACACAATCAGTTCTATATGCCTTGGAACACTTAAACGTGCATGGTATAATAACCAACAATCGTGAAGAAATACAGAGTGCAGACAAAATTATACTACCCGGAGTTGGGCATGCTAAACCAGCCTTAGCGCAATTAAAAAAAAACAAATTGGATGAACTTATTCCAACCTTGAATCAACCTTTTTTAGGCATTTGCTTAGGCATGCAATTGCTTTGCAGATATATTGAAGAGGGCAATGTCAATGGACTAAACATTTTTGAAACGGACGTTTATAAATTTAAAGCAGATCATATTGAACAAGAGAAGAAGATTAAAGTTCCACATATGGGGTGGAATAATTTACAAGCGCTTTCTTCTCCACTATTTAAAGATTTAAAAGAAGGTTCGTATGTCTACTTTGTACACAGTTATTATGCGGAATTAAACAAGCAAACCATTGCAAATTGTCAGTATGGAAAGACATTCGCTGCGGCAATGCAGCAAGAAAACTTTTATGGCTGTCAATTTCATCCAGAAAAAAGTGGCGAAGCTGGATTACAATTATTAAAAAACTTTATTGAATTATGAGAATTATACCAGCAATAGATGTGATTGATGGCAAATGTGTCCGTCTTTCGCAAGGAGATTATACAAGAAAAAAAATCTATAATGAATCGCCACTTGAAGTAGCGAAGGAATTTGAGGCAAACGGCATAAAATATCTGCATTTAGTGGATTTGGATGGCGCAAAAACTGATAAAATTGTGAACTGGCGCGTGCTAAATCAAATTGCAACAGAAACCAATTTACAAATTGATTTTGGTGGTGGAATAAAGTCTACAGAATCCTTAGAAATTGCTTTTGAAAACGGGGCCAAACAGATAACGGGAGGAACTATAGCTGTTAAAAACCCTTCATTATTTCAACTTTGGATCAATGAATACGGAGCTGAAAAGATTATTCTGGGAGCTGATAGTAATAAGGGGAGCGTTGCAATCGCAGGATGGGAAGAGGATAGCGAGCAAGAGTTAATTAGTTTTATTACGAACTATAAATCCAATGGAATTAAAACAGTGATTTGCACTGATATAGCAAAAGATGGAATGCTTAATGGTACTTCCAATGAACTTTACAGTCAAATATTGACGGCTTTACCTGAGATCAATTTAATCGCGAGTGGCGGAGTAACCTGCATAGGTGACATAGAAGAGGTCCGTAAAATTGGCTGCGAAGGTGTAATTATTGGAAAAGCTATTTACGAAAATAAAATAACGCTAAAAGAATTACTACCCTATGTTGACTAAGAGAATTATCCCATGTTTAGATATAAAAAACGGTAAAACAGTAAAAGGAATCAATTTTAAGGATTTAAGAGATGCTGGTGACCCCATTGAGTTGGCTAAGAAATATTCACGAGAAGGAGCAGATGAATTGGTTTTTTTGGATATTTCAGCAACTGAAGAACGTAGAAAAACACAAGTTACGTTGGTGAAAAAAATAGCTAAAAACATCAGGATTCCTTTTACGGTAGGTGGTGGCATCTCTTCAGTGGATCAAGCCCGACAAGTATTAAGAGCGGGAGCAGATAAAATCGCCATTAATTCAGCCGCCCTAAATCGGCCAAACTTAATCACTGATTTGTCAAATCAATTTGGTTTACAATGTATTGTTGTGGCAATTGATGCAAAGCTTTCAAACGGAGAGTGGTTTGTTTATAAAACAGGAGGTAAAATTAAGACCGAATGGAAATTATTCGACTGGGCAAAAAAGGTAGTTGAACTAGGTGCT
This sequence comes from Crocinitomix sp., assembly GCA_047623705.1. Taxonomy (GTDB): domain Bacteria; phylum Bacteroidota; class Bacteroidia; order Flavobacteriales_D; family Crocinitomicaceae; genus Crocinitomix. Next base: position 7,536 of record JBLHOW010000144.1, read on the forward strand.
GGTGAAATATTATTCACATCAATGAATGGTGATGGCACTAAATCTGGATTTGCAAATGCTGCACTAGCTAGCTTGTCCATGATTGTTGATGTTCCAATTATTGCTTCTGGAGGTGCTGGATCTATTAAGCATTTTCAGGAGGCTTTTGAAATTGGATTTGCAGATGCCGCATTAGCCGCTTCTGTATTCCACTTCAATGAAATACCAATTCCAAAACTAAAGAAAGAACTAAAAAAATTAAATATTCCCTTAAGATGAAAGCAATAAAATATACAAATGGACTAGTTTCAGCAATAATTCAAGATAGTCAATCTAGAGAAGTGTTAATGCTCGGTTATATGAATAAAGAAGCGCTTGATTTAACACTTGAAACTAAAAAAGTAACCTTTTACAGTCGCTCTAAAAAACGCCTTTGGATGAAAGGTGAGGAGAGCGGGAATACTTTAGCGTTAGTTTCCATTCAAAACGACTGCGATTCTGACGCATTATTACTCCAGGTTATTCCCGCTGGACCTACATGTCACAAAGGAACAACAACATGCTGGGGGAATATTGATAGAACGAATTTTTCACGAATAGAACAATTAGAAGATACTATTAAAAGTAGAATTCAAAATCCA
>JBLHOW010000145.1:0-7378 GCA_047623705.1 Crocinitomix sp.
CCTAGGTTTTTTTAAGAAAATAAAACATACCATATTTGCGAAAGCAGACAACAAGATATTTATACCCTTATGCCTTAGTATTGGAATAGTTGGAATCATTATTCAGTTACTTCACTAAGCTAAATTACACCCCAATAAACGCTGAAAATAAAAATCAAGTTTAAATTCTTATATTGATCCAATCAACTAAAAATTTAGATGGACCGGTATGCGTTTCTAGCAACACTTTGGAAAAAAGGGTTAAAGCCAATATTATTATCCGTTGCCATCTCTTTTTGCATTGTTTTCATATACAATATCATAACTGAAGATGGGACAGAAAGAGTTTTTGCACTATTCATTCTCTCAGTAACATTATTCATTCTTTTTATTGAACTGTTTGTAAATTTATTTGCTGAAATTATACGGAAATTCTTTGCAAAAATGCCCGAAAAATTAAAACGAGGAATACGTTTAATTATAAGGTTGTTAAACTATCTGGCCCCATTCATATTAAGCGTAATAATTTATCAAGCTTGGCAGAGAGACTGGACAGGAACAGCTTTAATAATCGGAATCTTATTCGTTCAAAAAATAATCGATCTCGTAACCGAACGAAAAGATTTAGAAAAAACTTAAGATATTAAATCATTCACTACCCTACCAATTCCAAGGCCTCTTTCTTCAACTCTAAAAATGTTTTGCGTTTTAACTTACTTTGAACCCAGGTTAAAAAGTCAAAATATTCAAATACAACCTGCTCTTTTGGATCGGCTTTTAAAATGATAAGCTCTTTCTCGATTGGCATTAATTTTTCTTCGAGTTCAAAAAATCCATCTGACTTGGCCATGCGAGTAATTAGCTTCAAGAATAATTCCTCAAAAGCATAAATACGCTTTTTGTTTTTTAAATAACGCTTAGTTGAGTTAATGGCATAAGGCAAAAAACGACTGTTATCCAATTCGAAATGCAAAATCAAGTTAATGAGTTGTGCAAAGCAAAAAATATCTTGCTTTTGATCAATTTTACTTTCATTCAAGACTTTATTAATCCAGTTTAATGCTTTTGAATATTCGCCAATTGACAAATAAATAATCCCCACTTTAAAATCAATATAGGCTTTACGCAAGCTATTAATATGATCACCATATAGGCGATAAGCTTCTTCAATTTGTGGAACAAGTTCTTCGGCTTTATGATAATCGCCTTTTTCAATCAATAAAAAGAGCTCTAAGCTGCATGAACTTGAAAAATATTTAATATCCAAATCCAATGTTTTTTGACTTTTTCCCGCCGCCGATAAATCCTTTAATTTCAATAAGTACTCTTCAGCTTCTTCATACTTTTTTAGTCGAGTAGAGATATAAATAATATTTGTTAAGACAGAAAAGTAAAGATTAGGTCTGTTTTTAAAGGTTGTAGAATCATCTTCCAACAAATGCATGTTTGCCTGCAAGTGATGATAAGAGCATTCTAAATCATTCACTGAAAAATAATAAGCTCCATGAATGTGATTATAGAGGTAGTTTATTTTAGTAGAATAGTTCTTCACGTTGATATTGGCAATTCTATCTACCAGTTCCTTTAATTTTAAAGTATCCTGTTCATTTCGTACATTTCCATTAAGGTTGATTTCTTGAAAAAGCAAGCTTTTTACATTCCATAGCTGATGATAAGTTTGAATTTCATCAATTATGGCTTTTTCTTCTTCAAACATCTTTGTTATTTGCACGGCTTTTATTTCCGTGTACAATTCATTTTCAATTAACTTTTTTTGCTTTTGCTTAATCTCTAAAAGCGTATTGAAACGTTCGTATTTTTTGGCTTGTTTTTCAGCACTTTTCAGCAATTTTTCACATTGCTTATACAGTCCTTTATCGTATAAAATATCTGCACAATGAATAGATCTATATAATTGCGCGTCGTGGGAGGTATTTGCATTGAATGAATCCAAGCTTCTTAATATATTATTATAAAGCCGTGCTTTTGTTATTGAAAATTTATTCAATAAGGCTTGCCCTTTAAAATGCATGAAGATTAGATCCTCTTGATAGGTATCCATTCGATCAATAAAATCAAAAAGTTTTAAATATCCATTTTCTTCACCAATCGTATGACGAGAAGAAAACAATTTAAAATAACGTTTTTCGGACTTATTTAAACTTTTAATTAGCTCAAATAAGTGACTAGATACTTTGTTAGACATATATAAAAAAGGGTTGCTTAATACTTAATTCTTTATCAATCTAAGTCAAATAAGAAGGATAAACGGTAAATAACACCTTTAATGGTAGTATTGTGTACTCAATAAACATGTTTATTTATTAAACGGATTATAAGAATTTAGAAATGAAAAGAATCCAAGCATAAATATGGATACAAAAGCATGACATTTATCAGTAATCACAATTCATGACATTTTTATGACAAAGCAGGTCGGCAAAATGTAGATTTTTGTCCCTTTAAAAAAAGCAATTGGAAAGATTCAATATAATAGCATTTACACATACAGGCATTGGTTTAAAAAAACTAGGGCAATTTCACCTCGAACAAGACGAAGTTAGCGCCAAGATGAATGCTTTAAAAAAGGCTTTGGATCTTTCTGAAATAATGTACTTATCAACATGTAACAGGGTTGAGTTCATTTTTGTAAAATCAGCAAAGCTTCCTCCTAATTTTGTACACAACTTTGTGCATCAATTCAATTCAGAGTGGGATCAAACAGCTATTGATTCAATTGCAAAGAAAGCGAGAGAATGGAATGGAATCAACGCCGTGAATCATTTAATAGAAGTGGCGTCTTCATTAGATTCAATGGTATTGGGTGAACGCGAAATTATAGCACAGGTGCGCAACGCATACGATTTTGCTCATCAAAACACTTTATCAGGTGATACATTAAGGGTTATTGTGCGACACACGATTGAAACAGCCAAAAAAGTTTATACCGACACTTCTATCGCAGAAAAATCTGTATCAGTTGTTGCATTGGCCTATCGTGAGTTAATGAAAAAATCAATTCCATTGAACGCGCGCATCTTGATTATTGGTTCGGGAATTACCAACCAAAATATGTGCAAGTTTTTTGAGGCTGATGGTTACAAGAATTTCGTAGTCTTTAATCGGACTCTGGAAAATGCTGAAAAATTAGCGGCGACATACAGTTGCGAAGGAAAAGCATTGAAAGAGTTAGCGGACTACAAAAATGGTTTTGATGTAATTATAACATGTACCGGCGCAACCACTCCCGTATTAACCAAAGCCATTTATACGCAAATCTTACCTGATGCAAAACAAAAACAAATAGTTGATTTGGCCATTCCGAATGATGTAGAATCAAGTATATACAAGGCTTTTGCTGTTAATTATATTTCTGTTGAAACATTGAAAAAAACTTCAGAAAAGAACTTACTTGAACGCCGTAAAGAATTGTTAAAAGCACGTCAAATAATATTTGACGCCCTAGAGGAGTTTAAGATCATTTTTGAAATGCGCCAAATTGAAATAAAAATGCGCGCCATACCAGAGCATGTTAAGCGTATACGTCATACAGCGATTAATGAGGTGTTTTCTAAAGAAATCAATGAACTGGATGAAAAATCAAAAGAAGTGCTTCATAAAGTCTTAAATTATATGGAAAAAAAGTATGTTAGCGTTCCTATGATTATGGCAAAAGAAATGTTGGTAAAAAAATAATTTGAATGGAGATAACGATTGGATCAAGAGGAAGTGATTTAGCACTTTGGCAAGCAAATTTTGTCAGAGTTGCTCTAGAAAAGTTAGGGCATAAGGTCTTGATCAAAATCATTATTACAAAAGGAGATAAAATTCAAGATTTAAGTTTTGATAAAATTGAGGGGAAAGGTTTTTTCACCAAAGAGATTGAGGATGCATTGCTGACGAACGAAATAGACTTGGCCGTGCACTCTCATAAAGACTTAGAAACAAGTCAACCAGAAGGATTGATGATTGGAGCGGTATCTTATCGCGAAAACCCAACAGATCAATTATTGATTTTAAAATCGGCAGTAATGCTTGGTGCAACGATAGAATTGAAAGAAAACCCCATTATTGGTACTTCAAGTGCCAGACGGAAATCACAGGTGAGACGCATACGACCTGATGCTGAATTAAAAGACTTACGCGGAAATGTGCCGACGCGCATTAATAAATTACGCAGCGGTGATTATGATGCAATTATTTTAGCAACGGCAGGAATCAAAAGGCTGGAACTAGATTTAAGCGATTTGCATTGCATTGAATTGGATCCTCATACATTTGTTCCAGCTCCCGCCCAAGGCGTTTTAGGCTTACAAATAAGAGAAAGTGATTCGGCGCTTAAAACCGTTATGGCGGATTTAAATCATTCGAATGTTGCTCAGGCTATTGGAGTAGAACGCCAAGTGCTACGTTTATTAGATGGCGGTTGTCAATTGCCATTGGGTGTATATGCAAAACAAACGGATGAGAACTGGAATGTACACGTAAGTTATGCTCCTGATTCAGATTCTTCTGCAGAAATTACAGTTTATAACACTACCAATTTAGCTGGATTGGCAGAACAAATTGTTCAAGATTTGAATCGTGTCAGCGATTAACTCTATACTTGTTACACGTAAACTTGGTTCGTTTGAAAAACTGGAGCAATGGTGTGTTGATCAACAGATTCTATTAAACTTAGTGCCATTTATTAAAGTTGAAGCGGTACTGAACGTTACTATTCCTACTACCGATTGGATTTTCTTCAGTTCACCCCAAGGAGCACAGCGCTATTTGAAACACTATTCGATTAAAGCCCAAAAAATTGCCGCAATTGGCCAGGGAACTGCTGCTGTTTTAAAAAAAGCAGGATTTAAGGTCGAATTTATCGGCAAACCAACGGACGATCCGGAAATAATAGGACAAAAGTTCAACGCGCTTATCACTAATAATTCAACGGTGTTTTTTCCAATTAGCAATCGCTCTAAGCGGAGTGTTATAAACCAGATTAACGCTAAACAAATAGAAGAACGCATCACTTATAAAACACTTGATCAACAACAGGAGCTTCATGCTAAGTTTGACGTCATATTATTCACGAGTCCTTCTAACTTTCACAGCTTTGCACAATCAAACAACATTCCTTCCAACACGCATCTAATTGCCATGGGAAAAACAACTGAAAATGCCATTCGCACTTTTAATCCAACACTTAAAGTCAATGTACTTGAAGCCCCCACCGAATCGGCGATCATTGCATTTTTAGAAAAACTGGTATAAATTTACTCGGCTGAAGTTGTAGGAATAGGTTCCTCTTCTTTTTGCTCCACTGGAGGGTCGGTCTCTTCCGGATTCTTTTTCGTGATTGGTTTACGAAAAAACTTACGGTAACGGAAAATAATTAAACCTACACCGATTGATATTGAAAGATCCGCTAAATTCCAAATGGCACCAAAAATCTCTTTTCCTGGTCGAATATCCATAATATTGATACCGCCCAGCCACTCGGGTAATGTTAAATTAATTATAGGCATCCATGTTGGCCAAACTGAGGTAAATTGAAACATATCTACCACACTTCCTAATAAAAACCCATTCGGCCTAAGCTCAAAACCACCATTGTGTGGGTCGTAGATGACTTCGCCAGCAGAATCTACTGCATAATTCCACGGAATGGAGTCAACTTCCCAAAAAAGATCATAACATACTCCGTCAATCAAATTTCCAGTTGCACCAGCAAACACTAAGCCTACTGCTATAATCAAGCCTTTAGGAGATGTGTTTTCGAAAATCAATTTTCGAATATACCATCCAATACCAACAATAGCTGCTAAACGGAATAATGATAAGGCATATTTTGGCCAAGCTCCAGCACCTAATGTGGCGCCAAATGCCATTCCCTTATTCTCAACATAATACAATTGAAAAAAGCCGTCAATAACTCCAATAGTGCCATTTGGCTCCATTGTGGTTTTAACCCAAATTTTAATGATTTGATCGAGGAGCAAAATAGCTCCAATAAGAATGATAACTTTTTTACCCAAACCGTCTCCTTAGCCTTGGGCTCTTTTAGCTTCAATACTTAATGTCGCATGCGGCACTAACATTAGACGTTGTTTTTGAATTAATTTACCAGACACGCGGCAAATACCATATGTCTTATTCTTAATACGAATCAACGCATTTTTTAAGTTCTGGATGAACTTCTCTTGCCTTACCGCTAACTGCGCCATTTCTTCTCTTGACATAGTTTCTGAACCGTCTTCCATCATGTTAAACGATCTCCCTGTATCATCTGTTCCATGATCATCACTATGGTCTAATTGACCTCGTAATAAATCCAAATCCATTTGAGCTTCCACTAATTTAGCTTCTATCAACTCTTTGAATTCTTTAAGGTCTTTGTCTGAAAATCTAACCAAATCCGCCATTATAATCTTTTAATTTTGATAACAAACAAATATAAGTTAAATCTCAATAGGTAATTACTATGTTGCACTTAAAAATTATAATTATTTTCATTTTTTATGTATGTCAAGGCAAACAAATTCGTTTATTTCCCACCAGACACTCTATATTTGCAGTGTAACTGCAAACAAAAGTAAAGCGCAAAAATGGAAAAGCAAATTTTAGAAGCATTAAATACTAGGTACGCCACTAAACAGTTTAATCCCGAAAAAAAACTTTCAGAAAGTCAATTATTGACCGTTTTAGATGCTGCTCGTTTGACTCCGACCTCTTACGGTCTTCAATTAATGAAAGTTGTAGTGGTTGAGACTGCTGAAAAAAGAAAAGCCCTTTTGCCTTATTCATTCGCTCAGAAGCAAGTTGTTGACGCCTCTCATTTATTAGTATTATGTAGAGAAAAACTTGTTGAACCTGCGCATGTTGATGCCTACATCAAAAATATTTCAACCACACGCGGTACTCCTTCAGAAAACTTGGAAGGCTTCAAAAAAATGATGCTTGACTCACTAGCAGACATGTCTGATGAGGCGATTGAAACTTGGATGGATAAACAGGTTTATATCGCACTTGGCAATTTATTAAACACCTGTGCATTTATGCAAATCGATTCTTGTCCTATGGAAGGCTTTCAAGCTGAAGAATATAATAAAGAATTGGGTTTAGATGATTTAAATTTAAGCGCTGTTTTAGTTTTACCAATCGGTTACCGGGCTGAAACAGATGCTAATGCGAAGAATAAAAAAGTACGCCGTTCAAGCGAAGATTTTGTTGTTCGAATGTAAGTTAAGGCGCTTTATAAACGTCATAACCAAAGCCGATATAGGTAATTTCCTGACTAGTCCTAAATAAACGATACAGATTTAGTCCTAAGATAAATAATTAATGAAGACCAGCAATCACGTGATTGCTGGTCTTCTGTTTTTTATAGGTTTTTATTTTGATTTCGCTTTGT
>JBLHOW010000146.1:0-7347 GCA_047623705.1 Crocinitomix sp.
TATATAAGAATTGGTAGCTTCAGAATGGTGAACCATATGTGCTTCTAGCGGATAACGCACTCCATTTATTGTATGTTCTGAAGGGCTATGGAAGTGAAATTGTTTCAATTTGTATTGATTGTTTTGAAGTGAAACAAAATTGCCTTCGGCGTCAAAGTTATATTGAATGGTATGGCCGTTGTTGGTAATCGATTTTATGGTGGTTACTTCTTGATATGATAAGTCTAATGATTCTTGGACAAGATTCCCTGGCTTTACATCTATATCGCTAATATTAACAGGAGATTGATGTTGACCACTGCAAACAGATTGATCTTCTAACTCGGCCCAATAATCTGGACCGCTTTCTCCAGTATAGCTCCATTTTTCATGAGAACTTGACTTCGATTCTTCTTCTTCTGTTGACTTGTTTTTGTTGTTAGAATGGCAGCCCAAAAATAGAAAGGGAATAATAACAGTAAATAGAAATTTAGTTTTCATTATTTCAGGTTTTATTCGTCGGTTTTTCATGTTATTATGAAATACGGCTAAAGGTTTAAAATTGATTTTACGTTGTTAATTTATATACTATATCCAGTGTTATATGTCAATTCAGTTTTTTGAATAAACTTCCTTCCCATCAACAATAGTACTTTCTACTTTCGTTCCATAAATTTCCGTTACTTCTATGTCAAACAAATTTTGATCTAATACAATCATATCAGCAAATTTTCCAACTGCTATTGATCCTAATTTATCTTCAACACCTAAAACTTCTGCACCTCCTATGGTTGCTATATACAATGCTTGTTCTAATGTAATGGCCTCAGCGGGATTTGTTTGTCCGGGCATGGTTTCATCAAATGGGTTACTTCGTGTAATCATTGCCTCTATCGCAATAAATGGATCTGGTGTTGGATTTGCTGTAAGCCAATCGGCTCCTTGACCGACACTCAGACCAGACTCTAAGGCCGATTTTATTGGATATATTTTGGCTGTTCGATCTTTACCAACTGCCGCATTTAAACCTGGTGTGGCGCCAGCATGAGGATACCAAATTGGAGGTGAAAAATCAATATTAACATCATTTAGTGCGGCTATTCGAGGAATATCTTCAAGTGATAGCATGGTATTATGTGCAACCTTGTGATGTGTTCCGCTATCTCCATTTGCTTCTTTCATAGCTTCTAAAGCATCAATAACAAGTCGAATAGTGCCATCTCCCATTGCGTGGACATGGACACCGACACCCCAACTATCAAACATTTTAAAGGCTTCAGTAAATTCTTCTACCGTCATATTAGCTCCACCATAAAAATCATCTTTACCTCCAAAACCTTTTTCATAGGGTTGTAGAAGTAACGAAGTTCCTGAAAAAGGCCCTCCATCAGCAAATATTTTCACATAATTGGGATAAATAAAATCGGAGGCATATTTCTCCCTAGTTTTTATTTGATTCTCAATATCATCTAGCGAATAGGCTAAATTTAAAGTTGTTTTCCAATCCCAGCTAACAAATACACGTTCTTTCAACCTGTTATTGTCTTCTAATTGTTTTAACGCATCCATAGGCACTCTATGGCCTTCTGCCGTTTGTTGTGACGTAATTCCATACGATAAAAACGTATCAAATATGCCATAGATAGTTTCGCTGTAATCCGCAACCTGTGCTTGTGGAATAACGCGCTCAACCATTTGAATGGTTTGTTCGTTAATAGTACCCGTTGGTTCACCTGTTGTGGGATCTTTGTGTATTACAATAAGTTGACTAGTCTCTGTCTCTTTAGTTATTCCAGCTAATTCCATTGCTTTGGAGTTGAGCCACATGCCATGTCCGGTTTGGTCTAAAAGTGCTACAGGACGATTAGGTACAACTTCATCTAACCATTCTTTTCTAGGACTATCTTCAGGGAATATTCCCAATAACCATTGGCCACCAATAATCCATTCTTTATCAGGGTTCTCAATAGAATACTTTTTTACCATGTCTATAATTTTCTCCTTGGAATCAGCACCAACAAGTTGTAAGTTCATGTCACCATACCAGGGTGTAATAAAGGGGTGAGCATGCAAATCAAATACACCAGGCATAACAAATTGTCCTTTTAAATCAACAACCTTTGTGTTTTCTCCTTTCAGAACTTCAATTTCCCCTGTTGTGCCTACTTTCATAAACTTACCATCTTTAATGGCTACAGCTTCTGCCCAAGGTTGTGTTTCATTTACGGTATAAATTTTTCCATTGGTATAAATGCTATCTGCGGTTTCTTTGGGTTGTTGCTTGCAAGCGAAAAATGTTGTCAGTGCAAGTACGATTACTGTAATTTTTGTTTTCATATTATTATTATTATTTGGCAGAATAGACTTCTTTGCCGTTTACAATGGTTAAAGCAACGTTCGTATCCTTTAATAGCATTCATTTCTGCAAGGCTTCCAACTTGCAAGGATTTGCAATCTTTAATGGCAACAAGGAATATTATTTTTGATATAATTATTGGTCAAACCCTTTGTTGCAAACTAAAGAAAGTAATTGTCGGAGAAAAATAATATTTTTTCACTTAACAACAATACGATTCTTAGGAAATCAATATGAGTATGGAGTTTTTAAATTATCAAACACCTTTATTTGAATCTTCCGAAGAGAAATCAAGTTGTGTATATATCTTCTGCATACAAATTGCTTGTTTACTGAAAACATGCAAGTCATTTTGATGAACATCACCTAAGTTGATAACGGAAGTACGGAAGATGTTGAGAGTTTTTAAGCATTGACTGTGCCATTTGAACTAGTTGAAAGGATTCTCCATCTGCCCACACCAGCAGCCACAATGGATGCGATAACGTTGACTTTCTGAGAGTCATAAGAAGCGATCACTTCATAGTAATCAGCAAGTCGATAGGTCTCAAGTTCTTATAAACAAGACTCTTTTACGGTCTGTTAAAAAACCCGAATAGAATAAATTATTAATGCGCTATGTTCTTAATTCAGCTTGTATTTAACTTAATTATTTTTCTTGCATAGTTGATGGTGGAAAGGTCTAGAATAAACATCTCGGTTGAAGAAATTGAAAGCTAAAAATATGTGGACATACTAAAATTAAAGCTTAGTATGTCGGGAGACATTCTGGCAAAGAAACTTTCAGTTTTTCCGTTAGGAACGCCATCCACTTCGAATTCTTCCCATTGATAACCGAGTCCAATCGGTCCCACCTTGAATTGAGCGGATAGTTTAGGCGCCAGAAATACTTGAAGGCCTACATGAAGGCCTAATGATATGGATTTAATGTGTGATTCAGATTGTTCAGAAATTCCGTCAATGACTCTGCTCGAATCTTTATTTCCAGCCGAAAAGAACAGGCTGGGATCACTTATTAAAAATACTCTTTTAGAACCAAATAATGATTTACTGATACCATAAAAAATATTTGTAACATATCGTCTCTCACGGCTATTTGAATTTATAGTGTCTCCCGCAGTATTTTCATATAAGATATTTGTATCATCATTTATAAACTTAAAACCAACACCCAAGGCACTATTGTCTTTAATATTATAAGAAAAGCCAACTTTAATATTATATTTTATATTTTTTTCATCAAGAATATAATAAAAAAAGGCATCTTCATTTTTACTGGTGAATTCACCAAAATTCACCCCAACGCTGAAGGCATAAAACCCCTTATTAAGACCTTCACTAGGGTTTATTTGTGCAACAGAGGTACTGTCTTGTGCAAAAAAAGAAGTGGAGTAAAAGAGAAGAGTTAATAAACAAAGGGTGAAATATTTTTTCATCTTACAGATTGCATGTTATTTAATTCAGCATCAGATTTCTTTTTTAAAACTACAAAAAAAAATTATTAGTATTGAATGAGCAAATCAAAATTCTCAGGAAAGTTATGCTAAGATAGCACAGAATTAGTATAGAATTCAGAATTGGTTTTGAAAGTTGTGCACACATAACTAAGACCGCCATAGAGGTTTGAAATTATTTTTCTTTGTACGTTTAAATAGGCAAAGTCTGCATTAGTGTTATACCGAAACCATCGATCTATAGGATTGCCCACATAATATTGAGAATTAATATCGCCAAAAGCGCTAGTGTCTTTATACCTATGTTATATTGTGCTTTCTATTCAATTTAGATTTTCACTTAATGAAAATAGTAAATAAAACCAATATTCAGATTTATTTCATTAACAGTTGTTTTGGTGTCTTGGGTTAACTCACCAAAAAATAAATTATCAATAATTGGATCTGAAATATTAATTATTTGTACATCTCCCTGACTTCTTCCCGTCATATATGTTAGTCCATAAACTAATTGAAAATGTTTGAGACGATTGCTAAGACCTAATGAATAATGATATAAATCCCAATAGCCAATGGAAGGAACAAAATCTTCTTGACGATTCAATTTTGATTCGTCAAAATTATTGAAATCTGTACTAAATCCAGCATATAAAGACATCTTTTCAGAAAGTTCTTGAATCAATCCGACACCAATATTTGTTACCGAGTTTTTAGCCATTTGAGGAATTCCAAAGTCTTCAATCTGATCAAAATTACTGGAATTATCGAAATCATTTTTATCTATTAAATCGTAAGTGTCAATAGCACCGTAATAAGCTGCTCTGAAAGAAACATCCGTTTTTGGAAAAGAATAGGTCGCACCAAAATCGATAGTAAGGGGTTTTTTATTTGTGGTGTTTATTTTTTCTTGAAATGATACTTGATTGATATTACTCAAACTATTGTCATCCGTAGAAATATAAACTCCTCTAGTCACTGTTGCTTTGCCTAAAAAATTTATATTAAGCAGGGGGCTCGTTAACGTAAGACCTAATCTAAGTTTATCTAATTTATAACTTAAGCCTAATTTCATTAACACTCCAAGACTACTGTAGGTCAAATCCTCGTTTAAACTCGAATTTATAATAGTTCTAACAAAATTATTAGTGTCATCTTCAACGATTACATTTGCAATTCTAGCTTCGGAATAGTCTAAATTATTTGCAACAATAAACGTAGAAAAACCAACACCAAATTGATCACTAAGCTCATAACCGGCTGCCAAACCATACCAGTTTTCTCTCAGCTTATTATAATACTTATATCCGCCCAAATAGGTTTCATTTCCAGGATAAATATCTGAAATATCTATTTTAAATTCATTTCTAACGGCAAAATTTATTTCAGAATGCATTTCGCTTAAAATAGCATATGACAAGGTCAATTTATCATTTTTAGTAATATCAAGGATACCGAATATATTTTGTGGTACAACTCCAAATCTTGCATATTCAAGATCAATGTTTTTCCCAGCACCGTTTTCAATACTTGCGCTTTTTAGAAAATAAGTAGATGCATTTAATGAAACACTATTGGATTTAATAAATGGTAACAGCCCAGGATTATAATAGGCTGCTGTTTGATTGCTTGTATTCGCAATTACGGCACCACCTGTCAAAGAAGCAATGGCACCTTGTTTAACCGACCAGTAATTATTTTCTTGAGCAGTTGAAATGAAAAAACAGAACATCATGAATGTTAAAGATATATTACGATGTTTTTTCATTTCAAGAATTTATAACTAATATCATCAAAAGTAAATTAATATACTTCATATGTAAAGTGTTAAGACAATTAAAGATAGTAATCTCTAGTATTATTAAAAGAAAATAGATAAACCCGCACTTACAGTATGATTTTTCTCTTCAAATTTTCCACTATAGAAGGCAGTTAATTGCATTTTTGAATTTAAAGCATAGTTGGCAAACAACTCTTGTTCGTACCTGTCATTTCGCTCATCATTAAAATTATTCATTTTAAAAATAGGCGTCACTTGTATAAAAAATTTATCTGTAATAATGATTGGAACTAAAACCTGAAATGACAAACCATGAGTTTCCTTATTAGCTGTTGGAGATGGGTTGTCATAAATGGGTTTACTGGCATATTGATATGACAGAATTGGAAAAAACTGAATCCAATCTGCCGCCATGACTCCTACTGTAAAACCAGGTGATATAACCCATCTTCCTGACCCTAAGCCTTTTTTGAAATCTCCTGTTGGCGCAAAAATATCAAGTGACGGCCCAAAGGCTCCTAATAGCTTATCATAATTCTTATAGGGCAACCAGAAGTATCGTGCTCTAATATCACTAAGACCAAAGCTTTTCGTGCGATCATTATAAAGCAAAGGCACCTCTGCCAAAACCATGTGAGCTTCAGACAAGGCTAGTGTAACTTTTCCTCGATAACCAAACACATTTTGATTTTCTTGACTTGAATATTCCAAAGTGTTATCTAAAAAAGAATAGAAATTGGTTGGTTTTGAAGTATCTATCTCATCTTGCTCAGATGAACTTCCAGTATCCTCATTTTTTTGCCCTAAGAGTGAAATAGAAAATGAAAGTGCTAAAAGCAATATAATTTTTGATGTTATTTACATGTTACAAGTTTATTGATAAAAAAAATTGTGAATATAATTATTTCTAATAACGTAATGACTTTTCTTCTGCGTTGTAAGTTAATAATCTAAATGATTTTTTAATAAACTAGCCTTTTGCTAAAGAAGTATAAAAGAGATGGTCCTTCGGGTAAAAACTCGAACCGTTTTTTATACTAATTAGGTATATTGTTATCCGAAAATCACATGAGCTTTATCTGCGATTGCACTTATACTAACTCGCTGTGAACAATTAAAAAAAAGAAAATGTCAAACAAAAATTCAATATTATTTGGGCTGCTTATTCCTATACTTTTATCATGCTCCGGAACGAAACAAACCTTCTCAAATACAGCAGAGACGGCTTTATTTCTTCCTCCAAGAATTGAGGCATATGTAGATATGTTTATTGACGAAGTAGATGGCAAAAAGACAAAGTTTAAGCTTGCAGATAGTGCGGAAGTTGACGAAGGAAATCATGAAATATTAGTCCGTCTTGAATATATGCCAGCAGTTGGAAGTGGTGCAGTCGTTGGAGGATTAGGTGGCTTATTATTAAAAGCAGCAACGAACAAAACATTTTCCGCTAGGTTGAATATAGTTGTAGAAAAAGGTCAAGAGTATCGATTTTTGGTGAAAGATTTTGAAAATGGTTTTGATATAATCCTTTTTAATGAAACAAAGGTGAAAGAAGAATTAAACCATAGGTTTCAATTGAGCGATGGTAAATTTGAAAGAGTCTTCTAAGGGCAAGTTCTAATCCACTCAAAAGAACGTATTACAACAAAATCGAAACAGTGTTAAAAGCATTGTAGACCTAACAATCCAAAGATCTAAGAGTCCAAGAATCCAACAATCCGTCTTTTGAAACTCCGAAACTAAAAGAACATCTTAGTTGCCTCACTGAAAATAGTCTTTCC
>JBLHOW010000147.1:0-6892 GCA_047623705.1 Crocinitomix sp.
TTTGAAGAAACTGACGCAATGACCCACTATCAATATTCTTTAAAACTCTGACGACTGCTGCAGATTCAATCTGATCTCGTAGCTGCTTTTCAAAATCACTTTTACTTGAAAAGTAATCAGAGATAAAATCAAAATTTACTTCAATGGCTCTCTCAAGGAGAGATGAAAAATCAATCTGTACATTTCGCAGACTTGTTTTCTGAGATTGATCCAGGGTAGTTGTCTTAAGTATATTATCAAGAATAAATATAACTTTTTTGAATTCCTCTTCTCTCGACAGAAAAAGTGCCTTGATCTTTCTCAGGACTATTTTAGGTATCCTCAAAAAGAAAGTTCTTAAGGAAATAAGATCGATATTCAAAAAATTATCTAGCTCGAATAGATTATCCTCAATGAGCACTTTGATGAACTTTGAAAGTTTTGTTTTTTCGAAATGGAGTACAGTTACCTTATTATTTAGGATAAATTTTAATACCGCAATTTTTCCCCACGAATCAAGTCTCTCAATAAAATCCTTGTCAGTAGAGACAATAAAGCTGAAATAATTTTCAAGAAAATGATTGAAATAAAACGCTCTTCTCAAACTAGATGTAGCTAATGGCGTAACATCAGTTAGCCAGTTCGAAAATTCCTCAGAAATAGATTCTTTCTGATCCTTTGGGAGATTGGAGAGTAGATTCTTAATTGATTTTAGGCTTGCGTCTACATCTGAGAGGTTTAAATCAGGATTTATTTTTTCTAGTTTTACAGGTAGCTCCGAAGTTTCGGTAACAAACTCTCTAAAATGCTGATTCTGTTGTAAGTTCACCAAGGAATCACTTTTTGATATCAATCTCCAAGATTTCGTAAATGCCATTTTTAGTCCCAAATCATCGTCCCTCACGATGTAAACAAGAAATCCTACCAACATTTTTTTTGTGAAAAGATTTAATTTGTCGCTATAGAAAAAGTGATGGATAAATGTACCAGACCAGAAAGAGGGTGTTAGAAGACTCTCAAGATTAAGCAGGTATTTTATAAATCTCGTTTTGGTAATTGGCGCGTAAAAAGTGACCCAATCATTTATTGCGTATTCAGAATTCTTTAAAAATTCGAACAATAATAGGATTTCCTGTTCAAGATTTATTTCATTGTCGATTTTTCTGGCCAACTCCACTGATGGTTCAATGAAGAAACTTTCAAGTAGAAAATTTGGCTCGATCTGCAAAACAATCTTTGCCTCGGAATGAGCTGAAATTGATAGTTCTTTATCTGTGATTAATACTTCTGCTCTCTCTTCAAAAATAAATTCAAAATTTTCATCTTCTTCCAGGTCAAAGTATGTCAAAATAAATATTTCAAATAACTTAAGTTGGAGGAGTTCAGACTCAAAAAATAGCTTGCCCAAATAGTTTTCCAGGACTTGAAAATATTTGTCTTGCTTAAATACTTCACGAATCACTATTGAAACTTTATCAAGAGAGAATTGAAATAATAACCGCAACCAAAATATTTTAATGTCTTTTTTCTTTGAAAAAAGAGAAATTAGATTGGATAAATTCTTCTCAAATAGGCTATCAAATACCAATTGGGGAGTGGTTTGCGAGGAGGCCCAAAAACCTGACTCTAAAAAAGCCATAAGCAGATTCGAAGGAGATGTGTCCTTTTTGCTTGAATCTAATTCTGAAACATGCTTCTTGGCATTAGCAAGCCTATTTTTTAATAAAGGAGATTCTGAGAATGTGATTTCGTTCAGGATATCAATCAACTCGTCGATTATTGCAATTAATGTTTTGCCTTTTTTAACAGACACAAAAGAAATATAATCCAGTAAGGGTTTAGTGCCCTCTTTTCCTGTTTTAGAAAAAAAGCTGACATACGCTGACAGATAAATTGCTCCGTATGAGAATATCCCTTCAGAATAGTGATCAGAAAACACCTTGTTTAGGAAATTTATTTGATCAAGTGCCCTTTTGATATGAGAGGTTTTACTAGAATAAAGTTGAAAGAAAACAGTTAATTGAGGAAGTGTAAGTAGCTTAAATAGCCTTTTCAATTGGGCAGTTTGAACAGACGCATTTCGATCAAAAAAAATCTCCTTAGATAATAAGGATAAATCACTCTGACTGAGTGATCTTCCTATGCTGAAAAGTTCTCTTATAAAAATTTCCGACGTAGGAAGACCCTTTTCAACATAGTTTACTAAAATCTGCATCGACCTCTTCCTATTTTGTGTAAAATCGTGAAGGGCGGTTTCTATAAAGTATAATAATTGATCCGCATTAATTCCTGATTTACGATCGAGAAATTGTTCTATCCATTCAGGGTCAAATAATATGTGTTCAAAAAAGTTTTGCTTATTTTCCAATACATGCTCGGTACTCTTAATTTTCTCTAGTATTTCCAGAATTTCTTTTCTATAAATATGTTTTTGGATCAGTTGTACAAATATTTTCTCAACATGGTCAGTTCTCTGAGTATGAATTAATCTCAACCAGACAACCTTGTTATGCCTCTCCTTTTCTAGAACAATTATTAATTGTTCAAAAGAAGAGCTGATTAATATCTCTAAAGCTTCTCTAGGACTGATTACTCTATCTCGCCAAATTCCAATTCGTAAAAACTCCAAAAATGAGTTCATCAAACTCTTGTCATCCGATACTTTTAATGAGTCCTTATCCTTTTGTTTGGTTTTTATGAATTTAACTAGTTTACCAACAGTTGGTGTTGACACCACAATTTGTTCAATGACATGGTCAACACTGAAGCCCGTCTTAATCGAAACCATGTGGACAATAGTTGATACAGAAGAATCAGGTGATTGTAAAATCTTGTTTGATTCATTCGTAAACTTGAAAACTAGAGCAGCTCCCAAATCAAGATAATCGAGCTTATAAAGCGGAGTTAAAGCCCTAATAAGACTCACTAGATCATTCAATTGTCTTGCATAAGAAAATTGATCCATTCGGCTAAGTTCTAGAAATAGCAGACCTATATCATCTGATTTGAGAATCTTAAAAATATTTCCCAAAACATCTTGCCAGCTTTTGAGTGTGTATCGCCGGGCGGATATTAGTCTGGAAAGCTGTTCGATTTCGGGATATGATAAGCTTCTTTTAACACCCTTATTATCCTTTGCTAGGATTATCTTCCTGCCACCCTGAATCTTATCAAAGATGATTTGAGCGACATTATAATGTTTCTTTTCTACTTGAACATTCTGCTCATAATTTTGCTTAGAATCCTTTAGCTTTTGCTTTAAAATATTTCTACTTTCTACTCCTATTATTTTCAAAGATGCAACGTGATCAGAAAGCAAGCGCATATAGCTGCGTATATCCTTAGGTTTTGTCGAACTGGTTAAAAAATTAAAAACCACTTTATTCAGCGTGATAGTGAGAGAAATCACTTCTTTTTTATCAACACCTTCCGACAATAAATTTTCAAATATCTGCTGGCCTATGCTCTGGATATCTCGGTACAAGAGCGGATATTTATAAGACCAATATTCCTCAATCAGCCTAAAATCTAGCTGGTAATAGATCCTGTCTCTGATAGAATCAGACAGGATCAATGCATCCATAATTTTATCTAATCCTTGAAAGTTTGATCGAACTTGATCAATAAAGATCTTTTGGATGTCAAAATGAATATCTTCCATGACACCCAATCTTAAATACTTGATTAAAATATCAAGTTCGCTGTGCCTGCCATGTTCCTCTATCAGTTCAACAACATTGGGCTGACTGAAAAACTTATTCAACTCGGTATCTAGCAAGAAAAACAAATTTGCAAGAAATTCCTCATTGAAATTCACAGCATTGATCTTTCCAATGTTAAGCTCAATGCGCTGAAAAGTTATATCCTTTTGATAGGGAAAATACTTATCAAAGCATTCGCCGATTAATTTGATTATCTCTGATTTTAAATCTGATTCTTGCTGAAAGGATATCCCGTCAAGCTGTACCGTAAGACGCTTTATAGTATGATTTACCTTATCCATATTACCTTTACACTATAGAAATACGTCTATTAAAACAAATTGAGCGACTTGGTTTTTAAAATGATACTAAATAAGAAACTGGAACCTAAAACATACTCTGATAACTTATTTTTTTGAGGATGTGGCGATGAAATCCACTTCAAATTATGACACTTTCCCATTATATCTTTCTTTTAAAATGGATAAAAATGCACTCATGGAATCATAATTAAAATTAAATAACTTTTCAAATTGTAAATCAAAATCGTATACTGACGTATTTAAATAATTCTTAAAGTAGATCTTGTGCTTTTCAGTGTCAAATTCAAAGTTGCCATTAGAAATAGTCAAATTCAAAGAATTGATATCACCAATAATCATGTCAAGCAGGTCATCATCTATTTTTAATTCCTTGAAAGAATAGAGTACTACAAGACTTGGTTGAACATTGCGAACTAATTCATAAGACCACTGATGAGACTCACTTTTCACTTTAAAGTGGCAAGAAGAATCTTCTGTCTTAATTTTAATGTTGTGGCTCTCAAAAAAATTTTCCAGAGATTTAGTGACCTGATCTGATTCCAGTTCGACCTTCACCCTTTCAGAGATATTTTCAAAAATATCTCTGAAAGCCTCCTGCCCTAAATTGCCTGTCATTACAGAATCCATGACCTCTTTTAGGGTGTTTTTTACTGTTTTCTGGCCCATCTGACTGATTTTCTCATCCTTCAGCACCTTATTGGAAACAAACTCTACGAGCGCCTCTTTCATGGTTCCTTTCAAGTCTTTATTTAATCGACGTGATATAAAGGTGTGATAGGTCTTGCTCCCAACTTCGAGTGTCAGGATGTGCCACTTAGCAGGGTCTATCTTGGATAGATCCTCACTATCCGGGGCATGTACGTCATCTGCTATGATCTGAAGAAATCCACCCTTGCCAACCTTATCCGGCAAGGTTTCCTCAAAAAAATATTCGTTGAAATTATAGAGCTTTTCGCTCCTTATACTGGAATAAAGTGAATTGGTAAGATTTATTCTAAGTACTCTGGTTGACATATTTTGGTGACGATATAAATTTATTAAGCAAGCATAATCTGCAGGTACTAGGTGGTCAGGTTATAAATTATTAAGCAAAGATGAAAGGATAAATCAACCTCCATTTATACTTTTTAAAAAATCACTTAACCTAGCTACTCCATCCTTAATTAGGTCCACAAAGCCCACATTTTCTGCTGCTGCTTCCGCATCTTGTTCACTAACCTCTGACGCTGGCGATGGATTGGCTACTGGTACTGGTTCTTTCACCACATTCCCAAGGATAGCCGCATACTTAGCACTTTGCTCTGTCGATTTTTTGAGAGTTGTTTCATATGCCCTTTGTATAAGGTCAGCATGTTGTGCATCAGGTTCTGCCGTTGCTTCTGGTGTTGGTGCTTTAACTTTTACATTTTTATTAATCCTTCGATCCTCATCCTGAGACATATCGTATGTGCGCTTATTAGCGCCCGTAGCATCAACTTCATTTGTTAGTACCTTATTTAATACATTAGTTCCTACTCCAGCAACTTTATTAGCAGCAGTGAAACCCGATTTTATTCCTTTTTCATTAAACCAATCCACACTCCACTTTGTCGGACCCTCCGAAGCAGCTGCATTATCTGTTATCATTTGATTGTAATTAAAATCAGAAGATTTGTCATATAAGGATTCTGAATCAAAGCTCTCACCATTAGTATGCTCTTCCCAAGCGTCTAAACCAACGTTTGTAGCTGCATAGGTTAAACCTTCAGTAAGTATATTGAAGCCTGATTGGGTGGATTCGCCTTCAAGCTCAAGGAATAAGGCAGGATTATCATTCGTGATCTGTGCAAGTCCATCGAACATACCTTTCAAAACCGTGAAACCCGAGGTAACCAACGACATATAATAAGAAATAGTTCCTAATATGGTAGCCACAGGCGCGGCGAATTGGGCTCCTGGAATAAAAGACATACCAGTAAACCATAAAGCAAAGCCTGAAACGATCGACTTTGCGATGGTGATCATTTTTTTACCTAAATCTACCCCCTGAGCCAACCATGTAAAGTTGGACGAAATTGAATCTGATGTTCGGTTTTTAGTCTTTGCGTTGAATTCATCTATTGCATTATGACATTTTTGCTTAGGTGTTAACCATTCTCTACCACCACCCATTTTTCGATTACCCCAGCTCTCACCGTCCTCCTTACTCAATAAAGCTTTTTCTGTAGCAGTGCCATCCTCCAAATTAATGTCGAAATCAGTGGTCTTACCTAGAAAACCTCGCTTATCCTTATGTCCTTTAACAGTGACTATACCAGCCGAAAGCGTACTCAGCATGGTGTTATAAATTATATTTCCTATGCCACTAAAACCGATAGCTTCCCACTTATCAGATATCCTTCCTTCTTTTTCTAATTCGCTTTTCTGAAAATTTGCATCTAGCACCCTTTCTTTGATGTTGAATTGTCTAGCTCTAGCCGCTCTATACATTTTATCAACATCACTATAAGCATTTTCTTCTTTTTGCTTTTCAGGTGTTTTTTTACTCTCAGCATCTATCTGGTTCCAGAACATTTCCACAATAGATCTATCGGTAGCCGTCTTCTCTAATGCAACTTTGCTTTCTTTAGCATTGTTCCATGACTCCTGTTTTCTTGATGTAATTTCTGGTACGTCAAATCTTGTTTCATCCCCACTGAGTACTATACCCTGATATTTTTTTGACAAGCTCTCTTTGGCTTGAGTTACTAAGGCATCATGATCTGATTCAGATTCAAGTGCTTTTTGGTCTCCAAAATGGGCATTGACAGCAGCATCGCCATTAATAGCTATGTCTCGCTTCATTAATTTGGCTTCATCAGCCTGTACTTTCTTGACCAATCCGGTCATTAGACCTTTTACATTATCAAT
>JBLHOW010000148.1:0-6535 GCA_047623705.1 Crocinitomix sp.
ATTTTCAGGCTTCACCAATAATTTACACTCACCGTCTTCGATAACAAAAAACTCTCTATACTTACGCTTTATTTTTATATATCTAACACCTATGAAATCTAGTACTAACTTGCTACCTACAAGGAACTCTCCTTCTACATGAATTTTTTTTATTTCGCTAATTTTGACGAGCCTAGATTTAGCAAGACATACTTTTTTTCAATTTTTGTTGGAGTATTGGCTTTTAGCGAATTGCAAACATCTATGGCTTTATGCTTTGGCTTTTTTCTAAATAATTCTAAAATAAAATGCCCTTTACGGAAAAATCATAAAGGGCATTCTGTTTGGAACAAAGAAAAGTATGACTAATTAAAATCTATTGTACCGTTACGTTAAAGGTTGCTGCAATATCTGTTTCTCCTCCTGCATCCCCTAAACCAGTATTTGGTTTAGTAGGTTCGTGGCGAAGTGTAACCGTTAATGTGCCTGAACTCACTGCGCCCGTTGTAAGCGTTAACTCTGTTCCCAAGTTATTTCCATCGCTATCAAAGTTGCTATAGGCGGTTGTAATTTCTAATCCACCACCAATCGTATAGAAAAATTGGTGTTCCAAACTTTCTTCTTCTACCTCTTCGGTAATATTTTCTGATGGATTCACAGTTTCGTTAAGTAGTAAAATAGTACCGTTATAGGTAACACCTGCGGTCAAAGCGCCCGAAACTGTTACAACGGGTGCGTTCGGACCATCTCCATCTAAATCACGAGTCTGTAAGGTAATGGGCGTTATGCCTCCATTGGGTACAAGGGTTAACGTTAAAGTGGTAATTACTTCTTCTTCGTTTACCGCTTCTGGGGTATCATCGTCACTTGAACATGATACAAATAATAATGTTGCAAAAATTGCAATTGCTAAAAATTTTACTTTTTTCATTTGTTTTTGTTTTAAAAAATTAATAATTGAGTTTGAGATTTAATAAAAAGTTTCTGCCTAAGTCGTCTGCATAATAGCGCAGACGGTTTAGGTAGTTTCTGTAGGAAGTATTTAATAAATTGGTGATTCCAAAACCTACTGTGACTGTTGATTTTTGAGAGGCTTTGAAATCAATGCTCGAATTAAAGTTGAGCAAATGGTATGCATCAGGCGGTGTGCTCAGGTCAATAATTTCTGTTGTTTCAGTCTCTGGGATAAACACTTCAAAATTATTGTTGGGAAATTCATTTTGGCGAAATACATATTCGCTCTGCAATGCCAACCTTAGGTTTTTGAATTCTGGATTTTGATATACAATTTCATTATTTGTATTTACGGGTGGCATACTTATCAAAGGTTCGTCTCTTGAACGGTCGTAACCTTTGACGAGTGAAAACTGATGATTAAAACGGAAATTTTTTGTAAAGGTATACGAAGCATCAAAGTCCACTCCCAACAATTGCGCATCGGACTGTCTGTATTCCCAAACTTGAAAATTGCCCCGTATTGTTTGCTGGATTTCTGTAGGTTCAATAATTATAAAGTCCTTAATAGTGTTTATGAAAGGACTTATTGAATAGCTGAAATTTTTATTTTCTCGCTGAAAAGTTAGCGATACTTTATGTCCAACCTCTGAATTGAAACGTAAATCGCCTAGTTCTATACGAGAAGCAGAATGGTGCAAGCCTTCGCTGAAAAGCTCGGAAGGATTGGGCGCACGGGATGCCAATGAATAATTGAAAAATAATTTATACTCCTCGCCAAAAGAATATGTAGCTCCTAAAGTTGCCGAAGCGTTATAAATATTCAGTTGTGGATTGGTCAAAATCTGATTATCAAATTCCTCCACTACGATTTCGGGGAAGAGTTCATCATAATTGCGTGATTCCCAAAAAGAGGTGCGATAGAATTTAAAAACCTCCATATATGTATAATCAAATCTCCCACCTGCTTCCAAAAGCAGGTTGTCATTCAATCGGTAATCCGTTATGGCATAAACTCCCAAATCGTATTTGTCATAATCGGGTATCAACCTACGCACACCAGTATTAGGGTTTGCAAAGTTATTTTGATATCGTACCATTAAACCAGTCTTTAGATTTATTGCATCAGTCAAATGGGAATCCAAATCCAACATCAGCGTATGCGTGTCCAGTTTCAAATCTAACGAGGCATTATCCTTATCTGCACCTCGCCTGATATCGAATTCCAAGCGGTTGTTACGCTGAAAGTCATATTGCAGGCTCAATCTCCCAAAGTCATCAAACCTTTTGAAGCCTTTTATTCGGCTTAAATGGTGTGTAACATCTTGTCTTGGGGAGTTAATTTGATATGTAAAATCATTGATGATTAGTGGTCTGTCGCTATTTATTGCCCGAATTTGGTCTTGTGCACCGCCCAAATGGGATGCTCTTAAAATCCCGATTTCATTTTTAAAAAGTGAATAATAAGCCTCGATGCCATAATTGAAACGATTAAGTCCAAGGTGCAAAGAAGCGTTGCGTTCAAAAATCCCTGTATTGCTTAATACATAATCTGGTGTTTCAAAATCGCCAAAGCGTTTTAATGTTCCTTGCACGTTTGCATACCAGCCACTTTGATAGCTTTTTGTAAATTGGGAAGTCAGGGAAGTACCTCGACCATTGCTTGCTCCTGTAAATAAGGTTTTTCCGTAAAGGCTGTCTTTAACGGGAACTTTTGAAGCTTCAACTACAATGACACCACCCACAGCATCACCACTGTACTGTAATGCGCCTGCGCCTTTTATCAAGGTAAGGTTGCCTGCGGAATTGATATCAATATTTGGGGCGTGTTCTGCTCCCCATTCTTGGTCTTCCATCCGAACGCCATTATTTATAGTGACCACACGGCTACTATGAAGGCCATTAATCAAAGGTTTTACAACGGTATTTCCAGTATTGAGGGAAGAAACTCCGCTCAAACTGTTGAGGGCATCGCCGAGCGTACCGCTACTAAAACGTTCCAATTCTTCCTTTGAGATCGTGTTTTCAAGAATTGTTTTGGACTTGTTACTGTAGGCTTTTCCTGCGATAGTAATTTCGTTAAGTTCTTCCAAATGGTGTTCCAACTTAAAAGTCTTGGTCGTGTTACCTAGTATTTTAATTGTGAAACCTTTGGTCAAGCAGAATGGGTGTGATACCTGTATGGTATAGGTGTCATTACAAAGATTTGAAATGATAAAATTTCCATAGAGGTCTGTCTGCACAGCTTGTTCAGAACCTGCAACAATAAGTGTTGCCCCTGCAAGTAAAGACCCATCGTGAAGGTCCGTTACCCTACCGAAAAATGTGTTGTCACAATTTTGTGATATAGACAAAACACTGCTTAATAACAGCATCAATAATATATACGTACGCATATAAACTCTTAATTAACATAATAATAAATATATTTTTGTTTATTAAGAAAGAATAGGAGGCGCGCGCAGCTGTGTATTGTTTATTTTAAAGGAATGGTATTGTAAGGAAGCAAAGTTTGCTTCAATCTTTACGGGAATTTTTGGTAGTAATAATTCAGAGTATTCGGCTATATCGTAGTTGAAAGATGCCAAATGAAAACTACAAATCTCACACTTTACAACGGATTTATGTATATGTGTAGTCTGTTCTGAGCAAGCAATGTGTTCGTGCCCTTCAAACAGATGAATAAACGGAATGGCAGAGGGCAACATTAAAGCTACAAAGAGCAATAATGCGGCTATATTTTTGCCAATTTGTTTTTTATAATCCATTTTTTTGTTGTGCCGTAAACGCGAAAGTAAAGAATTATTGTTGAATAAAAGCAAAAATATTTTAAGAATAAATGTGAAATAGATTTTTTGTCCCTTGGTTTCGGTTTATTTTGATGATGTGAGCGTTGGTAAAAAAAAATAGCTCTTTTATTTTTTGATGAGTTGGCTTTTTGGGATGTAAAAAAATAAATATACTGTTTGCGTGGTAGCGTTTTTTAGTGTGGGTTTTTATTGGTGCCTCGGATTTTTTTTTCAGCTTGTGGCTAACGGTTTTGTATAAAAGTCAGTAACGGTTAAAGTTTACTTATGCTGTGGAGTTTATTAGCGCAAAGGCAAAAAGCAAACTTGAGTTACTAATTTTCAGATTACAATTTAGGTAAATTTATATGACTTTCATTCTCAAATTCAATAAAGCCGTTATTGTTTTTATACTTTGTTAGCCTTTCGTTATTTATTGTTCCAGTTGATAAATATTCAATAAAGGATTTAAAAAATTGGCGTTTATTATTTTGTTAAATATTTAACTATCTTTAATACAAATAATTATTGCCAAGCCAAAGGATGATTGGTTTTAAATTGGGCTGTCTCAAACTATTACTTTTTTCATGTTTATTCTAAATTATTTATTATGAATTATATACTATCCTCTGTTTGTGTTGTTTTAATCTGTGCTAATGTTTGTTCGCAGTCACCTCAAGTAATTGAGACAAGTCCTGTTTCTCAATCGATGATATCGCCTCCAAATAATACGATTGATATAATATTCGATCAGTCTATTAATGAGTCAACAGTATCTCCAAATACTTTCTTGGTTTTCGGGAGATGGTCGGGACCTATGGAAGGTGTTTTTAGCTTTGATACTAGTTCAACTAAGATTAAGTTTACACCTATTCGAGATTTTTTCTATGGAGAATGGATTACTGTGAGATTAACAAGTGGAATTCAGAATACGAACGGTATACCACTTGCAAATGGCTATGGTTTTAACTATTGGACAAAATCCTTACCCGCTTCGTTAGATCTGGTATTCGGGGAGCAAATCAATATGAGATTACCTGGGGAAGGAGCAATAACACTTTATGGAGCCTATGCCGGAGACATCAATAATGATGAGTTTTCAGATCTGGTTGTCATTACTGAAGATTCGGACGATATACGGGTCTTATTCAATGATGGTTCAAATAGTTTTGAACCATTCATAATTATTGAAATGCCCAATGGTCAAGGGCCTAGTACTAATGAAGGAGCTGATTTTAATCATGATGGCTTAATCGATATGGCCATTGGTAGTACTTATTCTGATAATGTGAGCGTTTTGATGGGGAACGTCACAACTATTTTTGACGAAGAAGTAAACTATCAAACTGGGATGGGCGTCCGAGGGCTTGCGATTGCAGATTTTAACGGTGATGGATGGGATGATATTGCTACAGCCAACCGCGCCGCCAGTACAATTTCAATACTCATTAATGATGGAACAGGAGTATTTGAGCCGCCAGTAAATATTGATACAGGATTTGATGGTGAAACTTCGATAGCAGCTACAGACATTAATGATGATGGATTTGTAGACCTTCTTGTAGCAATTCATAACAGTAATAGTTTGGTGAGTCTATTGAATGATGGAACTGGAAATTTTGAAGTATTCGATTCGGTCTCCGTGGGTGCTGGCCCATGGATGATGACGATTGGAGATGTAAACGGTGATGGTTTTGTGGATGTAGCTACTTCAAATAGGTTTACCGACAACGTTTCAATAGTTAGGACCGATGGTTTTGGAGGTTTGGAACTTAATTCGAGCTATTTCGTAGGGGATTTTCCTGCAGCCATTGATCTGGGTGATATTGATGGTGATGGCGATCTGGATTTTATTTCAAGTGTTGTTGGTGAATCCCATTATGTACTGATGGAGAATGACGGTTCTGGATCTTTTGTGAATCCAAGAATTTATCCTTCTCCCGCAGGAGGGGGAGCTGCCTGTGCTACCATACACGATCGCAATAATGATGGAGCTATGGATATTTCGTTGGTGGATGAAGCGGTTGATGTTGTTATACTTTATAATAACACTCTTATACTTGCAAATGACGAACAGATAGCAGATATGGGATTGACACTTTATCCAAATCCGTTTAACAATATCATTTACGTGGGTGACTCCGTTATGGGTTTAGTGAAATTGGAGTTGTATGATGTTCAGGGCAGGCAAGTACTGACTCAATACATGGGGACATCGAAAAAATTTAATATTGGTGAAATAAGATTATCGGAGGGTATCTACATTGCCAAACTATTCCACAATGGTAATTCTCAATCGATCAAAATGTATAAAAAGTCTCAAAATTGATTGCATATTCATTAAAATTTATTCCGATTTAAATACTTTCATATTTTTTAAATTTATTTTCAGACAGCATTTTTTTGTCTAATTTTTTGAAAGAATTTAATCATAGGCTTGTTGGTTGTTTATAATGAAGGCTAACGTTTAGTATAAGAAACGTAGGGCAATAAATAAGCACTATCGTTTCAATTTATTACTTAGCTAAATATAAATATTTTGCTTTTATTTTTCTGCTATAAAAGCCAAATTTAAAAATTTGGCGGTCTTAGTAAATAAGCACAAACCTTTTGGTTTAGCACTTATTAGCTATGTTTTATACACGGTGTTATAGCCCGTTTTTAATCCAACTCACAACAGCTTCTAAATTCTCTGTTTCAAATGCTGCCGAATGTCCTCCTTTTTTAATCGTCATTAATTGTTTATTAGTCGAAATTGAATTTTTAAATAATTTCAATCCCATTTTATAAGGAAGGTCTTCATCATCCTTAGCATG
>JBLHOW010000149.1:0-5996 GCA_047623705.1 Crocinitomix sp.
ACCTATTGTCCGTCAGCTGACGGATATTAGCCCGACTTATATCGTTAAATATTGGTCATAAAAAAACCCTCAGTTACCTGAGGGTCGTTGTTGCGGGAATAGGACTCGAACCTATGACCTTCGGGTTATGAGCCCGACGTCATTTGGCTCTATACAACCCTATGTGTTTTGATTATCAGTAAGTTATAATATTTATAATTCCATTTTGACTCGTATTAAACCGAGTAAAACCGCAATTTGTTGTACCTATGTTGTACCCATTTAAATAAGAATTGATTGTCTTTGAGACTAGTAAAATAAGAGAACACAATGGCAAGTAGTAAGATATTACTCCGAGAAAATAAGCAAAAAAAAGACGGTTCAATGCCTTTGGTCATTAGAATAACCAAAGACCGTCAGAGTCGATACATTTTTACAGGTCAATACATAGACAAAAAACATTGGAATCCAGAGTCCCGTACGGTGAGAAAATCCCACCCAAATTCTGCAAGGCTTAATCATTTACTTACAAAAAAAATAACAGAGGTCAATGCAAATCTCATCGAATCGGAAACGAATGAAAAGGCATTATCGGTTGATGAAATAAAGCGAAAGGTTAAGAACAAAGCAGGTGGTTCTTTCTATGAAGTTGCACAAGTACGTATCAATCAAAAAGAGAGAGCAGGCACGTTTTCAGTATCTAATGCTGAAAAATCTATTCTCAACAATATTAAAAAATTCCATACAAAAGAGGATTTGAAATTTGATGCAATTACACCGACCTTCATAAGGGATTTCAAGGTGTTTTGTAAAACGGATTTGGGTCAAAAGAGTACTAGAACCGTTTCAAACCAACTCATTTTCATTCGAACTGTATTTAATTTAGCCATAAAAGAAGGAATTGCCCGACCTGAACATTACCCGTTTGCAGGAGAAAAGGAAAAGATTCGGCTTAAAAGAAGTATGAAGATTGGCCTTTCGCGTGAAGAGATAATGCGAATAGAAAACTTGGTTTTGGAGAATGGTAGTAGTATTTGGCACGCAAAGAATGTTTTTCTCTTCTCTTTCTATTTCGCTGGTATTCGTATCTCTGATGTTCTCAAGATTAAATGGCAAGATTTGAAAGATGGTAGACTTTATTATGTTATGGAAAAGAACGACAAGCCAGGCAGTTTAAAGGTTCCTGAACAAGCTTTAAGAATTTTGAAGTTTTATCACTTTGACGACGTAAAACCAACTGATTTTCTATTCCCTGACTTGAAGCAAGCAAAAGTTGATGACCCCAAGGATGTATTTACTAAAACGAGAACGGCAACAAAAAGGATTAATAATCACTTAAAGAAGATTGCGGTACTTGTCGGAATAGATAAGAATTTATCAAGTCATATATCAAGACATAGTTTTGGTAATATCTCAGGTGAGACAATTCACCCGCTTATGTTACAAAAGCTCTATAGACATTCGGACTTAAAAACCACTATTAATTACCAAGCCAATTTCATAAACAAAGAGGCAGATGATGCATTAGATACAGTTCTAAATGGATAACAGCTTCTTCTTTTTTGGAGATCTTTAAAGCTGATATGAATCA
Source organism: Crocinitomix sp. (assembly GCA_047623705.1). Lineage (GTDB taxonomy): Bacteria > Bacteroidota > Bacteroidia > Flavobacteriales_D > Crocinitomicaceae > Crocinitomix. Next base: position 1,571 of record JBLHOW010000149.1, read on the forward strand.
ATTTTTCTTGTGATTATTTATTTCTTGTCATATGTTTTAAATCAGTGACCAATGTGACGAAGATTGAAAAAAACTTGACACTTTCTGTTGACTTTGACCAAAGAGACGAACTAGATAAATGTAAATGTGTAAAATGAAATTCTAATTAAGTTGTTCACTCGTCAATATACTTTGTGGTTCTAGTTCAGGTGTGACGATTTGGTTTTTATATAGTTTCAGTTACTATCCAAAACATTCTTAACTATTTCTTAGTGTTGTCTGCAAACATGAATAAACACTCAGACAATGGATTTTGTATTTGGAAAGTGAGAACTATCAAAAATTCGATACGGTACTTTTTTATCTCTTCCTATAAATATTCCATTCGAGTATCTATTTAGATACAAAATACCCGGATATAAGTGTATATTTTTGACCGCAACAGATACAACTATCTGGCGAAAGCTAAATTGGGTATTTCAACTAGCGTTTACAATACAAATTTACAGAGAAACTGTAAACCGCTTAGAGAGCAAGCAAACCATAAAATAGATTACAATGTGTGACTATTTTCATCAGATACTTTTCGGTTACTTTTATCATAAGTGTAAATAATTTAAACAAACAATAAAAATGAAACAAATTAAACAAACATGGAACAATCCAAAATGGCAACTGCGGAGGATGAAAAATCTATCACTCTTGGTCGTCACCACTTTCATGGTGCTAATTGCATCGTGTAAAGACGAAACCTCACAAACACCCGTCACGAATTATTCGAGTATAACAGCTTACAATGACAACATCAATTACTCGAATATTACATACTATGGGGGCCTTCTGGTATTTGATACTGATGCGGAGTTAACTGAAACAATTGCTGAGTTATTACGGCAATATGATGAGCATGATGATTGGTTTTTAGATCAATACGACACATTAGATGATGATTCAATAAATGCTATTGAGACAATTATTGGTCACAATAGTAATTTGCCTTACGAAACGTTCGAAGGAAGTTTTATCGGCTTTACATCCTTGCGTAAATCTATTTATGACCTTGAAGAATCTTGGCTGGCAAGTTCTGATGATCTTGTTATCGCAGAGGACCCGGATGACCACTTTATAGTGAGTGAAGATTTAAGAAGTGTTTTAAACACTAATGTTGAAGTTGCCACAGAGAATAAAGTTTACAAGTTCTACGAAGATTACTATTTAGAACTTACTGGTGGAGGGTTGGATACTTTACTTGAACTGAGAGATTCACTGAATGATGGTGTTATTGATACAGATAATTTGGATTATGGTACGACGAATCATCAAACTCTTGGAATTCAAATTATTATTTTTAAGGTTGGTAATGGTGCCGCGCCTCCAGGCTGTAATCCTAAAACTTTAAGACGTAAAGCTGATTTTGAGAAAAATACAAGTAATACAAGAAAGATTAAATGGGTTTTGTGGATAGAAAACATCCAGTTGACATCTGGAAATGCTCACGCTAAAACTAAGAATTACAAAAAGAAAAAAAATGGGAAATGGAAAAAGTACCGTACTAATGTAAATGCGCGTTGCCATGGTGATATGACAGATCCGAATGGTTGTACCACGCATGCTTTTGATTGCCAAACAGCAACTAAAAAGAAGAGAAAAATTAAAGTAACAGGTTGCGTCGTAGGTCTTACCAAGGCACTTCCAGGTGATGTAAAAGGTGTACACAATGGAGCTGAGGGTGTCGGTAAATCATCAGTTCTAACTTGGTAAATTTTATTATCACCGTTGTTAAATGCCAACGATAGATTATATTACCAAATCACAGAAAAGTTACATGCCTAATTATGGCGTGTAACTTTTCTTTAATAAAAATGAAATTAGCTATGGCTTTATGTCGTAAGAGTGTCCTTGTGTTTGTAGTACTTAACTTAATGTTACTTTTATTAGCATTCAGTGTTAATGCACAGGTACGCCAAACCGAACCTTTTTTGAGTGTTGGTTCTCGGTCATACCAAACATCTAGTTTATTTCATAAAACCACACCTCTCAGTAAATTAACCACCCTATCGCCATCACTGAGTATTGGATTAACAAGAAAAGTGAACAATTCGAATTTTTTTGGAGTGGTTAAGGCAGAACTGTCTGTTTTTTCTTACGGGTATCAGCTCAATTTTGATGTCCCAGAAGGCACAAAGTACTATTATCAAGATGGGATCCATGCAGATGTTGAAAGGGTGTACATTTCACAATTGAACAAGATGTTTGGTTTGAAATTGGGGTATATTAATAAAGTATCACAAACCAAACGGATGCTGTTTTATTCTGGGTTAAACCTGCACTTGTTTAAACCGTTCGGGTCGCTTAGTCGTTACTGGTATAATACGGATGATGATCCTGAGGCTCATTTAGGTGTGGCCTATGCTGTGGAACGCAATTCAAATAAGGCCTTTATTGATTTATCACTTGGATCAGAATTTTCGTACATGGTCAAAAAAAGGTGGCATGGCGTAGGGATCGAGGCGAATATTTCCAGTACTGTAATTGGAAATGCGGAGTATGCAATCGATTTGGCTCCTGTTGCTGAACATGGCTTTCTTAGTTACAAAAACAACTATTTCAAAATTTACTACAAGTTATACTTGTTAAAGAACTCCGGCGCTCCATGAGAAGAATAGGTCGGCGTTATATATTAAACGAAAATGCGAAACGGAATTAAATCAATATTCAGAAGCAAATCTTGGAAACTAATAGTTTCATTTATTGTCGGCTTTGTTGCGCTGAATTGTTTGGGTCAAAATATAGTTCAGTGTGGGCAAGAATCCCTTATAAAAACCCTAAAGTATGAGAAAGTCGATTTAGACGGATCAAGTTCTTTGCAATCACATGGTAAATTTGATTCCAATATCTTATTTAAAGAAGCAGAAGTAAAAGTTGTTTTTCACATCCTTTATTCTAACGAAGACCAAAATATTCATGATAGTTTAATACATAATGCAGTACGTGTTTTGAATCAAGCCTTCTATGATTGCCTAGATGAAGTGGATAGCAATTTTGAGGACGTTAAAGGTTGCCCAAAATTATTTTTTACTGTCGTAAAGGATGATCAAAATGGTATTTCCAATGGCATTACAAGGAATTATACCAGTGTAAAAACCTTTAACACCGGCCTAGAACTATTTGAATATGATTCTCCTAAATACACCTATAGAGGTGGACGAAACGCTTTTAAATCTCAGGAATGTATAAATATTTGGGTGTGTAATCTTAAACCTGAAAATAATAATTTTCAGTACGTTTCTGGTTATGCTTTTCCTCCCTCTAATGCAAAATTTTGGTCAAAAGATTATTTTGTCAGCAGTGAACGACAAGGAATTGTCATTGATTATAGATGTTTATTGCCGCGTAATTTGAGCACAGAATACAATCCTTTAGGAATAAAGACACTAGTACATGAAATGGGACATTTTTTCGGTCTCCTCCATATATGGGGGCATAAGGAAGGTTGCGATAATGATGATTTTATTGATGACACGCCTAATTGTGCAAAGCCCTCTCATTTTTGCTCAAATAACAGAAACTCTTGTGATGCCAATAAATTGAATGATCAATATGATAATTCTGAAAATTATATGGATTACACAAATGAAAACTGCGCAAGAATGTTTTCAATAGGTCAGGCTCATTTAATACGGCATAATCTGTTCATCTATCGCACTTCAATTGGTAATTTTAAACAGACTTTGGAATTAGACAGTTTTTTGTGTTTTCCCAATCCAGCAACAGATTATATTAATGTTGTAATACCTACTCACGTTTCACCAATAAACCAAGCACAAATTAGGGTTTATTCGCTCAACGGGTCTTTAATTACCAAGAAGAGTATTACTTCCAACGAACAAATAATTCTATTGAGTACTCTTCATTTTCCAAAAGGGTTATATTTTGTTGAATGTGAGTTAGGCAATAAGTATCAACATTTTAAATTACTAGTTCAAAGGTGACAGGAATAATGGTAATAATTGTTAGCCTTGAGTTGATCAACCATAGAGTAATTACTCTTGAACTGTCAAATAATTGCTTCACCAACCAATTTTATAAAAAGCAAGTTACATCAATGGCGTCCTAAATAGCAAAATGGAGATGAGGTTTCCCCAAATACCTTTGGGGTTGAAAACACACCACACCTCCAATGCCGAATTACACATTATTTTCTCAGATAATCTCAAAAATTAATCGACAATTATTCAAAAAAGATGTAGCCCAGTTAAAGACAGATTATCGGAATAAAGGATTTAATAGCTGGACACACTTAGTTTCGATGGTATTTTCTCATTTGGCAAAAAGCACTTCTCTCCGAGATATTTCCAACGGTCTTCGTTCTGCTACCGGTAATCTGAATCATCTAGGAATAAAGAAGGCCCCTTCTAAGTCGAGCATTGGATATCAAAACCAACGG
>JBLHOW010000150.1:0-5983 GCA_047623705.1 Crocinitomix sp.
GGGCAGATAAAATAATACTGCGACCTCTCTGAGGTAGGGTGTACAATCTGACGATATAGAGTTGCGTCTTTTTTTGAGTGCCAATAAAGATTGATTTTTCCCAGCAGTTCTTAATTAGGTTCTTATCCCGAAGGGATTTATTGTAAATAGCCACCGATTTCATCGGTGGCTAAAAAATAGACGGTCGGGAACCCGGAATGGGTTCAATTCTCTTTAGATGGATATTCAACCACTTCGTGGTTATTAAAAAGGAGGTTTTCATACCACCGATTTCTTGCCTACCGGCAGGCATCGGTGGCTATTCGATTTAAATCCCTACAGGATTATTTCTTAATGTAAAGTTGTTTCCAGTTTTGTTCTAGCGGAACAATATTTTTGTAGCTCAGAAGGTGCGAAAAAAATTACCACTCCATAGGAATGGTATCTAAAAAACGCATCTGTAAGCGATTTAGGTCATTTTCTGATTAGAATAATTAGATACCGTTCCGATGGAGCGGAAACAGACGCAGCCTAAGATTTGCTATTGAGGTATTGTTCCGCTGGAACAAAAAGCGACGCAACTTTACCTGCGCATATTGTACACCCTACCTTAAAGAGGTCGCAGTATGACCGCAAAATATGTACTGATCATTTAAATTGCTGCAATTTTATGCTAATCTATCCTGTGGGTAGTCAACAGAACTTGGAATGCTGGAAGCGCCACCGCCCACAAAATGAAATACACCCACTCAAAGGAAAAATAGTTTTCATTAAAGTATCTGCGACAGGAATTGATTTTGCTTCCGTAGAAGAAATTGCCAATACAATTACTTACTTTGCAAGTCCGCTTTCTGCTGCCATCAACGGAGCTGCTCTCAAAATTGATGGTGGGAGCATCGACGGGATATTATAGTGGCACAAATGAGGTTAACTACTCACAACAAAACGATAACATAAAAAGATGGAATTTTTAGATTTCTTAATTATTGCTATTTACTTTGCCCTTATTCTTTGGATAGCGAAATGGGCAGCTACTGGTAAAAAGGGGGGTACTTTTTCATCAGTCGATTATTTCTTAGCTGGAAAAAACCAAGGATGGTTAGTGATTGGTGCTTCTTTATTTGCTTCCAATATTGGCTCTGAAATTATTTTGGGTGTATCCGGTGCGGGTGCACGAGCGGATATGCCAATGGCAAATTTTGAAATCATCGCCTCTTTGGTTTTGATACTCTTAGGCTGGGTCTTCGTACCCTTTTATTTGCGAACGGGCGTTTATACAATGCCCGAATTTTTGGAAAAGCGATATTCGAGAGCTTGTAGAAATTACTTATCGGTGGTATCGATTTTGGCTTATATCATCACCAAAATTTCACTCATCATTTTTGCGGGAGCCTTGGTCTTTGAGATTTTAGGTATTCCGTTTTGGACAGGAGCGATAATTACTGTCGTAGCGACCGGATTTTACACCGTCCTCGGCGGGCTAAAATCGGTAATTTATACCGACATGCTGCAAGCCTTTATTTTAATATTGGGAACGGGAGCGGTGTCGATATTTGGATTGTATCAATTAGGAGGTTGGGATGAAATGATAAATACTATTTCGACGGCGGCACAAACGGAAGGTCGTCCGACAGTTGACCGATTTTTTAATCTTTGGCGACCGATGGAAGATACGGAATATCCGTGGACCGGGATGTTATTTGGCGCACCGATTTTAGGGGTTTGGTATTGGTGCACCGACCAGTTTATTGTGCAAAGAGTGTTGTCTGCAAAAGATATTAGCAATGCTCGAAAAGGGGCCTTGTTTGCGGGTTATTTAAAACTATTACCTGTTTTCCTCTTTTTCCTTCCTGGCGTCATCGCTTATGCTTTAATGGAAAAAGGCATGATTAGTTTTTCATTGGACAATGCCGATCAGGCTCTTCCTGTGATGATAACCGAATTTCTGCCGACGGGTCTGAAAGGATTGGCGATTGCCGGACTATTAGCGGCATTAATGAGTTCCTTATCATCCGCTTTCAATTCATGTTCCACTTTACTCACTATAGATTTTTATCAAAAATACAGACCCAAGGCTTCTGAAAAAGATTTAGTTCGTTTTGGACGGATTTCTACCGTCGTATTAGTGATTGTAAGTTTAGGATGGATTCCCTTTATGAATGCCTTGATGGGTGGCGGTATTTTTCATTACCTGCAAAGTATCCAAGCCTATATTGCCCCACCAATTGCAGCCGTATTTTTACTCGGCCTTTATTATAAATGGATAAATGCCCGTGCAGCCATCATCACCCTTTGGACAGGTTTTGTTATCGGGATATTTAGATTAGTTATTGAATTTATGAGCAATGAAGGCAGTTTATCAATTGCCGATGATAGTATGTTGGGTTATTTTTTAGGTATCAATTTTTTACATTTCGCTTTGTTCCTCTTTCTTTTTTGTTCAGCGATTTTAATGTTGATTAGTAAATTAGGGACACCGCAACCAGCCGCTTTACTGGAGTTGGTTACTTTTCAAAAGAGCACAAAACCAGCTTCCTTTAAATGGACATCTGATATTTTGTTGACCCTTATTTTGGTGGTTTTGGTATTATTCCTTTGGGGCTTATTTAGTCCAATTGGGGTTGGGTGATTTGCTTAGGGATAGAGTATTAATAAGATATTCATTTTTATCTTTTAATGTTTCTGCAATCATTTTAGCCTCTTCCAGGTAATTGGAAATTTTATTATCGTCCCAATGACCTGGCGGAGATTGCAGATTTATTATTCTGTCAGCTAACTTGACTAGTCCAACTTCATTATCTAATTGATTAATTCGATTCAAACTATCAACCATTCTTTCTCTTTTCGAAGGTAATTTTTCATCTTTTGTCAGCGCTTGAACAGCAGTTGCAATTTGTTCTCCAAATTCAGTTTTCAATTCATTATAATCGGTTGTTGTGTCTTCTATGGTATCGTGTAAAATTGCGGTTTGTATCGCGAAATTAATATCAAATTTATTCCCAGAATAATAGGCAGTTAAAACTTCCATAGCAACATTCGAAATGTGTAAAAGATAATTAGCGTTTGTCCCAGGTACTTTCTGATTAGAATGTTTTTCCCCTGCAAATTTCATTGCTTTTTGATATAATTCTTGGATCATTTTATTTGGTTTATAATAACTAACTTAATGCTATAAATTGCTTTCAGCAATACTAATTTTACCAAGAATAGATTCACATAAATGGTGCGTTTCCCATATATCTTGAATTCGATTTGAATCAAAGTTGCCATTTTGTAAAACGTTTAACCAATCTTCTATCATATTTACAAACCCTCTTTTGTATAAGGTATTCTTCCAATTGCCAAACCCTATCGTATTTTTATTTTCCTTTTCATAATGCCATCCGGAAGTTAAGTCTTCAATTAGCCATTTATTCCCAGGCGTATAATATTCAACTCGTTCTTCTGTAATCCCACTGATTCGATTCATTATTCCACTCAGGAGTGTTTCATTTTGCTGCCATTGCACTTGAATACTTTCCAGTGCATTGTTTTGAAATCTAGAGAAAACATGCAGGTTTTTAATTTCCCCTTGTCCTAAAAAGCGAAGGCTATCTATCACATGAATAAAATCATCAAATATAAATGCTCGAGAATCTCCGGGTAAATTCACTCTATTTTTTTGCCATAATATTTGAATCGGATTCAATTGATCCGCCAAGGATTGTATTAGCGGTGCAAAGCGACGATTAAATCCCAGGTACAATAAAATTCGTTTTTGTGATGCTAAGTTTAAGAGTTCTTCAGATTCGTTGATTGAATAAGTAAGCGGTTTATCAACAAAAACAGGAATCCCCGCATTTAATAATTTCGAAACAATTTCGAAATGGCTTTCGGTGGAACTATGAACCATAGCCGCATCAATTTTCGTCTTAAGCAATTCATCAACATTAGTATAAATTTCCTTAATCCGATATTGATTAGAAAGTTGATTTAAGAGTTGTGAATTTCTCGTGCATAAAATTGGATTTACTTTAGCATGATTTGCTAAAATAGGCAGATAAGCTTTTTGAGCAATTCCGCCAAGTCCAATGAGACCAATATTTATTTTTGATGATTCTGCCATAAACTTAAGAGTAGATTTGTCTAGGAAGTTGTTTTAATTGCTCTTGTCGCTATAAATGAAGGAAAAAATTCATCCGTTTTATATTCTTCCTCCCAACTATCTTCAAACATTGCAGTTATTGTAAAACCAGCGTCTAACTGTCCGCCAATTTGATCAGTCAAACTGTGTCCAAAAGTCAAGGCTTCCTTGTTCTTTTTTAGTTCTTCTAATTTTTCTGCCGGCAATGAATGCAAGTCAGAAAATGGTTGCTTATAAATTAGTTTTAAACTTTCTTCGTCAAGCTGAAATGAAATTGGGTTGATTAAACCGGTCATTAAAATTCCGTTTGGTTTTAAAACTCGAAAGCATTCTTTCCACACTGGTAAAACATTATCAACGAAGACTATTGAACAGGGATTAAAGATCAGGTCAAACGAATGGTCTGCAAATACGGAAAGATCTTTCATATCTCCCTGAACTGTTTTTATACCAAGATTGAATTGGTCGCTTAAATTTTTGTCTTGTTGCAACTGCTTTTCGGAATTGTCAAAAATAGTAACATCTGCACCCAAAGTTGCAAGAATTGGTCCTTGTTGTCCACCACCAGAGGCAAGCCCTAATATTTTCAAACCTGCCAAATCAGGAAACCAATTTTTAGGTACCATTTTTTTAGGCGTCAAAACTACCCCCCAATTTCCGTTTCTAACCTTTTCCAATTCTTCTGCTGAAACAGGAATTGTCCAACGGTCTTTTTTGTCAACGTAATTATCCCAAGCTGATTTATTATGTTTTACGATGTCCATTTTATTTATTGTGTTAGTGCTTTGTCAAGATCAAATTTTCGGTAACGAAATAGCCAATGTTAACTACATGTTCATTTTATATAATTACAAATATTGTTGTAAGTGTTTTTTAAAATAATCAGCGCTATCAGCAGCGCTTCTCATAGAACTATGTTCAAAATTACCCCCTTGTTCTAAGTAATAGAATTCGAGTCCCGACTCGATTGGATCAGGAAGTATTGCTACATAGTCAATAGACCCATTACCTAGCTCGGTATAATCCCTTGTAACTTTGTCCATATCCTTTATGTGCCACATTACGTAACGCTCCGGTTGATTTTTAATTAATTCTTTAGGGGTAAATTTAGAAGAATGCATTACCCAATACATATCCATTTCAAGTTTAACCAGTGAAGGATCTGTTTCTTTTAATATAATATCAAAAGCATTTTCGCCATCATGATCTTCGAACTCGAAGCCATGATTGTGATAAGCAAATCCCAAACCTGCAGCAGTTACTTGCTCCCCTATTACATTGAGTTTTTTAGCCATCAACTTAAAATTATCAATGGTCCGTTGTTCTGGAGCTATCCATGGCCAAGTGATATATTTACTATCCAAAGTCTTGGCGCCTAAGATACATTGATCCACAAAACGCTTTAAGTCATCTTCGGATTTCTCCAAATAAGGAGAAAAACCATAATGCCCACTTGTAACAGACAGTTCCAGATCGTCCAGAATTTTCTTAAACTCAGCAGATTTATATCCGTAAAAAATTCCTTTCCCGGCATCAAATCCATATGCTTCAAAATCTTCATAGCCCATCGCCTTTAAAGCCTTTAGTGTAGCAATCGGATCCTTAGCCATTTCATCGCGAATGGAATATAGCTGATAGCCCATCTTGTATTTAGGTTGCTTAGTCATGGAGATACAGGATAGCGGTAAAAATGCTGAAGCACCCACGATTCCTGCTTTCTCAATAAAATTTCTTCGATTCATTTGTTCTGGTGTTTATGCCTTAAAGTTAATTAAAATTGACCTTCTAGCGCTTTGTCAAGTGTTAAATGTCGAGTTGGATTTGAGTGCATACGCCCTACAACGTTTAGAAGCATGAAAGCTAAGGGACAGGTTACTAATA
>JBLHOW010000151.1:0-5808 GCA_047623705.1 Crocinitomix sp.
TTGGATTGGCACCTTGGATGTTTAATTTATACATTGATCCAAAAGAAGCAATGCCAGTTGGTCATCGCAGAAGTGCATGGCTTGCAACTCTAGGAGCAAAATTGAAACAACATGGAGCAACATTTAGAAAATACCCTCCAAAAAATATAGGACTTTAAAAAATAAAATTATGAAAGCTATCCACTCAATTTATCTCCTTCTATTTCTTTTCATAACAGTTTCATGTAAAAACGAGTCTAAAAAAAATACAGAAGCAGAAGCACTCCAGGAAGATGTAGCTCGTGTTAAAAAGGACATTCCACATTTTGAAAACAAAGAAGCCTTTTTTGGCGAAATACACGTTCATACAAGTTCTTCCATGGATGCCTTTATTGGTGGTAATCGGATGACCCCAGAAGATGCCTACCGTTTTGCTCAAGGAGAAGAAATGATGGTAAATGGAAGTGCTCATAAATTAAAACGACCATTGGACTTTGCTGCTGTTTCAGACCATGCAGAATATCTTGGTGAAACTTATACCTTAATGAATCCTGGAACACCCGGTTATGACGACATAGTTGCAACCCAAATGCGCGAGGCAGATAATTATGAAGACGCCATGAACTTATTTGTAAAATATGTCATTACTCCAGCAAGAACTGGTGGCTCTTCGCATCCAGATTTTTATCAAGGAGAGACCTCTACAATGTCCGGATGGCGCAAGAATTTTGATGCTACAGAAAAGTATTATGACCCAGGAAAATTCACAACATTACATGCCTTTGAATGGACTTCGGCTCCTAATGCTGGAAACTTACATCGTAATGTTATTTTTAGAGACACTATTTTACCTAAAATTCCTTTTAGTGCAAATGATAGTCGAGATCCTCAAAAACTTTGGGCTTGGATGCAACAGCTATTGGACAATGGATCAACTTTATTAGCTATTCCACATAATTCAAATGGTAGTAAAGGTATGATGTTTCCTGAAATAGATATGGAAGGTAATCCTATAACAGCAGAATATGCTGCAACACGCAAAAAAATGGAACCCCTAATTGAAATGATGCAGATTAAAGGAAACTCCGAAGTCCATCCGAACTTTTGGAAGAATGATGAATTTGCGGATTTTGAAATGGCATACTCGATTCAAGATTATAGTGGGAGAAAGTTTGAAAAAAAGAATTACGTAAGATATGGACTAGAAAGAGGTTTGAAATACCAAGAAGATTTAGGTGTCAACCCTTTTAAATACGGTTTTGTAGGAGGAACCGACAACCACAATGGTACACCTGGTAATGTTGAAGAAGATAACTACAACGTTGGAAGCCACGGATTAGCAGATCAAACTGCCGAAGATCGCACGAAACAAGTAATTGATGGCTGGGCAACTGCTTATGATATCAACCCAGGATCACTTACGGGTGTTTGGGCACAAACCAATACGCGTGAAGCCATTTGGGATGCTATGAAGCGTAAAGAAACCTTTGCTACTAGCGGTCCTCGAATAAAAGTACGTTTATTTGGAGGTTATGACTTTAAAGATGCATATCGTGATAATTCGTATTTAGAAGATGGGTATGCTAAAGGTGTGCCTATGGGTGGTGATTTAAAAGCTTCTGAAGGAATGAGTCCAAAATTTATTGTTACGGCATTAAAAGACCCTATTGGACCTGGGTTAGATCGCATACAAATAATCAAAGGATGGATGGAAAATGGCGAGATGATGGAAAAAACGTATAATGTGGCTGTTTCGGATAACAGACAAATAAATCCTGATGGTTCTGTAGCTTCTATCAATGCGCCTGTGAATTTAGAAACTGCAGCTTTTAATACCGAAAAAGGCAGTTCTGAATTGATGACGGTTTGGACAGATCCAGATTTTGACGCCTCTCAAAAAGCATTTTATTATGCGCGCGTATTACAATTACCAACGGCACGTTGGAATTTATATGATGAAATAAGAGAAGGTGTAATTTTTCCGACAAGTGTACCAAAAACGCTTGTTGAGCGTGCTTGGTCTAGCCCTATTTGGTATAGTCCAAATTAAGAATAACAATAAATTATGGAACCAACTAAGCTCAACTTCCTAAATTTCATTTTTTTTAGACTCAAGAAAGTGGAGCACAGGTTTATTCAATATTTTTTTTATGAGGTTTTCACCTAATTATAAAGTTTTACTGGGAGACTAAAGTTTATGACGTTCGACTTGGTGTAAATTTTGGAAAATCTTTTGCGAAAATCCTATCGATGTTTTTTATATTTGACTGTGCTTTAATGGTCAAGATAATTAAACTTTAATGCACTGTTTGCAGCGAGCAAATAAGACCCATTTTTGAAGATACTTTACTTTCATGTTTTTATGATAACAATAAAAAAAAAAACTAACTATATACTCTTAATAGTAATTGGAATTATTATTTTAATTCTAGCCTTTATCCCAGGCCTTGTCAAGGACTATGTTATAGATAATAGTGAAGAACTTATAGGTCGAAAAATTGATATTGGCAAACTAAAATACAACTACTTCTCTAGTACAGTTAGAGTCTATGACTTTAAATTGTTTGAACAGAATGAACAAGGTCACTTTACAACTTTTGACACACTTATTTTAAACCTGGAACCGATAAAGTTATTAATAGATAAAATTGAAATCGAGCAGTTTTATTTAAAGGGATTAATGGTTAAAACCGTTATGAAGGATTCGACCTTTAGTTTTGATGATTTAATAGCGTTTCATTCTGAACCTGTCGACTCTTTAAATACTGAAGAACCAGAACCATTTAAATACAGTATTTCTAATATTGAATTGAAAAATTCTAATTTCTACTTCGACAACAAAAATGTTGGTAGAGAGACCCATATTGAAGATTTGTCATTTATAATTCCAAAAATTGGTTGGGATCAAGAAGAAAAGAGTAATGCCAACATTAAATTTAATTTTAAAAAGGGAGGCTACCTAGAGTCTTCTTTTAATGTAAACCCTGTAGATGGGGAATTTGATGCTCTAATCACAATAAAAGATTTATACCTAAATCCCTTTTATGAATATGTGGTAGAATATGTCGAAATTAATGATTTTAAAGGTCTTTTAAACTCGCAAATTAAAATTGAAGGAAACACAAATGAAGTCGTTAACTCAATAGTTTCGGGGCACGTTGATGTCAGGGAATTTATTATGACAGATAAAAGTGGCACAGGGTTTTTAAAAGCAAATCGCATTGATTGTAATTTAAAAAGTATCGATTATGCCAATAGCTCTTATGTTTTAGATTCCTTAAAATTTACGAAACCCTATGTCTATTTCGAAATGGATTCTATAACCAACAACTTTTTTAAGACATTTAGAATAGAACCCAGTAACGAAGTAACAAATGAGAAAGGGGAATTAATCGAAGCCATTGATACAACATCAAATTCAAATTTATACTATGCAATAAACCATCTAACTGTACAAGATGGAATTCTAGATTATAGTGATAATTTAACAGGTGAACGCTTTGATTACCATTTAAGTGAAATCGAAATGAATTCAGAAAACATATTAAGTGATTCTAAATGGATAGATATTAATTCAGACATGTTGCTTAATAATCGGGGAACGCTCAATGCTAAATTAGGCCTAAATCCATCAGATTACAACAACTTAAACCTAGATATGACCATTGAGAATTTTCTATTATCTGATATAAATATATATTCCAATTATTATACTGGTCATAACATTCTGGAAGGTGATTTCTATTACTATTCACAATCAAAAATCACGAATGGAGATATTGAAAGCGAAAATCAACTTCTAGTTAAAAACGTTTCAGTATCTAACGAAGAAGGAGGCCTATACGCACTACCATTGAGATTTGCCTTATTTTTATTAAAAGACAAGAATGGGGATGTAAATCTGGAAATCCCAGTCCGAGGAGATTTGAATGACCCTGAGGTTAGTGTAGGGAAAATAGTTTGGAATACATTCAAGAATTTAATAGTTAAAACAGTAGCTAGCCCTATTAACTTTTTAGCAGGGCTAGTAGACGGCGACCCGAAAGAGTTTGAAGAATTAAAGTTTAGTTATACAGATACGATTCCTTCTGAAAAACAATTCAGAAAACTGGATAAATTGCTAGAAATGGAAACAAAAAAAGAAGGCCTTAAGATTGAAATGATTCATTATGTAGATAAAAAATTGCAACAAGAAGCCATCGTGTTTTCTGAACTTGGGAAACAATATTTTATTGACACAGAAAAAGATTATTTAAAAGATGAAAAGGGATTCGAGAGTTATTTAAGAACAAAAGTTAGTAACGATTCCATACCTATAAAGGATGCTGCTTTTCAATTAATAAAACCTCAAACTGCAGATTCTTTGGGTACTATCATTAACAGGGCGCTAATGAAAAATACCACAGAATATTTAAGGTTAACAAAAGATTCTACAAATATTACAGTTAGTAAATCTGAATTAAAAGAACCTAAGAATATAGGCTCCATTAGTAAGTTTAAAATAAAATATGATATGTTGGATGAAAAAAGCGTTCAAACAGACACGTTAAACACTAAAAACTAAAGTCATGAAAAAGGAATACTAAATCTTCATTTAAGATTACTTTTTTAAATTTGAAATACCTATAATAATCAAAAACTAATGAAGAAAATACTTCGGAAACCTTTATTCCATTTTTTTCTAATTGGATTTTTTTTGTTTTTATTGTTTGATGTGGTCAACACTTTGGAAACAGTATAGTAAGGATATCATAATCGATCAAAGCGATATTGAAGAATTAGATAATACTTGGGTGATCCAATGGAAACAAAAGCCAACAATCGAAGAGAGTTCATACTTATTACAGTCCAACATAAAACAAGAGGTTTTTCACCTCAGTTCATTCTTACGCAGTCGCACTTTTATTTCTTTACTAAATAAGGTTCCCCCTAATGTATTTAAATGATCTTGATCTTTAAAGTATCTATTTTCAGAAAAAAATAAAGCCCCCTTAGATTTAAAAAGTATTCTATTCATTATTTCTGAACTAAAAATAATTCAAATTAGGCATACGACATTACATAATCAAATTGGTGTTAGGACAACCCTTTCATCGTAAGCAGCGTAGTAACCCATACAATTACTGAAGAAAAGAAAATTCCGATTGTATTCGCCAAAAAAGCTTTACCACGCTCAATCTTAAACATATAGGTAGCAATCGTCCCTGCATAGACGCCAGTTCCCGGCACAGGAAGCATCACGAAGAATATAAGTCCGTAGAAGCCATATTTTTGAATTACATTACCCGAGCCAATCTTAGCTCTCCGGGCAATATTAATTGCTGCCTTCTTATATGGGTTCCATCTTAAAAGATATCGATTAATCTTATCCAAAAACAAAAGCATTAAGGGGAAGACAAGGACATTCGCTAAAAAACATATAACGAACACCAAATAGATATTGAGTTTGGTCAACAACAAACCATAAGGAATTCCCGCCTTTGCTTCACCAAAAGGGGAGATACTCCATAAAATAGATATAATAATGTCTTGAACCACTTACTTAAATTATCAAATTGCAAAACTAACTCTCATTTAATGATTTATAACAGCAATCCTTCATAAAAATTATATAAATTTAAGATTAATCCTTGAGTTGATTGTTTCTGTGTTTATTTACAATGGCATCAACGCAATTAATCCCGTCAATAGCCGCCGATATTATACCTCCAGCATAACCAGCTCCTTCCCCACAGGGATATAAACCGGATATTTCAACGTGTTCTAAAGTTTCAGGGTTTCTAGGTATGGACACTGGAGAAGAAGTTCTGCTCTCGGGTGCGTGCAGTA
>JBLHOW010000152.1:0-5680 GCA_047623705.1 Crocinitomix sp.
GACTCGGTTTATCAAGTTAGTATAAATGCAGGACCAGGTTTTGCAATTCATTTGCCCCTAATTTCTTGGAATATCCATTCAACCTTTCACTTGCGTACAATACCCTCGCTTACTTTTCATGAAACCGAGTTTTCGTATTCGTATTGGAGAGGTGGCGAACGTAAAACAATAGCAACACGAACCGAACCCACTTTATTGAATTTCCCGATTCTTTTAAAGGCGAATACCAAGCGAATTAATAATTTTGCTGCTTATGCAATTACGGGTATTTCGTATAGTTATGACTTGGCCAGTCAGGAAGATGTAGAGCAATCGTTAAGTGAGCCTATCATAAAATTAAAAAAACATGATTTTGCTTATCATGTAGGTGGTGGTTTTGATTTCTATTTGCCTTATTTTAAATTTGGACTTGAAATTAAATTAACCAACGGATTAAAAAACTTATTAATTCAAGACGACACCTTCTTTGCTTCTCCTTTGGAGAGTTTAAAATCACAAACATGGTGGTTTTCCATTACCTTTGAGGGATAAATGATAAAAACAGTTGATTTAAGAATACCGTCAAACTTCATTAACAATGAAGCTTATATTCATGCACGCATTGTAGCGGAATTGGACATTAGAATTGATGCGATAAATCATCTCGAATTATTGAAACGTTCTATTGACGCACGAAAGAAAACTATTCAGTACAACCTGCGTTACACTGTTTACATTGGAGAAGACTTTCAAGAACCTGCGCCATACTTTGCGCCACAAGATGTTTCTGCTGCACAAGAGGTGGCCATTATTGGATCAGGCCCTGCAGGTTTATTTGCAGCATTAAATGCCATTGAAAATAAGTTGAAACCAATTATTTTTGAACGCGGTAAAGATGTGCGAGCGCGTAGAAGAGATTTAGCAAAAATACATAAAGAACACGTCGTTGATCCTGATTCAAATTATTGTTTTGGTGAAGGTGGAGCAGGAACCTATTCAGACGGAAAATTGTACACACGTTCAAAGAAGAGGGGCAATTTAAAAAAGGTATTAGAGTGGTTTGTTCATTTTGGAGCAGATAAAAATATATTAGTTGACGCACATCCGCATATTGGTACAAATAAATTGCCGAAAATTATTCATGCCATGCGTGAGGAGATTATTAAGTGTGGCGGTGAAGTGCGATTTGAAGAGAAACTAACTGATTTGAAAATAACGGATGGCAAAATTACAGCCGTTCAGATAAACGAAAGCACTTGGCGCAATTTTGATCAATTAGTCTTAGCAACAGGACATTCAGCGCGAGATATTTTTGAATTATTGCATAAACACAACGTTGCAATGGAAGCGAAGGCTTTTGCTATTGGTGTACGTATTGAACATGCGCAAGACTTAATTGATCAAATCCAGTATCACGGGCAATTGAGCGGAGAAGAATTACCTCCTGCATCTTATTCCTTAGTGGCACAAGTTGATGGAATGGGTGTGTATTCGTTTTGCATGTGTCCTGGTGGAATTGTGGCGCCCTGCGCAACTGAACAGAATGAGGTCGTTACGAATGGGTGGTCACCATCCAAACGTAATAATCCTTACGCTAATTCTGGAATTGTTGTACAAGTGGAGCCAAAAGATTTGCCCAATTTTTCGCCTGATGATCCTTTTGTATCACTCAATTTTCAGCGCCAAGTTGAACACGATTGTTGGGTGTCAGCAGGTAAAACACAAGCTGTTCCGGCACAACGTTTAATGGATTTTATTGACCGTAAAGTTTCGGCTAATTTACCCGAAACATCTTACCAACCAGGTTTGACAGCAGTTGATTTGAATGAAGTTTTACCTGACTTGGTGGCAAGAAGATTAAGAAAAGCATTCATAGAGTTTGGAAATAAAATGAATGGTTTTTTAACCAATGCTGCTGTTTTACATGCTCCAGAATCTCGAACATCATCTCCTGTAAAAATCCCTAGAGACATAGAAACCCTCGAACATCCAAATGTCGAAGGACTCTATCCGTGTGGTGAAGGTGCTGGTTATGCTGGTGGTATTATTTCTGCAGCAATTGACGGCATGCGTTGCATTGATGTGATTGCCGCTAAATAACTTTACTCTTTAACGAACAATAGCTCTTGGCTATAACCATCTTTAGTAATGCGAATTAAAGAAATTCCTTTTTCCAAATCGGCGATTGAAATTCTAGTTTCATTATCGCTTTCATTAACTACGTTAGATTCATAATCCACATTCCCCGAAATGTCAATGACTGAAATTTGACCATTTTCAAAATTAGCTGGTAAACTAACAGTTAAATAATTTGAAGCAGGATTAGGGCGAATACTAAAATTGAAATCGTCTAAATTATCGATTGCGGTAAATGTAGAATTATCATTTGAAGGATTAGGATTGATAACTTGAGATCGATTTTGATCGCAAGCGTCTTGTTCCATTAAATTGAACGGCATTAAATTTGCCCAAGGTGTTCTACTAATATGGGGTAAGATATATTAGTTGACAATTATACCAGTTGGTAGCATCAAATGAAAAGTCTCTCAATATATTAAAATTACTATTCGTTATAATCGCCATCACGGCTTGTCGTCCAGTTGTATATATATGCGTATTCTCAACACTTCATCACTTGTCCAAAGGAATGTTGCACAAACCCTGTAATAACAGAAAGTGCAAGAATAATCAGTGTTTTCGTTTTGATAAAATTTTGTTTTAATTAATATTTACGGACTAATATTATCGCTTCTATTTGCTTCGTGAAATAGGGAATCAGTTTATGGTTGAGATGACACGGCTAACGGATGTTATTGAAAAGAAAACGGTTTTCGCAGATTTATTATATCCTTCTAAGTAGTCAATTGATGTGGCTTGCAACTGATATTCGTCATATATTTTACCAACCTATTTCTTTAATTTCAGAAGATCAAACTAAGTAAGCATGCCTTTTAATAAAAAAGAACAGCATAATATCATTGAAATTAGACCTCGATTTAGGTTGATTACGACATATTCTATTCCAGAGGTTATGGCTTTATTGGAAAATTCAGTGAATCAAGATGATTCTGTGGTTGGTAAACAAGTGCATGATATTTTTTATTTGGATGTCCCCCTTAAAGAGCGTCATTATTGGTCGCCAGAACTGCGCGTTTCTTTAGAGCAAAATGAAGCGGGTGAAGGGACTTTTATTCGCTGTGTTCTTGGTCCGCGTCACAGTGTTTGGCTCCTATTTATTTTTATTTACGGGTTTTTAGGCGTTATTTCTCTTTTTGGAGGGATGTATGGCTTGGCGCAATGGAACTTAGGAGACGGATCAAGTTGGTTATGGTGTTTTCCAATAGCGTTTATCTTGATTTTGAGTGTTTATATAACCGCAAAGTTGGGTCAACGTACAGGACGCGATCAAATGTTGCATTTAATTAGTGTTTTATATCATTCACTTGGTGATCATATTACTGAAAGAAAGTAACCTTTAAGAGAAAGTAACCTTTTGACGGTTCTTACATTATTGGATAGAAATTGTATCTTCACAGTTAAATTGATTCTGCATGAAAAAAGTTTTTATAACCCTTCTTTTTACAATCTTGCCACTATTAAATGGATTTAGTTTAGACACCCTTTATACAAATCCCAATTATCCTCCTATTGTCTATAGTAAAACAGAATATAAGTTTTATAAGTACACAGTTAAATACATTCCATCTAATTTATTTCATGCCTTTAAAATTTTAGGTTCAAACGATTCTCATATAATTGAACGCTTTAAAAGGCGTACAATTCCCGCAGTTGTTAATAAAGGAATTTACTATCCAAGTGCTCGTTTGCGCAAAGAATTTTGTCTCGAAGGATATTCCGATTTTGTTTTAGGATTTCATAAAATGGGTGTTTATTATCCCAAAGCAATGGAAACCTTTGTCTTGCTTTCATTTCATCAATATTTAAATCAAGAAAAAATTGAGTGGACACACAATAAATCAGTGGCCTTAGATGGACATAAAAAATCGAATCGCGTTTGGAGAAAAAGAAAGCGAAAACTTTTTAAGAACGGCGAAGTAAGGGTGAAGGATAGCAGAAGAAAAAATAAAAAGAAGAAAAGCGAAACAGAAGCAGAAGATCCTGATCAAAAGTACTGGGGAGAATTTGAAAAGAAATAGAGCTGTGAGCTTATGAATTATTGCACTAGGCTAAATAAGCAATCTCATTAGCACCTAATTCCACAATAATATTGTCTTTTAACGTGGTTGAGATATTTAATCCAACAAAGTCTGCTTGGACAGGGTATCTGCGGTGTGTTCTATTAACAAGCGTTGCAACCTTTAAAACATTCAATTCATTATCTAAAATTCTACGCACTGCATGAATCATGGTTCTGCCAGAATTGATAACATCATCAAAAATAATAACCGTACGTTTTGATAAATCACTATCCGCTATAGAGAGTTTAATTACTTCCTCTAAAGGATTGTCTTTATTCACCGTTACTTCAAATAGACGGACGTCTTGATCGGATATTTTTGACAAGAGACCAACCATTCGTTCAGCTAAAAGAAAACCATTTCCAGATATTCCAGCTACAAAAAGTATATTCTCTTCAAACGTATTCTCATAAATTTCAAAGGCAATTCGCTCAATTTTTTGTTGAATTTGTTGCTGATCCAATACAATTGATTTATCCTTCATCTCAATCTGTTTTTTATGCGCCAATTTTATTCTTTATTCAAAGATAGCTTATTTCTATTTCGATAAACTTTATGTCGTGTTTTTTATCAAAGAAAAACGACCAAACTGAGCTCGACTATTCCAAACGCTCACAGTTAATTTTAGTTTTCTTAGGCAAGGCATGGGTTTGAAGAGGAATTCACTTCGGGAAACTATAAAGCAGTTTAAGGAAATTGAAATCAATCCTTCGGAAAGTCATAAAAACGAAGGTATTTCGGTATTAAAAGCCTTAAAATAAGCCATTAGAATTGTGTTTTTTCTATCAAAATCTTACCATTTTCATGGCTTTTGTGGAAGTTTGGAATAGTCGCGTTCAGTTTACCAAATTAGCTCCATAAATTCAAAACTTAAAATTATGTGAATAACATTCAAATATTGTTAATCAATTGTAGAAATATTCTGTGTAATTTTGACCGCAATTTAACTGCAAATATTCTAAATATGCCTAGAGATAATAGTATAAAATCCATCTTAATTATAGGAAGCGGCCCCATTGTAATAGGGCAAGCGTGTGAGTTCGATTATGCAGGTTCACAAGCAGCCAGATCATTAAGAGAAGAGGGGATTGAAGTTACATTAATAAATAGCAACCCTGCTACTATTATGACGGATCCAGTAATGGCCGATCATATATACTTAAAACCATTAGAGGTAGAGTCGATTCGAGAGATTCTTGAAAAACATGATATTGATGCCGTATTGCCTACAATGGGTGGACAAACGGCTTTAAACTTGGCCATTAAATGTGATGAGCAAGGTGTTTGGGAAGAGTATGGTGTAAGAATTATAGGTGTTGATATTGATGCCATTGAAATTACTGAGAATAGAGAGGCTTTTAGAGATTTAATGTTGGAAATTGATGTGCCAATGGCACCACAGTCTTCCGCGAAGTCTTTTCTTGAAGGTAAAGGTATTGCACAAGATTTTGGATTCCCTTTATGTATTAGAGCATCTTATACCCTTGGTGGGGCAGGTGCAG
>JBLHOW010000153.1:0-5646 GCA_047623705.1 Crocinitomix sp.
TCTTTATCTAAACCATCAAGATCTTGATATGGACAATCTTGTTCAACCACAAATACTGCCATGCGTAAGGCAATTGTATCATGGAGCTCATCTATTGTTAATTCAGAATAATGTTTGATTTCAGTAGTCATTGGTTGCAGCGCTTTGATTGAACAAATATAGTAACCTGTTTTCGATTATTCCAATTGCTCAAGGTTGATTTAAGATATTACATGTAATTTTTTAGATTGTATGGTTAAACAATTATATTTATCGGTCATTAAGATTGTTAATTCCTCAAGTTGTTTTTGCTCCTTGTGACTGACTAAAGGAAGCGTCTAATAGTGACTGGCATCAAACAAATAGATGCTTTAAATCAATATGGACGTTGTTTTTATTCACGGTTCCGACCACAATTGATAGTATTGCATAAATTGTACTTGAAAAGGCAAAGATTCTGATTATAAACTAGGACGAGGTCGTGCAAAGCAATTTTTAGGATTAATTGAAGTTTATCACAAAGAGAATGAAAAGAAAGGGAGTGAATATTTTAAGTAAAAGTAATGATTAATAAAGCTTTTGAAGATTGGAAAGGTGGCATGGAACAAGTGGATGATTTGTGTATATTGGATGTTAAAACTGGTGAATAAATAAGAATTAAAATGGATAAAAAGACAGCAATTATTTTAGCCGTAGTGGCAACAGTGTTATATGTTTTAATGGTTTGGGTGCTTGGTGCTTTTGGACCAGGAGGCTCGCTATTTAT
Organism: Crocinitomix sp.; assembly: GCA_047623705.1. Lineage (GTDB taxonomy): Bacteria > Bacteroidota > Bacteroidia > Flavobacteriales_D > Crocinitomicaceae > Crocinitomix. The sequence goes on from JBLHOW010000153.1 coordinate 746, forward strand.
GAGCATCATATATTTAATTGGAATGTTATTGTTAATTCAGAATATTTTTCCAAAAAAGAAGAAGAAAAGGAGGAAATGAAATCTACAATTTCGAAATAACCTCTCGAACATAAACTGCTCGATCAGCAATGCTCATCTCTTCTAAATCAGCCGGCCAAATGGGATCACCTACAATTACCTTAATGGTTCCAAAACCTAATTTAAAAGGCTTTTTATTTGGCCAAATTTTGCGTGCACCTTCAATTTTAATCGGTAGAATAGGAACTTGGGCTAGTTCAGTTAAATGAAAACCACCTTTTTTAAATGGTGCAATTTTTCCATCCTTACTTTTAGTTCCTTCAGGGAAAATGATAATGTGTTTTCCTTTTGCTACTAGTTTTGCAGCATGAACAATGCTTTCCTTTGCCTTTAAACGGTCAGTTCGATCAATGTAAATCATTCCATATGCTTGAATATACCAACCGAGTAAAGGAATTTTCCGCAACTCCTTTTTTGCAATAAAGTATGTGTAAAAAGGCATGGTTTTAAACAAAACAGGAATATCAATGAACGAATTATGGTTCCCCATTATTAGATAACTCTGCTTTGGATCTATTTTGTCCATTCCTTCAGTACGAATTCGCGCACCAATAAGGGGAATAACAATTGGTGACCAAAAGTATTTGGCAACCCAAGCCATGCCATCCTTCCAACGAACAATAAATAATAAACCACCAATCATAATGGCAAGGAAAGACCAAATGCCAAAAATTAGAAGTTTAAAAAAGGACAGAATCGCTCTCATGGGGATATAATGAGTTGAAATATAATTAAGAATTATGAAAAATCCATTGTTCAGCAATCAATTATTGCAAACTTACTTAAGAAAGTTTACCTGATTTGAGCGCATATCTGTTTATTGTGGGTCAACATCTATTGCCACACGAATCGATCTGAAGTCATGATCCGAAAGAAAAATATCAATCTTTTCTTTGACAATGTTTTTCACTTTTTTAGGCGAAGCATCTCGTTCAAATTTAATGCGAATATTTTTGATGTAAAGATTACGAACCCTTCCAACTGGCGGTGTTTCTGGACCTAAAATTCGATCTTTAAAAACATCTTGCAATTTTTTGGCAAGTACAGCCGCTCCAAATTCAAGTTTATCTTGATTGCGGTGTTTTAATCGAAGCACAATGATTCTGAAAAAAGGTGGGTAATGGAAGTTCCGGCGTTCAATTATTTCTTGGGTATACATGCCCGTAAAATCATGCGCCATAACTTTTTGTATTATCCAATGATTAGGGTCAAAAGATTGAATGACGACCTTACCACGTTTTGCACTTCTGCCTGCTCTACCAGCAACCTGAGACATTAAATGATAGGAGCGTTCAAACGCTCTGAAATCTGGGAAATTCAGCATTTGATCTGCACTCATAATCCCAACTAAACCAACATTATCAAAATCCAATCCCTTAGTCACCATTTGTGTACCAATTAGAACATCAATTTCGCGATTTTCAAAATCGGTAATTATGTTTTGATACGAATTTTTAGCACGGGTAGTATCCAAGTCCATCCGTTTAATAGTAATGTCGGGGAAATAAATACTCAATTCATCTTCAATTTTCTCTGTTCCAAAACCGAGCATTTTCAGTTTCCTGCTTCCGCAACCACCGCAAGATGACGGAGGCGAGACAAAATAACCGCAGTAATGACATTTAAGTACATTACTGAATTTATGATAAGTTAAAGAAACGTCACAATTTTTGCATTGCGGTGTCCAACCACACAATTCGCAGGACCATACCGGATTATATCCACGGCGATTTTGAAAAAGGATCACTTGTTCCTTATTTTCAAAAGCTTCGGTCATTTTCTCCATTAAAAATGAAGAAAAGTGCGATTTCATAGTTTTACGTTTCGTTTCCTTTTCAATATCGGCACACATTATTTCGGGCATTTGAACACCACCAAATCGCTCACTTAAAGTAACCAATCCATATCTGCCTTCTTGCGCATTGTAAAATGATTCAATTGAGGGTGTTGCTGAGCCCAATAAGACTTTTGCTTTATATAATGTTCCCATTACAATTGCGGTGTCTCGTGCATTGTATCTTGGAGCCGGATCATATTGTTTAAAAGAATTCTCATGTTCTTCGTCCACAATTATAAGTCCTAAATTTTGGAATGGTAAAAACACGGAGGAGCGTGCACCCAGAATAATTCTAAATTGATTCTGATCATTATTTAATACTTTATTCCAAATTTCTATCCGTTCATTTTGATTAAACCTGCTGTGATAAACGCCCACCAAATCACCAAAATATTTTTTTAATCTAGAAATGAGCTGCGTTGTTAATGCAATTTCGGGCAATAAGAATAATACTTGCTTGCCCAGTTCTAGTTGTTCTGCAATTAATTTGACATAAATCTCGGTTTTTCCAGATGAAGTTACGCCATGTAGCAATACAATGCCTTTTTCTTGAAAATGATCCTTGATTTCGGTATAAGATGTTTCTTGGGCCGGTGAGAGCCCTTTTATAGCAGTGTCATTATCATTTGAAGTGCCAAGCCTCGATATTTCTCCAGAAAAAATGTTAATCAATTCCTTTTTGGCCAAGGTATTCAAAGCAGATTCTGAAATGCCTTCCGCCAAAATAGTTTTCTTTAAAATTGGTACTTGAACGGATTGATTCCACTTTGTAAGTTCAATTAGTTTAAGCAATGCATTTACCTGCTTTTCATTTCTTTTGGAGGATTCTAAATGATTAAGTACTTCACTTAGTTCCGTTTCATTATCAATTTCTGGAGCAATTTGTATAAAGGTTGCGTATTTGACGGTGTACTTTGCATTTAATTCTTCACTAACAATGGCTATACGCTTTTCAATTAATTTTTTAATTAGCGGTTGAACAGTTTTAATCTTTAGAATTTCGGCAACTTCTTTAATCGTTAGCTCTTCTTGCAGTTGGAGTGATTCAAGAATTAAAAACTCCTTATCGGAAAGTTCTTGTTCGTCTCGGTCAAATTCCGGATGAAGTGATATTTTGGTTTCACTTGCTAATTTGAAATTACTAGGCAAAGCGGCATTCATCACATCACCTAGGTCGGCCATATAATAATCAGAAATCCAATCCCATAAAGCAAATTGTTTGTCCGTTACAATGCGCTCTTGGTCCAAAACTCCTTCTATATACTTAGCCGTATATTTACTAGGTACTTCTTGATGAATTCTGCGGATTATTGCGGTATAATATTTTGATTTGCCAAAAGGTACTATCACACGAGCTCCATCACCAATCTCTGCGTTCAGTTCATGCGGTACGCGATAAGTATACGTGTTAGGAATACCTAATGGTAGAATTACATCAACAAAATAGGTGATCCGATCTGTCATATAACGAAGTTAAATACAAAATTGGAATTAGCACGTTTCTTCATGACATCAGCTGTTAAATAAACGGTGTGGCTTCAAATTAATTAGAGTTCTTGTAATTCTTGTATGGTAGGAATTTCTCCTCTAAAAAAGCGGTAAGACAGGCCAAAAGTCAGCAATTCTGGTGACCAAATTGATAGTTCTAAATTCAGACCTAACTTATCAGATACATAATAATTAAATCCACCTAATGTAACACCCGCAAAAAATTTGGGTTCATTTTCTGGAAACAATCTAACTGTTACACCAGAAAGCAACTCAGGTTTATTAAAGCGATAGATACATCCAAATTGTAGTTTGACATAATATTCAAACTTGCCATTATAAAAAACAGAAACCGCTGGATTTATACTTCCATAAACTAATGGCGAACCGTAATGTTGATTATCGTAAAAAATATTTAGGTATTGAAAACCAACCTTACCCGAAATTGAAAAAATATTTCCAAATAAAAATTCATGCGTGTAAGAAATAGCTGGACTTTTTGAAACAAATTCGAATTGATGATTGCTGGTATCATTAAAATTAATAATATCATTTTTGAAATTAATTTGCTCAGATGTAAATCCAACATTCAATTTTATTAATCGATTATGAATTTGACTTTGAGAAATCAGCGTGATAAATAAGCTACATACAAGAAAAAAAATCCGCATTTAACAAAGGTATGGAATTAGGTTTAAATTATTCCTTCCGATCTGTAAAGATTGAAACCAAATCCAACTTGAAAATAAACTTTTTGGTTTAGACCAACTGGTGACGGTAGGCTATTTCCACAGCTTCGGCTTTATTATGTACTTCTAATTTTTTGTAAATGTTTTCAATATGGCGTCGCACTGTATTAGGACTAATAATTAAGTTAGCCGCGATCTCGTTATAATTTAAGCCCTTGCACAACTGTTTCAAAACTGTTATTTCTCGATCGGTTAGTTTAAAATCAACAGATTCTTGTTCTACTAACTGAGGATTGCGAATGATTTTAACAGCTTTTAAAGCAATTGAAGGTGACATTGGGGCACCACCGCTCAAAATAGCCTTAATGCTGTCAAAAATTTCCTTAGGTGAGCTTTCTTTCATTAAGTAACCGCTTGCGCCTGCTTGAATAGATTCGTAAATATGCTGTTCCGAGTCAAATATGGTAAGCATGATAATTTTTATGTGTGGATATTTCCTATTGATGATTCTTGTCGCTTCAATTCCATCCATATTGGGCATTTGAATATCCATTAGCACCACATCAATGTTAGCATCACGAGCTATCTTTTGAACTAAATCATTTCCATCTAAGGAGTGAAACTTAATTTTGAAATCGGCAAATAACCCCAATTTATTGATTAATGAATTAGCTAGGAAACTATTGTCTTCGGCTATTGCAATTTTTATCATATCACAAATTTAGTGCTTTCGGTTTTTATAAATAATAGGCTATATGTACCATTAATTAATCTTAAAAGTCAATGTAATTTTTGTTCCTTGATTCACA
>JBLHOW010000154.1:0-5645 GCA_047623705.1 Crocinitomix sp.
CAGTTTGCCCACACGGATATCTGTGAGCCTTATGGAGTTGTATACTCGGGCAAACTGTTTACGCATCTCTGGACTGTCATGATAATATGGCGGCAAATCAAATGCATCTTCGGCTATACGTTCATTTAGACAACTTAACCATCTATTTCTCCAAAGTTCTCTTTGCATTTGAGTTTGTTTTTTTTAATGAAGAACAACGACTCGGCTATGGTTAGTACGGGATTTCAGAGGACTGAATTTTAGGACTTGCACTTAGCCAAATTTTTAATTTTTTCTTTATTTCAATAGACACGCAAAATTGAAAATTTTGCGGACATCATTAAAGGCACTTCACTTTGGGGTAAGTGCCAAACCCGTATTAACTATAGCCATTATTGGGCATAGTATTTTATTTATTGCATTCAGGACTATAATCAGTTATCCAATCTTTTTCCTTTTGTAATCTTTCGGTTTTATCAGAATTAGGTAGCAATTCATATATCATTAATTTTGTTTTATCAGACTGCATAAACTTTTTTAAACATTCATTTTGTTCGCTTTCTGCTAAATGAGCCTTTGTCCTTTCTTCAAGGTTATCAGTTTCTCCAACATACCGACAGTTTATAGGTTTTGAGGACTCTTTGGACTGTGCAAAAATTGCATAAACCGATTTTCTTTGAGGTAAGTTGTCTAAATTTATTGTACTTAAGTTTACAGTTTCCTTTGCCATAATATTTGTCTTTTAATTATTTGTCTTTTTTTAAACTTCTTAATCTTTCTAGTAAACTCTCATACTGATAGACCGCTTTTAGTATTTCCTTTGTAAAGTCAATTGAGATTTCAAGTTCTTCTTTTCCAACTTGTTCAAATGTATTTGCTTCAATATGAGCCGCATCATTCCCTAATAATCTTAATTCTTGCATTCCACTAATTAATTCTTCAGGTAAAACGATTTTAGACTTTAAATTTTCTATCCGTTTAAAAAGGTTTTTGCCTTCTGTTTTTTTATCTAAACATATTTCTTCAAGCGTTTTTCTAATCATAATTGCAGAGGCAATAAAACAATTATTCCCATGACAAATAAGGGCTTCATCAAATGTGTGTTTAATCCTATCAGGTATTCTTTCACTGTCAAATGTGATTTTCAATGAAGGGTATGTCTTCATCAGGTTTCCACCTGTATCAGAAATAAAGAATATATGTCCATTACACTTTGGGTTTGGACATTTCCTAGAGCCATACCAAAGATTGTAATTCGTTTCATAAGTGTCTTGTCCGAAAACATTTTGAAATGTTCCATCATTTCCGCAATGTGGGCAAGTTGTTGCGAATGTAATTTTGTGTCCGTGATTAACTGTCTGAATTTTATGTATCATATTCTTATATTATTTCCAACGTTAAGTATATGGCAAGTAGGGTAGTAGAAAGCGATAAACTTTCAAGTTCGCACTGAGCCAAAGCGTTGTATTTTGTTTTTAATTTATTCATTCTTAAAAGCCAAATCAACGATTTGGCGGTGTTTGTAAATAGCTCTGAACTTTCGTAAACCACCGAACGCCCTATTTGCTATATACAGTGTTGTGCCTTGTTTTTATTCATTTTCATTCATCTTTTTCTCAAATTCTTCAAGTGCATTTTTTAGTTCCCCAACACTTCCTAAACTAAAAGTGCGATTGCCTTCACTCCTTACTTTCATTGAGCCTAATGGAGGTAACCAAGATATCTCTCCAGAGTCAAGAGGCTTACCATCTCTTCTCAAAGGGTTGTTAGTGTTTATTGATTGTTTCCACATTTCAAGAGCATTATTTTTAGCCAAAGTGAGGTCAACTAGTTGTGGTAAATTTTGTCCTTTAATGACAGACGCAATTGCCTTTGACTCTGGAAGTGGAACCCCACTTAGTACCTTGATTATTTTAGTCAGATAATTCCATCCTGTTGCAATGTAATTGCTGCTTCCAATTTTCCTAGAAAGGTCTTGAATGTTTCTTAAGGCTACTTCTCTATTGGTTTGTATTGTTAGTTCTGAGATTGAACTTGAATATTCTATATAAGATTGGTCATTTACCAATTTATCGAAAATACCAATCAATTCAACTGGCGTATCTTCCTTTGGAGTTGATAATGCTTGAAATTCAATGCTTTGATATTGGTTTAGTAGTCCTTCTAATTGCGCAAGAACTAGTCTTGAAACACTGTTCTGAGTCTTACTTCTGATTAATCTAATTGCGGATATGGAATCTTCAATGTTAAATCCTATTTGTATACCGTGATTAAATCCAATTGACATTTTTTTTACATCACTGTGAATCTGGTCAAGGCTATGTATCACACTATGAGGTGTGTTTTTTGGAAATTTAAGAAAATTGGATTCTTCATTTAATTTAGCATCAAACTCAGTTCTTACATTGTGTAGTAGTCTATGTACGACTTCAATTTCATTAGAATCATCTATAATCTTAATTCTATTTTTTAATAACAAGGGCATTTGTTCAATTGCCTCAATTTCAGGTGAAGAGGCAGGCATTATGATGTTGACAGCACCAAAGCATATATACTCTTCAATCATTTGAGCAAATGCAGAGAAATCTTTACCAATGATTACTTCTTGAGTGTCTTTTTTGACTCCTATGCGCCCAATTGGTAATGGTTCGTATAATATTTTACTTTTCTTCATTAGCAATTATTGAATGAGGCACAACGTCCAACTAAAATGAGTATGCGCCCCAGTTGCTAGAAGCTCTGGAGTTCGATTTTTGCATTACTCTATCAGATGACTCAGTTCGCATATTCATTTTAGTGTTTGTTAGGGTTTTTGATTTTCGGTCTCACTTTGAGATGCGTTATTTTTCAAATTCGAATCATCATCTAAGTCTTTTTTGATCTCTTTAACATCTTGTTTGATTTCCTTTACATCACCATCTAGGTTAGAATATGCGAAATATCCAATTGCTCCCAGAATGGAAATAAGGATTCCTATTAACCAAAAAAAGAGATTTCTAGAGACAAACATCGTTCGTAAATTGATCCCTTCGATTCGAATCATTTCTGTAATTGTGTCGAATCTACCACGTACATAATTTGATTCTTCTCGAATTTCACCTCTTATCTCTGATACCTTATTATCAATGGTACTCTTTATTGACTCTATTTCAATCGAAACAGATTTTTCAGGGTTAGAGTTGGTTTGTTCGTCACTAAAGTTGTGTTGTTTTTGGTAAACTGGAGAATCTTGTTGCTGAGTAACCTCCGGAGTAGTTTCACTGTTGTAGTTGAAACCGTATTTCTGTTCAAGTGCGATCAATCTTTTTTTCAGACTAATAACCTCAATTTCTTTTTTTCCCCTACCCATAAATGCTGGAAAGTTTAGTAAATAGGGTTTCTTCTACTTGAATGGAAGTTTCATAGATATTCTTTATTTCGTCGCTTTTCATCCCCTTTTTACTATTGTTGTCAATAGCATAGTTATCCGTATCTATTGCAAAACCTCCTTTTTGGACCTTATTGTCATGTCTGAAGTTTTGAAGAATCCAATTATCATCTTTACGAATTGGTCCAATTGTATATCGACCTGAAGAATAAGTAATGGTCAAACTAATGTCTCTTACAGGAAAGTCTTTAATCAAAGCATCATCCTTAAATACTTCAAGAAACTTAGGGACAGGAGTATTAATATTCCCGTTTTCAGGTTCGTATGAACCCATTATTCGGCAACCTATTCTTCTAATTGCTGGCTCTTTAAGAAGCGAAGTAAAAACTTCAAAAATTTTGAGAAATGTTTCATAAAACGTTTCATGTTCTATCGCATATTCATCAATGAATGATAAACGATTCATTCCTATGAAAATCCTTTTAGTAATATTATTCTGATTTTCAGAGTCAAACGCTTCAATGGTATCGTTCGATATTTTCCAAGCTTTACAATTCAATTCTGGAATTTCAATAAGTCTATCAGAAAATTCTCCTCTTTTGTCAATAATAGCAGGCACTGGGTCATAACGCAGTTCCAAAATGAGTTTTCTATTGTGAATTGATTTTGTTTTCATGTCTTTAGAAGATTATTAACCCTAACGGTTGGGCTATGCGTAGTGCGGGTTTCCGAAGCATTTCACTTTCAGTTTACTACTAAATTTCATTGCTTGCATAATCTTTCAATTTACGACAAATCCCGCATTACGTATGAGCCTTTGTTATGGGCTTTTGTTCTATTTTTACAATACAAGAATTAATAAAATCCAAGCACCCCATCCTATTGCTTCCATTCCAATTAATTGACCTTTTGCTTTCTTCTTGTAACAACTTAAATATTCAAGGTCGTTAAAATTATCCTTGTTCTTTGACATCATATATGTTTGTTTTCCTTTGGCTGGCGTTGGATTTGCAAGTGCTGTCCCAAGCATAGCAAATGGTCCAAATAAAAATCCCAAAACAACGTGACCACCTTTTTTACCGTGATAGTTTTCAGCATCAAGTCTTCCTTGCATACACAAATTAGGGTCTTGATCTAACATTTTCAGATAATTAGTATAAACTTTGTCATCGGTATTCTCAAATTGTAACGAAAAAATATCTGATGCAGGTATTTCATATTTCTGCCCGTCTGCTTTAAAAATTACAGAACAATCTTTAATCCTTTTTACTTTACCTTCAAATTGTTGTTCATTGTTTAATTTCAAAATGTCTCCTGCATATGAGGAAAATGCGACCAAAATCGCAATCATAGTTAATGTAATTTGTTTCATTTTACTAACTTTTAAATTTCCGCCTTACTTTATTTTTAGGATTTTTCAGGTCAAATTTTTATCCTGCTATGTGTAATCTTTGTCCGAATACTTTTTGTCAGTCTATTTTTTTATTCCGATTAAGTCGGTCGCTTTACTGTCTGTTTTTATTCGTTCTTCAATTGCCCATAACGTCCAACTATCATCCGTAAGCTGGACTTTTCAAATTTCTACTAAAGTATCTTATAGTACCAGTCTTTGCAAATAGCTCAGTTACCTTATGGATGATAGTGTCTGTTACCAATCTTTTTATGATTAGTTTGAGTTAATAGCTGATTTCTCCGTTGATTATTTTCTTGTGTCGTGACGATTTGTAAGTATGTATCAATTTAGGGTCAAAGATCAATGTTGTGTCGACTTTTTTGGAGTATAAAATTTCATTAATGCTTGGATCGGAAATCACAACCTTAATTCTATATACATCACCTAATTCTAGGCGTAAGTTTGACACTAATCCAGATGGCTCACCTTCCATCGTATGAATAATACTGTCCCCAAATTGGAATCTATAATAAATGACATCCTTGCGTGATTTTGATCCCTTACTTTTGTTAACAGCTAAGTGTTCAATAATTGCAAGAGTCTCGGTTGATTGATTCTTTAGCAACTCTTTTCTTTTAAATACATTGTATGTCGTATAAAGTATCAAAGGACTAAATATTATCAGTAGAATAAGTGCTGATTTCCAACTGCGTTTCTCTTTTTTCCTTGATTGCCTTTTACTCATTTTGATTTAACAGATCCCCTAAATGTATGATTGGTAACATTTCAGTATATACCACTAGTGGTATATACTTGACCTATACCGACATTAAATCTAAGGGATTTTTTATTTTGTTCATACCTTGAACGGCCACATGTGTGTAAATTTCTGTAGTCTTTAATGAA
>JBLHOW010000155.1:0-5641 GCA_047623705.1 Crocinitomix sp.
GATTTCCTCTACAACCGACAGTTTAAAAGACATTGAATAGTCTTTTTGACTTCGTTTAACGTAATTCTTTTTTTCTTCTTCTTCCATAACGTTCTTTTTGTGTAACGCTATTTCAGGACTAGACACACCAGCAAAAAAAAAGAGGGCCCCGCCTTAGACGAACACCCTCTTCCCTATTATATGCATTAGTCAACCTTAGATAGTTGAGCGTAATTTTGAATTTGTAATCTTATACAACCACAATTTAAAGCGGTAGAATAATAAGTACATCACTGGAATAATAATTAGCGTTAAGAATGTCGCAAATGTTAATCCAAAGATGATTGTCCAAGACATAGGTCCAAAGAACATAGTATTATCACCACCAATATAGAAGTTGGCTGTATACTCAGTTAAAAGTGACGTAAAGTCAATATTAATACCAATGGCTAAAGGAATAAGTCCTAAAACCGTTGTGATTGCCGTTAATAATACGGGTCGTAATCTTGTTTTCCCAGCAATAACTATGGCTGATCTAACTTCTGCCAATGGCAATTGATCAAATTCTCCCAACTTGAGTTCTTCACGCTTCCTTTTTCGAACTAAATTGGTATAATCTATCAATACAATGGCATTGTTCACGACGACCCCGGCCAGCGATATTATCCCAATCATTGTCATGATGATTACGAAGTCCATTTGGAAAATTACCTCTCCTAAGAATACTCCAATAAAACTAAACACAACCGAGAATAAAATAATCAACGGTGTGGTAAAGGCATTAAATTGAGCCACAATTACAAAGAGAATAATCCCTAAAGCAATTAATAATGCCCCATTTAAGAAAGCCATTTCTTTGGCTTGTTCCTCTCCTTCTCCCGTAAATGAATAACTCACGCCAGGTACAGTTTCATTGTCTGCCATATAATCGTTCGCCAAACTTTGCAGTTCCGCAACCACCTCATTTGCATTGAAACCTTCAGATACGTTTGAAGTAATAGTTACAACTGGTATTAAATCCAAGTGTTTTACAGAACTATAAGTATTTGTTGGAACTGGTTCTTTGATTAATGATCGAATTGGAATGCGCAGCATTTTACCTTTATTATTTCTAAAGATCAATTTTTGATTCATTAAAGCGTCTATGTCATTTCTAGAACTTTCGTTAAATCGCATCACCATATCATAAGTTTCATCTCCATCTTTAAACGTTGATATATCCGACCCAAACAAAGCTGTACGAATAGCGCTAGCAATTTGACCTGTTGATGTATTAAATAAACGTGCTTTCGCGCGATCAACCTCAATTTTCAACTCTGGTTTACCTGTTTCAACGTCTAGTTTTAATTGCTCAACCCCAGCGACGTTTTTACGATCTAAATAAAAACGTAATTTTTCAGCTTCTTCCAATACCAAATCGTAATCAATATCACCAGCTACCTCAATATTAATTGGAGATGCTGTTGGAGGACCTTGATTATCTTTATCAACTGAAATACGAACATCTGCTGGAAATTTATTCTTCAATCCAGAAGAAATACGTTCCATTATTTCGCTCGTCTCATAATCACCACGGTGCTTTGATTCGGAAAAGTTAATGGTTAATCGTCCTTTATTAGGTGTATTCCCCATTGTAATTCCTTGAGCAGGATCAGAAGCTCCTTCTCCAACTTGAGAAATAATTGATTGAACAATCCATTTATTAAAATCTTTACCCACAGTATCGGCGATCTCTTCTGTTAAGATTTCTTCATAAAGAATTTCTTCGATCTCAAGCGTAGTTTGATTCGTTACGCGAATATCTGTTCCAATTGGATGTTCAACAAAAACGTTCACATAATTTGGCTCACTCTCTGGAAAGAACAACACTTTTGGTGTAAATACCGCTAGAACTACAATTGAAAGAAAGAATAGAACAAACATCCCTACGAAAAAGCCAACTGGGCGTCTTTTGAACAAAGCAAAATTTAATATTTTTTCATAAACTCTTTCTAATCTCGGTAAGAATTTGTTTTGAAACCAATCTGCTGCTGGCGATAGTAAGTATAAATTAATGATAATGAAAACACCGATTACCATAAACAAGTTACTCCAACCAGCGCTTGCAGGTATCAATAACAATCCTAAAATAATGAAAACTGCTGCAATGGTCAACGGACGTTTCTTTGTCGATTTTTCACCACCCACTTTCATATAAATCGCAATTAATACAGGATTTATAACTAAGGCTACAAATAAAGATGATCCCAATACAATGATTAATGTAATTGGTAAGTACTTCATGAATTCACCCATCATTCCTGGCCATAATGCCAATGGAATAAATGCCCCTAATGTAGTTGCTGTTGACGCTATAATTGGCCAAGCAATTTCACCTACCCCTTTTTTCACTGCTGTGAAAGAATCAACGCCTTCCTCCATCAATCTCTGTACATTCTCCACAACTACAATTCCGTTATCCACCAGCATCCCTAAGGCCAATACCAATGAGAATAATACCATTGTATTTAATGTAACGCCCATTGCATTTAGAATGAAAAAGGACATGAACATGGAAAGCGGAATAGCCACCCCAACGAATAATGCGTTTCTTAATCCTAAAAAGAATAAAAGTACGCCAACCACTAGCAATACACCAAATATGATTGAGTTCTCCAAGTTGGATACCATCTCCTCTGTTTTAGAAGATTGATCATTGGTTACTGATATGTTAATTCCAGCTGGAATTTCACCGCTCGCTTGAACATCAATCAATAATTCATTAATTTTTGCAGAAGCATCTAGCAAATTTTCACCACTCCTTTTTTTAATGTCCAACATGACCACCGTTTCCCTACGCTCACGTGCATAAGAACTAGTATCAGCATCAGCGAATTTGATTTCGGCTATGTCTTTTAAATAAACAGGCTTATAATCCTCTTGTTTAACAATAACATTTCCAATTTCTTCGGCAGACTTGAATTTTCCATCAATTTGAATGGTTCTTTTTGTTGTTCCATCTAAATATTCACCACCTGAAACGGTAACATTCTCATTGCCAATTGCACTTTGAATATCTCCAAAAGAAACATCTACAACCTCAGCCTTACGCGGATCGATCATGATTTGCATTTCCTGCTCTTGAGTTCCACGAATGTCTACTTCAGAGATCTCCTGTAAATCTTCAATTTTATCTTCTAAAACCTCAGCATATTCATTCAATTGAACAATAGAATAGTCACCCGAAAGGTTAATATTCATGATTGGCATTTGAGAAATATCCATTTCAAAAATGTTTGGTTCAACTGGCAAATCTTGCGGAAAATCTTTTGTTGCACGTGCTTTATCTACGGCATCTTTCACATCTTGCAAGGCCTGTTTGGTAGTTACCTTAAAGTCAAACTTTACTTGGATTGATGTAAACCCGTCGATAGAAGTTGAGTTGATTTCATCCACATTTTTTATGGAGTTCAATTCTTTCTCAATCGGATCTGTAATTTTATCCGCAATTAACTCTGGCGAGTTCCCAGGATAAGCAACTCCCACATATATTTCGGGGATTTGTAGTTCAGGGAAGTTCTCTTTAGGCATACTTCTATAAGCACCCATTCCACCAATTAAGATGATAACGATCAGTAAATAAACCGTTTTACGGTTATTTACTGCCCAAGATGAAATCCCAAATTCTTTTTGGTCTTTTATTGATTTACTCATGTCTCTTCTTATTGAATGATAACCATATCGGTTTCAGTAATTCCTTTTGCGCCCTTCACTACTAGTAAGTCTCCGTCGTTAATTGCACCTTCAATACAGGCTTCACCTTTAAAACGCTTAATTACGTCTATGTAGATTTTCTCAACATCTTTCTTCTCACCGTCTCCAGAAGGCGTTAAGCGGTACACATACATATTGTTATCTGTGTCTTGTAATATGGCCTCAGAATCAATTACGATTGCATCTTTGCGCATAAAGTCGGTTACATTTAATTCAGCAAATTGATTGGGCAATAAAAGCTTGTTATTCTTTATTGCAATCTGAATTCTGAACGTTCTGTTTGTTGGATCGATATAATTCCCTTTATTAGAAACTGTTGAAATAATGAGGGTATCATTTAAAGATGGAAAGCGCATTTCTACAGCTGTACCTACATTCACCTTTGACAATAAATTCTCAGATAAGGTTGCATTAATAGTAACGTTACTATTATTCACAATTCGCAATAAAGGAATTTGCGGAGCAGCCATTTCACCTTCATTTACCATTATGTCATCAATCACACCCGAAAACGGTGCACGCACAACAGTTTTACCTTGTTGCGATCGCATAGTTTTGATCTTTTTTTCCAAGGAAAGTTTTTGATTTTTAGCTTGCTCATATTCAATTTCAAGACCAACGCCTTTGTCTTTTAAGGTTTGTTGCTTTTCAAACATATAGTCGGCTAATTCTAAAGAGGCTTTTAATTCCTCCAAAGTAGAAGCTAAAATTTCTGAATCAATCGTGATCAACGTTTGTCCCTTTGAAACCGTTTGCCCTTCACGAACATGAATACGCTTTATAACTCCACTTGATTCAGCATTAATTAATGCATTTTGATCCGTTTCAACTGTACCAGGAATATTTACTTGATGTACAAAGTCCTGCACACTTACTTTATCTGCAGTAACAATTGGAACTACTTCTACTATTGCCGTATCTAATTTAAGAATTTGAGCTTCAACTAATGCCAAATTAATCTTAAGCGAATCACGTTTCGTATTTAACGCATCCAATTCGGGATTAGTTTCTACTGCTCCACAAGCCGCTAAGAAACTTCCTAAGGCTATGAAATAAATAAATTTCTTTTTCATTTTTATTTTATTTAAACTTCTGAGTTAATATCTTGGTTTTGAACCAAGGTTTTTTTTAATCTCTACTTATTATATAATTTATCCAATTGTACTTTAATACTTAACATTTCCATTACAGCTCCAATATAGCTTCCTTCAGCCTGTAATAATTGATTCTGCAATTGTGTCACTTCTAACGGTGATACTACACCCGTTTCATTTCGCAAAATGGCTCTTTGGTATATTCTTCGTGCCAATGCAACGCTTGATTTTTCTAATTCAACCATTTCCCTTGCCGATTCGTAGGATGTTTTTAACTGCAATTCTTGAAATTGAAGTGATTTCTCTAAATTTTGAAGACTATTTTGATCCTGTTCAATTTTGATTTCAGCTTGTTGCACACGCATAATTTTTTGACCACTACTCATAATTGGAATTTTCATAGAAACACCCCAAACCGTGGTTGGATACCAAGCTTTGTCTTGGAAGAAATCAAATTCGCTTCGGAATGCGTTTTGAGAATGGGTAAAAAAGGCACCAACAGATGGTAAATAAGCCGCTTTCTCATTCTTTAAACTATACCCGTCTAATTGCCCTTGCTGCTCAAGCATTATATAATTCTTGTTATTCTTTATTCCAGATTCTGTAAGCAATGGACTGTTTCCTTGCATTTCATCCAATACACCTTGTAAGGTTTCGGTAACCTCTAGAGGTTGATCAAAATCATACCCCATTTGCAGTTTTAGCAAGTTTAACGCAACACTTGATTGGCGCTCGGCATTTGCTTTTGAAGCTCTTACTCGGTTATAAGCTATTTCAACTTGATCCGCATCTTCTTGTGGAATTACGCCACTTTC
>JBLHOW010000156.1:0-5209 GCA_047623705.1 Crocinitomix sp.
GTGATTATCATTATCACTAGAATGATACATTGATGTGTCGCCATTTGGATAAAAATTAACGATAACGTTATCAAAATTGCATTTGAAACCACTTTTATAATAGGCACCTGCGTAACCTCTTTTATTGGGTATTGTTTGAAGAATTGGTTTGTGAATAATATCGATCAAATCATCCGTGTATAATTTAGCATAGTAAACCGTTGTATCTGCATATGGAGAACCGTTTTTAAAATGTACGAAACTTTCCTTAATTCCCATAAATTCCCCATTTCTACTTATTATCTCACCCGTATTCTGCCTCGTAACCCCCTCAAATAACATTGAATCTTTTAATTTAAAGACTTTGACTTGCCTCCATTTTAGATCATTTGCATTTCCAATACTTTTATGAGATATGTCTGTAGTAAATACTTTCAAATCACGATTATGATCAGTGGTCAATTGAAAACGCCCGTCATTATTATAGTTAATAACGACAGTGTCAGTTGGTAGGATTAGAATTAGAGAGTCAATTATCGCGATAAGCTCAGGTTTACTAATGTCATATTCTGCGACATCCGAAATATAATTCAATGGTGGATAATACCCGGATTTTATATGTTTCCGAATGAGATCCAGTCTATATTTATTACGCGAGGCGTCCAATAAATTATAGCGGA
Organism: Crocinitomix sp.; assembly: GCA_047623705.1. Taxonomy (GTDB): domain Bacteria; phylum Bacteroidota; class Bacteroidia; order Flavobacteriales_D; family Crocinitomicaceae; genus Crocinitomix. The sequence goes on from JBLHOW010000156.1 coordinate 660, forward strand.
TTTGGTATTCGACTTTAGCTTTCTTAAGTGAGTATTCCCCATAAAAACCGCTACCTTGTTCTTGCGTGAAAAGGCAGTCTTCCGATATATGTTTTGCAGTATTTTGATGATCTCTTGCTAATTCAAATTGTTTCAACTCGACTAAACTATCTGACTTTCGCATCATGTCATAAATCACAGCTTGACAATCGCTTTGTGCGCTTGCATTCAAGATATTGATTAGAAAAAAACAAAATGTTATGACCCTTGGCATTTACAAAAGCTATTTATTTATTGCTTGGATGAAAATACAACAAAATTCAAATCTGAAGAAAATTAATGCGTAATGGATTAGGTTTAGTTCCTTTTACCTTACCAATTAAATAGTGTCTTGACCTTGAAAGGTTACATAAAAAGATGTTATACCCGAACCTGCTGCAGCCGCGTTTCCGTTTTGCAATCCCCCATTCTAAACATTAAATGCTACATGATTCGACTTTAAATTAAATTATTAAAAATGGCTCTTGTTAAAACTACCTATTCAGTCAACACAAGTATTATTACGCTAATCAATTGATGATAAGCGCTCTATATTTGAGCCAACACAAAACATATGGAGGAACCTGAAAAGCCAAAGAGTAGGGATTTTAATTAAAAAAAAATTATCATGAGTTTAGTAGGAACATATCATAGTAGCGAAGTAAATTCAACTTTCATTGTTACAGAAGCAAATGACGCAAATGGACAGGGAAAGGGAACAATTGAAATTTCAGGCATTACAATTCCCGTAACAATCCATTATCATTTTGAAAATAATGTAGGACCACAAACAGATCTGTGGTTTGCTGGAAACAAAGACAATCCAAATGAATATGTTGGAGGAGCTGGAACGACAAGCAACCAAAATTATGATGTTATCAAAATTGCAGGCGGTTATCCTGATGGCACTGACGTTTTAGCTTTTGAAGGAAATTACAAGCGTCAATAATTTCAACATTTATTTATGAAGCCTCAGCAATTTAGTTTGTTGAGGCTTTTTTGATTTGATAGCAGTGGTGTTAGGTTTGAATTTTTCAAAGAGAATGGATGTTCATGATTTCCCCCGGAAAGCAAGGGCTTATTTGTATTGAACTATTAACGCAATGTGACGCAATAGAACAATATACCAAACCTACCGCACCAATTGAATGGTTCCTTGCCCCTGAAAGAATTCACTTAAGAATGTTTGTCCAGAATATTTATAAAAGTAAACTCCTGCCGCAGCTGCGTTTCCATTTTGCAATTCCCCATTCCAAACATCTGTTATACTACTCAACTGGGCAACTTCAATTCCCCAGCGGTTGAGAATGACACATTCAAATGATTCAACCGAAAAAGCATAATTTTGAAAAGTAAATACGTCATTTAGACCATCATTATTTGGAGAGAAAATATTCACTGGCACAAAGCCAAAAGGCTCAAATACTTCGATCAATCTGCAAATAGAATCGCGGCAACCGTTTTTATTAATCACAGTTAAACAAACCTCATATTGTCCTGGAATATAGGTTTGATCAAAGGTTTCAAAAAGGTCATCACTCAATACATTCCCACCCAATCCAAAATTCCAAATAAAGTTAGTGTCCGCCAATGGATTGTTTAGATTAGAAAAGTTCTCAGAAGTATTCACAAAATTAACATCCAAGGGAGCACTTCCCTCCCATTCTGCAGTAAAACCAGCGGAGGATAAATCGAAATCAGCAATTGGATTTAATGAATCGACTTGAATATCTTGACTCAATTGACAGCCATTATCATCCGTCATGGTAATGCGATAATTACCAGGATTCAATCCTCCCCAGGTTGTATTATCTGTAGATTCACCATTGTCTAAATTCTCCCATATATAATCAAAATCACCAGTTCCACCTGCACCAGAAGCAAAAACAACTCCGTTTCCACTTTGATAGCCAAACAAACGACAATATGCCGGAAATGCTCCAAATTCAGTAAAGAACAAAGAGTCTGGATTAATTAATTCAAATATTTCTGAAACAGAACAACCATTTTCATCATTAATTGTCACTGTATATTCGCCTGCGCCAATATTCAATAAAGAGTCTTCACCAATTCCATTTTCACCTGTAGGATTGGGCGACCAAATATAACTCACTAAGGTTGGGTCACCAGTTGTGTTTTCTACATTCTCAATAAAAGCAAATCCAGAATTATCATCATAACACAAAGGGTTTGATACCTCTAAATCAAATGTCATTTGATCAGGGTCATTGATAAAGACAGAATCAATAATCTCACAAGGAGCCTCATCAGTAACTGTAAAATAATACCAGCCTTCAGGTAAAGAATTGGCGGTATTGCTGTTGTCAATATTTACAACATCATCTGTTTCATTGGTAATTACAAAAGTAATATATCCTGTTGCTCCCGTTACATTAATAGTTACCGATCCATCAGAAAAACCAAAACAGGTTGGAGGATTCGAAATCACATCTCCATCCAATATGCATTCACCACTCGTTACTAGAATTGTGATGCACGCTTCACTTTCACAAGGATCCACTCCAATCTCATAACAAATTGTCCATGATCCTACGCCCGCAGCGCTGGGATCAAATTCACCTGTTACTGGATCAATACAGCCCACACAATCTGCCGACCACGTTCCGCCGTCAGGATCGCCAGTTAAAACCTCAGAAGGATCTGTAATTAAATATGGCCCAGCAGGATCAATAGAAGCCGTTTCGGCACTAATTACGGTGACTGTTACCATATCAGTAGCCGTGCATTCTCCTAAAGTTGAAGTAACCGTATATTCGACTGTTCCTGGATCTTGTTCAAATCCAACTCCATCTGTTACGCCATCACTCCAAGTTAAATCGCCACCATCAGGATTGTCTGCTTCCAAAACAATATCAGTTCCTTCGCACACAATAATATCATCACCTGCATCCAATTCAGGCCCTTCGCTACATGAAACCTGCAAATCATCAATAATCCAACGTTCACTTGCTGCCCACGCTTGAATAGTAATTCTAATCAATAGTTCATCTCCGCCTGAAATACAACCCGTTGTATAATGCATAAAACCTCCATCAATATCGTCGGATTGAATAACCAAAACTTCAGCGCATTCTCCCGAACAAAAAGTAGCATCTGCAGGATCAACCCAACCAGCGCCATCAATATTATATTCTAAACGTACATAATCCACCGAATTACAACCTGTTCCGCAAGCTTCCATTGTGCCTTCTTCATACAAATCAAATTCAATCTCAATAAAATCACAATCTGTAATATCTATGGCTTCCGAAGTAACAGTTGCAGGACCATTTGTATCCTGACCTTCTAATGTACCAGCAACTATTTTAAAATAATCTCCTCCATCAATACATTCAGGACAATCTGTAGACCATGAAACACCGCCAAGATCATCTGCTCCGCTCGTTGCTTCCTCAGCTTCACCAAAGGATTCATCAAAAATTAACTGAGAATAACTAGCAATTCCTACGATCATGAAAATTGAAAGCAGAAAAAACTGTCTCAAAAGGGTTGATTTACTCATAAATTAAGGCACGATTAATTTATACAAATGTACGGCAGTTTAGGCAAAAAATCATGCTTTTAAAAGCTATTTAAGATTAACTTAATCATTTTATCGACTAACAGTGAGTTATGCCTTTTCTAGCTTTTTAATATTGCGTATTATTCTTTTTGGATTAGTTAGAAGCACTACGCCCTTATAGTTTGGAGATTTTTTATGTTTTCGTTGCCAATTGAGTTGGAACTGGCAGAAAACCTTGAAGGTTTTGAATCATCTGATGATAATTTAATGTATTTGGACTGGAAATAAATTAAAATTTAGTCCTAATCCGTTTTCGTTTAGTCCCAATGAAAGTTCAAATGGTTTGTGATTCATAGAAGTTAAGCCAAGATTGCTATTGTATGAATTTACCGCTTTCACAGTTCGACTTAGGCGTCTAAAATTTAAAATTATTCCACAAGTAATTAAACCAGCGCCAATACTAAAAATGCCCCATTTCATTTCTTGTGCAATTAGAAAATAACCTAAAGCATATCCATTTATAACCTTCGCTAAAAGCCAAAAGAGATATTTACCTGACATTCATAATCACACGATTCAAATGTCAGGTAAATAACGCTAATAATCGTTCGCTAATTCTTAATCACCTTTAACTGATCTGTAGATGCACCATTAATCACTTGTAATAAATAAGTCCCGCTTGTCAATTCAGTAAGATTTAGTGTAGTATTTGATTGTATGATTTCTTGCTCAAGCACCAACCTACCGTCAAGTGAGAAAAGTCTAATGTTACAGTTTTTCGATAATTCCCGACCTTCAATGTTCACTATAATATTATCATTGGTTGGATTCGGATAGACTTTTATTAGTGATTTATTTGAAACCCCAGTTTTATTAATTAATACAGCTGTTGATTGCTCATTTTCATTTGTCGTTTCATTATTTTTTGGCACAATAACCTCTGGACAAAAGTACCACCATCCAATTGATCCTCTATAAGAAAAATCAACCGTTGTAGATTTCCAAACGT
>JBLHOW010000157.1:0-5207 GCA_047623705.1 Crocinitomix sp.
TGAATTTGAAGAAGCCTTTTTGGGGACATCTAAGAACACTTCCTTTCGTTCTAATTCCGAAATTCTCTGCTCTAAGTTTTCAATTTGATCGGTTATCTTTTTCAGTTTAGGGTCTTCCCCGAAAATAGGATAGGTTAAAAAACGTTTTAAGCGTAAGCGTTTGAAATAAGCTTTTGTATCTTCTTTAAATTTTTCATATTCGCTTAAGCGTGAATTAATAAATTGTTCATCACCAATTTTACAGAATATTTCGAGGTTCGTTTTTTCAAGGCTGGGTTCTAACTTGCGCAGATCATCTTTCCACAACTGCTCATAGCGTTGTTCTCTTGTTAAACTATCCAATTGTCTAAAGATTCTCTCGGAGCTAGCTTCTTGTTTTCTTAACTTCTCGGTCTCCTTATCAAAATCGGCTTTTTCTCCATGGTAGACTTCTTCCTCTTGTTTTGCCTTTATGAGTTCATCCTTAACTTTTTTCAACTCATCTTCTCGTTCAGTCGCCCGTTTTTCAAACGCTCGTTTTCTATTCTTAAAGTCATCTCTACATTTTGGCCTGCAAAACTTCATTCCCAAACGATTAGGGAGAAAAGACTTTTGACAAAATTTACATTTAACCTCTTCCATAATTCAATCTCACATTTCGGGCTTGATTTTTTTTAAGATCAATCAATAATATAGCAACGTAAATTATAACAGAAATATTGCTTTTTGTAACGCTATGTGAGTATTAGAGTATCTGAACAACTTATTTTCGTGTCATGAAGGCTACATTCCAAATCACCTCATTCTTCGTCGAAACCAAAATTTCGGAGCAGTTGAACTAGCGTTCCAATACTATGGGTAACACTACTTCTTTGATCGGGTTGAATCACTTCGTTATAATCTGCAATAAGTTTTATTGGCGTTAACAAATTGGTTTTAATGATGCTCAATTCGTTATAATCCGTAACAGGAATTTTAACAAAAAATGATTTCGAATTGGACTCAGGAATAAGCGTAGTACAATAGCTTTTCTGAAAATCTTTCAGACTTTTGGGATTTGACATAATACTTGTTTTTAGGAGGCGGAAAATCCGCAGTAATTAAAAAATCCCGATAGACACAGGTGTCCTACCATACAAGTACGGTTGAGCTATTTCTAGTGATCTCCACCAGTCTATCGGGAAATTTCTTTGTGTTTGTATCATGAACTTGTATTTAGGAATGTCTAAGGTATGAAAATTTTTAATTGAAAATCTTAACTTTATGGTTGAATAATTTTTGACCCAAAACAAATCAATTTAGAATGTCACATTTTAAAGATAATAAGGAGAAAGCAGTCTATATAGATCATTTTTTGAAAGCTCTAGTAAATTCTTCTTTTGCTATTCCTTTATCCATTGGGTTAGAACTTAAACCACTTCCAAAAAAAGAGAATATTGAAAAGTACAGGGAATTAGAGGGGATATTGGAAGAATTAGATCTGGTCGAGTTAGTAAGAGGCCGAGATAATTCAACCCTAAATGGTCAATGCGAATATTGGATTAGTACTAAAGGAAAAAAAATGGTCAATGAAGGTGTGTCATCCATTACTTTGCTAGAAAAGAAGGATCCACTAGAGTTTTTATTTGATGAAAAAGCTTGGGAAGAATATGATAATTCACAAATTGAGAAAAGACTAAAGGAGGCTGATTTTTTTATTGATTTAATTGTGTCCGAAAATTTATTGAATTTAGATAAACAAACAGTAGCAAAATACTTCAAACAATGGTATACTGAAAATGTTGATTTTGATCTTCAATTTAAAGATGGTGATTTGGCGATTGAAGATGGGGACTTGCAAACAATACCTGATTTTAGTCGAGATGATATATCGAACTTTCTAAATTGGTTTGAAAATGAGAAAAAAAGTTTTGTTAAATTCCTTAGTAGCAAAGGAGTCAAAACAAACTCTAAAAAAGAAAAATTAAATAATATGGCAGAAAAAGAAGTGTTTGTAACATATAGCTGGGACAGCGAAGAACATAATGATAAGGTTACTTCATTAACCGATCATTTGAGAAAAAAAGGCTTTGAAGCAGAGAATGACAAATTTCATGCGCAAAAGGAATCTGCGACAGATTTTTATAAAATGATGCATCAGATAATGACTGATTACCAAAAAGTAATTATCGTTTTATCTAAAGGGTACAAGGAAAAGGCGGAACAATTTAAAGGAGGGGTTGGCACAGAGTATAACCTTATTATAAAGGATATTGAAAATTCACCAAATAAATACATTCTGGTTTCTTTTGAAAAGGTTACTGATGATATTGCACCTTTGGCTTTGCAGGGAAGGCAAATTTTAGATTTATCTAATGAAGAGAATTTCAATGAATTGTATGCCAAATTGAAGGATGAAGCTATTATAGAGTTTTCAGAAGTTGCAAAGGAAAAACCGATTATCAAGAAGAAGGATATAAAACCTTTTATCGTTGAAAGTACTTTAGGTATAACAGTGAAATTAGTTCCGAATATGAATTTTAATATAAGCTCAGGACATTTGGGACATTTGATTACAGATATAGATTACGATTTGCAGATTGAAATAACGAATAATAATTCAAACGTCTTAGAAGGGTATAGTCTGGAAATAGGTTATTCATTAAATTCTCTTGGAACTGGAATTGATGGAGTTGTAAGTGATGACGGATACAAAACGATATGCTATGATGACAATCCAAAAATCTTCCCAAACCAATCAAAAGCGATCAAGATTTCAAATATGGCTATTAAACATACTAATGCCGAAGAAATTTTAAGCAAACCTATGAAGATTAATATTTATTCTGACCTAGGCTTAACTAGCTCGGAAATAGACTTGAGGGATGTTTTATATTTCAAAAAGGATTATAGTCTAGTAAAGCTCACTGTTGAAAGTTTTGCCGATAAGAACCAAAGGTAATTTATAACGATCTTTTTTCTTTAAAAATTCACTAAGTTTGAGATATTAGAGTTTAAATGACAGATTTAAAACAGATATTATCCCATTTACCACCCGAGCGCATTGTCGAGTTGGAACAAATCACCCAAAAGATATTGGACACGCACCGTGTTGATATAATTATGCTTTTTGGAAGTTTTGCCCGTGGTGATTTCAAAACCGAACGTGGCAAAGAGCATGGAAAGAAAAGTGATTTTGATATTCTGATTGTTGTAGAAAGTGGAGATAGAAGAAAGCACGTAGTTTCTAAATTGAGAGGTGCTTTTAAGGATATGGAAATCGTTGTTCAAACGCTTGTGGTTAATATTAGCGTTGTAAACAAAGCGTTGGAGGAAAATCAATATTTCTATTCGGATATTAAAAAGGAAGGGATTGAGTTGTTCAATTCTGGGCGGTATGATTTTGCTTCGTTTAAAGGTTTGTCTGCTACTCGTAGAAGAGAAATTGCAGAATCGGATTTTGAAGAATGGTTTGGCGTTGCAAAGCAGTTTTTCATAGGCGTTGAAGATACATTAGGACATGGCTTCTTAGGTAAGGCTTCATTTGAATTGCAACAAACTATTGAAATGTGCTACACCGCTATTGAAATGGTGTTTAGTCATTATAATCCGCATGAACATAACCTGTTTGCGTTGCGTGATCGTTGTGTTCGATTTCATAAACGATTGAAAGGTGTTTTTCATTATGACAATGAGGAGCATACTAAATTGTTTGACCAATTGAATTATGCATATATAGGAGGGCGTTACCGTAACGAAAAGGAATTTCCCGTCGATATGGATAAGATTGAGTTTTGGAAGCAGGAGACGGAAGCCTTTTTGAAATTGACGGAGGAGATTTGTTTGGAGCGGATTGAGGGGTTTAAATCTTTGGAAAGGTGACTAAGGGGTGATTTTTAAATTAAATTTGTGAAATGAAAGTAATTGTTTTAATGGTGTTTAGTTTTTTTTTAATAGGAATTAATTCGTATTCACAATTTGGTGAGCCAATTAATCTTTCTTCAGGGGGCGTTCTGAGCGAAGGTCATTCGATTCACATAGCAGACATTAACAGTGATGGACATCTTGATATCCTTGCGATAACAGTTAACTTGGATCAAGTAGTTTGGTACGAAAGTTTAGGGGATGGTAATTTCGAAGACCCAATCATAATTACAGAGTATGCAAATTCAGGTCGATCCGTATATGCAGGAGACATAGATGGAGACGGGGATATTGATGTGTTTTCCGCATCAAACATAGATAATAAAGTTGCTTGGTATGAAAATATTGGAGATGGGGAATTTGGTGATCAACAAATAATATCGATTGAGGCCGAGGGGGCTAGCTCAGTTTATACAAGTGATTTTGATGGAGATGGAGATCTCGATATACTTTCAACATCAAATCATGACGATAAAATTGCTTGGTATGAAAACCTAGGCGGTGGACTCATAGGTGATCAGCAAGTTATTTCTACTGAGGTGAATGAGCCCCATGACGCTATAGGTGTAGATATTGATGGTGATGGAGATAATGATGTTGTCTCGGCGTCACGGCTTGACGACAAAGTTGCATGGTACGAAAATTTTGGCGACGGTACATTTGGCGATCAAATTATTATTTCATTGGAGTCTGATGCAGTATATAAAGTTTATTCGGCAGATTTAGATGGGGATAGTGACATGGACATTATTTCTACTGGACTAGATAATAATCTAGTTTGGTTTGAAAACGACGGTGATGGAGGTTTTGGGAGTGAAATGATTATCTCAGCTTTCCTTGAGGCTCCAAGAGCAGCATATACATTCGATATAGATTCAGACGGAGATATAGATGTTTTTTGCGCAAGTAGTAATGACAATAAAATTGTTTGGTTTGAAAATATGGGCGGCGGTGTTTTCGCTGATGAAGTAATTATTTCTGAAAATAAGTCAATTACTCCTAGAGATATTCATATTACAGATGTTAACGAAGATGGTTTTTATGATCTAGTTGTTCTATCTAGTGCAGATAATAAACTATCTTGGTATGAAAATTTAGGAGGTGCTACCTTTTCAGGAGAGAACATCATCTCAGCTTCCCCTAACTTTCCGCGTAATATATACGCAGCCGATATGGATAATGATGGAGACCAAGATGTATTTGTTGCATCTGATAATGATAACAAAATATCATGGTATGAAAACTATGGAAGTGGTGTTTTCAGCAGTCAGAATACCATATCTACAGAAACTCAAACGGCATATTGTGTATATGCGATAGACCTA
>JBLHOW010000158.1:0-5143 GCA_047623705.1 Crocinitomix sp.
TTGGAATACACGAAAAAACCTTTCCAATACCGAACTTGAAATTCTTGAAGTAATGAGATAGAATCTAAATTCTGATTTAATAGATATGAAAGGAAATATTCAATTTTATAAAGTTAGACAACAAGCAACAAAGATCGTTCTAACATCGCTTAATAACTCTTTATACAAAAACGATTCTTTAAGTTTTTGATATGCCAATTTAGGTCTTCACCCCTTTTTTATTGAAACAACTTCTGCTTATGATAATTTAAAATCTATTGGTTTTGAAATCATAAAAAATGATAGTTTAAAGGAGAACATAATGGCTATCTATGGTAAAAGATACCAATGGATTGAAAATCTTGAGGATAGTCATTCCGATTTTTACAAAACAAAACTACAACAGTTATTGATAGATAATATAATTCTTATTGAAAATCGTGTAAGCGCAAAACCAGTCAACCTTTCTGATTTAGAGAAAAACCATCGATTTAAAGAATCACTAAAATATAGTTATGGTTATAACACTTATATGGTAGAGCGTTATAAAGAAATAATGAGTGAAGTTGCTTTACTAGAACAACACATAGCTACTGAATTAAATCAACGACAATAAAATATCAGAAATAACGGGTCTCTATTATAAAAATAACAAAAGCACAATAACTAAGTATCTAAAAAATTGGGCTAGATTATCAAAAACATTAAGTTTCGTTCAAATAATTAGCTATCTTTATTTTTGACTAATCTGAACTAGCTTGCCCTGCTTATTCGCACGCGGCTCAGTTAATTTGGAATAAATAAGTTGATGGTCGCTTTCGTCGTTTCAAGCCACACGTTGGGCCAGGCGCCACAAATCTTATACAAACCTCTTATCTAGTATTATAAATATATGAGATATCCTTTAACAATCCAGTTTTTCCTATTTGTTATTATTTCAAGTTGTTCTAACAGCAATTCAGGGCAAATTAAAGAAGGATATTCTTCACCCTCAAATTTCACATTAATTGAAGATGTAGTATATGGTCAAGATTTTGGTATGGCACTAACTTTTGATGTTTATGTTCCGACAAAACCTAATGGTGCAGGCATAATATTGACTAATAGCGGAGGTTGGACTTCTCCTTTTGACACATTTAAAGTACTTGAAGATGGTCATTATAGATTTGCAACTGACGCTGAAATGACGAATTCAGAAACCTGGCATGTTTTAAGTCCAAAACAACTAGTTTCGAATGGCTATACTGTTTTTGAAGTAAGACATGGTAGTCAGCCAAAATTTGTAATGCCTGAAATAGTTTCACATGTAAGGAGATCTGTTCGATTTATTAAGCATAATTCCAAGGATTACGGAGTTGACAAAAATCGAATTGGATTATGGGGTGGTAGTGCCAGTGGGCATCTATCTTTACTAATTGGACTTTCACCTGAAATACCGATTACAAATAATGAAAAAAACGGGAATAAAGAGGACGCTTCGATAGCAGCAATAGTCGTTTTTGCTGCGCCTTCTGATTTATTAAAAATGGTGACTGACAATCCAAAGGAATTGGAAAAAAGACCTGTTTTAAGAATGGAAAAAAAGCAATATCAAGAATTTTCACCTGTAAACTACGCTACAATGGACGATCCTCCTACCCTCATAATGCATGGAAACACAGACAAAGCTGTACCAATAATTCAGGGGGAGTTAATGTATTCAGCACTTAAAAAAGCAGGGGTAACAGCTTATTTTATTGAGTTTAAACAAACAAACCACTCTCCAACACTTGAACAAGCATCAAAAGGTGTTGGTGAAGCATTGGATTGGTTTAATAAGTATCTGGGCGAATAATAACGCTAGTACAACAAAGGCGTATAACAAAAATGGCTTAGCTTGATGGTTAGAGAATAATTTGTGTAAATTGCTTTCTGATCAATTCGAAAAACGGTTTTACCAACACTACTGATTCGCGCGCTGCGCTGCCAAAATTAGCGACGCAAATTTAATCTGTCCAACGTCTGCCGCGGGCGCTACTTTCGTAATACAAAATCGTTACCATATATTAAAAAAAACATTTTACCTCTAATGAAAATCAGAAAATCAACAATAAGTATTCTTAAGAACGCATCAATCTTTTCCCTTCTGATTTTATTTATTTCTTGCCAAAATTCTGCAAATAAACAGACCAGAACTAAAAGCGAATCTATCGGACCAAAAAATGGAGCATTATTAATTAGTGGTAGTGGGAAAAATGAAGGAATGACAGACGAAATGTGGAAAGTGTTTTTTGATTTGGCAGGTGGACAATCCGCCAAGCTTGTCGTTATTCCAACAGCATTTGATGAAAATTCTATCAGCTATGATCCAGAATTTAAAATTATAGAGAGAAAATTCAAATCTCTTGGATTTATTGACATCCAGTTTATGCACACGAGGGATACTTTAATTGCTAATAGTGATGAGTTTGTTAAACCTTTAAAAACTGCAACCGCAGTTTGGTTAACAGGTGGCAGACAATGGAGAACGGCTGATGCTTATCTGAATACCAAAACGCATAAGGAATTAATAGAAGTTTTGAACCGTAATGGTATAATCGGAGGTACTTCGGCTGGAGCTTCAATTCAAGGTTCTTATTTAGCTAGAGGCGGAAGAGATTTAAATGGAAATTATAGCATTATTAGCAATCCCGAAATTGGTTTTGGATTTGTTACAAATACAGCTTTTGACCAACACCATCTTTATAGAAATAGACATTATGATATGTTTGATTTATTAAAAATCAGACCTGAATTATTAGGTGTTGGTATAGATGAATTCACCGCTATTATTGTACAAGGAAATGATTTTGAAGTAATTGGAGATAAATATGTTGCAATTTATGATAATACCTTTTGGTCACCTTATTTCAATGAAATTGACACACTCGAAACCGGAAAAAACAAATTCTATGTTTTAAAGAATGGAGACAAATATAACCTAAAAGAAAGACGAGTTCAGCGGAATAAGTTTATATCACCAAAAGAAATTACTTCCAAAGAACAGAATGAATATGTCGGGAAGTATCTTTTTGAGAAAAGTGAGGTCTTTTGGAATAATATTGTAATTGAAAATGACACTTTAAAATTTCAAATTGTACGTAGAAATATTGTTCGTGAGCCAATTTCAATTTACGCATATGAGAAAGATTTATTTTTTGACACGGACGCAGAATTATGGTTTCATTTCAAAAGAGATAGTTTAGGAGAAATAATTGGCTTTGTTAAAAGAACTCATAAATTCATAGATAGTCAAAACCAAGGGTTTAATAAGATTGTAAAGCGTTGAAAATTAACGCGATATTAAGCATTTTTTTTGACTTTATTTATATGCGGAAATGAAGATAATGACAGATTTATTTTTTTCCTTAACAACCGATTTTTAGAAGAACACGTATTGAATGAATTACATCCCGAATATGGAAGGACAGAATACAACGAAAAGTCGGTGGAATTTAACCCAAGTATAGTAATGGAAAGACATTGTGTCATAAATTGGTTGACTTATTACGAAGATGAATGGGACGAAATATCAACTGACACATAAAAACAGCTGCTAATATTACCTATAATTTATACGGATTTTAGTGCTTAGGTCTTTGATACGATGGAGAAATCGGAGATTTTTGCAAGTTGGTTTTGTGCTTGAAAAGTTAAGTGTTAAATTGTCACAACTAAGCATAGTCAAACCGTTATAACTAATCAAATAAGCCAAATAATGAATTCAATTTTAAATCGAAATCTGTTTTTTGTAAAGGAACACGTTGGAATGTTTAAGGCTGCAAACAACTACGACATATACAATCCCGAAACCAAAGAAATAATAATGAATTGCCGTGAAGAAAATCTGGGTTTTTTCACCAAGCTATTAAGGTTTACGGATTATAAAAGAATGACTCCGTTCAATGTGGAAGTCAGAACTCCCTCAGGAGAAAAAGTATTAACTGTGAAACGAGGAATATCTATCATTCTTTCAACTGTTGAAGTTTTTGACGAAAACGATAATCTAGTCGGAATATTCAAACAGAAATTTTTTACCATCGGCGGGAAATTTGATGTGCTAGATCCTGATGAAAATTTTATGTTTAAACTACAAGGGAAGTGGACAAGTTGGGATTTTAAATTTGTAAAAGAGAATATTGAGTACGGTCATGTGAGTAAAAAATGGGCTGGTTTAGGAAAAGAAATGTTTACCAGTGCCGACAATTATATGCTCGAAATAAACGATTTCGTTCCGAAGGGTGATCCTATAAGAACATTAATTATCGCAGCAGTAACCTGCATTGACATGGTATTAAAGGAATAACTATTTATGAAAAAACCTAAATTGCATTGAAACGGAGTTTAGCCAAACTTTTGGGCTCAATTAAATAACATGCCTGCTGGTAAATGTGATTTAAATGAATTTTAATATATCAAATAAATTAGTTAAAATGAAAAAAGTATTTTCTAGACTAGTAATTATATCAATCATGTGTATAGCATTACTTTCCTGTAAGGACAAAGGAAAGAAAAATAGTTTTGATGATCAGGAAAAAGTTGATAACACTGTCTCGAACCTAAATGAAGACACCTACCTACCCGGGGTAGACTGGAGTTTAACTTGGTCAGAGGAATTTGACGCAGATTCCATAGATGTAAATAATTGGAATTACCAAGTGGTGGAAGCCGGACACCTCAACGATGAATGGCAACGTTATACTGATGGCAGTAACAACGTCTATATCGAGAACAATCACCTCGTTATCAAAGCCGTTCACGAAAGTGATGTGCACGTTATGAATCAATACACATCGGCCCGATTACATACAGCAAATAAGGACTCATTTTAAGTACGGAAAAATAGCGGCTCGAATGAAGCTTCCACAAGGTGAAGGTATCTGGCCTGCGTTTTGGATGCTTGGCTCAAATATCGACGAAAATGGTGGTGACACGCCTTGGCCACAAGCTGGAGAAATTGATATTCTAGAATTATATGGTTCCAAAGATGATGCTGTTATTGAGGCCAATGTTCACTATGCGGACGCATCTGACTCACATGGAATGATGGGAGCAGCTTCTTTCAAACTGAAACAAGGTAAGTTTGCCGATGTATTCCACATATTCGAACTGGAGTGGGACGCAACTAGAATGGTATGGCTTGTTG
>JBLHOW010000159.1:0-5068 GCA_047623705.1 Crocinitomix sp.
TTAATAAAATTGACCAAGTTTTATTCAACACTGCTTTACTTTTATACCCCTAAGAGCTACGCTTGGTAATTTTAAAACAAAACAACTTTTGTTTCTCATTAACCTCATGTGGACAATCCCTATGATTAAAATTTACAATTGTCCCCTTGAGAAGACTTTAGGACTGTTCTTAATTTACAATTATCTCATCAATAAAGGTCCAAGCTTTATTGCCAGCACCTTGTTCGCCCTCCGAAATTACACCATAGTTAGGTATTTTCAAAGTAACCTTCTTAACTTTAATATTGATATTTTTTGAAGTTTCAAAGTTATAGTTCAACTCAATAATTTGACTTGTATTGTATTGTAAATCGCGTTTATCTATAACCTTACTGCCATCACTAAGCGTAAACTCAAAGCTAATTTCCCTGGGCGCATAAATCCATTGACCATTGCCATTATAAAACCTAGTTTTAATAGAATGGATTTCCCGTTCCTCACCCAAATCAATCATAATCTCAATATCTTCTCCCCAAAACCCTAGCCACTCTTTATCGCCATAACGCGAATCGCTTCCAGAAATCCCATTAACTAAACCTGCTGCCCCACTGCCAAGATATGCTTTATGTGGTTCCTTATTAATAGTAATTTGCTTCCCAACGGCTTTGTGCAAATTAATATCTTGCGACAACGTCGTTCCTAATTTTTCTTCTGAATCAAAAACTCTTGCTTTTAAGATGACGCTTTCTATAATCGGGATGGGATTCTTATAAATTTCAGAACTCAGGTCTGGCTCTGCACCATCTAAGGTATATCGAATTGTTTTTCCTTCAGAAGACGTTTCCATTTGGTAAGCTACTTTATTATCTTGAGAGACTAATTCACCTTCAATTCCATACAAATGATTGGCGTAATTTATGTCTAAGGCGTCTAAACGCTCATGGAAATTTTCAACTCTTTTCACGAATTCTTTGTAATTCTTCTGTTCAGGATTAGACCAAACGACTTCACTCAAAGCTAATATTCTCGGAAAAACCATGTACTCCACTTTTTTAGAATTCGGCATATATTCTGTCCAAACATTACCTTGGGCGCCGAGTACAAATTTAGCTTCTTCTTCAGTTAACTCCTCAGGAACTGGATTTAAACTATACACTTTTTCTAAGGGTAAAAAGCCTCCAATTGCTAGCGGCTCATCTTCATTTTCGGATTGGTAATGATCAAAATAACAATGCGAACCTGGCGTTAATATTACATTATGACCTTGCTTTGCAGCCTCAATTGCGCCATCAAACCCACGCCAAGACATTACGGTTGCATTCGGTGCTAACCCTCCTTCTAAGATTTCATCCCAGCCAATAATTTGCCTCCCCTTACTATTTAAATAGGTTTCGATTCTTGAGATGAAATAACTTTGTAATTCATGCTCGTCTTTTAAACCTTCGTCTTTAATTCTTTGTTGGCAATGGTTACAGGTTTTCCATTGTGTTTTTGGTGCTTCATCACCTCCAATATGGATATATTCACTTGGGAACAGTTCCAAAACTTCATCTAAGACATCTTCAAGAAAATCAAAAGTTTCGTCTTTTGTACAGTAAATATTTTCGAAAACTCCCCATTTAGTTGCTACTTCAACCTGTTCTCCTGTACAACCCAATTCGGGATAAGCAGCAATAGCCGCTTGGCTATGCCCAGGCATTTCTATTTCTGGTATAACCGTTACAAAACGGTCAGTTGCATAGGCAACAATGTTTTTCACCTCTTCTTGCGTGTAAAAACCTCCGTAACGTTTGCCATCTAACTGATGAGGTTGGTCGCTGTAATGTCCAATTAAAGTTTCATTTCTGTACGCTGCAACCTCTTGAAGTTTTGGGTATTTTTTAATTTCAATGCGCCAACCTTGATCGTCGGTTAAATGCCAATGAAAGGTATTCATTTTTAAGAGGGCCAGAGCATCAATATAAGTCTTAATAAAATCTACTGAAAATAGATGTCTTGAGACATCTAAGTGCATGCCTCTATATTTAAATTGCGGCTTGTCAGTAATTGAAACGGATGGAATGGCTACTTTTTCAGCTTTAAAGCTGCCATTCTCAAAATCGACAGGTAATAATTGTCGTAAGGTCTGCACGGCATAAAAAGCACCTTGATTTGTTTTGGCTTTTATTCGAATGGTCTTCGTTCCGACCTCAAGCACATAGCCTTCATCACTTTCAATGGTAGTATCGACAGTAAATTTTATGTCGTTACCTTTATTGAGCAGAATTGTTTGGCTTTGTTCAATAAATGATTTCAAAAATTCTGCTGACACTTTTAAGTCTTCAGGGTAATCAATTCCGGTAGAACTACTTAAAACAAAATAACCATCATTAATAGTTTGACTTAAAGGCATTGGAATAATTTGAACCACCCCTTTTTGAATGTCATTTTCTTGACAGCTAAAGAACAAGTGTACAAAAAGAAATAGGGCAAGGACGTTCTTGAAATGCATTTTAGTATATTAGTTGCATTAAAATTAACAATCTTTTTGATGAACTTTAAACTAACCGCATTTTTAATTGTAATTATTCTATGCATTAGCTGCACTCATCTACCATCAATTACTGAAGCTAAAAAAGACCAACCGCTAACCAACTACGTTAATACGTTTATAGGCACAGGAGGTCATGGTCATACCTATCCTGGAGCAACGATGCCTTTTGGGATGATGCAGCTAAGTCCAGATACGCGTTTAGAGGGTTGGGATGGTTGCTCTGGTTATCATTATACAGACCGTTATATTTATGGGTTTTCGCATACGCACTTAAGCGGGACAGGAATTAGTGATTATGGGGATGTACTTTTAATGCCCACAAACGAAGTGAATTTCAATAATGGTGCTGATGGTAAAAAAGGCTATCGTGCGCATTTTAGCCATGCTAATGAATTTGCAGAACCGGGTTACTATAAAGTCCATTTAGATTCTACCAATATTGATGTGGAATTGACAGTTGCTCAACGAAGTGGTATCCATAAGTACCAGTATCCATCTCCTGAAAATCAATTCTTAATTTTAGATTTAGTGCATCGTGATGCAGTTCTAGACGCAAAAATTAATAAGATTTCTAATACTGAGATTGAAGGCTACAGACATTCTAAAGCTTGGGCAAAAGATCAACGTTTATATTTCGTTATTAAAACCTCTCACCCATTTAATGATATTTTACAATCACCTCCTGAATTTGGAAAGCCTGGAGGGCGACGAACGGCTTTAAATTTTATGAATCCCAATAATGAACCTGTTTATATTAAAGTTGGTATTTCTTCTGTGGATATTGAAGGGGCACGTAAAAATTTAAAAGCTGAAGTTTTAAACAAAGATTTCGAAACCGTTAAAACTGATGCACAAGACGCTTGGGAATCACAACTCGAAAAAATAGTCATTGAAAGTGATGACTTAGATAAAAAGACCAATTTCTATTCCGCTTTATATCATACGATGTTGGCACCACAATTATACCAGGATGTTGATGGTCGCTACAGAGGCATGGATTTAGAAATTCATAAAACCAATGATTTTGATTACTACTCGGTCTTCTCACTTTGGGATACGTACAGAGCAGCACATCCTTTATATACTATAATTGAACAAGACCGCACCAACGACTTTATCAATACCTTTTTGGCGAAATATGATGAAGGCGGTATTATGCCTATGTGGGATTTAGCAGGGAATTATACGGATTGTATGATTGGTTATCATGCGGTGCCTGTCATTGCTGATGCATACCTAAAAGGGATTAGAGGTTATGATACTGAAAAGGCTTTTGAAGCCATGAAACATTCTGCAACTAGAGATAAATTTGGATTAGAAGCCTATAAAAAGTATGGCTTTATTCCTGTGGATGAAGAAAGTGAATCGGTTTCTAAAACACTAGAATATGCTTATGACGATTGGACCATCGCACAAATGGCAAAAGACATGGGTAAATCAGTAGATTACAAAACCTACATTCAACGCGCACAATATTATAAGAACGTTTTTGATCCTGAAACTCAATTTATGCGAGGACGCTTCAGAAACACTTGGTTTGCTCCTTTTGATCCTTACGAAGTAAACTTTAATTATACCGAAGCGAACTCTTGGCAATACAGTTTTTATGTCCCTCAAGATGTTTCTGGCTTTATAAAATTATTAGGAGGAAAAGAAAAATTGGAATCAAAATTAGATGAGTTATTCAATGCTAAAACAGAAACTTCTGGAAGAGACCAATCCGATATCACAGGACTTATTGGCCAATATGCCCATGGGAATGAGCCGAGTCATCACATGGCTTATCTCTACAATTTTGTAAACAGGCCTTATAAAACGCAAGAAAGAGTCCATCAGATTTTAACTGAGCTTTATAAAAATGAACCTGATGGAGTTTCAGGTAATGAAGACTGCGGACAAATGAGTGCCTGGTATGTCTTAAGTTCAATGGGTTTTTATTCAGTAACGCCTGGAAGTAATGACTATATTATTGGCACTCCCCTATTTGATAAAGCCACTATCAATTTAGAAAACGGAAAACAATTTACGATTACTGCTAGTCACCTTAGTGACACAAATATTTATATTAACTATGTAAGGCTTAACGGAATGCTTTTAAACAATAGCTATTTAAAACATAGTGATATCGTTTCTGGCGGCACTTTAGAATTTAATATGACCAACACGCTATCGCCCTGGGGAACGCAAGATGGATATGAACCAAAAACCGCAATTGAAGACCATATTATTTTACCTTCTCCATTTATTGCTAAAGGTGATATTACGTTTCGGGATTCGACCGAGGTTGTCTTAGCAACCTCGGAAAAAGACGCTAAAATATTTTATGCCATAGATACTGATGGTTTTAAATTGTATAAGAAACCACTCAAAATTACCAAAGATGCCGAAGTAAAATTATATTCGGAAAAAGGAAATTTAAAAAGTCCAGAATTAACCACAGCGTTTTACAAAATAGATCCTAATCTCAGTATTAAACTTGAAAGTGAATTTGCAAATCAATATAGCGCAGGCGGAAATGATGCTTTAATCGATGGTATTAGAAGTACCAAAAATTAC
>JBLHOW010000160.1:0-4967 GCA_047623705.1 Crocinitomix sp.
ATATCTCGATTGTGTATTCAATACTGCTTGTGCTGTCGTATAATTTTTTTCTTGTTCTTTCAATCGACCAATTTAACACTTCTTCTTTTGTAGGAATGCATTCAAAAAAATCTCCACTCTTGATAAAAACATGTCAGGCTAGTGTTTTTTGAATATCTCAATTGCTTATTCAATACTGCTTGTGCTGTCGTATAATTCTCTTCTTGTTCTTTCAATCGACCAATTTAACACTTCTTCTTTTGTAACAATTCATTCAAAAAAAATCTCCACACCTGACAGAAAAATGTCAGGGTAGTATTTTTTTGCGAATGCTTTGTTTCTGCATTCATTAGTGTTGGTATTGCCTCATGAAGAACAAGAAAAGAATTATGAGAGACAAACGATCAGCATTAAAGGATTTAATCAATTTATCAAACATCTATGGAGAAATTGAAAAGATTGAAATTTTATTAGGCATTTATCAATGTTCAGAAAGTTCTAAAAGGAATCGGTATGAAATAGTTCGAGAATTTGATGCATTCCGATTGAATCTTTCAAAAGTTGAACAAGGACTTAAAGAATTGAAAGAACTTTCAATTCAATGGGAGCAATTTGAATAGGTAACTTTTGTGAAATTAAAAACGGGAGCAACTAAAAAGTGCTCCCGTTTTAACTATTGGATTCTCGGGTAATCAATTTATTTAGAGTTTAATCAATTCTTGGATTAGAGTCATGTCAATTTGACGCAACAATCAAATTATTTTACCATATCAATTACGAAAATAAAATTCAATTTATCAAGTTAAAACTGCCTTTTTTACCAATAAATGATTGAATTAGGTATAAGCTATTAGGTGTTTAATATGAGGTTTTAGGCTTTGAGGAATTCAGTCATTTATAAATTCAATAAAAAGGCCTCAATGGCAGTCCAATATTCTTGCTGAGAAGGGTTGTTTTCCCATAAGGCTCTAGATCCATGAACGCCAGAAGCTTCTGGAATGAAATGGCTTTGATTTTCAGTTGGTCTTTTACCACTTAGAAAATCTGTAATAGATGCTGCTTCATCTTTAGAGGATGTTATAAAGTAAGGCAAATTCATGTCCATCATTGTTGTTTTAAGGAGTGGTTTAGCATCTCCAAAATAATCGCCAGGGCTAAAGGATACTACGGCCTTTACATTTTCATTTTTTGCACCAATGTGCAAGGCTAATGCAGATGAATAAGAGCTGCCCCATAGTATTACAGGTTGCTTAAAATACCCGTATGTAAAATTGATTGCGGCTTCAATATCTTGTTCGGCGTCTATATATTGAACAGGTAAATTTTTTGCATTTGCTCGGTCTGCTGTTTGATTTGTAAATTCATTTAAGACGCCACCCGATCGTTGGTCAATGGCTATGCAGTTAAAACCTAATTCATTTAATTTTGGGGCAATTTCATCATATTCGTGCAAATTATATCCCGCTTGATGACAGAGTAAAATAGCTGGTGATGTTTCATCAATTTTATAGATTTCTCCAGAAATTATTAGACCATCTGAGGATGCAAATTCAACAGGTAAGGGATATTTCACTTCCGGTTCTACCTCGGCTTGCGTGGAGTCTACTTGTGTTGTTTCGGTAACGCTATCTTCTACAGGGGTGTTTTCTCCACAACTGAAGATTAGGAATGTTAGTAGTGCAAGTGAGCTGTATTTTATCATAGTTTTTTTCAATTATCAATGTGTGATTTTTAATTTTTCAATGCACAGCTCTTCGTTAAGATTAGTGTGTTGTTCTTAGTTTATCGAAGGGAGCAGTTTTCAATAAGCTTCAAAATCTAAACTAATCATTTTGAGTATTTCAGCGTGCAGATAAGCCAGGGTCAAAGCATAATACTTCACACTTTACATTAAAATCACCCTGCACTAATCGCTGCAATGGCTAATACTGAAATAGCAATTCCAATCCAATTCGTTAGTGATAGTTTTTCTTTAAAAAGTAAATATCCCGACAGAGCCGAAAGAACAATTACACCCATATTTAAAATAGGGTAGACCTGCGAACTTTCCATAAAATCATTGTCCAATGCTCTAAAAAAGTAAAATACGGTTAAATAATTGGGGATTCCAAGGGCAATTCCCCAAAGGACATTTTTACCCAATTTTTTCGCAGGTAAAATTGATTCTTTTTTTCGAATAAGTGCCACAATAAGCAAAAAGGTACCAGAAATGAATGCTGACAGGAATAGAACTGATATAAATAATGAGGCGTGATTTTCATCAACGTATGTTTTTGCTGCATAGTTGAACAAAATATCAGCAATCCCTTGCCCAAAGAAGACGATTAAGATCAGCCACAAGTACTTTTTATCAAAGCTCAATTTACCCTTTTCTATAGAGCTTAAAACGACTCCGACAAGTGCCAAGCAAATTCCAAGAACCTTAAAGGTTGAAACGGTATCTCCGTATAAAAAGAAAGCTGCAATAACAGGCAGAATAACAGACATCTTGTTAGCGACTGTAGAAATGGCCATTCCTACTACTTGCGCACCTTTCGCTAATAAATTAAAAACAACGATAAAAATGAAACCAATGAGAACTGCAATACCAATCCATGGTAAATCAAATAATTCAGCTATGGTTAAATTTGTCTCTGCAAAGATAAATCCACAAGAACCAGCTACAATATAATTTACAATAATTGCCTGCAAATTATCTACTCCATACCGCTCAAATAATTTGAATAGGATAAGAATGACATTAAAGAAGAGAATTCCTAAAACTAAATCAAGCATGAACTAAAATTTTTATGTGATCTTTTCCAAGATGATAATTTTCGCTTATAAGTCCCGTAACTTGGGGAGCTATAATTCCGTCTTTAATAGCATTAATACCGGTTAGAATTCTGGCCTCATCCCATAAATCGGCTTGAATAAAATGATTCAATGTTGTTGCGCCACCTTCAATAATGACCGATTGAATTTCTAATTGTGCTAATTTGGTTAAAATAGAGGGGAGAGTGAAATCCTTCGGTTGAATAAACTGTAATTTCCCATTCGAAATCACCTCTTTTTCGGTCAATATGTATGTTTGAGTGGAGCGATCGCCCACTTGAAAACCTCCGTAATCCAATTTCATTTTTTGATCAATAATTACACGAATTGGTGATGTGCCTTCATAATTTCTACAAGTCAATGAAGGGTTGTCGACTTTGACAGTGTTTTTTCCAACCAAGATTGCAGCCTCTTCATGGCGCCATTTATGCACCAAGGCTTTTGTTTCTGGCTGTGTGATCCAGAACACACCTTTTTTATTGTTCGAGCGGTCAATATCAATAAAACCGTTGGTAGTTTGCGCCCATTTTAGAATGATATAAGGCCGTTTTATATTATGATACGTAAAAAAACGTTTGTTCAAAGTTAAACTTTCGGCTTCTAAAATACCAACGTGAACTTTGATACCGGCGTTTGACATTTTCTCAACACCTTTTCCCGCTACTTCCGAATAGGAATCAATACAACCAATTATAACATTCGGAATTTTTGATGTAATAATTAAATCAGCACAAGGGGGAGTTTTTCCAAAATGTGCGCAAGGTTCAAGGTTGATATAAATTGTAGACTTTGTCAAAAGCGATTTATCTTGAACAGCAAGAATAGCATTAACTTCGGCATGTGCTTGGCCGTATTGTTGATGATATCCTTCTCCAATAATGTTGCCGTCACAGACAATTACGCATCCTACCATTGGATTAGGAGCAACATTTCCAGCTCCTAATTGAGCTAAATCAAGACACCTTTGCATGAATTTTTCATCCGTAGACATGGTGATAAAATTAATCAATATAAATGGGAATTACTGTTGATTTCTTGGATGATAACTTGTGATGGCTTCTTTCAATAAATCGTCGCTTAAATGAGTGTAAATTTCGGTTGTGCTAATGGATTCATGTCCTAGCATTTCTTGAATAGCGCGTAGGTTGGCGCCATTTTCAACCATATGCGTGGCAAAAGAATGTCTGAAAGTATGTGGGCTAATATTTTTACGCAAAGCAATTGCTTCTGCCAATTGTTTCACAATGGTGAAAATCATCACACGGGTTAATTGTTTACCGCGTCTATTCAAAAACAAGATATCTTCATGTCCGGGTTTGATGTCCTGATGCACACGTACAAAATTGCGATAGAGACCCACTTCTTTTTCAACAGAGGGACTCACGGGGACGAGGCGTTCTTTATTTCCTTTTCCAATCACACGAATAAAACCTTCATCAAAGTAAAGGTTAGTGATTTTTAATCCAATTAATTCACTGACGCGGAGTCCGCAACTGTAGAGTGTTTCTATAATTGCACGATTACGGTGTCCTTCATTCTTAGAAAGGTCTATAGCACCTAATAAGGCATCAATTTCATGTTTTTCCAGCACCTCGGGTAATTTCTTTCCAATTTTTGGCAGGTCCAATAACTCGGTCGGATCAACTTCAATTTCATCTTCTAAAATTAAAAAGAAGAAAAAATTTCGGAGGCCAGATATTATTCTAGCTTGTGAGCGGGCAGAAATTCCCATTTCGCTAATCCAACGAATCATTCCTTGCAGATCTCCCAAATCAATTTGTTTTGGTGATTTGGTATTGTTCGCCATTTCTAAATACTGCAATAACTTATCGTAATCGCGCAAATAGGCAACAATACTATTCTCTGATAAAGATTTTTCAATTTTTAAATAACTTTGATAATCCTTTCTATATTTGATCCATGATGCGTGCAAAACAAATTTTAATATTAAATGGTCCGAATTTAAATTTACTTGGAAAGCGCGAACCTGAAACCTACGGTGCTAAAAGTTTTGAAGAATATTTTGTGGAACTTAAGGCAAAGTTTCCAAGGCTGAATCTTACTTATATCCAAAGCAATTTAGAAGGCGAGTTGGTCGATAGTATTCATAAAGAGGATTGGGATGGAGTAGTGCTAAACGCTGCTGGATATACCCATACTTCTGTTGCTATTAG
>JBLHOW010000161.1:0-4895 GCA_047623705.1 Crocinitomix sp.
TGAGGAGGGAAATAGCTTGATCTGTCATGGATATTTGACCAAGAAAAGCTAGAACTCCCAATAAATTCCATAAAACAAGTATGATTGTGATAACCCAAAACCCAGAAGAAACTTTTGTTGTAGACATATAGCGCAATTTAAAGCTTTAAAGCAATTTAATGGTAGTAATCAGATAAATAAATTACAAGAATACCAATGAATAGTGCGAGCACAATATGGAAGTTTTTGACCGAAAAATTAGCGAATGGAAGTTGTCCATTATATTGATGATCCGCTTTTTGTTCTTGCATTAAAATATCTGTGGGAGCGTATGATTGAAGTAAAATATTGCGCCCAGCTAAAACTTTCATTCTTATAAATAATACAATTAACAAGAGCGCTGGGAGTAATAATGATGTTACTTCAACAAAATTCATGACGGATTGATCGAAAACGGGTGCTCCGCCAAAACAATCGTTAAATAATCCAACTAAGCCTATTGTTTCCATACCATTTAATTTTCACTTAAAATACTAAAATTAAAACAATATGGAAGTTCAGAATGAGGTAGAAATGCGGCAAAATGTGATACTTTTTACGTTTCGAATAACTTTTGCCTCGTCAATCTTTATCCTCGACTTCCAAAAATAGAACTACCTACACGTACCATTGTACTACCTTCTTGTATGGCAATTTTATAATCACCACTCATGCCCATTGATATTTCAGTGAAGTGAGGTAATTCATTAGAGAAAGCTATTTTAAATTTATCAAAGTAATCTTTCAGCACGCCAAACTCCGCATGAACTTGTTCTTCAGATTCCGTAAAAGTGGCCATACCCATTACACCAAGAATCCGAACATTTTTTAGAGACAATAATTCACCAGATTTTAAGAACGTTTCGACCTCTTCAAAAGAAAAGCCAAATTTTGTCGCCTCTTGCGCAATATGGAACTGGAGTAAACAATCAATTGTTCGTTTGTTATTTAAGGCTTGCTTATTAATTTCTTGCAAAAGTTTGATAGAGTCAACTCCGTGAATAAGGTGAACAAACGGAGCAATTTTTTTTACTTTTTTCGATTGTAAATGCCCAATCATATGCCAATGAATATCCGTTGGCATTGTGGCACTTTTTTCTTCTAATTCTTGCACACGATTTTCTCCAAAATGCCGCTGACCTGCAGCATAAGCCTCATTAAGCATGGCAATTGGTTTTGTTTTGGATACCGCAACCAGTGTAACGCCTTTAGGAATTGTGTTTTGAATAGTTTTTAAGTTTTCTTCAATCATAGTTTATTCATCTAGTGGAAAAATGGTTAGACCGCTTCTTAATTTCGGTTCTATCCATGTAGATTTTGGAGGCATAATTAAATTTTCATTCGATACACGTTTCAAGTCCGTCACCGAAACAGGAAACAAACCGAAACCAACTTTGGCACGCTCTTCTTCCACAGCATCTTCAATACCTATCATTCCTTTTTTACCATTGATAAAACTAACACGCTCATTTGTTTTTAAGTCGAATAAATCGAGTATAGGGTTTAAAATATTTTTGGTTAAAATATCGGTGTCTAATTTATGAACTGCATGGTTGCGATCAAAAGTGCCTTCTTTGGCAGTAAGTTTGTACCATTGCTTCTCCAAATACATACTAATTTCATGCAAACCACTTGGAGCCGCGTCTTCATGTAAAACGGTTGTAATGATAAAGGATTTAGAAATTCCTTCTAAAAATTTCTTGGATGAAAGACCGTTTAAATCTTTTACCAATCTATTGTAATCAAAAATTTTCAGTTTTTCTTCTGAAATAAAACAGGCTAAGAAAAGGTCTTGGCTTTTGCTAGTTTTATTCCTTATGCTGTTGCTGTAGCGTGCAGATGAAGCACAACGGTGATGTCCGTCGGCAATATAAATATCCTCAATTTCCTTATAGTAGTTTTGAATTTTTTCAATCGTTTCTGGCGTTTTTACGATCCAAATTTCGTGTTTTCCACGGTCCCAAGATGTAAATTCATATTCTGGTCGTGCAAACATTAAGGGTGCCAATAATTGGTTTAGTGCCTCATGTTTCCTGTGAAAAAGTAGGACAGGCTCAACGTTAAACTCAACAATTTTTAAATAGTTAGAAAAAACCGTTTCACGTTCAGTAATTGTTTCTTCATGCTTTTTGATATGTCCGCTATTGTATTGATCAACAGATGCACCTGCAATTAATCCAACATAAGCATGTCCATCAACCGTTTGTCTATACAAATAAAAACTTTCCTTTTCTTCTCTTATAAAAATGCCTTCATTGATGAATTCAACAAACTTATTCCGAATTTTTTGAAAACGTTCGGGCGTATTCGGTTTGGTTTTATCGTCTGTATGAAATTCAGGATTGATGACATGTAAAAACGTATAAGGATTGTGATTGAGTTTAGCATGCAGCACTTCTTTATTATAAGCATATGAAGGCCTAGTGGCTACTAAATATGCTTTGTCCCTAGTAGGGCGAATGGCTTTGAATGGTTCGATTACTGTCAAGATAAATTTATTTGATCTACTAAATTAAGGAGATGGATTTGATTTACCCAGTTATAACAGAGATTTATAATTTTAAGAATAAAGTGAGGTATGCTGTTCATGTAGATGAATTAATTGATTTTCAATTTGATATTGCTATTCCACTTGGTTTAATCATGAACGAGGCGTCACTAATTCAATAAAACATGCTTTTCACGAGAGGTCAATTAACGGTTGAATTGGATAAGTTAGGGTTAAATTTCAGCCCACTAGGACTGCCTAAGAATCGTTTTTTTAGGAATAAACAGTTGCTATTAAATTACGTGATCCACCATGATTTCTGAATTCACCCAAATAAATGCCTTGCCATGTTCCTAAGTTCAACCTTCCGTTGGTAATAGGAATTGTTATTTCACATCCGGTTAGAATTGTTTTTATATGCGCTGGCATATCGTCAGGACCTTCGAAGGTGTGTTGATAGTAGGGTTCGTTTTCTTTCACATTTTTAGAGAACCAGGCGTTTAAATCTGCCAGAACAGAAGGATCGGCATTTTCGTTAATACAAATTCCTGCTGAGGTATGTTGAATAAAAAGATGTAATAATCCTGTTTGCGGAAGGTTATGAATTTGATCTAAAACCGCATCAGTTATGATATGAAATCCGCGTGAATAGGAGGGCAAATTAAGTTGGAATTGTTGCATTGTAGTTAGCGCTTAAATAATTTCTTCAATTTGCTTGTTCCTCGTTTGCATTCTTTCAAAAGTAATTTTAGCAAGAAGAACGTAAGCAAAGACAAGTATTGGATAATAGTAAAAAGGCATGAAAGGAACAATGAAAATAGCTGATAGCACTATCGTGAGGATGAAAAACACCAAATAGATGAGGCAGATTTTCAAGGTCAATCGTTTTGCATCCAAAAAAATAAGGAAAGGACATAAAGAAGGAATCAGTGCCAAAATTGGGATTGACCCTATAATTAGCAAAGCAATAATCCCAAAAATGATAAATCCAATTAGCATGCGCTTAGGATGTTCAATTAAGAGCATGAATAATGCTATGAAAAGGCCAGAGGTGGCTATGAAAAATATTTTGCTAAAAACTTCCATGTAGTCACATAAAACTAATTCTTTTTAAAGAAAACAATCAATTTTGGGTGACCTTTTGCTTATTTCTGGAATATAATGTAAATTGAAACTATGAAAACTAATATTGGAATCCCGAGTCCGTGTTCAGAAGATTGGAAGAAAATGCAACCAACTGATCGCGGAGCATATTGCGGAAAATGTCAAATTGATGTAATTGATTTTTCAGCAAAACAACCAGAGGAAATTAGAGAGATTTTAGAGCAACGGTCAGGTCAAAAAACATGTGCACATATTTCAAATGTTCAAATGGACATGGTGAATACCAACTATCATTTATGGAATAATCAACCCTTGTCCATTTTTCGAAGCAAGTTTTTATATGCTTGTATGTTAGCTTTTGGTTTCACACTTTTCACAGGGTGTGAATCACCATTTGGAGGAGATGTTGTTGGAGAATTGGTGGAAGATCATGATGTAGGGATGGTTGCTGAAGATACTACAACATATTACGGAGATGGAATGGACGCTGATACTGGGCAGGTTTTGATCGACGGATTGATGGAGGAGATATTGCCGTTGGAGGAAGGCTTTACACTTTCAACAGAGATGAAAGGACAAATTACGGGACATTAATAATCAATCATCAAATTCCAAAAAATTGACGCTTAGCATATAATACTTGAAAGTGAACCCTAATACCGGCGAATACTATGATATTGGTGCGTATATCGATCTAAATCTTTTCTGAAAATACCTTTTTCGTCGAAAGGATCGATTCGGACGCAACCTGCGGCATGAATAATTTTATCTTCAGTTGTTAATATACCAACATGGTGAACAATTCCTTTTGCGTTAATAAAGAAAGGGACATCACCAATTTTACGGTCTGCGTATGGGATTAATGTTCCAGCGTGTACTTGTTCCGAGGCATCTCTTGGTAGTAATGTGCCATGAACTTTAAATACGTTTTGAACTAAGCCAGAACAATCTATCCCAAATATTGATTTACCACCCCATAAATACGGCGTGTTTAAGTAACCTAATGAGGTTTGCAACAAGTTAAGGTTCCCAGCATTTACGCTTTGTTCAAACGTATAAATTTCACTGCCAAAAATCATGCTGTTATCCTTTCGGTTTACCAGCGCCGAACCTAGCATTATGTTCTGTTTACCACGTGGCCCAGTGATGCTTAGTAATGGATCCTGTAAGTATTGAATTGAAGAATTTGTGATTTTCTCATACTCCTCAAGATCTATATACGTTAATTGCTTAAAATCCATCCAACCTACATAATTGTACTGAATAAATTTAATTTTAATCCAAG
>JBLHOW010000162.1:0-4676 GCA_047623705.1 Crocinitomix sp.
ATTGTTGATTGTCTGCATCGTTAACTGTGCTAAATGATTTACCAATAATATCTGTTTTTACTGTTTTCATAAAATCAGTTAATAATGGTTTACATGCATGATCAAATAAGTAACACCCGTATTCTGCTGTATCAGAAATTACACGGTTCATTTCGTATAATTTTTTACGTGCAATTGTATTTGCAATTAATGGTGTTTCGTGCAACGATTCGTAATAAGCAGACTCAGCAATAATTCCAGATGCTGTCATCGTTTCAAAAGCCAATTCAACTCCTGCTCTTACAAAAGCAACTAATAATGTTCCGTGATCAAAGTATTCTTGTTCAGAAATTTCTTGGGTTGTAACTGTTGTTTTTTCAAAAGCTGTTTCTCCTGTTTCCGCTCTCCAAGACAATAAGTTTTTGTCATCATTTGCCCAATCTTCCATCATCGTTTTAGAAAAATGACCAGACATAATATCATCCATATGTTTTTGAAACAACGGACGCATAATGTCTTTTAATTCTTCAGAAATTGCAAACGCTTTCAATTTTGCTGGATTCGATAAACGGTCCATCATGTTTGTAATTCCACCATGTTTTAAAGCTTCTGTAATTGTTTCCCAACCATACTGAATTAATTTCGCAGCATACCCTGGTTCAATTCCTTCTTCAACCATTTTATCAAAAGATAAGATCGCTCCGGTTTGTAAAACACCACATAAAATGGTTTGTTCTCCCATTAAATCAGACTTTACTTCTGCAACAAAAGATGATTGTAAGACTCCGGCTCTATGTCCACCTGTTCCAACAGCATACGCTTTTGCTTGTGCCAATCCTTTTCCTTCTGGATCATTTTCTGGATGTACAGCAATCAATGTTGGCACTCCAAATCCTCTTTTATATTCTTCTCTAACTTCAGAACCAGGACATTTTGGTGCGACCATAATTACCGTTAAATCTTTACGAACCTGCATTCCTTCTTCAACAATATTAAACCCGTGAGAATACGATAAGGTTGCTCCTTGTTTCATTAATGGCATTACAGCAGTTACAACAGCTGTGTGTTGCTTATCTGGTGTTAAATTCAACACCAAATCGGCAGTTGGCACTAACTCTTGATACGTTCCAACAGTAAATCCGTTTTCACTTGCATTTAAAAACGATTGTCTTTTTTCTGCAATTGCTTGTTCACGTAATGTGTACGAAATGTCTAACCCAGAGTCTCTCATGTTTAAACCTTGGTTTAATCCTTGAGCTCCACAACCTACAATTACAATTTTTTTGCCTTTTAATGCTGCTACGCCATTTTCAAATTCTGAAGATTCCATGAATCTACATTTTCCTAATTCTGTTAATTGATCTCTTAATGATAGCGTGTTAAAATAATTTGACATTTTTATTTATTTAGTTGTTGTATGTTTCTAATAATATTGATATTTTCATTTCTTCTTTGGTAACAGCAATACGTCCTGAACGGGTAAATTGCATAATACCAAACTCTCTTAATTCATTGTATAATGCTTCTATTTCTTCTTTTCTTCCTGATTTTTCAATCACAAAAAATTCTTTATTTACCGTAACAATTCTGGCATTACTTTCTTTAATGATATTCTGAATTTGACGCTCATCAAAAAGTAAATCTGACTTCATTTTAAAAATACAGGATTCTTGATAAATTGTTTCATCATCATTATGATAATACGCTTTAATAACCTCTACTTGCTTTTCTATCTGACCGATAATTTTCTTAATACTTACTTCTGTCATGTTTACAACAATCGTAAATTTAGAAACGCCATCAATTTCTGATGGAGAGGTATTTAAACTCTCTATGTTTATGTGTCTTCTTTGGAAAATTGCTGAAATTCTATTCAACAATCCAATGTTATTTTCAGTATAAACTGATATTGTAAATAGTTGTTTTTCTGTACTCATATTTTATAATTTACGACTAAAACTACTCGATACTATTTTTTTATTCTTCAGGTTTTACTCTAATCTAATATCAGAAACACTTGCTCCTGAGGGAATCATTGGAAATACATTATTTTCTTTTTCCACACAAACTTCCAAGAAATAAGCTTCTTTACTCGCCATCATTTCTGCAACAGCTTCTGCTAATTCTTCTCGTTTTGTAACTTTTTTAGCTTTTATATAATACCCTTCAGCTATGGCTACAAAATTTGGGTTCACCATTTCGGTTGATGCATATCGTTTATCAAAAAACAACTGTTGCCATTGACGTACCATTCCTAAAAAGTCGTTATTTAAAACCACAATTTTTACGGCTGCTTTTTGCTGAAAAATTGTGCCCAATTCTTGTATCGTCATTTGGTAACCACCATCACCAGAAATAGAAACTACTTCACGTTCTGGAGCCGCCATTTTAGCGCCAATTGCTGCCGGTAAACCAAAGCCCATGGTTCCTAATCCACCAGAAGTAATATTACTTTTTGTTTGATTGAATTTTGCATATCGACAAGCAATCATTTGATGCTGACCTACATCAGAAACAATGGCAGCTTCACCTTTAGATTGTATATTAATTTCATTTAAAACTTCACCCATCGTTAAACCTCCTTTGGCTGGATGAATTTCATCTTTAATTACTTTTTCATATTCAATAGCATACAAATCTTTAAATTTTTGATGCCAATCGGTATGTGTGTTCTCATTTAACATTGGAAATAACAACCCTAAGCTTGTTTTTGCATCACCTAAAACAGCCACATCTGTTTTCACATTTTTATCTACCTCTGCAGGATCAATTTCAAAGTGAATTACTTTTGCTTGTTTTGCATATTTACTTAAATCTCCCGTAACACGATCATCAAAACGCATTCCAATTGCAATTAACACATCACATTCATTGGTTAATATATTTGGCGCATAATTACCATGCATCCCTAACATACCAACATTTAATGGATGAGAAGTTGGGATTGCTGAAGCTCCTAAAATAGTCCAAGCAGCAGGGATTCCAGTTTTTTCTATAATCGCTTTTAATTGCTCTTCTGCTTCACTTAAAATTACACCTTGGCCCCAAACAATGAACGGTTTTTTAGCTTCATTAATTAATTTTGCAGCAGCTTCTATAGAACCTTCTACTGTTTTTGGAACCGGAATATAACTCCTTATTTTTGTGCATTTTTCATAAGAGAAATCGAACTCTTCAAACTGTGCATCTTTTGTAATATCCACTAAAACAGGACCTGGTCTTCCACTTCTTGCAATATAAAATGCTTTTGCCAAAGCTGCTGGAATATCAACTGCTCTTGTAACCTGGCAATTCCATTTTGTAACGGGTGTAGAAATACCAACAATATCAGTTTCTTGAAACGCATCAGATCCTAATAAATGCGAAGGAACCTGGCCTGTAATACAAACCATTGGCGTCGAATCTATTTGTGCATCTGCAATACCTGTGATTAAGTTGGTAGCCCCTGGGCCAGAGGTAGCAATTGCTACACCAACCTTTCCAGAAATTCTTGCAAAACCTTGTGCCGAATGCGTTGCGCCTTGCTCATGACGTGTTAAAACGTGGTGAATTTCATCTCTATATTTGTATAATTCATCATACACTGGCATAATTGCGCCTCCAGGATATCCATAAATTATTTTTACATCTTCTGCAATTAAGCACCTTACTACCGCCTCGCTACCAGAAATTATTTCGGTAACTTTTGTTACTGTTTTTGTGTTTTTTATGGTTTGCGTTTCCATTTTTTTATTTTTATTATGCATCAGTTATACATCCTTTTGACGCTGATGCAACCATTTTTGCGTATTTGTATAATATTCCTTTTGTATGTTTTAATGCTGGAGCAACCCATTTTGATTTCCGCTCATCAATTTCTTCTTGAGAAAGCAATACGTTAATGGTGTTGTCTTCTGCACTAATTTTAATAGTATCACCTGTTCTTAATATGGCAATTGTTCCTCCAGATTGTGCTTCTGGTGTAATATGCCCAACCACAAATCCGTGAGTTCCTCCAGAAAAACGCCCATCAGTAATCAATGCAACAGATTTTCCTAATCCAGCTCCCATAATCAACGAAGTTGGTTTTAACATTTCTGGCATTCCTGGACCTCCTTTTGGGCCTACGTAACGAATTACAACTACATCTCCTCTATTCACTTCTCCGTTTGAAATTCCGGTATTTGCTGCTTGCTCTCCATCATAAACCACTGCTTTTCCTTCAAAAAGCAATCCTTCATTTCCACTAATTTTTGCTACGGCTCCTTCTTCAGCTAGATTTCCATAAATTATTTGAATATTTCCTGAAGACTTCAATGCTTTGTCCTTTGGATAAATTACATCTTGATCTCCTTCAAATGTTAGTGCTTCAACATTTGCTAAATTTTCTGCCAATGTTTTCCCCGTTACTGTTAAACACTCACCGTGTAAATATCCGTTGTCCAATAAGTATTTCATCACAGCTGGAGTACCTCCAACGCCGTGAACATCTTCCATTAGGTATTTTCCGCTGGGTTTTAAATCTGCAATTAAAGGTGTTCTATCACTTACTTTTTGAAAATCTTCTAAACTGAAATCAATGTCAGCTGCATGTGCAATCGCTAAAAAGTGCAATACTGCATTTGTTGATCCGCCAAGCGCATTTACCAATGCAATGGCATTTTCTATTGATTTTTTAGAAATAATATCCAACGGCTTTAAGTCTAACACTAGTAAGT
>JBLHOW010000163.1:0-4290 GCA_047623705.1 Crocinitomix sp.
TTGAATAAAATTGTACAACTTTTCAGAACGATCCGCATTGAATCCAACAAATTCAACCTCAATATTTTTCGATTTAGCATTGTCTAAAAAGTCTTCAAATAAATCAAGTATGTCAAAATCCATATGCTTGTTTTTTGATCCATCTACAATTACTTTAGTACCTTCTTTTAAATCATTCAGCTTTTTGTGTAAGTGGCCTTTATTAAAGAAAGACACAACTTCGCCAAATTCTATCGTCAGATCATTTATCCCATCATGTTCAGTTTCTTTAAACTTAGAATAGAGTGCGTTTTCATAACTTCTTTTAATAATAAAGAAGACAGAAACTGCTAGACCTATTACAATTCCCCACAGTAAGTTAGTCACAATAATCATTACAATCGTCACAATAAAGGGCAAAAACTGACTCATACCATTTTGATACATACTTTTGAACAAGCCTGCATTTGCCAATTTATAACCAACAACTAATAAAATTGCTGCTAAACATGACAAAGGAATCATATTTAAAATGGTGGGTAATAAGAGTACAAACAAAACCAAAAAGATTCCGTGTACTATAGCGGACGCCTTAGTTTTACCTCCTGAATTGACGTTTGCTGAACTACGTACAATAACTTGCGTAACTGGTAAACCACCTATTAATGACGAAACAATATTACCAGTACCTTGCGCCAATAATTCGCGGTTAGTTGGTGTTGTTCTTTTTTGCGGATCTAGTTTATCCGTTGCTTCAACACTTAACAAGGTCTCTAAACTTGCAACAACCGCCATAGTGAATCCTATCATATAAACCTTAGGATTACTTAACATTGTCCAATCTGGAAAAGTGATTAGTCCGTAATATGGTAAATTCCCATCTGCCGCTTTAATGCTTACTAAGTGATCGTTATATACCATTTGATCATTATGCAGCCCAGTTTCATTCATCAAGGCTAATTCAGGCATATAAGCTTTAAAAAATTCATTTAATAATACACCTGCCAATACGGCCAATAAAGGACCAGGAATCATTCCTAATACTTTATTTTTTTTAATAAATTTCTGTTGAAATAAGATTAATAATCCAACGGCAACTAAAGTAATGATTACTGCCCCAGAAGTGAAGTTTTGAATTGCATAGCCTATTTCTGAAAATGTATTATGTCCATCATTCTGATAGAAATCCCAAGCTCCTTCAGGGTTTTTGTCCCATCCTAATGCGTGTGGAATTTGTTTTAAAATTAGAGTAATACCAATACCAGCAAGCATTCCCTTAATCACAGAAGAGGGAAAATAATAACCGATAATACCAGCTTTTAAAAATCCCAAAAAGATTTGAATAATTCCTGCAATAACACCTGCTACTAGAAAAGCTTTAAAACCTATAATTGGGTCAAAATCGCCCGCAGAATTCGTGCCTAAATCCTGGATTCCTACAGCTACTATCACGGCTAAACCTGCTGCAGGTCCAGAAACTCCGAGCGGTGAACCACTCAACGCCCCCACTACAATCCCACCTACAACTCCAGCAATAATGCCAGAAAACATAGGAGCACCAGATGCTAATGCAATGCCCAAACACAAAGGAAGGGCCACTAAAAAGACGACCAAACCTGCTGGAATATCTTTATTTAAAAATTTGAATGGACTTAATTTATTATTTGTAATCATTTAATCTTTTTTTTGCCATAAAGGCATTAAATATTCTTTGAATTCAACAGAACCAATTCCGTTGAACATTCTTTTTAATAAAACATGGGGGGGCTAATCTTTTGCGTTCTAGATTTCACAGAAACGGTTAGTTATCTGAAGGATCTTGCAATTGATTAAATTAAACCTGTGGAGGTGGGTCGGGAATTTCGCGCTGGAAACCTTCATAATTCAAAGCGTTATTCCACGCTTCAACCTGAAGGGTATTTAGTTTCTGTAATTGCGCCAATAAATCGGCTCTTACCTTTAATTTCGTCTCTTTTTCTTTGTCGTCAACTTCTTTCTCCTCTTCAGCATCTTCTGCCTCCAACTCTTCGCAAAGCTCGTAATCGCTTTTATCAAACGACAAAAGGTTCGTTACCACATTTTTTCCAAGAAAAAAACACGCAAAATAAACCAGTAAGATTCCTTTTAAAGAGAGTCCCACAATTTTTTTGATATGTTTTAACCTTTGCTTCATGAAATCATTTTGCACACCAATTCGGTGTAAAAATTATAGACTCGATTTTTTCCGCGTTTCATATCCGTTAATGATGGTAAATGATCTGCAAAATACACTTGCTGATGCGCTCCTTCAATAACCGTTGTCACCAACATGCTAGGGTATTTATAAGCTGGATTAATTGCTGAAATTAATTGAGACACACGTTGCACAATTCTTTTATAAACGGCAAAATATCCTTGATCATTTTCTTTATCAACAGCCTTTGTGTGAAATACTTTTGTTGCTTCTGCAATCACAATCTTATTCAAAATCACCTCGTTAATATGAATAAATGCATTATCCACTTTTATGGGTTTTGTTAGAATTTCAATTGCCGTTTTCAATCGTTCCATGTCAGATGATTTGTTGATTGTTCCAAAAACAATCTTGTACTCAATCCAACTCCAATACCAACACACCAAATAAATCAACAATTTGTGTTTGCTTTCAAAATAACGGTATACAGAACTTTCAGGAGAGCCAATAGCAGTCCCTAACTTTTTAAATGTAAATGCCTCAAAGCCCAACTCGTCCATTAAAGCAATGCTTTCTGAAATGATTCTTTTACCTAAATCGGTAGATTCTGGATCCTTTATAAAAAGATCATCACTAATACGTATGGAGATGGCTAAATTATGCATTTGTCAAATAATTATTTACAAATATAATAGTATTACTATCAAAACGCAAGTGCTTTACAATAATTTTTAAAAGTCTTGTTCTTAATTCATTGAATTAAGAATCTAAGAACAAAAAAGACGCCTATATTGTTCTAATAAATAAAAATTAAGATGTTAAACTGGAATCATATCATAAAATTTGCCAATAACGGAACTCCCACTCCAGACAAAAGAGTTGAAAAAACTGAAGCTGAATGGCGTGAGATTTTAACGGAGGATCAATTTAAAATAACACGCCTTAAATTTACAGAACGTGCACATAGTGGTGCTTTTTGTGCAAGTCATGAAGCAGGCAAATACAATTGCATTTGTTGCGACACACCGCTTTTTGATTCTACCATTAAGTTTGAATCAGGCACAGGTTGGCCAAGTTTTACAGCACCCATTAAAGAAAATGCGGTAGATTATATCAAAGATGAATCGCACGGAATGGTTCGCGTAGAAGCAACTTGCAACACCTGTGATTCTCATTTAGGACATGTTTTTCCTGATGGACCAGCACCAAGTGGTTTGCGTTATTGTATAAATTCAGAATCTTTAAAATTAGACCAATCATGAGGTAAATTGAAACAGCCACTTTATAGAAGTGTGCGCTTTTTGTCTTAGTATTGAAAGTATTCAATACTGCAAGCGTCAAATAGAAAAGAATTAAAAAATATTAGGAATGAAAAAAGCAATTTGGAATGGCACAGTGATTGCCGAAAGTGACGAAACGATCAATATTGAAGGCAACCATTATTTTCCGCCTTCTGCTATCAATCAAGACTTTTTTGAAGCAAACAGTACACATACAGTTTGCCCATGGAAAGGAACGGCTTCTTATTTTGATATTATTGTGGCCGGAGAGCGTAATAAAGATGCTGCTTGGTTTTATCCAGAAACCTCAGAATTAGCCAAAAACATTAAAGGTTATATCGCCTTTTGGAAAGGTGTAAAAGTTGAATAAATACGGAATTAAAAATCAATAAACTTATGAAATCCGAAACGCTAAAAATACAAGGCAGTCAATGCACACTTTATGCCAAACTTGAAGTTCCAGCTGATGGAATTATTCGACAATACGCCATTTTTGCCCATTGTTTTACTTGCAGCAGCAGTTTAGGAATTGTAAGGCACATAAGCAGAACTTTGACAATGCAAGGTATTGCTGTTATGCGGTTCGACTTTACAGGACTTGGAAGAAGCGAAGGTGAATTTGCCTCAACTAACTTTTCAAGTAATGTAGAAGACCTTGTAGCCGTATCCGATTATATGACTGAAAACTATGATTGTCCAGAAATATTAATCGGACATTCGCTTGGTGGAGCTGCTGTACTAATGGCCGCATCTAAATTAGATAATATTAAAGCCATTGTCACAATTGGAGCGCCGTCTGAACCTGAACATGTGAGTCGTTTATTTAACGCTAGTTTACCTTCAATCGAAAAGTCTGGA
>JBLHOW010000164.1:0-4015 GCA_047623705.1 Crocinitomix sp.
AAAAACAGATTTTACATTGAACTATGACAATCAGCCTCCTGTAGGTGGAAGTGAATCAGATTATGTGCTTTCTTCGGGAT
This sequence comes from Crocinitomix sp., assembly GCA_047623705.1. GTDB lineage: Bacteria > Bacteroidota > Bacteroidia > Flavobacteriales_D > Crocinitomicaceae > Crocinitomix. Next base: position 81 of record JBLHOW010000164.1, read on the forward strand.
TTGGATGGGAACTGAAATAATAAAGGCAAATAATATTATACCCTTTTACTAGTTTAATTATGCTATGTCATATTTCTATTTTGAATTATTTTTAGTTCAGATGAGATATAAAATCAGCTCATACTCATACCTATTTCACTTTTAACTCTATAATTATGGGTTCTAGGTCATTGTTTATTGACTATTATTTATTGTTTGTTAATTATTAGAACGTTGAATTGCCCTTCAGCTTTCACCCATAATGCTGAAAACACCCGTAAAGTACCCTACACCGATGCTAAAGCTTTTGCGGAGGCGGTCAAGGGAACAATTGTGGGTCAACACCGTAGTTCCAGAATTTCAAAAACTAATCTTCATCCTTCACCTGTCATCTTGATCGTCTCAAGTCCCATGTCTCACTTCTTTTCTCTTTCTGAACTTTTCACTTTTCACTTTCTAAATTTTTCATTTCTCCCTTTTAACTTCTTGTTTCCAAACACAAATTTGTGCTCCACGCCCTAATTTCATATGTTTAAAATAAGGACGCAAAACGGCTTTAATAATTTTGAATAGGCCATTCGACATCCTTATTAATTCTAATTGGCAAGAGGGAATGCTGGATGCGCAGGATTACTATCCCAGAATACTTGTATATCTACTCCAGGCTTTTGAGAAATATTAGAGTTATCATTTACTTCATCCGTTGGATACAGCAACGATCGCACAAAAGGTCCGGGATCTGCGGTTAAATGATATTGCAAAAAAGTTGGAAATCCGGTTCTTCGATACGTATTGTATGAATTAATCCCATTTCCGTAATGGCTAATGAATTGCTGTTCTGCAAGGACATTCCATTTTGCATTGATATCACCATTACTAAAAATACTAACAACAGATGTCAAATAATTAGAAACATCGACAGATGCAGGAGCATATGTAGCATCAGCTCCGGAGTCTACAGAAATAAAACCCATTACTTTTTCAATAGATTTTTGCATTCCAAGGAACAAATAATCTTGTGCAGCACCTTCGTTTCCATCTACAAGGGCCATTTCGGAATTCATAAAATCTACCCAACTTGCAAGCATTAAGGGTATAATTCCAGCTCCTGCTCCACCTGCGCCTACACTTACAAGTACAAATTCATCATCATCAAATTTCCCAGCAGATGGATAAACACCGCTAGCGGATCGCTTAAAGCTATCCGGTGGAATCCCAGCAAAATTTCCGTGATCTCTACCCCAATAACCATCATTTAACGTGCAAAAGGTCATTTCGACTGGATAATGGTCTGGTGCTGGCATCACTGAACAACTCAGAGCAGCTTCGTCCCAAATGGTCATACAAGTATCTCCGTTCACACCAATACTGACCGGTGTACACGCCACTTGACGATAAAAATAATAACGTATTCTTGGGTCATCTTGACTTAACATTTTATCCATTAACCAATTTGACCTATAACTGTAACCGACTCCCATCGAGCTATAATTATTTAAATATTCTGGATGCTGCATATTAGCGTTTCCATACTTGAATTCAAAGTCATCATCGCTGTTGGAAATAAAGTTTCCAACGCTCGCAATTGCATTAAAGTTTACAAAAGCGTCTGCATCAACCAAACGTGTGTTTAAATACACATTCATTCTTAGCGTATTTGCCAGTTTAGTCCATTTTTGAAAATCGTTGTTGTAATAATAATCAACCTCCATTTGGTCCGTTCCTTCATTAAACCTATCAATTGCATCCTCCAACCTTGTTAAAGCCTCAGCATAAATTATCGCTCCATCATCACCATTTGAATTTGGACCTGCTATTTCAGAATAAGGCACATCTCCATAAAAATCAACTAAAGTAAGTAACGTAAATGCTTTAAGTACTTTTGCAACCCCTAAATGATTTGTATAACCCTCGGTTTCTGCAGTACTAATAACATCTTCGATTTTAGGAAGTAAGTCTATATACGCAATACTCCAAGCAATATTCCTTTCGGATTCCTGTTGTACAGAAAATTCATACGTTTCCCCAAAAAGATTTTCGAGGCGAGTTAATTCAGACCCTTCTTTTTGGATATCGTAGATAAAGTTTGGATAGTCTAATTGAACCTCTTCCATGAGGTCATTAATTTCACCGGCTATGAGATTAATAGGCTCGTTATCGTCAATATCCAAGGTTTCAAAGGAATTAAATGAAGAACCAAGAATCAGCAATATAATGATGGTAAGTTTTTACATTTTTCAAAGTTTTTAAATTATTAATAATGGTTTATAAACCGAAAGCTGAATAAGGAATCAATTGATGATAAGAAATGAGCATCCAACTTTCATCACAAAGTGAGCGGATTTACTGGGCTTCTGGATAATTCCGATAAGATTTTACCTTTTAGAGTTGAACTCTGCGAATAAAAAAGAAGCAATAATAATCTTTGTTGGAAAATCTCTTCAGAAGGTTATTTGTACACTTATTTCTTAGTATCTGTGTTGCGCAACTACTCCAAAGATAGTTCATCGTCGTAATAAACTATTGACAAAACAAAAAGGAGACAATTGGTCTCCTAATCCAGAGTTTTCACAAAAACTCTTATCATTCTGATGCCTTCAACTTGTGTTTAGTTGATAGAAACATTGTCAGAAAGTTTTGAATATGTCATACCTTTAGAACAAAATACCAAAAAAAATAGATTCATGAACGATCATCTCTTTTCTACTCTACCACTTTGGGTAATTTATATAATTATCGTTTCTATTATTCTTTCATCTGTAAGAAGCGGAATAGCATTTGCCCAATGGAGAAAAAAACGTGTTAAACATGAAGACGAATCATCTATTAACACTTTGGTTGGCTCAACATTAGGCTTACTTGCTTTTATATTAGCCTTTACCTTTAGCCTAAGCTCATCGCGTTTTGATGCAAGGAAGCAATTTTTACTTGAAGAAGTTAATTCAATTGAGACCAGTTGGCTGAGAGCTGGACTAGTTGAAGAACCGTACAATAGTCTAATAAAGAAAGCCCTGAAAGAATATGTTGAAGTAAGAATATGGTTAATTGATAACCCTGATAAAGTTAAAGAAGGTATCAATAATTCTTCAAAAATTCAAAATACTATATGGGCATTAATTACCGATATGAATCAAAAAAATATTGGCAAGGATATAATAAATGCCACGCTAATTGAGGCGACAAACCACATGTTTGACAATCAAACCAAGCGAATTGCAAAGGGCGTGCATGATCGCATTCCAAATTTAATCTGGATAGCCCTTTTCGCACTTATAATAATCGCAATGTTTCAGATTGGCTATTTACTTGGAAAATCAGAAAAATCGAATTGGGCTTTGGTTTTAGCGCTTTCAATGTCCTTTTCTATTATTATAATAATTATTGTGGATTTAGATAGTTCCAAAGGAAATATAACTCTTAATCATCAATCCATGTATGACATGTATGACAGAATTAAATAGTTAAAACAATGCAATATTAAAAATATTTTAAATCGCACATTTAAAGTTTAACACCAATCTTAACTCACAATCCATTGTTACATATTCACTATTAAAAAGCTTTATTTATTTTTCACTACCCTAATTGTTTTTAATACTCTAGACTCTTTTTCTCGAAATGATATTCAAAAAAGTAATGAATAACTAATTAGACTCAATATCAACCTCATCCAACTCATAGGTTCCATCATAAGCTTCTTCTCCATTGCCCACATATTTCCAAGCAATATGAGCAATACCGATAATACAGTTTAGATCTACATTCCCAGAAGATGCCCAATTCCCAAAATTATCATCATCTTGGACAATGTAAGCCGCTGGAAGTAAAGACCAAGTCGATGAAGCGATGTTCACTTCCTGGCTATCCCAGTCCTGCGAGATCCAAATTTCTAAGGTACTACCATCCGAAAAACTATTCGATGTTTTGAATTTTAAAGTCTCTCCTTCTTGTGCATC
>JBLHOW010000165.1:0-3847 GCA_047623705.1 Crocinitomix sp.
CATCTTCTAACATTTCTGAATCATCTGAATTTTTCAGAATTTCTTTTTTGCGTTTTAACCAAACTTTTCTGCCACCGGGATAAATAATAAAATAAGCTAGAATAGGAATTACTATTAACCAAATCATAAAATTATCTATCTAATACATCATCATTGTCGGGCCTATTTTTATCTGACAAAAAAGTGGAAAAAATTGCGTAAATCACAGTAATAGGGATGTAAACAATAACCATCACAATTAAAATTGTAGGTATGGCAAGAAAGTCATCACCATAGATAAAGTAACCGATAATGACAATAATAGATGTCAATGCAAATGAGAATCCGATTCTTTTTCCAATACTATTTAGAAATGCAAGCTTCATGATGGTTAAGATAATAAAATTAGTCTGTGCTGTCTTTGGTACTTTGATCAAAAATAGCTTTTAATCGCGCTTTTCTCAATTCCTTTGCCTTTTGCTCTTTTGTTTTTTTCTGCTGAATGAGTTTACTGTGTAGCTTTTTGTTTTTGCCATTTTTTAGCACGCCTTTTTTTGCCATAATAAAACAAAGTTAAAACAAATGCTTAAATTGAATCTATGAAAGTGATAATGCCATTCATTCTATTGCTTCTCTTTGCTAATTGTGATAATCAATCATCCAGTAATGAAAATGATGAATTGTCTTTCAACGATTCTCAAGCATTGCACCTGATCAATGAAGGTATTGAAGAAGTATTGGAAGATCAAGGTCTCCCCTCTATTGAAAGACAACGTATGATTGATTTGCTTGCAAATCCAATTGACCTTGAAAATTACAAGGCCGAGTATGGTACATCAAATAGTGGTGCCGTAACGGCGCATGAACTATTTTGGCTTCCTGATACTGCTGGGTTTTATTATCAATATATGTTGTTTCATAAATTGCGCAATCTATTGGAAACACATCCTTCAGAAAGTGACTTATTTCACAATTTTCGAATTATCGTTTATAAATATGGTGAAAGTGTCGGTGATTTTTATGCAACGAATGAAGCGTTTATAGGAATTGAATGCGCTATGAAGAATGAGACTTTAGGTGAGTTAGATTTGGTTGGTTTAGAATTTAATGAAATTGAAGATAAGTTTGGTGTGCCGAATCATATTGGATCAAAACAGTCATTCTATTTTGCTAATCGAACTGTTTTGGCCTTACACTTTGAATCAGAAATAGACAGCGCTAATGAGCATAACAAAGTGACATGGTTTAAAATTGCGCGAGTAAATAAAGCGTTTGATTTGGCTCAAACCATTCCAGCATATTTATTGAGCTTTGAATAAGGCCGAGCATCTAACAAAACTCGACCCTTTCTCAAATCATTTGTTTGGTGCACCAGCATTTTACTTGACCTAATTCAGTGCTACTGAAAGGTGTACCAATCGGCATAGATCGAGATGTTAATACTTCATCTTTTAATTTGCCATTGTCAGCATAAACTTTCGTTTCAGCATAGTTGCTCAAAGCGCCATCTGGTGAATTTGTGGCGTGACATGAGACACAATTTGCATCAAAAAGAGGTTTAATTGTTTCAGTATAACTGACAGTAGCACAATCAACCATCTCAATGGCAGTTTCTGTTGTTGTGGATTTTGTACAAGCCGCTAATGCACATAGCATCAGGGCAGGAATAATTACCTTGCGTTTGTTCATGATCTCGTTTTTTGAAGTGTGTATGTACCAGTTTCAACACAGAACGAGATTCTTTTATTGTGCTTGAGGTGCAGTTGTTTAACTAACTGTAGCGGATGTCAATTAAACGGCTAAAAAAATAATAATGCATCAATTAAAGAATAACTCCCTTAAATTTTAAAATAATGGGCTTGTCGCTTGCAGTATGGTATACAACAATAGTTCGATCAAAAGGACCAATTTTATTAATTGGATAAGTGATACGAATAGTACGTTTTTGACCGCTTAGAATAATTCCAGATTGAAAGTTATTTATCCCTCCATTATCCGTAATTATTTTGGAAATCGTTAATGATTCATTCCCTGAGTTGTGACAGGTGAATTCAGCTGCAACTTTTTCGTTAAGGCGAAAATTTTGCTCAAGTAATTGTGATTCAAACTTAATTTGCGCCCCAGAAGTTGATGTGATTTCAACTTTTTCTTTCAATAAAGTATTCGTATTGATTCGAGGGACGATCGAAATGGTGTCGCGCTCTTTAGCAACACTGCCCACAAATCGAAGGACTGATCTGCCATCTTCGGCATTATGATTAACTGTAATTGTTTTACGAAATGGCCCATATCTTCTGGTGTTATATTTAACATAGATCACACCGCTTTCACCAGGTTTTATTGCTGATCGAGTGCAATGAGCCACCATACTTCCGCTTGGTTTTAGTAATGTGATAAACAAATCCTCATCCCCAGTATTAGTGAATTTGAATGTCTGATTACCATCTCCCGAGAATTCCATTTCTCTATAAATTGAATCCAATTCAAAAGTTATTTGTGGACCTTCTGAGGTTGCCGTTTCACGCTCTTTTTTTATTTCTACATTTTTTGGATTAATTGTACCACGGATATATAAAACGGTACTACCCTCTGTTGCATTATGAGTCAGCGTAATGGGGAATTTAAAATTACCAATCCGCTTTGCGTCATATTTAACCTTGATGACTCCTTTTTCTCCTGGAAAAACTGCAGCTTTTGGTATGTTCGTAACTGGAACACGAGATTTGCCTTGAGAAATGATTAGCGGCTCACTTCCAATGTTTGTAAAGGGGAATTCAAACTTCGCGTCAGCTCCATATTCAAAAATAGTGTCAATCTCCGTTCTATCAAATGAAATTACTGGCCCCAATGGAAGGGGGGCGTTTTCTTCTCGAACCAAAATGTTCAATTCTAAAATGCTGTAATAATAAACTCCATTAACACCAATAGAGATTTTCCGCGTGAATTCACCAACCCGCCTTGCGTCAAATCTGGCTGATATCCATCCAGTTCCTCCAGGTGGAATAGTATTTTCTGAATGTCTAACAAGCATGCTCCCTCCGTTAGAAGGTATGTGAATTTTCACAGGATCAATTCCTTCATTTGTAAAGTTGAATACAGCGGTCTTATGCTCGTTAAAACGGAGGTTAATAGTTCGTTTTTTTGAGTCAAATTTTAAGTTATGATCTTGCATATCTATTTTATCAGGTAATGCATTATCAGATGGCCTAGGCGCAACGCTCCCGGTAACGCGCAATATTATGCGCTTTGTTACAGCATTTGATGTTACAGAGACACTTTTGTTAATTGGACCAACCCGTTTGCTGTCATATTTTACATTAACAACTGCACTGTCGCCTGGTGCTAAGGGTTCTCTTGAGCAGCTTGGTACCAGACATCCGCAGCTGCCTTTACACATACTAATAATTAAAGGCATGTCTCCAGTATTATAATACCAAAAATTATAAATGGTTGGTCCACCATATTCCACATCAAGTCTTAATGTTTTTTTCGGGAAATAAATGTCCGCACGATTTGGTGCAATCACTTCTCCTTTTATAGGGACACTCATTACATGTTTTTCATTCACATTTGTTTTTAAGAATACTTTTTTATCATATCGATTTGGAAAAGAACTTGTATTGACTTCAAAATTTAGGATTCGACTAGTTTTTGGCGCAAGTTTAACAGGATATTGATCTAAATAATTGGTAAATTTAGGATCATCTGGCATCCTGAGTGTTACCGTATCTGATCCTGTGTTTTTAACAGTAGATGTAAAAGAGATAATTTCACCAATAGCAGCAGTTGGTAGTGAGACAGTATCCATAATAACCTCACCCTTGTTTTCTTTGAGAATACAAAAAATATTTAGATGTTGCTTAACGTC
>JBLHOW010000166.1:0-3807 GCA_047623705.1 Crocinitomix sp.
ATTTCTTTTCACTGTCACTTCGAGTGAAATTCAAATTACGTCAGTAAATTTGAATTTAGTATCGAGAAGTCACTTTTCACTTCTAGGCACAGCTTCAGGGAATTCAACTGATAAAAAAAAAGGAGCGACCAAAAGCCGCTCCGATATAATCTAAAAAATTTAATAAATTATTTCACAATAATTCTTGCGGTTTTTGCAGTAGTGGTAGTTTGACCACCTATACGAATAAGATAAACACCACTAGACATAGCAGACATATCTAAATTCAATCTAAAAGCACCATCTATTTGAGGTACTTTTTTATTAAATCCAACTTCTTGTCCTAAGATATTATAAACACCCATATAAACACCCCCATCAAATTCAGTTACTAATGAAACGTCAAATTGATTGTTTGGCAACGTTATAACAATAAGTTCTGAATTAGAAATAGCATTATCATTAATTCCTAAAACGCCAATATTTGCAGTATAATCCTCTGTTTCACCAAAAGTAGATTCATCACAAGGATCATTCGACACTGGTGCTTGCCAATTACTTTTTGCTCTCATGCGGTGTTCTCCTAATGCAGCTCCAGCTGGAACAACTAGATCAACTGTCTCTGTAAAAGAACCTCCAGCAGATCCGGGAGCAATCACAAAGTTTGGAACTACTATTTCATCAATAGTGAAATTAGAGTCATCATTAAAGTCTATCCAAACCTGTACATTTTGATCGCCGTAACCAGTTGTAAACGTAATACCGTTTGTACTTCCCGCACCAAGGTTTGCTATCATACTCGTAAAATCCCCATAACCCTCACAGGCAGAAACATTATTTATTTCAGCAATTTGAACCAGTTGAAATCCGTCACCAAATGAACAGTCCATTGTTGGCTGACAAAGAACGTTTTCAACAACAGCTGTTACTTCATCATTAGAAGCTTCCTGATCACCTACTAAAGATGTAGAAGCAACAACAGTGTAAGTTCCAAGTACACTAAAATCTCCTTGAGTAGCAAAATCAAATACAACTTCCTCTTCAGAGTTTATAGTTCCTGTGAATGACTCAACAACTGGGGTCCCACCGTCTATTGTATATTGAACATCAAACCCTGTTTGTGGAGATGCCCCGAAATTTCTAATATTTACTGAAACTGTCGCTAAACCAAGCCCAGAACCACTTTCGGGTGCTGTTATGGCAAGTGCCCCTACGTCATCAGCCAGCAAATGTGTAACGTTCTTACTAAAACTATCATTCGCTGCAAATTCGTCCCCCGTTAAATTAGTTGATACTTCTATCGCATACGTTTGTCCTGCATTTGACAAATCAATAGTTTGCGTAAAAGTGAACGTGTCTGTATCGTTAGCTTCAACTGTCCCAGTATAAGTTTCAGTAGCTATTAAATTTCCATCCACTCTTAATTCTAATGGAATATTTGTTTGTGGAGCTGATCCGAAGTTTCTAATAGTAACTTCAACATTTTCAGCATTTGTTAAAAGACCATTGCTTGGCTGAATAATATTACTCGCACCTACATCGGCTGCAAAGCCACCACTCAAAGCAAAAGACGCTATTTGAGTTCTCCATTGATTATTGGAAGAAAAGTAATCCCCTGTATACCAAAAAGTAAAATTATTAGGATCCATGGTCATATGAGAATAATCACCATATCGATTACTGTTTGTTCTTACACCTGGACCATCAATAATGGTAGTTTCTGCCAAGGTCATCATTCCTAATGCATCTCCGTCAAAACGCCCGGTATATCGCAATGAAACAGCTAAATTCTCACTTGCAGTAGTATAAGCTAATCCGATATTACCTGCGGCATCCATTGCAGAGCTGCTCATTAAGCGACTATGTCCATCTGCAATTGAATATGTTCCTTCCTGGTAAATACTCCAAGGATTTCCAGCATCATTTCGTAATTCAATCCAACGTATACCTCCCGTTTCATTAGCATCAATAAATGTATTGAAGGTAATTAACCAAGAGTTATGCGTTCCAAATGCACGATAATTTGCTGCGAAAGATACAATTCCTCCGTGACCAGCAAGTCTCTGACTAGTACCTGGCTGAAAAATAGCCCCATTTCCATTACCAAATAATTCACCTGAATCAAATGGATCTGTTGGAATCTCCAAGGCATTTGAAATTGTTGAATTATTGATATCTGCCCAATCCGGAACAATCTCCCATACTTTTAAATGATCGAATGAAACTCCCCCCCAAGCATCATCTTGAATATATGTTATATAACCAGGTGAATTCGGATCGAAAGTTGTCCCAAGTAAATTAGCTGGTTCAGGACTTTTTACCTGATTCGGATTTACAACAACTTGTGGTAAATTAAAAATAATAATCTGTGGCGCCGGACCTCCAATAAGCATTTCATCTCTCTCCATGACAAAACCCTGTGTAGACGAACCGTTTAAGTTAACAGTTCCATAGTAACCGTCATGCCAAACACCATAATGAGGGTAATCAGGAAAACCATTAAAACCATATTGATATACATTATAAGCTCCTGTTGGATCGTTTGTTTCTGAAACTCCAATTGCTAAAGAATTTCCACCATTGATATTTCCGAACTCACTAACTACCCATCTATCTGCTAATTGATCGTATAATACAATTGGATCTCCATTATTAGATGGAATCCCTAAGAAGGTCCCTAAGGCGACAGGGCCAACTAACAATGCTCCAGCTTTATCGAATATTTTAACAAGTGAATTTACTGAATGAACATAATGATTTGGGCCAACTGCACCCGTTGGATCCGGCGGAAAAAAACCTGATTCTGAAGCAGAAGCTCCAATGAAGTTTTGTTCTATCGGCAAACTTACAATGCTACCTAGCTCTGTTTGCAGGTTTTGAATAACTGTAGTGGTAGTATTAACTTCCAATGGAGTAGTAGATTCATTTGGAACCATCGTTTGTGCTCGAGGATCATTGAATTCATTTTGTTGCATCGTTGGAAAATCCCTTAGTGGAATTGTTTTGCCAATAAAAGTTCCGGTAATAATTTCTTCAGGAGGAAAAGTTTCTTGTGCGAAAAGGCCACAGCTAAAAATTAGCGCTCCTAAGTAGAGAAGTTTTTTAATGTTCATGTCGTTAGCTTTTAATTAAAGTAAACGAAGGTAACTTATTATTAATGAATAAACAACGCACCAATTTAGTAGGATAGATTGATCATTATTTATCATTACTGTCCGGTTAAAGAATAAAGACCGCTTACTTCGACTATGCTCAGCACAAGTCGCTGAAAGAAGAAAGACTTGTTTTTAACTCACTGATAAGCAGTTCTAAATACATACTATATTTTTGTTATATTTTAAATTTATACGATTGTCAAAAAGCAAGGTGCCTTAGTTTTAAATTGCTTTAAACGCAGTCCTGACTGGAATCTGTAATATGCTTCAATGTTTTTATCGGACACTACTGATTATTTATTAATCATTTGAACGTCCCTGATTAGTGATGACTTTTAACTTCTTAATTCTGGGTTCTGGGTGTTTGGTGCTGGGTTCATTGTTTATTGGCTATTGATTATTGTTTATTGCTTATTTGAACTTTTCAACTTGCAACTTTTCTCTTTTCTCTTTTCTCTTTTCTCTTTTCTCTTTTCTCTCTTAGCCAGAACCTAGGGCAATTCAATCGATTAAAAAAAAAAGGAGCGGCCTAAAGCCGCTCCTAATAATTTAAAATATTTAAGAATTACTTCACAATAATTCTTGCAGTTTTTGCAGAAGTGGTAGATTGACCTCCCATACGAATAAGATAAACTCCACTGTTCATAGCAGACATATCTAAATTCACTCTGAA
>JBLHOW010000167.1:0-3703 GCA_047623705.1 Crocinitomix sp.
CCTTTGCCGACTTAAATCACCAAGCTAAAACAGTTGGTGTTAATCACTTAAAGAATAAAAAAATGCAAGACGGTATTTACGCAAAAATAACTACTGAAAAAGGAGAGATACTAGGACAGTTGACCTACAAACAGACTCCAGGAACTGTTGGAAATTTTGTGGCATTAGCAGAAGGTAATCTTGAGAATGATGCAAAACCACAAGGGACTCCTTACTATGATGGATTAACTTTTCACAGAGTAATTCCAGATTTTATGGTTCAAGGGGGAGACCCTGACGGGACGGGGTCAGGCGGACCAGGGTATAAATTTGATGATGAGTTTCATCCTGAATTAACACATGATAAACCAGGTGTTTTCTCGATGGCAAATGCAGGGCCAGGAACTAACGGAAGTCAGTTTTTTATAACACATATCCCTACCGATTGGTTAGACAATAAGCACACCGTATTTGGAAATGTAATTGAAGGACAAGATATAGTTGATAGCATTGCACAAGGAGATACGATGCAAATAGAAATTATTCGTGTAGGAGAAGAGGCGAAAAATTGGAATGCGGTTGAGGTATTCAGACAATTTACTGGTTCTAGAGCGGAGCGTGATGAAGCAGGAAAAAAATTACAAGAATCTGCAATGGCTGAACTGACTGAGGGTTTTGATAAAACTGAAAGTGGTTTGCATTATAAGCATATTCAAAAAGGTGACGGTGTAAAAGCCAACAAAGGGCAAACAGTAGCTGTTCATTATAAAGGAATGTTACCAGACGGAAGTGAATTTGATAATTCATACAAACGTGGCAACCCTATAGAGTTTCCTGTTGGAACTGGACAGGTGATAGCAGGATGGGATGAAGGTATCTTGTTGTTAAATAAAGGTGACAAAGCTCGTTTCGTAATTCCATCACATTTAGCTTATGGTGAAGCTGGTGCTGGGGGAGTAATTCCTCCTAATGCAACTCTTATTTTTGATGTTGAATTGATGGATATAAAGGGCTAAACTTTATAGTTCATCTGGAGGAATAATATTTTATAAAATTTAAATTAAGACGCCCTTGGAGACAGGGGCGTTTTGTACTTTTAATCAATGGATTTAGAAAAACTGAAATATCCTATAGGCAAATTTGATTGTCCTTCGAATATTAGTCCGCAAATTTTAGAGGCTTGGATATCTATTTTAGAGTATTTTCCGCTCAGGCTTAATTCTCTAGTCGAGCATCTTTCCGAGAAACAATTAGATACCAGTTATCGACCTGATGGATGGACCATTAGACAAGTCATTCATCATGTTTATGACAGCCACCATAATAGTTATACTAGGTTTAAGTGGGCGCTAACAGAGGATACTCCAATTATAAAAGCTTATAACGAATCAGATTGGGCCAAGCTAGTTGATTATGCTACTGCTCCAGTTGAAATGTCATTAAAAGGACTTGACGCTTTGCATGCCAAATTGGCTTTTCTTCTAAAAGGAATGTCGTTTGAAGCTTTTCAAAAAGAATTTATTCATCCAGAGAATAACGAAAAAGTATCTCTTGCAGAAAATACAGGAATCTACGCCTGGCATTGCAATCATCACTATGCTCATATTGAAGATCTAATGAAGCGTGAAGGCTGGAAGTAATACCAATTAAGCTTTCCACTTAATATTACATCCCATGCTAGGTTTTTGATCTTTGCGTTGTGAGTTGTTATTCAGTATATTATCTAAGGCTTCGCGTAAATCTCTTCCGTTTGATGGAATTCCATTTCCTGGGCGTGAATTATCTAATTGACCGCGATATACTAGTTTTAATTCAGTATCAAACAAATAGAAGTCTGGAGTACAGGCTGCATCATATAACTTAGCAATTTCCTGAGTTTCATCGTATAAATATGGGAAGCTATAATTTTCTTTGCGTGCAGTTTCTCTCATGAATTTTGGAGCATCTTGAGGGTAATTCTCAATGTCATTACTACTAATCGCTACAAAACCAAATCCGATTACATGATAGTCGTTTGCCACTCGAACTAATTCATCATTTACGTGTTTTACATAGGGACAATGATTGCTTAAAAACATTACCACGGTACCTTTTTCTCCTCTTATTTTTTCTAATGAAACTGCGTTGTTGGTTACCGGATCATTGAGACTGAAATTAGGCGCTACTGTCCCTAAAGGAATCATATTTGACGGAGTAAGTGACATAAGTTTGTATCTTAGAATGTTGAAACTGCAAGGTAGTATATAGGTCGCGAAATTTGTATCTTGGTTACAGAAAATTAATAGCTATGGAAATTTCTTGGTCCGATTTTGAAAAAGTTGAAATGCACGTTGGTACAATAATAAATGTGGAAGAGTTTCCAGAGGCTCGCAATCCAGCTTATAAATTGCAAATTGACTTCGGCGAGAGTTTGGGGGTTAAAAAGTCTTCCGCTCAAATAACCAGTTTGTATTCAAGAGAGGAGCTTATTGGAAAACAGGTTGTTGCGGTTGTTAACTTTCCGAAGAAGCAAATTGGGCCGTTAATGAGTGAATGTTTGGTGTTAGGAGCTGTAAATGGTAAGGATGTTACGCTCTTGCAACCTGGGAAGGAAGTTGAGAATGGATTGCGAATTCTGTAAAACCAGAATTCCAATTCTAATAATTCATATTTGGTTCACAAGATATATGGAACTGAGTTTATTTAAATAAAAAGTTATGTTTAGAATTGTTTTTATATTGAGTGTATTGACCCTATTCTTTTCCTGTAAAAATGAAGTGAAGAAGGAAGTTGTTTCAGACGAAAAAAAAACTAGTAAAATCGTTGAACTGGATTGGCTCCAAGGGAATTGGACAAATATTAATGATGAAAGTCAGTCCTATGAAAAATGGACTCAAATAAATGATAGTACCTTGTCTGCTTTTAGTTATGTAATGGTTGAAAATGATACTGTTTTTGTTGAGGTTGTGAGTCTACAGGAACGCTTTAATGATGTCTTTTTTACTGTAAAAGTGCCAGATCAAAACGATGCCGAAGAGGTTACCTTCAAATTAATTCCTTCAGAAGAGGGAGTCTTTACATTTGAAAATAAGGCACATGATTTCCCGAAGAGAATCACCTATTCAAATCCTGTGAAAGACTCTATTCATGCTTGGATTGAAGGTGTTGTTGAAGGGGAGTTAAAAAGAGCTGACTTTCAATATAGAAGAGATAGCGACAATTTATAAAAAAAAACTAGATGAGATTTTTTAAACTAAATAGAAAAGTGAATTTGAAATATATTTTTGGTGAACTTCTATTGCTTTTTGTAGGTATAAATCTCGCCATTTGGTTTAATGACTGGAATTCTTCGAAAAAAATAAATGAAAGTAAAAGGATTGCAATAAGCAAAATCACTGAAGAAATTGAGGACAATAAATTAGAACTTGACATTGTGTTAAATAATAGTCACGAAGTTTTAAATGCATTTAAGGATTTTAAGAATCTATATGATGGTAATACTTCAGTGGTTATAGCAAGTCCAAAACAATTTCAATTACTGAGAAATACATATCCAGGTTTTTTTATAATAAAAGATTCAATAGCTCTTGATGATGAATTATATCGCTACAAAGGAGTGACTAGTATAGTTCTGGAAATTACAACATTGACAGAAATAGCTTGGAAAACAACTACTACCTTAAATGTTATGAATGAATTTAATTATGAATGTCTCTACGAACTTGAAAGCATATATAATTTGCAG
>JBLHOW010000168.1:0-3454 GCA_047623705.1 Crocinitomix sp.
TATTTGTGAAATTAGCGAAAAAGAGGTTTTTTCACAGCCTGACGTTTTAGGGCTTGGCGAAGGTGGCGATTTTCACCACAAATGCTGATGCGGAGAACCAAACTTTGATTAACCACAAATGTGTCTGCGGAGCACTGAACCGCCACTTTTGCCAAACCCGTGTTACCGGTTCGTGCTTCTCTTTGTGTTACTGTATTTTCCAAATTTTTATTAGTTTGTCTCGACCTGTTGTTGCAAATGAGTTAGCTGTCGGGTTAAATGAAACAGCTTGAACCGTGCCTTTATGCTCATTAATCAAAGATTTCAATTCCTTTTGGGTTTGTAAATTCCATACTTTAATCATTTGGTCAGAAGAACCACTAACCATATATTTATTGTCCTTGCTAAATGAAACTGATAAAACAGGTTTAAAATGCCCCTGTAAAGTGGTCAGCAGTTTTAATGTTTCAGGGTCAAAAAGTTTTATTTCACCACTTCCCAAACCAACTGCTAATTTCTTTCCGTCATTGCTATATTTAATTCCAAAACCATTAACAGAATTATCATCAATAGATATTAGTTCTTTCTTGCTTATCAGACTCCATATTTGAATTTTGTGATAGCACGATAACGCTATTTTCGAGCCATCTGGTGCAATGTCCATTGAGCCAATTTGTAAATTGACAGGAAGTGTTGCGACTAATTCACCAGTTTCTGTATCCCAAATGTTCACCTTTTTGTCGTATGAATACTCGCCTAAAATGAATTTTGAATCAGGTGTAAAACAAACTGTGCTAATCCATTCAAGACCATCAATTAATTTTATTTGTTTCATACTGTCTAGCGACCAAATTCTAATTTCTCCTTTAGTGTCTGCTGTAACTAATTGTTTCCCTGACTTATTAAAAGAAATACTCTTTATCGGACTTTGATGACCAGTTAAATGTGTTAGAAGTTTTCCATCAGAACCATTCCAAATTATTATTTCAAATTTTCCTGAATCTGATAAGATGCTTTCTGCTGCACTACCACTTGCTAAAAATTTTCCGTCTGGTTAATACGACAAACAATTTATTGGCTCTGTGTGTCCAGTTAATGTCTTTGAAAGGGTAACTGTTGGAGTTTGTCCATTACAACCTAATGTTGTTACACAAAAAATAATGGCTATTATCTGTTGAATTATTTTCATTCTGATTTTTGTTTTAATGTTTTAAGGCTCCACTTTAATGAGTAGAACAGATATCTGAACCCAAACAAAATAATAAAACAAATTATTAAAGCTTTTAGTCCGAATTCAGTTTGTTCATTGTAAGAAAGGATTTCACTGTCGTTGTCATTTTTACTTTTTGAAAGAGAGGCGATTTCTGAATTTATTGTGACAGAAGAATCATAGTTTGTTGAGTCCAATTTAGTGATTCTATTTTTGTCTATAAAAGAATGCAATGCTTCTGGATTTGAAAAACCAATTTCTTTGAAATATGTAATATCGTCTTTATCCCATTTCTTTTCCCATTTATATTTAATGCTGTCATTTATTGCATTCTTATCAAATCCTTTCCAAATTTCATTGCTTGAATCAAATGTGGTATCCCCGCTTAAATCATAGTGATTTGAGAATTTTTCAAAGAACCAATTCTGTTTGTCAAGTTTCGATTTATATGGAATTGATAAGCTGTCAGCCAGTTTTGTTTTTTCTGAAATATCGGTTGATTTATTTTCCGCTTGATTCCTTTTAAATGCATTATATGGATAAGTGCATAAAAAAGAAACTAGTCCAAGAGACAGGACTAGAGTCAAGGTTAAAAATTCTCGTGCTATTATTTTCTTTATTGTTAGCTTCATTCGGTTTAAAATTATATTTGTTTAAGTTTACTTAATCGTTATTTTATTGACAATAGAACCCTTCATTTCCAATCGGCATCCAAAAACTATATCTTACAAATTTGTATCGTCTTTTGTCGGCAGGTATCTGTTTTACCTGATATGGCATTCCATCTATCTTTACATTTTTTCCCGCCAAGTAAGCAAATGTTAGTTCAATTATGTCAAGCATATTTTTGTTTGTAATATTCAAAAAATCGCTTAATGAAGTCTTGTTCATTTGAATTTTTTTGTGTTTTAATTCTATTGTTGGAGCGATGATGTTACCATCGGTCTGCAAATCAAAATCATAAACCTTTGTATGTTCAAGTCTATGGTCAAATCCATTTCTTAATTCTCTGATAACTTGCATAAAGTAAACTGTCCCTTTTATAAACTCTACGAATGGGTCACTTTCTCCATATTTTTCTTTTAATTTTTCCTGAAAATATGGAAAGTGGGATTGCTTTGTTAAACCAAGGTTAGGGTAAAACTTAATGATGATGTCCATTAGTATTTGTTCAACGTGGTCGGCTTTCTGAAAAATTGTTTTACATTTTGATTCAAGACTTACAACTGATGGAAGTTTATAAGAAACTTTTTGGGTTTTTCTTTCTTCATATTCATCTGATGAAGATTTTTCAGCTAACTGGTAATCATAAATTTCTTTTTCAAGTATTGAGATTTCGGAAAGCAAATCAATTGTCAACCCGATTAATATTTCGCAGTCCAAATTATTTGAGAAATATTCAGGTTTAAATAATGCCATACCAGTTAAAAGTGTTCTTGAAACAGTTTCCGATTCTGTTCCTTTGTCAATGATAAGTTTATGAATCGAAGTTGGTAGATTTATATTTGTTCTTTCAGGGTCAATCTGGTCCGCCATTAACATTTCATAGATTGCCTTTTCTTTAATAATTAAAAGTCGTCCGCCAATATTTTTCATTTGGATAATAGCACCGTCTTCTTCTGAGCCAATATCAGCGTGTCCACTGGATTCTCTTAATCTATCTATAGGTTGTTTTTCATTCATTGTCGTGTCGTTATTTAGCATGACCGGTAACTTGTATATATGTATTACTCAATCCTACCTATCCAACCAAGATTAGGTAGACATGTAAAATAAACATCCTACTTTATTAAAAGCTAAAGTAACAAATTATTTATATTTTGTGGCAGTTTAAAGCCTTATCATACAATTGCAATAATAAACAAAAGAAATCATTATTAATTACGGGAAACCGTAATAGTAAAAAACTTCCTAGTTGTTAGACCAAGAAGTTTTTATAAGTTGATTGATATTACATCGTTTAATCTTGTAGCATATGATTTGGAAAGTTTTTCTTGTTTCATATTACTGTAAAATTAAGTAAGTATTATTTTAGAAGGTACTAATTATCTAAAAATAGTTATTAACCTTTCAACTACATTCAGGACAGGTTATGAAGCAAAAAAGTCCTTCGACTAAGCTCAGGATGACAATGGCTTTAGGAAAACTTGGATACCGATATTCATCGGCACAAGCTGCGAGCAATTTTTGTGCAGTTGAATGAGGTAATGGCTATTTATATCTAGTAGCTTAAATCTATTATTTATTACCTAGTGTATTGTCTAA
>JBLHOW010000169.1:0-3416 GCA_047623705.1 Crocinitomix sp.
CCCAAATTTAGTTCCGTCCTCACAGAATTCTTCAATAGCTTCTGATAAATACCCAGTACATAAGATAATATTTCTAAAACCAAAATACTCCAATCTTTCCAATATAGTTTGTAAGATAGGCTTACCCCCAACTTTTAAAAGTGTTTTTGGGGTAGATTGTGTTAATTCACCTAATCGCAATCCTTCTCCACCAACCATAATCACAACATAATTTGAAATAGCTTCAAACCGATGTCCCTTTTCAGAAGTCTGGATGCCTATTAAAATATTGCCACTATTTACAATTGGCAATAACGTAATTTTCTTTTCAATTAAAATTTCGAAGGTTAAAGCATCCGTTTCATGGTCTAAACATTTTATTGGCTTAGTATTATAACAAAAATTAATTGAATCATCTATTCCTTTTCCTGCAAGTAGTGCCCTTCTTATATCGCCATCACTTATACTTCCAAGCAGTAAATAATTTTCATTAATAATAATTAACCCCCCTTTTTTATTTTGTTCTATCCTTGCCATACAAGTTTTAATAGAATCATTGGGATTAGCAGTATACTTTGAAAAATCTTCCTTGTTTTTAATCATAATATTTAATCGTATATAAATATGCCTTTATATCCATTTTAGGGGAATATTTAAAGAGGTTCCTGATTTTATTGTCAGAAATAGCCATTGCATTATCGTAAGGTTTGGCAATATCGAAATTAATTTTAAATTTCAACTTATTAATTTTTTCAAAAAGCTGAATTAATTGCAGTAAGGAATAATTATCCGACCCTATAATATTATAAATTCCCGTTGACTTTTGAATATGATTACCAATAAATTCGACCATTATGGCTGCACAGTCATTGGTATGTATAAAAAATCTAACTAAGGAACCATCGTTATTAAAATCAAGAATTTGATCAGATTGTGCTGACTTATTTAAGTATGCAAAAACACCTTTTAATTGCTTTTCTCCATAAAGATTAGACAGTCTAAAAATGACTAAACTATCCGCATTCAATTTGCTCAAAAACAACTTTTCGGCTATACATTTTGCGGTTGAATAAGGTGTTTCCGGATTCACAACGCTTAATTCATCTGCAAATTCACAGCTTCCATAAACTCCAACTGTTGAAACATGTATTAACTTACAATTTGGGCTGTTTTGAATAATTTGAATCAGATTTTCAATTCCAACAGAATTTAGTGTCAAACAATCATTTATTGGTTTAGTAATTTGCCCCGTTAAATTAATAATTAAATCAAATTGCAAAGCTATTAACTTGCTGACCAAGGTCAAATCCAACAGATCTCCCTGAATATGTTTACTTGTGTTTGATTCTTCTCTTGAACAGGTATAAACATTTATGAATTTATTGTTCTTAAACTCATTTTGCAAACTTTTTCCAAGAAGGCCCTTACCCCCAATCAACAAAATCTTAATATTCTTCATAAAATACTTTTTGAATGCTAACCTGATCAAGGTCAATTGTTTTTAATAAATTCACAATGGTTTCAGCCGAATTCCCGATACCATAAGGATTTTCAACCCTTCTTACAAAACTTCTGAAATCGGCATCAAAAAGTGCTTTTTCGATTGCTTGCTCTATTAATACTTGTTCGTTTGGCACATCAATCACATTGGCGGCTCTTTCGCGTCCCATTTGACGGTTCCCGATATTAATAGCTGGAATTTTAAGGCTTGGTGTTTCATGGATACCTGATGAAGAATTCCCAATTAATGCCCAAGCATTACGATAGAGGTTCACGAACTTAATCGTTGACAAAGAGGGAAGCCATTTTAACCCTGACTTTTTAATTTCTTCAATTATTTCAGCATGCCCTGCATCATTATTTGGGAGTAAAACAATAGCTTGTATCCCTTTGTTCTTTATAGCATTTATCGTTTCTTTTATCTGGTCTAATGATGATTTTGCTTCGGTCGTAACTGGATGCTGAATCATTAAAAGCAATGGTTTAGAAAAATCAACATCAAATTCTTTTTCTAATTCTTCTTTTGCCAAGTAAGGAGTGTTTACTAAAACATCTATAGAAGGACATCCTGTAACATAAATATCTTTAGGGTTTTCACCTAATCGTATCAATCGGTTTTTTGCATCTTGGGTGGCAGGAAAATGAATATGAGAGAATTTACTCATTGCGTGACGAATACTTTCGTCAATGCTACCTGTAACTTCTCCGCCTTGTATATGTGCGACAGGAATATTCATATGTGCAGCAGCGATGGTTACCGCAAAATTCCCTCCAATATCAAATCCGGATAAAACAAGGTCTGGCTTTGATGCTTCCAATTCGTTGGTTACAGCTTCAAGAACCCTAGCCATTGACCGAACCATTTCAGCTCCATTATCTGGGTTTCCTGCTTTGAACATAGGTATTTTAGCATTAATAACAAAACCATCACTTTCAATATAATTTACATCATTGCCGTGTACATCAAGCAAACAGATACCAGTAACAACTAGGTAAATCTCGAAAAACGGGTCTTCTTTCATTTTCGCTAAAATTGGCCTATATCTCGAATAGTCAGCTCTTCTTTCTATTAATATAAAAACTTTCATGTTTATCCTTTTTAGGTATTCCTTAGTATTCAATTCTTAAAAACCATTAATTTCAGTTTTTAACTTCGTAAAATAAAATAAATAATCGATACGGTATCTACTCTAAGACCACACTCTTTTATGTTGAGCACAGTCGAGCGCAATGTCATTCAGTGAAGGAAAAATAGGCTCGGCTTTGTCATTCCGAAGAATGGCCTGTTCGCCGCGGCGAAAGGAATCACATTAGTTACTCACATTATGTGATTTACTTCGTCCGTTCGTTATCACTCGGGTCTCCCATTGGTCGAACACGAGAGCATAGCTCGAACTGGCGAAGCAATGACAAAAAACCCCTTAAATAAATGACATTGAATTCGAGTAACGAGAGACAAGTCACTTTATTTTACAATGTTATCCCACCTTAATTGTTCATCATTTTCTATATTTATAGCCGCATTTTTTCCTAAAATCGAGTCAAAATGTTCGGCTAAAATCTGGCCAGTACCAGGTCGTTTGACCCAGATATTGTCTTTGGTAAATAGCCCTCCTTTTTTTATTGGAGCAATCGTACAAACAGTCGCAAAAGCAAAATCAATGGTTCCCTGTTCCTCTTGTGCCGGAGCTTTGACCCCCCCTCGCATTTGCCAAATTTCATTGGAACTCGTGATTAAATTTTTGGCGGCTTGCTCGTCCATACTACACACAATATCCGGTCCTTTTCGCTGCATTATGTCCGTGAAATGGCGTTCCAGAATACTGGCGCCCAAAGCCACCGCACCCAAACATGCATTATTGTTCAGGGTGTGATCAGACAACCCAAAAACTTTATCCGGAAAGGCATTGTGCATTTCCATCATCGCTCCAAAACGC
>JBLHOW010000170.1:0-3408 GCA_047623705.1 Crocinitomix sp.
GCAATCGATTGCCCTAAATTCCCTGTTCCTATAATTGCTATTTTCATTTGATTAAGTTGTTTTTATTAGAAATAATTCGCCTTAAAAGTCAGACCTGTTGTTTCATTCAAGCCAAACATTAAATTCATGTTTTGAATGGCTTGCCCAGCAGCACCTAAAAGAAGGTTATCGAGCACTGAAGTAATTAACACTTTATCGTCAATTTTTTGAACCTGAATAAAGCAGTTGTTTGTATTGATGACTTGCTTAAGGTGAACACTTTTTTCACTTATAAAGGTGAAGGGTGCATCCTTATAAAACGTCCGAAACAATTTGATTAGTTCCACTTCAGTCAAGTTAGACTTCGTATAAATCGTTGCAAAGATGCCACGACTAAAATTGCCTCTAACTGGCAAAAAATTCAACGTTTTATCAAAACTAGGCTGTAATTGAGTCAAACTTTCCTTTATTTCATCTAAATGCTGATGTTTGAAAGCTTTATAGATTGACACATTATTATTTCGCCAACTGAAATGCGAAGTTGGTGAGAGTCCTTGTCCAGCGCCTGTTGAACCCGTTATTGCATTAATATGTATTTCTTCGGTCAGCAATCCATTGGCTGCCAAAGGCAATAAACCTAACTGAATAGCAGTTGCAAAACAACCTGGATTTGCAACATAATTTGCCTTTTTAATGAGTGACTTATTCAATGCATTTAAACCATACGCAAAGGATTCATTCTTAAATACTGCCTCAGCATTTAATCGAAAATCATTACTTAAATCAATTATTTTAGTCTTTGAAGAAAACTTAGTTTCCACTAAGAATACGCGAGAATTGCCATGACCGAGACAAAGGAAAATAAGATCCACATCAGGGTTTATTTCTTCTGAAAATGAAAGGTCTTCATAAATTGATAGATCTTCATGCGTCTCACCAATTTTTTTACCCGCTTGAGATTTACTAAAACAAAAATCAATTTTAACTTCAGGATGATTGACTAAGCACCGAATTAATTCGCCGCCAACATAGCCTCCACTGCCTATTATTCCTACTGTTATCATTTTTTATTATTTACGTGATTAAAAATCTGCATAGAATTGGCTAAAATCTTAGTGAAACCTTTTACATCTTCTCCACTCCAATTTTTATTGATTTCGCCATACTCCCCAAAATCTGAAGTCATTAAATCATGTGCTGACTGGATACCTTTAACAGAAAAACGATAAGGATTCAATTCGATAAAAACCTCCCCAGTAACATTTGTTTGTGTGTCTAAAAGAAACCCTTCAATGTTTCGCATTACAGGCTCTAAATATTGCGCTTCATGAATAAACATACCGTACCAATTCCCGAGCTGTTCTTTCCAGTGTAATTGCCATTTTGAAAGCGTATGTTTCTCTAATGTGTGATGTGCTTTAATAATAATTGTTGCTGCAGCTGCCTCAAATCCTACACGCCCCTTTATGCCAATAATTGTATCTCCAACATGGATATCTCTGCCAATTGCAAATTTATTGGCCATATTCTCTATTTGCTGAATCGCTTTTACCGAAGACATTTTTTCTCCGTCAACTGCCGTAATCTCGCCTTTTGTAAAACTTATACTTAATTGTTTTGAATCCAATGCTGAAAGCTGACTAGGATAAGCCGAATCAGGTAAAGGTTTATGTGATGTTAACGTTTCTGCACCTCCTACACTTGTGCCCCAAAGTCCTTTATTAATGGAATATTTGGCTTTTTCCCAATCCATTTCAACACCGTTCTTTTTTAGGTAATCAATTTCAGCCTTTCGCGATAATTGTTGATCTCTAATGGGAGTAACAATCTTAATTTCTGGTGCAATTAATTGAAAAATTAAATCAAAACGTATTTGGTCATTTCCCGCACCCGTACTTCCATGAGCGATATATTCCGCTCCAATTGAATTCGCATATTTTGCCAAAGCAATGGCTTGATAAATACGTTCGGCACTTACAGATAATGGATAAGTATTGTTTTTTAAAACATTCCCAAATATGAGGTACTTAATGATATTCTCATAATACGCTTCCGTTTCTTCAAGCGTGACATGATTTTCAACACCAAGATCATAAGCCCTATTTTCAATTTCTTCTAATTCACGTTCAGAAAACCCTCCTGTGTTTACAATCGCAGAATGGATTTCATATGCCACTTCATTTTTCAAATATTTCACACAATATGACGTGTCTAAACCGCCACTAAAAGCCAATACTATTTTACTTTTCATTATTACTGAGTTTATTTAATTTGGGGTATTGTTTTGCCTTAGCAAGAAGGCGCAGTTTTCGGAACTTTATAAATTGTATAAAACGTTCCCATGCTTTTTTTTGAATTTGTTTGTTTGGTTTATTTGGCACAGATTTCAAATCGCAAACCATACCTGTGCAAAGGCACATGGTTTTATTTGTACGTTGCAAAATGTCATAGTTACCGCAACTTCGGCAACCGTCCCAAAAGGTTTCATCTTGTGTTAATTCAGAAAATGTTACCGGTTGATATCCCAAACTTGCATTGATTTTCATCACAGCCATACTTGTGGTTATTCCAAACAATTTGGCTGCAGGAAATTTCTCGATAGAAAGTTGAAAGATTCTTGCTTTAATGCGCTGCGCTAATCCTGTTTTCCGATATTTGGGATGAACAATCAGCCCAGAATTAGCAACGTATTTCTCGTTTTCCCAACTCTCGATATAGCAGAACCCCACTACAGCATTATCATCTAAAGCAATCACTGCTTTTCCTTCAGACATTTTGAGTTGAACGTATTCAGGTTTTCTTTTAGCGATACCCGTTCCGCGTATTTCTGCTGCTGCACCCATCATTTGACAAATGGTATCAGCATATTTGTGATGACTTACGTTAGCCACCTCTATTATAATTTGCACAACAAAAAAGATTAACTGTTGTTAAAAAAAATGATTTATGAAAAGTTGATTCTTAGAATCGGCAGAGCACATAGCCCCGCAAAATATAGTAAGACCTAGACAGGTCTATTTCTCCTGATTCTCGGAGATACAACAATCCCATTAACAGCAGAAGGCTGTTTTTTTAGAAGGATATGATTGTTGTTTTGATTCATTTATTGGGGCAAATATAGTCTTTTTTCAATCCCTATAACTTTAAAGTAAAATTAAAAGTCTTTGCTATTGAACTTGGAGATTGCTTCAAATGTCTCTGTTATTATCACAACTAGGACATTCTCATATAAGTCATAGCGTAATTAGAATTATTTATAATGATAGCATTAGAAAAATCTTCCCTTTGGATCCCATTCCTGATCAAGCGTAATTTCAGAATCTAAACTTGAGCAATAATAGTTTCCAGCTAATCTTTCTTTATTACAAGAAAAATCATCTTTTCTACAAGAAATGAAAAGGAGACCAATGATATTCATTACCATATATT
>JBLHOW010000171.1:0-3387 GCA_047623705.1 Crocinitomix sp.
ATCTTCAACTGTACTTAAATGAATTTGTGTACAAACTTAACCGAAGATATTTTGGAGAAAAAATATTTGATAGGCTGGTCATAGCTAATATTACAGGTTATGGCTAATAACGGATATACAAAAAAAATAGTTTAAGGTTATGTTATAAAAGAGTATGCAATACATATTGCTATGCTCACTTTATTCCGGCGGGGCGGTATACTATGTCCGTCTTTTCCAGTGAGACGCCCCTTTACCTACTCGACTAGCTACCGTTTTATATTCCCATTTGATTTTTTATCATAGAAAAGAACTCATCATCCGTCATGTTTTTTCTATTATCAAGCAAGAAGTTTGCGTCATCACCAGCCCTATATCTTAGCTGGTCGCTGTCATCCGTTACGGCTGAATAAATCACATCTGCAACTAAACTCGCAGGAGATGAGGTGTTTTCTGGGTTCTGCCATTGCTTCATTAAAGCGCCAATTATAGGTTGGTATTCTGCAATTTCACCCGCCTGAAAATCAAAAGAACGACCTCCAAAATCTGTGGCAATCATACCCGGTTCCACAAGCTTGACTTTTACACCAATTTCTTTCATTTCATAATGCAATGATTCAGAAATCCCTTCAACTGCAAATTTAGTTCCGTGATAGAGCGAGCCTAAGGCAAAGGTCATTTGCCCGCCAATAGAAGATATGTTGACAATAACGCCATTTTTATATTCTCTAAAGTGCGGTATAATCGCTCTTGTTACATCCATCAAGCCAATAACATTGGTGTTGAATTGTTTAACAATATTTTCTCTTGGAAAAGATTCTAATGGACCATAAGCTCCATAGCCTGCATTGTTAACAAGAGCATCAATTTTACCAAATTTTTGAATACCATTTTGAATAGCGTGGTTGATGGATTCCAAATCCAAAACATCTAATTTTTCTAATTGGATGTTTTCTAATGCTTTTAGTTCGGTATCCTTTTCAGGCGATCTCATTGTGGCAATAACATTCCATCCTTTTTGTTGAAAATGGATTGCTGTAGCTTTTCCTATTCCACTGCTTGCTCCTGTAATTAATATTGTCTTTCCCATCTTACTTATTTAGGTTTAATAAATTATCTATTCCATTAGCCGCATAAAGGCCTTTTGTTGTTTGTTCAAGAACATTGTTATAATTTTCGATTGGTTCTTTTAATCCCGAAAAATCAACAACGGTTCTAAATGGCTTTTCACCAAAATTAGTTTCTACCAAATCAGCTACTGCATCTGCTATGGCTTGAGGTCTTTGGTTTGGAATTGATTCTAAATAACCAACATAGCCATTTAAAGAAGCGTCTGGTGCATATACCATTTCTCCATACCCCTCATTTCTTGTATCATCACTAGGTCGTAACATAACTCCCATAAATGCAGTTGGCATTCCGCCAGGTTCTACAATACAAGACTCTATTCCAAATCCTGAAAGTTCGGCACGGTATCCTTCTGCTAATGCTTCTAAAGCGTATTTTGAAGCAGAATAAGCCGCTAAAAAAGGTGTTGTTACACGACCAATGCAGCTTGAAGTATGAATAATTGTGCCTTTATTTTGTTGTCTAAAATGTGGCAAAACGGCTCTTAATAATCGTTGTACACCAAATACATTTACATCAAAGACTTTTTGAATATCTTCTGCTGTAAACGTTTCAAGGATTCCGTTTGCACCTATTCCAGCATTGTTAAAAACAGTATCAATGCCATCCATAATTTCTATGGCTGATTGTACTCCAGCAGTAACGCTTTCTTCATTGGTTACATCCATTTCCACCAGTTGAACTCCTTTAGATTTCAATTCATTGGCTATGATTTCATTTTTGCCTTCAATCGAGCGCATGGTCCCTACAACTTGGTGTCCATTTTCCACTAACTTAAGACAAGTCAAACGACCAAAAGCACCACTTGCGCCTGTAACTAAAATTTTATGTTTCATATTTTTGATATTAAATTATTGATGAAACAAATATCAGGTGAATAACACGATAGAATTAACACGAAAAGAGGAAGGTTAAACACAAATCGTAGAAATAAGAAAGGAAACGTAAAGTTTCCAAAAATCTTAATTTAACTGTCTGTATTCTTGCGGTGTTTTACCTGTTTTCTGTTTAAATAAACGCCCAAAATAATGCGGGTAATTGAATCCAAGTGTATACGCAATGCCACTAATTGAATCAGCCGAACTTAGTAACAGATTTTTAGCTTTTTCGACTAAAAAGTCATTAATGTGGTCTTTAGCAGAACGTCCTGTTTCTTTGGCGAGTAAATCACTTAAATAACTGGGCGAGAGATTACATTTATCAGCTAGATACTGAATGGTAGGTTGCCCTTTATCTATTAAAGCATTTTCCTTATAATAGTCTTTTAATAAAATTTCAACCTTAGCAACGGTATCGAGATTGCTTGCAGAACGTGTGTTGAATTGCCTTTCATAGAAACGAACACTATAATTGAGTAACAATTCAATATTCGAAACCAAAACTTGTTGACTGTGATTGTCAATTCGTTCTTTTATTTCATGCTTTATGAGTTCTACAATTTGGGTAAGTACATTTTGTTCTTGATCAGAAAGGTGAAGTGCTTCATTTACCTCATAATTAAAAAAGTTAAAAAAGTTAATTTTTTCACCAAGAGTTGTCTTTCT
The DNA here is from genome assembly GCA_047623705.1 of Crocinitomix sp. Classification (GTDB taxonomy): domain Bacteria; phylum Bacteroidota; class Bacteroidia; order Flavobacteriales_D; family Crocinitomicaceae; genus Crocinitomix. The sequence continues at coordinate 2,652 of JBLHOW010000171.1, forward strand.
AATCAGGTCAGGATGAAAATAAAGCATCCAACCTTTCACTTGATTTAGTTCTTGTGGTTTCTTTACTGTTATTATCTGATCTGGAGCAGTAAAAATCAATACGCCATCATCAAAATCGTAGTGGTTTCTTCCATAATCGATACCACAGCTAGCATCTTTTAGAGCAATACAAAATAATTCAGAGGAAAACCTCATTCCAACAGTTTCTTCTCCATAGGCTAGTTTTTCGGTGTCAATAACTGTAATTAACGGATGCGTTGGTTTTTCCAATCCCATTCCTGATAGAAGATCGTTAATTGATTTAGAATGAATTATATTTTCGTCCACATTATTTCTTTTGACAAAGCTAGAAACTGCATTTCAATTCCGTAAACACAAATCCCTGATTGGCTAACACGATTTGGGTTTAATGGTAGCTAAGCGTAGTGCGGAGGTAAGGAAACGTTGAGTTTCCGTCTGTGCATGACGCTAAATCTTTTTGTTTTGTTTTTTCTTTTCCTGTCTAAAGCAAAATCCTAAAGATTTTGCGGACATCATAAAAATACACAAACCTTTCGATTAAGCTCGAAGCCCGTATTGTTTATAGGTATTGTGTGTGCCCAGCATGGGCATCTTTTATTTATCTAAAGATAAATATTTCATTTAGAGGGTGCAAGTCCCTTATGGGCAGGGGTAACGCCTTGAACTAGTAGTAAGCTGCAAGGTTGCTAACCGTGAGGTTAGGACTGAAGAAAGC
>JBLHOW010000172.1:0-3382 GCA_047623705.1 Crocinitomix sp.
AACCGAGAGTCACAGTCAAAATATGGGCGAGTATTCTCATACTTCGTGCATCAAGTCAAACTGGCATAAAGTCGAAATATTTTAAGGAAATAGTGGAGTTTTCGGCGTCCCAATTCCGAGCGCATTGGTCAAGTCAAATTGTTATTCTAAACCACATTTCATCCAAAACACAGCACAAGTATTACCTATCCAGCTGCATTGCATATAACGGCGGGCGCTAGAAACCGTACGGATTCTACCCAAAATTGTAAATCGAAGATAAGAATGATTTTTCAAAATTGAATAATTGAACGAAGCAATGAGCCCGTATGGTTTTTAAGCGCATGTTATGGGTGTTTCTATTATCGATAGATTATTTCGCATTTATCAAATAAGATTTCTTCTTTCAGGATTTCTCCTTGATCAAACTTTACACGCAAATAGAATGCAGCTTTTGTGGGCTTGGTATTGAGAATGTTTGGGTTAATCCAAATTGGGATTTTGTACCGGTAAACCCTTTTACTGTTCCCTGATATAAATCCATAGAAGGAATAACCATCTGTCAAATCAAGGAGTTGCGCATAATGCAAAGAATCAATTCCCTCTGATCTTTGATCGTAATCATATAAGTATGCTTTTGAGTCATTCATTAGATACAATGCACTTGAGTAAAATTCGGGCAAATAAATCTGGCTTTGAGCAATTCGATCGATATTAGTTGTGTCGAATCGATTGGAAGCCCAAATGAAGCTATCAGAAAAGTATATTAAATCACCTTTTTTACAGTGTACCTTCATCTTCAAAATCTGTGTACTATCTTCAATAATAACCTTCATTTTTATTTTGCGCTGAGCATACGTTGTCCCATGGCAACAACAGAATACCGAGAATACTAAAATGATATTTCGAAAAGTGTTTTTCATTCTGACTAACGCTTTGTTAAATGTTTAATTTTCAATCACGTAAAATTTAATAATTTTCTCTCTAAAATCAACTTCCCGTTAACTTTGGAAGTCAGTTTTTCTCGGACACAGGGGGAATTACCCATAACGGTCTAGGCTCGTATGTTTGAAACCCCTTCAAGTTATTACGAGTAAATATACAGGAAAAAGAGTATTAATTAGAAATCAAAATAGAGGAGATAGGGAGGTTCGGGCAGATACGTAATCACGATATCGAAGTGTAGAAATTCCACTCCTCTATAATTTTCTTAGAACTTGAACGGTACCTAAGTCCAGACATACATGAGGCTGCATCAAAAGCGAGCAAAGGTGATGAAGAAAGTTATGGTTTTAAATGATTTATTATGGCAGAAATTTTATTAAAACAAGCACTTGGTCTTGATGTATCAAAAGCTAGTTTGTCAATGTGTCTAGGCGTTGTGAAGCATGATTTAGAAAAAGAATTCATTCCTAGAGAAGATGTGGCGAATGACAGAACTGGCTTCAAAGAGTTGTCTAAATGGCTAAAGAAGGTTTCGGGATCTGGAGATCTTCCAACCATTGTAATGGAAGCTACTGGCGTGTACCATGAGGGTATAGCCGTCTATTTGCATGACTTAGGTTATCAAGTAAGCATTTTGCAATCAGGAAGGGTGAAAAAGTACGCGCAGAGCTTGGATCAGCGTTCAAAAACTGATGCCTTGGATAGTAAAATGCTATCCATGTTAGGTTGTGAAAGGAGCTTACTGGCTTGGAGTCCACCAAGCCCATTAATGCAAACCTTAAAAGGTTTGAGTAGAGAGCGTTCAGCATTAATCAAGGATAAGTGCATTGAACAAAACCGACAGGGTGCAATAAATTCAAGCATTTATTCGAACAAAAAGGAGATCAAACGATTTAACCAACGATTGAAATTATTGAAGGCGCAAATAACAGAGGTTGAATTGGAAATGCGCGAAATGACAGCCACAGATTTTGAATTAACAAAGAAGCTAGGTTACTTAGAAAGTATTCCAGGTGTGTCATTCATATCAGCAATAACGGTAATAGCCGAAACATCAGGCTTTGCACTAATAAACAGTGGCAAGCAATTAACAAGCTACGCAGGATATGATGTGGTGATGAAAGAATCAGGAACTTATCGTGGAAAAACGAGGATCAGTAAAAAAGGAAATTCCCATATCAGAGCGGTTCTGCACATGCCATCAATGACATGTGTTCGGGTAAATCCAACGCTAAGACCGTTTTACCAACGTTTGAAACCAAAGAAGGTAAAGCCAATGGTAGCGCTAGTTGCAGTGCAACGAAAATTGCTAATACTCATGTATACTTTATGGAAAAATGAAGAATATTATGACGGGGAATTTGAGCAAAAAAAAGCAGCAAGCTTACAAGAAACTTGCTGCACAGGATAGAAACAACTATAAGCTGAGTCTTCCTTAAGATTTTAGGTTAAAAAGCTTGCTTTTTAACACGGTACCTAGAATGACGTGCGCCATTTACCCGTGATTAAGTTTTGTACTAAAGATAGTTGTTTTTGAATAGTGTAGTTGTGCGAAGCATAAACGGAGCATGCAATTTAGCCAATGTTATGTGCTTAATTACCTCTTATTGGCGGAGGTGGTCCTATGCTATTCTCTTTTAATTTCTTTTGTTCACTGGTCATTAATAACTTTGTTTTTGAGTCAAACCCAGATCCATCAAAATCAATAAGTGGATTTTGGCGAAGGTCAATTTCGTCGATCTTCATATTTCTACAGTATAATTGCTTTAGGTTGGGGTTGTTCGTCACGTCCAGTTCTGATATTTTGTTCGAGCCAATTACTAGAAAAGTTAGATTAGGTAAGCCAACAAGGTCAATACTTTCAATATTGTTTGTCGACAAATATAGATGATCGATCTTTAGACAGTTTTCTACATTGAATCTAGTTATTTTGTTCCTTCCGGCGTACAAATCAATTAGTCGTGGAAGGTTTGAAACTGCTAACTCTTCGATATTACTGGAGCCCACTATCAACGTTTTTAAATACAAAAGTGAGTCTAACTTCACCTTAACTATATTGTTGTTTCCAGCGAGTAATTCAATAATATTCGGGAAATTATGGGCATCGTGAATAGAGGTAATGTTTTGCCCGCGCAAGTCCAATCTTTTTACCGAGTCGGCTTCAGATTGCTGAATAGTTTGATCTCCGTTGATATCAATGATGGGATCGTGATTTAATATAGCTCGTTGAAAACTGGTGTCCTTGAAATCAACACTCTGTGAGAGACTAAGGCTCGTTATAAAAACAACGACCATTGCTGTAATGTGTTTGTTAATCATATTTAGTACTTAATTGCACATAACGTTCAGGCTAAAATACGTAAAAGCGGTAAGGTTGGTTTGGTTTATGCTATTTTAGGCCATGTTATATGCTGTGCAATTGACTTGTGCTGGGTTTTGGATGGTTTCCCAATGCTAT
>JBLHOW010000173.1:0-3375 GCA_047623705.1 Crocinitomix sp.
ATTATCCCTTATCTTAATATAGCTGCATTTGAAACAATCTGATGAGGAAAATAAAAATGCGTATAACAAAACCTAAAAATAACCCTACGGGTCGCTATCTCTTATTTTTAGCTTAAACGTTGTAGGTCATTACCGGAATAAACCGTAATATAGCTCTACAGATATTTTGGTAGTATCGATGAGATAGCGCAATATTAACCTGCTTTGTTTTAAGTGTTGTTGCCCGATCTAATATGGTTTTGCTCTATGGAAGTAACATCACTAACTCTTTGCGGAAATCCATTTCCCGATTGGTTCTCATCGGATTCCAGCTTTAAGGAAATCAGATTGAAAAAATACAGGCTTGACTAGAAAGTACATATATTGGAAGCATGGACATGACACATTTAACATATAAGGGACACTTATTCGCTGCAGTATTTACGTCAAAAATTGGGGAACGGAATAATCTCGAAATGAAGGACGAGGCCTGTCTAACGTTCGTTGGTAGTGGGGTCCATGAACTAATAACTCCGGTTGAGCGATTTAAGGTAACTGCTAAAGAAGCATTATTGATGAAATGTGGGAGCTATGTGACAAATACCGGAGAAGAGGAATTAGTGGGAGTCGTATTTCATTTGAATCCAGATTTGATTAAAGAAGCGTTTGGTGGGAGAGATATAGATTTCTTGCATCTTGAAGCAGATAAAAGAACAGAATCACCCGTGGTGGAACTAGGAGGGCATAAGATGATTGAGGCGTATGTAGAATCAATCAGACCATATTTTTCTTCAAAATCAAAAGTTGAAGATAGCTTAATCGGAATTAAACTAAAGGAACTTGTCACGATTCTAATCATGGAGGGTAATAAAGATATTCTCTATCTCTTAGGAACAATTAGAAAAGGGGAAATTGTGGCTTTTGAGAAAATTATTGAAGCCAATCTGAATAATAACTTGACAATTTCAGAATTATCGCATTTAACTAATTATAGCGAGTCTAGTTTCAAAAGAAAATTCAAACAACTATACAGTACCAGTCCTCTTGCATATTTTAGGACTAAAAGACTGCAAAAGGCTTCTGAATTATTAATTTCTTCGCACTTATCAATAAGTGAAATATGTTGGGATTGTGGATTCGAAACAATGTCACATTTTAGCTCGGCATTTAAAAAAGAATATTCAATGTCTCCTAGAAAATACCGTCAAGAAAAAAGGGTGATCATTTAATAATGTTAGATAAACCAGCGAATCATAATTCCTTTATTTAGGCCATTTATGGCCTTGTAAGCTCCTAATCGTAAAAGGAACTCAATTTCTCAGTTCAGATTTTGGAATAAACGCGTGAAAGAATATCCGCCTTATATAAAGGCACTTAAGGATATTCCCACCTGAGCTTTGTATACAACTATTCGGGCTTTGCATGAAAGTAATACCAAGTAAATAGCCGGAAGTTTGTTCTATAAATTAATAATAACATTTAAAAACAGACGCTATGAAATTTTCAAAAGAAGTTACAATAAACGCACCAGCAGAAAAGGTCTGGGATATAGTCGGACATAATTTTGCGGATATTGGGAAATATGATGGGTTAGTTTCCAGCTCAGTTATAAATCATGATTTACCAAAGCTGAATGGTTCACCTTACGGGGGTAGAGTTTGCGAATCGAGCTTTGGTACAATAAAAGAGAAATTTATAGAGTATGATGAAGGAGGGATGACTTTTAGTTTTCAAGGTGATATAAAATCACCAGTATTCAGCAACGTAATTAATACAGTCGCAGTCATCGCTGTAAACGAAACAACTTCAAAGATAAAAGCAACACCAAATGTAGATTTAACATTTTTAGGTAAGGTAATGTTTCCTTTGATTAGATTGAGTCTGGGTTCGGCTGTTGGTAATGGATTATTGGATTTGAAGTATTTTACTGAAAACGATAAAGTATCGCCTCGAAAACTAGCCTCACAGAAATAAAAGTCGGGCTATGATTACAGTTAACTGGGTGGTTCTGATTTTGCTTACGGTAAGCACATGCAGTTTGAACCAAACTAAATACTCAACCGTGCAACAAAAAAAATCAATTAATATAAATAACGAAAAATCAATGAAAATGGCAAATGACAGAAAAAGCCTTTTCGGGGAGGTTGTCAGTACTCGGCAAGTATATATGGAGCTTTACGGCCCTCCTTCTTATCCGAGGTCAAAAATCCTATTTGATAAGTCCTATTCAGTTTTACATGAACTAGCTGTAAGGTATGACGCAGAAATAAACGTGGATAAAAGCACCTTGATGGGAAAGGAGCTTATTAAAAATTGTAAAAAAGTGATTGAGTTATCTGCTGAACAACGCAAAGAACTAGAATTAACTCTTAAAAATGCAAACACTCAAGAGCAAATAAAAGCTGCATTTGGATTTTAACATTGAGAAAAATTATCTTTTCTCGGTAAGGAAAGTACCTCTGATAAATCGGGGGCTTTCTCTTTTCTGGACATGAATATTTTAAGCATTGTTGAGCAATCAACTATCCCACTACTGAACCAACATTGTGCTATTTTCGAATAAATTAAAATACGGTTGTTACACAGACTCCCGTTAGCTGTTATTAAAGCAATGATATTAAATCAAAACACTCTTTATTTATACGGAGAAAAACTTTTTGAACGGGCAAGCATTACACCTCCTTTTAAAAGAGCCAATCATTTAAGTAATGAGGCATGTTTACTTTTCTTTCCAGAGGGTGGAAATACACATTATTCACAATCGGAAAGTCTCACTGTAACAACTGGTGATGGTATTTTAATGAAATGTGGCAATTTTTTCTTCGATCTGATTCCTGATGAAGAAAGTGGAAATACCGAAATGATGGCCATTCATTTCTTTCCAAAAGTCCTTAAGCAAATATTTGAAAATAACCCTCCAAAGTTCTTAGCTGAATCTGTCGATTCAGATTCAAATGAATATATGACACCAATAAACGGTAATGAAGTACTAGCCGCTTGTATGGAATCAATTATGCTCCTCTTCAAAAATCCAGCATTAGCAGATGAAGAAGTTTTGGCCTTGAAGCTTAAGGAAATCGTATTAATTCTGTCCAAGATAGATAATTCTGGTGTACGACAAATACTAAGTAATCTCTTTAATCCTACTTCAGTTGCCTTTAAAAGAACCATTGAGGCTCATCTATTTTCTCAATTATCTCTTGAAGATCTCGCGAGTTTAACTAACAATAGTCTTTCTGCATTTCAAAGACAGTTCAAAGAACTCTATCAAACAACAGCCGCTAGTTACATTAAGAACAAACGTCTGGAGAAGTCTGCTGAACTATTGGAAATCTCTGATTTATCGATTACAGAAATTTCACATGAATGTGTTTTTAGTGACGTTGCTCATTTCAG
>JBLHOW010000174.1:0-3361 GCA_047623705.1 Crocinitomix sp.
GTCGGAGAATTATTCACAATATGAATGGGTTTTTGCACATAGGAGCCAGATTTCATTGGCTAAGTTGTCTGTATTGAAAAATCAATTAGAAGGAATCCAACCAAATATTATATTGAATTGCGGTGCTTATACTGCTGTTGATAAAGCAGAAACCGAACTGGAATTAGCGGACATTGTTAATCATGATGCGGTTAAGGTAATTGCCCAGTATGCGAATGACAATCAAGTAAAACTAATCCATATTTCTACCGATTATGTTTTTGATGGTACCTCTTCAACTGCTTTGAAGGAAGACGCAATCACCAATCCTATCAATGTGTATGGAGCCACTAAACGTGCTGGGGAATTAGCTGCCTTGGCTGTTAATCCGGATGTTTTAATTATTAGAACGTCATGGGTTTATAGTCGTTTTGGAAATAATTTTGTAAAAACTATGCAACAATTATTGAAAGAGCGCGATACTCTGAGTGTTGTTAAGGACCAAATAGGTTCGCCTACTTACGCTGCCGATTTAGCGCAAGCGATGATGGACATATTGATTAGTGATAAATGGATCCCCGGAATTTTTAATTATTCGAATGAAGGAGAAGTCAGCTGGTACGAATTTGTATTAGCTATTCAGGAAATCACTGAAGAAAAATGTGAAGTGAGTGGCATACCTTCCTCATCGTATCCAACTCCGGCTGTGCGACCTGCTTTTTCATTATTGGATAAATCCAAGATAAAAGATGTTTATGGTGTTACTGTTCCAGATTATAAGGAGAGTTTGAGAAAATTTATGGGGTTGTGAGTTCCATGGGCTATCGTGATTAGTTTTCGATGATGAGTGGTGTCCCTCGACTGCGCTCAGGATGACGGAAAGAAGTTCTTTTTTCTTTTGCCTTGATGCAAAAGAAACAAAAGATCAAGCCTGAAAATCCAAAACTTAAAAACTACCTCAAAACTACGTTCCGCAGCCCTAGCCGTTCGCCTTTTAGGCTCAACTTGCGGACTGCTGCCACGCCGTTTTATCGTTGTTTTTTGACGTTTTTAATTTAAGGGCGGGTTTAGGAGTTTTCAGTTGTCGGTTATGGAAATTGTATATTGAAAGTTCAAGATAAAGTGTTGAGGTATTGTTAATGATGAGTGGTGTTCATCGACTGCGCTCAGGATGACGGAAAGAAGTTCTTGTTTCTTTTGCCTTGATGCAAAAGAAACAAAAGATCAAGCCTGAAAATTCAAAACTTAAAAACTACCTAAAAACTCTGTTCCGCAGTCCGAGCCGTTCGCATTTCAGGCTCAATTCGCGGACTGCTGCTACCTGACTGCCACTGGCAGTCCTCCTTTTAATTTCAAATGTTTTTTGACGTTTTTAATTTAAGGGCGGGGGTTAGGAGTGGTGAGACTTGAGTTTTCGGTTTCCGTCACTTCGAGTGATTTTATAAAATAGCGAGAGCGTTTTTATAAAATTGTATCGAGAAGTATGAGGTAAAGAGATCCTTTGAAAAAATAAAAAAGCAATTGATTAAAACGAGCCTAAAAGCTTATTTTGTATTGTTTGCCATGATGCTATTGTTTTGGGGATCAAAACGGTGTGTCATATTTCAAATACATTATATGCACAGTTGTAAAATTATTTAAATTGTACAAAAATGGATTTAGGTATGTTGATTAACTTTGGGATGGCTTTATTGTTTTATAATAGAATAATAAATATGAATTAATTTGTGGCATTCGCATTAATTCGAAAAATTAGAAATAAATGAAAAAAATATTAATCACAGGCGGTGCCGGTTTTATCGGATCCCACGTAGTGCGACTTTTCGTAAAAAAATATCCACAATATCAAATATTCAATTTGGATGCTTTGACCTATGCGGGTAATTTAGAAAATATCACTGATATTGAAAACGAACCGAACTATACATTTATCAAAGGTGATATTGTGGATGCTGCTTTTATAGATGCCTTATTTGCAGAACACCAGTTTGATGGTGTTTTACATTTGGCTGCAGAGTCGCATGTGGATCGTTCTATTACTGATCCATTATCATTTGTGAAAACAAACGTGATTGGAACGATGAATTTATTAAATGCTGCCAAAACGATTTGGAAAGACAATATGGAAGGAAAACGTTTTTACCACATTAGTACAGATGAGGTTTACGGAAGTTTAGGAGCTGAAGGTTTGTTTACTGAAACTACAGCCTATGATCCAAATTCACCTTATTCCGCTTCTAAAGCAAGTTCAGATCATTTTGTTCGTGCTTATGGTGAAACGTACGGTTTGCCTTATGTTTTGACGAATTGTTCTAACAACTACGGGCCTTTTCATTTTCCTGAGAAATTGATCCCATTATTTATTAATAATATCATTCAAAATAAACCTTTACCGGTTTATGGAGACGGAAAATATACTCGCGATTGGCTTTTTGTAGAAGATCATGCGGTTGCAATTGATTTGGTTTTTCATGAAGGGGTAAACCATGATACGTACAATATTGGAGGTTTTAATGAATGGCAAAATATTGATTTGGTAAAATTACTTTGCAAAATCATGGATGAGAAATTAGGTCGTGAAGCAGGTAAGTCAGAACAATTGATTTCGTATGTGAAAGACCGTCCAGGACATGATTTACGTTATGCCATTGATGCCGGTAAAATAAACAAAGAACTGGGGTGGAAGCCTTCGGTTACTTTTGAGGAAGGGTTAGAGAAAACTGTGAATTGGTATTTAGAAAACCAGACTTGGTTGAATAACATTACTTCTGGAGAATATGCAACCTATTACGAGAAGCAGTACTTATAGAAGATTTCACGGATTAACGCAGATTACACAGAGATGAGCAAACTACTATTCGAAGAAGAAACTTATAAAATAATTGGAGCTTGTATGGTGGTACATAAAAGTTTAGGAGCTGGGTTTTTAGAATCTGTGTATCATGAATCATTAGAAAGAGAGTTTGAAGTACAGAAAGTAAATTTTGACAGTAAAAGAAAATTACAAGTCTATTACAATGAAGTAGCATTGAAAAAATATTTTATAGCTGACTTTATCTGTTTTGATAAAATCGTGCTAGAAATAAAAGCAACATCATTTTTGCACAAAGACAACGAAGCACAGACTATCAATTACCTTAAATCTACAAATTACCCTGTTGGTTTACTGATTAATTTTGGTCAATCCAGCTTAACTTGGAAAAGATTTATAAACACAAAATAAAGGCATGTAGGGAATCCGCGTAATCATTTTCAGTCCGCGAAGATCCGTAAAATTAATAACATTATGAAAGGAATTATATTAGCAGGAGGTTCAGGAACGCGTTTGCATCCACTGACATTGGCAATGAGTAAACAAATGATGCCGGTATATGACAAACCC
>JBLHOW010000175.1:0-3288 GCA_047623705.1 Crocinitomix sp.
CTATTCCGGTTGTCGCTCATAAGTATGCAATCCCCAATAAATTATTGGTTGAAAATAAAATTAGGGTTTATGGCTTTCACGGTACGAGTCATAAGTATGTTTCCGAAAAAGCAATGGATTGTTTGGAAAATAGTTCTAAGATAATATCAGTTCATTTGGGCAATGGTTGTAGTATGACCGCCATTAAAGATGGCAAAAGTATTGATCATAGTCTTGGTTTTGCTCCTTCTAATGGATTGATTATGGGAACGAGAAGTGGAGATATAGATCATTCGTTAGTGTTTTATATGGTCAACACTTTGGGTTATAATTTAGACGCGGTAAATAATTTATTGCTTAAAGAAAGTGGAATGCTTGGGCTTACAGGATTTAGTGATTTAAGGGATATAGAGGCAAATGCGGAGAAGGGAAATGCTGAATGCCAATTGGCTTTAGATATGAATGCCTATCGAATAAAGAAGTATATAGGATCTTATGCAGCTGTTTTGAATGGCTTGGACGCAATTGTTTTTACAGCAGGAATTGGTGAAAATTCTTCTTATATCAGGAAACTGGTATGTACTGATATGGATTATTTTGGAATTAAGTTAGATGATGCTAAAAATGAAATTCGTTCCAAAGAAATAAGGGAAATCAATACGATAGATGGCAAAACAAAAATATTGGTAGTACCCACCAATGAAGAGTATGAGATCGCAAACCAGGTTTATGAACTTTTATCGTGATAAATAAAATAGCTTTGTGACATAGAGCTTCTCGACAGAGAATCTTTTTTTATACTTTATATTGAATAATTCGTACTACAAAGGAGTTAGCTGAAAACAGGTTTATTTCGAGTTTTTGTTGGAAATGATTCTAGTGTAGATGAGGAAGTCAGTTTTGAGTTGATTAAATAATGTTGATTTATTGTGATTGCTCTTCGATACTTAAAGCGGAGGTTTTTTTTATAAAAAAGTATAATTTACGTAGCTGAGACGATCTGAATTTAAGATTTTAGTTATATTCGTAAACTCTATAAAACCAATCAAAATGAAATCTTTATTTTCTCTTTTTCTTATTTTTTTTATAAATATATCGCAGGCACAAAGTATACAGTCTCCTTCAAATAAAATAACATTAAATTTTAAATTAGCAGAAAATGGACAACCTATCTATTCTGTAAATTATAAAGATAAGGCTGTCATTAAAGAAAGCGCTCTTGGAATAAAGTTGAAAGAAAAACAAGCTTTGGGCACCAATTTTGAAATAGTTACATCAAAGAAATCAACGTTCAATGAGACCTGGCAACCTGTTTTAGGGGAACAAGCGAATATCGTAAATCAGTACAACGAACTTACAGTAGCACTTATTCAAAAAGAAACGAATGTAAAAATGAATATCATTTTTAGAGTTTTTGATGAAGGTGTAGCTTTTCGGTACGATTTTCCAAGGCAAAAAGAATTGAATTATTTTATTATTTCTGATGAGCTTACACAATTTAATTTATCAGATAACCATAAGGTTTTTTGGATTCCGGGTGATTTCGATAGTAATGAGTACGAATATAACGAAGCAAAATTATCTGAAATAGACAATACCAAGATCAACATAAATAATGGAATTGGAGTGAAATCAATTCCAGGTAAATATATGGTACAAACACCATTAATGATGAAATCTCCAGCGGGATTGTATCTCAATATTTTTGAAGCTGCAGTTGTTAATTATCCTGTAATGCATTTAAATGTTGATGTAAATACGTATAAAGTGACTTCAGAATTGGTGCCCAATGCAATTGGAGATAAAGCCTATTTGCAAACACCCTGCGCATCGCCTTGGAGAACTATTATGGTCAGTGACGATGCTAGAGATATTGTAAGTTCAAAAATGATTTTAAACTTAAACGAACCTTCCAAACTTGAAGACACATCTTGGATTAAATCTATGAAATATGTAGGTATTTGGTGGGAGATGCATGTAGGTAAATCGACATGGGATTATGCAGGATCTCAAAATGCAACTAATTTTGCTGATGCTCCTAAAGCCTCAGGGAAACACGGAGCTACTACTGAAAACACAAAAAGATACATTGATTTTGCTGCCAAAAATGGTTTTGATGGCGTTTTGGTCGAAGGCTGGAATGTTGGTTGGGAAGATTGGAATGGAAACTGGAAAGAGGAGGTTTTTGATTTTACAACACCTTATCCCGATTTTGATATTGCTGCTATTTCGGCTTATGCCAAATCCAAAAACGTGAAAATGATTATGCATAATGAAACCTCAGGTTCTGTTGCCAATTTTGAGCGTCATTTGGATCGTAATTTTGAAAACATGGTTAAATACGGTTATCCAGCTACCAAAACAGGTTATGTTGGTAAAATTATTCCACGTGGAGAATTTCACGACGGCCAAACCATGGTGAATCACTTCAATTTTGTTGCCAGACGTGCTGCCGATTATAAATTAATGGTAAATTCTCACGAGTCATCACATCCAACAGGTTACAGTAGGACCTATCCAAATTATGTCGCTGCCGAATCTGCTAGGGGAAATGAATTCAACGCGTGGAGTGTTGGAAACCCGCCTATGCACGAAACGATTTTACCTTTTACAAGACTTTTAGGAGGGCCTATGGATTATACACCTGGTATTTTTGAAATTAAAATGAGCTATTACGATAAAAACAAGACGGAGCAAGTACATACAACATTAGCAAAACAATTAGCATTGTATGTAACTATGTATTCACCAATTCAAATGGCAGCCGATTTGCCTGAAAATTATGAAAAATATCCTGATGCTTTTCAGTTTATAAAAGATGTAGCTGTAGACTGGGATGAAAGTATCTATCTGGAAGCAGAACCTGGCGATTATTTAACGATAGCTAGAAAAGCCAAAGGAAAAGAATCTTGGTTTCTTGGCGCCATCACAGATGAAAATGCAAGAAAAACTCAGCTAGGCTTAAGCTTTCTAACCATTGGTAAAAAATATAAAGCCACTATCTATGAAGACGCAAAAGACGCGGATTGGAAAACAAACCCTATCGCTTATAGAATAAGAACTATAGAGGTGACAAGTAAATCAAAAATCACTCTGAATTTGGCGCCAGGAGGAGGAACCGCAATAGCTTTCGAATTAATGAACTAAAGTAGCACCTAATGCTAATTCTATAAATTGGAATCGCAATTTTATGGGTAGGGTATAATTGTTTTTTAATAGTTATACCCAACTTGTTTTTTAATACATTTGAATTCTCAATCACAATAAAAAATTTAATGAAAAAATCAATAGTATCTTTTGTCCTGGTTT
>JBLHOW010000176.1:0-3262 GCA_047623705.1 Crocinitomix sp.
AAATTATAATGCTGCGATGAATTTGAGCTGATATGAAGAGTATCACTATGAAGCAACACTTCAAAATTATCCTTCTGCTTTGCACTTATTTTATTATTTGAGTTTGTTTTTGTTGTGCAAGATGATACAATTAGCAATTGGGTAAACAAAATTGAATAGTATGTGCTACTTTTCATATATGATTATTTTTAAAAAGTTCAACTTGTCGTAATGCTGTATTTATATTCATAGTGATGAACGCTTTGTTTTGGCTTGCTGCCAAATAATATATGTACTTATAAAGTTTTGTGTATGAACCAAATATAGCTTGATATGTTTACAATGCCTGATATTGGTTTTGTTGCGTTTAATGTAGATTTGAACTTTTCTCTAGAAATTTGGGAAAATTAGAAAAAAAAACTGCTGACCTTGTGCCTTTTATTTTTATAATTTGATGATTCTTGAGTAATTAATAGGGATTAATTTGAATTTTATGTACCAGAATCCACAGCGATTATTTAGTTGTTTGTAACATGGATTTAATTTAACCACCTCTCACTAATCTATAATGCTAAATGAAGTGGCATGTACCTCATTTGTACCTTGAAAATATAAAGCCCAAGTAATCAGGTAATATTACTTTCTGTATTGGAAAGTAGCACACACAAACATTCTCGGTAGTAAATATAGGTAAACCAATGACAGCATAGGTATATCAGCTGTTTCTGAGTTTCAAATTACATGTTTGTTTTGCGGTAATATCTGTTATTTTGGTTAGCAATTAACTTCAACCATACGTGGCAACCACTGTTTATGAATGTCTAATGTATACGCCGGTTTAATTGTTGTATGATACGAATTTCGATGGTTCGTTTCTCACTAATTTTTCAGTCAATCAAGCTTTCAAAGACAATCTTTTTTGTATCTTCATTTCGTTAGTCGAACCAGTTAAATTCGCACTCCTAAAAATATAACACAGTGATTACGAGATAAATATGTTTAAATAATGTTCGACATAAGGTTCCTAAGGGCTACCGTTGTAAGACGCCTTAGCTCTTAATTATTATGATGTAAGGATCCAATGGGTTCTGTTGCATTAACTTAGTTTAAGCCTTTGCTTTGTAGACCATCGCATCAAGTTTCATTTGCTTTATCATACTCTCCAATCCTCCGGCACGTTTCATCGAAAGCATACTTTTAAATCCTATCCTTTCAATAAAATTAAGTGGTGCATTAATAATTTCATCAGGTGTATGTTCCGAAAGTACACGAATCATCATAGCAACAAGTCCTTTCGCATAATCTGCATTCGCATCTGCCAGAAAAATAATTTTTCCCTCTTTTAATTCACTATATAGCCACACATGCGCCTGGCATCCTTTTATCATACAGTTATCCGTTTTCAGTGCTTCATCTAATGTTTTTAAATTTTGCCCTAAATCAATTAGGTATCCAAATTTGTCAAACAAGTCCTCAAACTCTGCAAATTCTTCCACGAGTTCCTGCTCTGTATTTTCTATTGTTTTCATCTCTATCATTTTTGATTTATCCGTTTAATTGATTTAACAATCGCGTTTGCCAATACATCTATTTCTACCTTTGTATTATAAAATGAAAAACTTGCACGTACAGTCCCTGCTATTTGATAATGTGCCATTATTGGTTGTGTACAGTGATGTCCTGTTCGCACTGCTATTCCCTGTGCATCAAGTAGTATTCCAATATCGAGTGGATGGATGCCTTCCACCACAAAAGAAATTACACTTGCTTTTTCTTTTGCTGTGCCGATAATCCGTAAAGTATCAATGGCAGAAAGTTTTTCTGTAGCATACTCCAATAGTTCGTGTTCATAAACAGCAATGTTTTCAAGACCGAGTGTGTTGATATAATCAAGTGCCGCTGCCAGGCCAATGCCCCCTTCAATATTCGGAGTACCTGCCTCAAATCGGAGAGGAGATTCTGCGTATTCTGATTTATTGAATGAAACTGTTTTAATGGTTCCACCTCCCACTTGATAGTTAGGAAGTTTTTTAAGCCATTCTTCTTTTCCGTAAAGAATACCTACTCCTGCAGGAGCATAGACTTTGTGACCGCTAAAGCAATAAAAATCTGCATCTAAATCTTGGACATCCACTTTTATATGAGGGATTGATTGGGCACCATCTATAAGTACAGGAATATTTTTCGAGTGAGCGATAGCAATCATTTCTTTTACGGGATTTACCGTGCCAAGCGTGTTTGACACGTGAGCAATAGCAATCAGCTTTGTTTTTTTAGAAAGTAGTTTTTTATATTCGTCCATCCGCAATTCCCCAATGTCGGTCATTGGAATAACTTTCAGTACGGCATTTTTCTCTTCGCATAACTGCTGCCACGGAAGAATATTACTGTGATGCTCCATCTCACTCACGATAATCTCGTCACCAGCATTTACATACTTTTTCCCAAATGCAGTAGCTATAAAGTTGATACTTTCGGTAGTTCCTTTAGTAAAAATAATTTCGTGATCTTGTTTAGCACCTATATGTTTTTGAACCGTTAAACGAGCATTTTCGTATGCATCGGTTACATCCTGACTCATGCGGTGAACTCCACGGTGAATGTTGGCATTCTGAGTGGTGTAACATTTTACAATGGCATCAATCACTTGTTTCGGCTTCTGAGTAGTTGCACCGTTATCGAAATAGATCAATGGCTTGTCATTTACCGTCCGAGAAAGGATGGGGAAGTCTTTTCGAATTTCATGAACATCAAATACGTTTGCCCTTACTATGTTTTTTATCATTGTCATTATTTCCCTTTTTGTCTTTATTCTTTCGCTCTTTATCGAATCTTGTTAGACTATCTTGACCCACTACATTTACATATCCAAAGACGTTATCAATATCTGTTTTCTCCGTTATGACTTCTAATTCTTCCTTTAAATCTTTCAGAATCGTGCCTTCCCAAATTAGTGTTTGAATTTCTTTTACCCTTTCGATTTTTATTGGTAATAAATCGGCTTCATTGGGGTAACTATACCACAGCATTTGTTTATCAGTATCTGTTTCTTGTAGACGGGCAATCCCTTTTAGCGTTTTAATGCTGTTAAGATTATTGACCTTCAAAGGAAATTTTTTATTTCCTCGATCTTCTATTAAGCAACATTTGAATTCAGTCCATTGCTTACCTTTATTTCTTCGGTATAATGTAGACCTAGTATTAAAATCTGTTAACCAAGTAGAATGACAAAATTCTCTTCCGCAAGTGCCAATACCACCTAAACGGCTGGCCTCTTCCAACA
>JBLHOW010000177.1:0-3189 GCA_047623705.1 Crocinitomix sp.
AGAGCATACATTATGGTTAGCAAGAAGAGATAGTACAGAACTATTCAAATAAATAACTGTGGGCAACACCGTATATAATTTATTGCTGGCTTTTTGTTCACTTACGAAAGTCCTCGCGGACTTTCTTCGTCGGTAATTATTTACTAAATTAGTTGCTTGAAACACGCAACAAACCATATACAACAACGTTAGCAAACATTAAAAAATAAAAACCAATACAACTTTATGGAAAAAATCTCTCTATTTTCATGCCTATTATTCATTTTTCTCTTTGAAATCCAAACAATAAATGCCCAAACTGGAGAAATTGACATTGAAGGTAATTCAACTTCAATTCCAGATGGCGATGTTACTCCAATTTTAGGAGATGATACTGATTTTGGTACTGTCTCTATAACGGCAAGCGCAACAAATACATTTACCATTCAAAACGAAGGAGCGTCAGATTTAACCTTAAGCGGTGGTCCCAACTTCGTTACGATTTCAGGAGATCCTGGGTTTACAATTTTATCGCAACCTTCAAGTCCAATTGCCGCTGGTGGATCGTCAACATTCCAAGTTAGATTTACAGCGAATTGCGGTGATGCTATTTCTCAAAATGCTACAGTTTCTGTCTCTAGTGATGATACGGATGAAAGCCCTTATACATTTACAGTAGATGCGGATATTACAGGAGTAGATACGGATAGTGACGGAAGTTTCGATCCATGCGATCCCGATGATGATAATGATGGTATAGCAGATGGTTCTGATCCTGATGATACCGACTTTAATATTTGTGGAGATTCAGATGCAGATGGCTGTGACGATTGTTCAGTAACAAATGATGGTTTCGGTGCACTTTCTGATTCAGACCCTGCAAATGACGGAGCAGATTCGGATTGTGATGGTATTTGTGATGCAACAGATGTAACAGACGGTGCTTCGTTATTCCGTGGGAATATGTTGACTTTTGACGGCGCCGCCGATTACGTGAGTATCGGTAATGTGGCGGAATTGAATTTTGGAAAAACAGATGACTTTACGGTTGAAGCATGGATTAACTCGTCTTCAGGCTCCACTGCGATGCAAATAATTTCTAAATATGAAGGAGATTTATTTGCAGCAACTGGATGGGGATTCCAGATATCATCATCTTCATTGGCGTTTTACATGGCGGGAGGTTCACTCTTCGACTTTATGTTCTCTGTACCTACTGGTACTCCTAATGTAAAAGACGGTTTATGGCATCATGTCGCAGTTTCTTATGATGGATCAAACACAGTGACTGGATTCACTTTTTATATTGATGGTGTTGCTTACGCTGGTATGGATGGGGGCGGAACAGTTGCAAATGTCGCAGGTACAGTTGCAAATACTGAGTCTGCTACTATTGGAGCATACGATGGAACTATTTCAGGAGCTGGAGAATATTGGGACGGAAGTTTGGAAGAAGTTCGCGTTTGGGATGATCAAAGAACACAAACTGAGATAAGAGCCAATCGCCACTTAACACTTTCCGGAGCTTGTATGGATGATCTTGATGGTTACTGGAAGTTTAATTCTGGTTCAGGCGTAACAGCTACTGATTATAGTGGAAGCGGAAATGATGGAACGCTAATGGGAGCGCCAATAGTTGCACCTTCTCAAGCATCTGTTGGGCACGGTGTCGCTACAATACATAGCGCAGTCGCTACTGCTACTAATTATATAAGCCCGTCTTTATATGCTGATCATAGTGCCCAGCTTAATTTTGCATCGGTTACTCCAGGTGGCGAAATTGTGGTAACGTATATAAATCAATTGCCAGTTGGAGGTGTTCCAGTAGGCGCTTTGACCGAGAAAAGGTTAGATCATTGGATTGTAAATAATTATGGCCCAACAAATGCTGGTCTAGATGGTACATTCCATTTTAGATATCAGGATGGAGGAATTACAAATGTTTCACTGGGACAATACAGGTTTCATAAAAGAGGATCAAATGCTACAGGTGCTTGGGTGCAGAACAACGCATTTGCAAACGCTGCGAGTACAATTCCAGGGAATAATTATCTAGATTTTGCAAGTATTACTGGTTTCAGTATGTTTTTTGTTTCTTCGGAGGTTTCTACGCTAGGTATCACGCCTAAATCATTTAGTAATGAGATTAAGATTTACCCAAACCCAACTAACGATAACTTTGAAATTTTATTCAATAGCAATCAAAAAAAGTTAAAAATTAATATCTATTCTTCTTTGGGCCAATTAATGCAAACTAGAATACTTGAAAACTCTGACCGAATTCAGATGAAACTTAATCAGCCAAGTGGTATTTATTTTGTTGAATGTATAAATGATAATGGAAATAAATATATACGTAAATTAATTAAAGAATAAACTAATAAAAACGTTTGCTAACATTGTATATAAAAACATAGTTAGGTTTGGGCTTGCCGAAAGGTTCGTGCTTATTAACAAAGTCCGCTAAATATAAAATTTGGCGTTTATAGTAGAAAAGATAAAAACAAAATATCTATATTTAGCTAAGTAATAAACCAAAACGAAGGTGCTTATCACCTGCCCTACGTTTCTTATACTTAACGTTGTGGTTCATTACCAAACAAAAACTGACTTAAAACTATAAAACATGAAAAATTTAATATTTATTGCTTTTGCCTTTTTTATTTTCCAAGGGTGTTCGAATAATGAGAAAAAGCAGACTTCGAATATCGAAAAAAGCAGTTATTTTGATTATTCCAATAGCGATGACCAAATTACTGGTGGGATTAAAATGATTCCTATCGAAACGCCAAAAGGCACTTTTAATGTTTATACAAAACGTATGGGTAATAATCCCAAAATGCGTGTATTACTGCTTCACGGTGGTCCTGGTGGAACTCACGAGGAATTTGGAAACTTTGATGGTTACTTGCCAAACGAAGAAATCGAATACATTTATTACGACCAACTCGATTCCTATTACAGCGACAAACCTAATGATTCTACGCTCTGGACTACCGAACATTTTGTGGAAGAAGTAGAACAAGTCCGAAAAGCCTTGAACCTTAATAAAGACAATTTTTACCTGCTCGGTCAATCTTGGGGTGGAATTTTGGCTATGGAATACGCCTTAAAATATCAGGAGAACCTAAAAGGACTGATCATTTCAAATATGATGGCAAGCGCTCCGGCTTATACCAAATATGCCAATGAGGATTTAGGACCACAAAT
>JBLHOW010000178.1:0-3158 GCA_047623705.1 Crocinitomix sp.
AACGCAATCAAAATTTTGACGTTCTTCTAGTACTCTATTAAAATCTAAGGTTTCAATTATCAAACCTTCTTTGTGTAAAACTGGTTCAATTAACCATTCTCCATTTGGCGAAGCAATACAAGAACCTCCATTTGCTAAAACTTCAGGAGCATTTTCTAAAATTTTTTCTAAATGAAGTGTATCCGAAGGGAAATCTGATTTTGTCATTAAACTAGAAACAGAAATCACAAAAGAACGAGATTCTCTTGCTATAAAACGGGTAATATCTTTGGTATTATGATCGCTTCCTGGCCAAACTGCAATGTGTAAATTCTCTCCTAAACCATACAATGCTGTTCTTGGTAAAGGCATCCAATTTTCCCAGCAATTCAATCCTCCAACAGTAAATTCTTTTAATGGATGCACTTGCAATCCATTTCCATCTCCTGGCGCCCAGGTTAAGCGCTCATCATATGTTGGCTGAAGCTTGCGATGCACAGATTTTATGTCTCCTTCTTGATTTATATATACCAATGAAGCATAAATGCTATGTCCACCACGATTAGCAGCACGTTCCATAATTCCTAAATAAATAGCAATATTGTGTTCTTTTGCCAAAGCACAAACAGCATCTAATTCGCCTTTTTCTATGGTAACAGAATTACGAACATAATGTGCATGCATTTCTTTTTGAACCTTAGAGTCCCATTCTGCGCCATTTGTAAGTGCAACCCAAAATGGATAACCAGGTAGTAATGCTTCTCCAAAAACAATCAATTCACATTTTTCACTGGCAGCATCAACTATATATTTCTCAATTTTTTCTAGTGTCTTTTCTTTGTTTAACCAAACTGGTGAAATTTGTGCTAAAGCTACTTTTAGGATGTTGTTTTTCATTTTACAGTGTATTAATTGTCACCACCAAACCTTCATTGCTTCTTACGTTAAAAACGGTTTGGTCTTCAAAAATTAAATATTGCCCTTTTATACCTGCTAGCGTACCTGTATAGGTTTGCTCTTTTACCAAATTCAAACTTTTAGGTTTCTCTGGATATTTATTGACAGGGAAATTTAAGTGCGTTTCAGAATTATTTTCAATGAGATAGGGCTTTGCTTCTTCTGGAATAAACTCTTTTAACCGTTCTTGCCATTCTTTTAAACTCACATCTTCAATATCATTCTTCAGCATTTTACGCCAGTTGGTTTTATCAGCAACATGTGCTTTTAATGCAACTTCTGTAATTCCTGCTAAATATCTATTCGGAACCTCAACAATCTCAATTGCTTCATGCGCACCTTGATCAATCCAACGTGTTGGGATTTGTTGCCTCTTCGTTACACCAACTTTTACATTACTAGAATTTGCCAAATACACAATATGAGGTTGTAATTGCGCCTTCATTTCGTATTCCAAATCACGATCTTCAATTCCTAAATGTGCTGTACTCAATTCGGGTCTCATAATCCAATCACCAGCATTTGGGGTTTCAAAAAAGCAACTTTTACAAAACCCTTGACGATAAATTTCTTTGTTTAAATGACAGCTTAAACACTCATATTTATCAAAAGTCATTTCTAATGTTTTGCCCAATAACTGGTTCATATTTAAGAAATCAGACCCCATATCTAGATAGTATTGAATGGTCTCTAAATTTTCTGTGGACATTTTTTTTAAGACTCCTTGATATTTCATAAAAAATAATTTAGTATTTTTAACTCGTTGTGAATGCTCAACAAACAAACTTACTATAAATATGCAAGTTTTAAGAATTTTACAATCATAATTTAAAGAAGCAACAAGCCAATGTCGTACCCTTTTGTAAATTCAATTATATCGTGGTTTTTAAAGAAACGGAAACATCAGATTGAGTTGTTTTTAAAATACCCATTAGATGTTCAAGAGGAATTACTGTTTAAATTATTGAACACTGCAAAAAACACAGAGTTTGGTAAAGAACATCATTTTTCTTCCATACGAGATTACACTGATTTCACCAATGTTGTACCCATTCAGAAATACGAAAGTATTGAGCCTTTAATTGAACGCTGTAGAAAAGGAGAACAAAATCTATTTTGGCCTACTTCTATAAAATGGTTTGCCAAATCTAGCGGAACCACAAATGCAAAAAGTAAATTTATTCCTGTTAGTGATGAAGCCCTAGAATATTGCCATATGAAAGCAGGAAAAGACATGCTTTGCCTCTATATAAACAATAATGAAAATACACAGTTGTTTACTGGAAAAGGCTTGAAATTAGGAGGGAGTACAGCTATTTATCAGGACAATAATTCTCACTTCGGCGATCTTTCTGCAATCATCACAGAAAACCTTCCATTCTGGGCAGATTTTAGTTCTGCACCAAGTATAGAAATTGCATCAATGAGCGAATGGGAAACCAAGATGGAAGCTATTATTGATGAAACGGTTACTGAAAATATCACAAGCTTAGTTGGTGTGCCAAGTTGGATGTTGGTCTTGTTAAATCGTGTATTAGAAAAAACAGGAAAAGACAATATCTTAGAAGTTTGGCCAAATTTAGAGGTCTACTTTCATGGAGGTGTAAACTTCAATCCATACAGAGAGCAATACAAAAAATTGATTCCGAAAGAGGATTTTAAATACTACGAAACCTATAATGCATCAGAAGGGTTCTTTGGAATACAAGATAGAAATGATTCTGATGAACTATTATTGATGTTAGATTATGGAATTTTCTATGAATTCATTCCGATGACTACTTATGACGGTGAAAACTCAAAAGCCATTCCGATATCTCAGGTTAAAAAAGACGTCAATTATGCAGTTATAATTACCACAAACGGTGGTTTATGGCGTTATTTAATTGGAGACACTGTGAAGTTCACTTCTACAGATCCATATCGCATAAAAATTACGGGTAGGACGAAACATTTTATCAATGTATTTGGAGAAGAACTAATTATTGAAAATGCAGAGGAAGCATTAAAAGTGGCTTGCGAAAAAACAAATGCAACAATTACTGATTATACGGTTGCCCCTATTTTTATGGTTGATGACAAAAGTGGTGGTCATGAATGGATGATTGAATTTAAAACCGAACCCAAAAGCATTGAGTATTTTACTGAATTATTAGACAATGCGTTAAAATCTATAAACTCTGATTACGAAGCAAAAAGGTATCATGACATGACATTGTCAT
>JBLHOW010000179.1:0-3031 GCA_047623705.1 Crocinitomix sp.
AGGAACAAAATTTTTATCTACCTTATGTATGAAATTAAAGTATGACTTGGAATGTTCAATAAATAAATAAGGGTCACGCTCTCCATGGATTTTAAAATCGATCATCATTGGTATTCGGCCAATCTTGTACTTTAGAAGATTATAATCCCTTTTTAAATCAGTCAATAAACGCATGTTAGCCGAGTCTATTGAATTGAATATTTTTTCTTTCGTTATTTCATCAAAATTGATAGTTGATGCGCCAGGAATCATTCTGCTACCTTCTGATAATAATCTGCGCAGTGAATCCTTGTTGTACGAGGTATCACCGTACAAGGCAATAGGGATAAGGTAGTTATTGTTGTAATTTCCAATAAAGTCAATGACGGTTAAGTACCTTTTTCCTTCTGCCTTTCTAAGACCTCTTCCTAGCTGTTGAATAAATACTATAGCAGAATTTGTTGGCCTAATCATCAAAATTTGATTCACCATGGGAATATCTACACCCTCATTGAATATATCAACTGTAATAATGTAATCTAGTTTTTGGGATATACTGTCAGATTCAAGCCGATTGATGGCGTTAGTTCTTTCGTATTCAGAGTTCTCACCAGATAGAGAAACTGTTTTATAGCCGTTTTGATTTAACTTTTGAGATAGCTCTTTAGCTTCATCATTCCTAGAACAAAAAATAAGACCTCTTACAATACCATTGTCACTCCCATAAAACTTTGCATTAGTAATTATCTTATCTATTCTCTCATCAGAGGTAAGTAGATTGAAATCAGAAGAATTTTCAAGTACTTCGTTATTTACACTTAGGTCTGTTACACCATAATAATGAAACTGACTAAGCATATCTTCTTCCATTGCTCGGTTTAACCTGATTTCATAAGCGATATTGTGGTCGAACAAACTGAAAATATCATTTCCATCTGTTCTTTCAGGGGTTGCAGTCATTCCCAATAGAAATAGAGGTCTGAAATAATCGATCAATCTTTGATAAGATTCTGCTCCTGACCTATGTGACTCATCTATTATGATGTAATCAAAATGGTCTTTTTCAAATTGATCTAAGTGGGTTTGTTTCGAGATTGTTTGAATTGTGGAAAAGACAAAGTCACATGTTGTTTCACGTATATTTCCCGAGTAAACACCCATTGTCTTTTCATCACCAAAAATACTTTGAAAACTCTCCATCGCTTTCAATGCAATATTTAAACGATGAACTATAAATAATAATTTCTTTGAATTGAATGCTTTTGCATCAAATGCAGACAAAAACGTTTTTCCTGTACCGGTAGCAGAAATCAGCAAGGCCTTATTTTTGTTTTCCTTTCTTAGATTACTAATGTTTTCCAAAGCCTCTTTTTGCATAGAGTTTGGAAGTATCTCTTTATCAAGCAGTACACTGTTCTCTACTTTCTCACCAACGGCTAAACTTTGTTTGTTATAGATTTCTTCATACTCTTTTATATACTCGGATGTTACACGAGTTCCGTTTTCAAAATCTGCATAAAACTCATTAATTGTATTTTCAACTATACTGCTTTCGTTCAACGCAGACACCTTTAAATTCCATTCCTTGTTAGTAGCCAAAGCACTGGCTGTTAGGTTGCTGCTTCCAATTATTAAATTGTGATGTGTAGCCGTTTTAAAAATGTAACCTTTTGAATGAGAGCTTCCTTTTGTGGCTATTTTTAATTCTATATTTTTGAAAAAAGATAACCGCCTTAACGCCTCCGGTTGAGTAAAATTTAAATATTGCGAAACCAATAGTTTCCCTTTGATTCCTTTTTCCTGGAGTGATTTGAAAGTGTTTATTAAAGTTGCAACACCACTTGTGGTTACAAATGCCACAGAAATGAGAAAACTATCACAATTATTCAGTTCTTGAATAATTGTTGTAAGAACCTTCTTTTTAGGTTCTTTTTGGTTTATCAACAGTTCAGGTTGATATAGTACGTCAGAATTTATACCTC
The DNA here is from genome assembly GCA_047623705.1 of Crocinitomix sp. Taxonomy (GTDB): domain Bacteria; phylum Bacteroidota; class Bacteroidia; order Flavobacteriales_D; family Crocinitomicaceae; genus Crocinitomix. Next base: position 1,962 of record JBLHOW010000179.1, read on the forward strand.
TGTCAACGAAACCAGTTTGTAAACTTTTTTGAAAGTCTTCAATGCGCATTTGATACCAATTTTGTCACGATTGGGATGTCTGCAGCAGCCCAATCAAGGTGGCTTAAATCCTTTCTTGTCAACCATTGTGAAGAAATATGTTCATTCAATGTAACTTTCTTTGATTTAACAATACAAATAAAACTATGCATTGTTAAATTAAAATCAGGGTATGAATGGTTTACAGTAAGGTATTGCCCCTCTATTTTAGGAGTAATATTTAGTTCTTCTATTAGCTCCCGCTTTAAAGCTTCTCTTTTGGATTCTCCCACTTCGATTTTACCACCCGGAAACTCAAATTTTTTATTGATATAAGGAAATTTACTCTCTGGTCTTTGCACACAAAGTATTTCATCTCCAAAGCATAATATAGCTGCTACAACTTCAATATTTTTCATCGAATAATGGTATTCATATGGTTAATTTCAATTGTATAATCTTAATTAAAATCTAGTAAAATGTATATGCTATTATGCTTTAATCAGCGACCGTATTCAAAACTTCCAAACTCGGTTGAGTCCTATTTTGCACATATGAATTCACCATATTGTAACTTTTCCCCAGCTTTTCAGATAGCCAAATATGCCTAATACCTTTCTATTCCAAGACAATCTTTATCTGGTTCATTTACTCAAATTTAGAAAAAAATGAAAGTTACCCAAATGAGTTAATAATAGCTGATTAAATGAGCTGCTAAACTCATTTTCGCTATCAAAAAAGATTACCTTCATTTTTGTGAGGCTAGCTGGTAACTGTTGATTTGTAAGTACCCTATTTAGGGGATTTTTGAATTATCAAGTTGGATATGTACCCGCAGACACATTTGCCATTCCCACAACGGGCACCCTCCTGCCAAAAATGACAAAAGAATGCTAGTTGCTGCTATGAAATGAAGTGATTTCTTCTAAGTACGAAAAAGCCCTTTTCCCTACACTATTAATCTCCCCATGCTCAACCCTAAGCTATCTTAACGCGCCCGGCAAGGGATAACGCAAAATATTATCGGTCCTGAGTTCCGGTAATATTTGATA